>NZ_BIMD01000001.1 GCF_004000905.1 Paenibacillus humicus NBRC 102415
GCTTCGCTGCGGCGGAAGCGCCGGGCGGCCTGCTGCTCGCGCTGGCGTATCCCGACCGCATCGCGCAGCGGAGGCCGGACGGCCGCTTTCTGATGTCCGGCGGCCGGGGGGCGGCGCTGCCGAATCCGCAGCCGCTCTCGCAATGCGGCTATCTCGTCGTCTGCGAGCTGGACGACTCCGGCACGGAGGGCCGGATCGACCTGGCTGCTTCCGTCGAGCTCGAGGAGCTGGAAACGCATTTGCCGGAGCTTTTCCAAACCGAGGAGCTGGTCGTCTGGGACGATGGAGCGCAAGCCGTCCGCAGCCGCAAGAAGCTGAAGCTCGGCGCGATCACGGTCCGCGAGGCGCAGCTTCAGCAGCCCGATCCCGCCATGGTGTCAGCCGCGCTGATGGACGGAATCCGCAAGCTGGGCCTGCGCATCCTTCCGTGGAACCGCGCCTCCAGGCAGCTGCAAGCCCGCATGAGGCTGATGCATGCGATGCGTCCGGACTGGCCGGATGCCTCCGACGAGGCGCTGCTCGCAAGCCTGGAGCATTGGCTCGCGCCTTATGCGGTCGGCATCCGCAGCGCGGCCGGGCTGCAGAAGCTGGAGCTGACGGCAGCTCTAGACGCGCTGCTCGGCTGGGAGCGGCGCCGCCAGCTCGACGATTATGCCCCGACGCATCTCGCCGTGCCGAGCGGTTCCCGAATACCGGTCGACTACAGCGATCCTGAGGCTCCCTTCCTCGCGGTCCGGCTCCAGGAGCTGTTCGGCATGAAGCAGTCTCCGAAGGTCGGCGGCGGACGGCTGCCGATCGTCCTGCATCTTCTGTCTCCGGCACAGCGGCCCGTGCAGGTCACCCGCGATCTGGAGAGCTTCTGGACATCGGCCTACTTCGAAGTGCGCAAGGAGCTCAAGGTGCGCTATCCGAAGCATTACTGGCCCGAAGATCCGCTGCAGGCGCAGGCGACCAGCCGCGCCAAGCCTAGAGGCACCTGAACGCTGCGTTCCTTGTCGGTTGGCCTGATCTGCTCTTCATAGCGGCATGATCGCGGTCTGTATTCAATTCGGCACAGGCGGCTTCGCTGCCGAAGCTTTCAAAAGGAATACTGGAAGGAGTGAATCCATTTGACGAAGGCATTCCTGGCCATCTATCTGCTGGCGGCCAACGTCCTGGCTTTCGCCATGTTCGGCATCGACAAGGCGGCCGCTAGAGCGGGGCGGCGGCGCATCCCCGAGAAGAGGCTGTTCGCCGTCAGCCTGCTGGGAGGCGCGCCCGGCGCATGGGCGGGCATGAAGAAGTGGAGGCATAAGACGCTCCATAATTCCTTCCGGTTCGGAATTCCCCTGCTCATCGTCATTGATGCCATATGGGTGTATGCGGTATTGAAAATGATCTAGCCGCACTTGTTCCGGGCTTGCGGCCCGGATTTTTTTATTTCGTCTCGCAGAAAATGAAAGCGGCGCCACATTTCCGATTGCTGCCAGATTGTCTTCTGTGCTATAGTTACCTTTCGCTTTTTCCAAAAACCCACCCTTAGGAGGTAACTGGCATGAGTGCTCAAAGTGCCTATCAAGAGGAAGAAACACGGCTCGCAAGTGCCGTTAAGGACATCGAAGTCCAGCTGCGGGGCATCGGCCCCCGCTATACCGGCGACGATTTCACCGAGCAGATGCTCGACCTGCAGAGAGAGGAACGGGAGAGAAGGCTGGAGCTGGCGCGCAAGGAAGCCTACTTCGGAAGGATCGACTTCCAGGAGGAAGGCAAGGCGGATCCCAGCCCTCTCTACATCGGCAAGGCCGGAGTGGCCCGTTCGGGCTCGGACGAGCTGCTCGTCATCGATTGGCGCGCTCCGGTAGCGAGCCTGTTCTATTCGTTCAGCGGGGGGGAAGCCCCGGTCAATTATGTCTCCCCGGACGGGGAAATCGAAGGCACCGTCCATCTCAAGCGCAACCTGATGGTGCGCCGGGAGGAGCTGCTGAGGCTGGTCGACAGCTTCGTGCGCGGCCAGGAGGACGATGCCGTCACGGATGAGTTTCTGCTCTACCGGCTCGGCGAGAGCAAGGACAACAAGCTCCGCGACATCGTCTCGACGATCCAGCAGGAGCAGGACAAGATCATCCGCGCGGACAAAAATCTCGCCTTGTTCATCCAGGGCGTGGCCGGTTCGGGAAAAACGACGGTGGCTTTGCATCGCCTCGCCTTCCTGCTCTATCAATACGCCGGGCGCATCCGCTCGGAACGGATGATCATCTTCGCCCCCAACCGGATGTTCCTGGATTACATTTCGGGCGTGCTGCCCGAGCTCGGCGTCGGCGATATCGTCCAGACGACGTTCTCCGAATGGGCGATCGAGCTGCTGCAGAACGAGGTGTCGCTGCGCTCGCCTGCGGATACGATGGAATACTGGTTCGAACGCACTCACACAGCCGAGGAATGGCAGGAGGCTTCCGGCTTGCTGAAGGGGAGCCTTGCCTTCAAGGACGCGCTTGAGGCGAAGCTCGGCGAGCTGGAAGAGGGCATGGTGCCGACGGAACCCTTCGAGCCGCTGCCCGGCTTCCGCCTGAAGCCTGAGCAGATGAGCGAATGGTTCCATACCGATTACGGCGAGGAATCGATCATGCGCCGGCGCGACCGGCTTGCAAGCCGGATCAGCCGCTGGCTGGAAGGCGAGCTCAAGAGCCGCGGCGTGACGGACAAGAAGATCCGCTCCAAAGCGCTCGCGAAGCTGGCTTCCTTCAACAAGAAAATACCGTCCTATACCGCGCCTGCCCTATACCGGGCGCTGCTGGACGGCAAGTCTGCCTCCGGCGCGCTGCCGAAGGCGCTGGCCAAGGCGACCGCGCAGCGGATCAAAGCCGGAGAGGCGGAGCAGGAGGATCTCGCTCCGCTCGTCTATCTTCACATCCGCCTGCACGGACTCGGCCTGCCGCATTACGACCATATCGTCATCGACGAAGCGCAGGACTACTCTCCGTTCCAGATCGAAGCGCTCAAGCTGTGCCAGCGCCAGCCGTCGATGACGGTGCTCGGCGACTTGCAGCAAGGCATTCACGCTTACGCGGGAATCAATAGCTGGAGCCAGCTTCGGGATTTGTTCGCTCCCGAGCAGACCGGTTATTACGAGCTGGACCGAAGCTACCGCTCCACGATGGAAATCATCGACTTCGCCAACCGCGTGCTCGCCGGCATGTCGGGTGAAGTAAAACCTGCCGTTCCGGTGTTCCGCAGCGGCGATCCGGTCGAGGAGCTGGCCTGCGGCGGCGGGGACTGGGCCGGGCGGCTCGCAGACACGGTGCGGGAGTGGCAAGAGGAGAAATGGTTCCAGACGATCGCCGTCATCGGAAGGACAGAGGCCGAATGCGCGGGTATCCACCGGATCCTCACGGAGGCAGGCCTCGATGCGGCGCTCGTCCATTCCCGCCAGCCGGCGTACGGCGGCGGCCTCACGGTCGTGCCGGTCTATCTGTCCAAAGGGCTTGAGTTCGATGCGGTGCTCATCGCCGATGCGGGCGAAGCGGCGTACGGCCCGACCGACGCGAAGCTTCTGTATGTAGGCTGCACGAGGGCTCTGCACCGACTGCGGGTTCTGTATCAGGGCAGGCTGACCGGACTGCTGGCCTAAGGCTCCTCCGTCGCCCCGCCGGGTCCTTGCCAAGCCACAGCTCTGTATCAGGGCAGGCGGACCGGGCTGCCGGCCCAAGGCTCCTCCGTTGCCCCGCCGGGCCCTTGCCAGGCCCGGCTTCAGCCCGCTTGCCCGAACAGCCGCGCCTTCTGCTTGCCATCCGCAGGCCGACAGGCCCGGCTTTTTGGCTCTCCGTCTTGCCTCAGGGATTGCTCTCCCCGTTTCCGGGTAAACAATGCATAACCGCAACCTGGATGGCGCCTTCCCCGTAGGTGGGAGAGCGGGACGCTCCGGCATGTCCGCCGGTGATCCGTCCGCAACAGGCAAGCGTTGCACATAAGGAGGATTGGCTCTGATGTCCATTCATGCGGGAGGCGGCCTGGAGACGGCTGCGCAATTGAAATCGGCCTTGGCTGAAGTCGAGAAATGGGAAAAGGATCAAAAAAATCTGATGATTTGGGATCGGCTGTCGCGGCTGCCGTTCAAGATGCTCGACAAGATCACTCCCAGGATCGTTCATGAGAAGCTGGGCGTTGCGCTGGACGAGCTTGGCGGATATATACAGAACGGCGGAAAGTATCTGGTCGCGGGCCGCAAGGTCGGGCAGCTGCTGGCCGCATCCAATGCGAAGCGCGGGGGACCGGAGTCGGGCCCCTATTCGCTGGCGGTCATGGACGAGGCTGCCCGAAAGCTTGCCGGCGAGCGTACTTTGTTCGCGACGGCGCAGGGCGCGACGACGGGCATCGGAGGCATCTTCACGCTCGCCGTGGATATTCCGGCCGTGCTCGGCCTTTCGCTCAAGGCGATTCAGGAAATCGGCCTGTCGTACGGTTTTGATCCGACGCTCAAGGAAGAGCGGATCTTCACGGTCAAGGTCATGCAATTCGCATCCTCGGATATTGTCGGAAAACGTGCTATTCTGGAAGAGATCAATCAGCAGGCATCGGCCGGAGAGGAAGCGGCCCAAGCCGCGATTTCCCGCATCCAGGGATGGAGGGAGGTCATCAGCGTCTACCGGGACAACTGGGGCTGGAAGAAGCTGCTCCAGGCGATACCGGTAGCCGGCATCTTTTTCGGCGCCTATACGAACCGGGGGATGCTCAAGGACGTGACCGAAGCGGCGGAGATGCTGTACCGGAAGCGGAGAATTCTGGCCAGACTGGCCGAAAGCGGGGAATAGACAGCATGAGCAGCATGGAGGGCATCGATGCCTTGTGCCGGCAGGCGGAATCGTTTCTGCGCCGGTATTACGGGGAAATGGACAAGCCGCCGGAAGAGGCGGAAGAGCGGATCCGGGAGGTCGACGCCGAGATTCGCCGGACGGGCGCTTATGTCCACACGCCCGGTGAGCTGGCCTACGGGGGAAAGGCGGCCTGGCGCAACAACAGCCGCTGCATCGGCCGTTTGTTCTGGAATTCCCTTGAAGTCATCGACGCCCGCCATGCATCCACTGAGGACGAGGTGGCCGAATGCCTGTTCCGGCATCTGGAGAAGGCGGGAGCGGGGGGCAGGATCCGGCCGCTCATGACGATCTTCCGCAGCCGCTCGGAAGGCTCGGAAGAAATATCCATCTGGAACCACCAGCTCATCCGATATGCGGGTTATCCTTCGCCGGACGGCTCTTCGCCGCGCCGCGGCGATCCGGCATCCGATGAGTTTACGTCCATATGCCTGCGGCTCGGGTGGAAAGGAACCGGAGGCGACTACGACGTGCTGCCGCTCGTCATCGGCATCGGAGCCAGGGAGCCGAAGCTGGTTGAGATTCCGCCTCATCTGATTCAGGAAGTCGAGATCCGGCATCCCGACACGCCCGCCCTGGATCGTCTCGGCCTCAGATGGTACGCCGTGCCGGTCATATCCGACATGAGCCTGGAGATCGGCGGCATCCATTATCCGGCCGCTCCGTTCAACGGCTGGTATATGGAAACGGAGATCGGCGCCCGCAATTTCGCGGACGCCGGCCGGTACGACAGGCTTCCCGACGTTGCCGACGCCCTCGGCCTCGACCGCAGCAGCAACACGACGCTGTGGAAGGACCGGGCGCTGGTGGAGCTGAACCTGGCTGTCCTTCATTCCTTCAAGCGGGCCGGAGTCAGCATCGTGGACCATCATACGGCGGCGGATCAATTCATGCGCTTCCAGCAGCAGGAGCGGGAACAGGGCAGAGACGTGTCCGCGCGCTGGAGCTGGCTCATCCCGCCGGTATCCCCGGCGGCTACTGCGGTATGGCATGACAGCGCCATGCAGGAATACGATTTCAGCCCAAGCCTGAATTATCAGCCTCCGGCATGGGCACGCGCAGCCTGTGCTGCTCCCCGCCCGGCTCCGCCTGAATCTTCCGGAGCCGCGCAGCGGCCTGTCTTCGCCGAGACGGCAGGAATCAGGAGCGGCTGTCCCTTTCACGCGAGCCGCGGCAGCTAAGATGCCGGCAGGCTACCAAGCCGACCCAAGCAACCGGGTCGGCTTTTTGCCGTGCTCGTACATAGAAAAGCCGCCGCTCGCGCCGATGGGCCGGCCGGCAATCCGGCGGCTGTCGGGGGATTCAGGGAAGGCGGCGATGCATGCCGGATCCGTCCTCAGGCCGGAATTCCTCCATGGCAACGCTCCGGCCGATCCCGGCATAGTTGACGAGGACATCATTGAAGCTCACCTCTCCTTTGCGGCTTCTCAGCTCGGCATCCAGTCCGGCGGACAGCTTTTGTCCCGCCTTTTTTTGCCATGGGCTTGTATTGAGTAGGCTGCTCTGCAATTGCCATGCTTGCATTGAATAGGCTGCTCTGCAACTTGTCATGCTTGCATTGAATAGGCTGCTCTGCAATTGCCATAGGAGTGCCGCTTCAGGTCTTGCCGTTTCCAGCCGCCCCTGGGTTATCCGGAAGATGGGAATAAAATGAACCTCTCAAGCAGATGTTATCTTTATCCAGTCGGCCAAATAATGCAGGCAAGTTCATGAAGGCTTGCTAACCAGGGGTTGAAGCGAAATGAAGGGATGGGCCAAGCTTAAAAAATATGTCGTCGCAGATCTGTCGACGGAGCCTCCGGAATCCTTCTCTCTAGGAAACTGGGAGGCGGACGGCGCTGCTCGAGCCGAGAATACGCCTGTTATCGACGCGCTTCCCCATGTCCCGCCGCTGCTGGACGGGGAAGGCAATCCTTTGCGGCTTCAAGATAAGCTGGAGGAGAACATTTCGTGGCTGAAGAAGCATTTTTCCTATCCGCAGAACAGCGGACTCATCTTCCATTCCATCTCTTTGGGCAAGCATTCGAGACCGGTCATCGTCGTCTACCTCGACAGCCTGATCGAATGGCAGCATCTGAGCCGGACGGTCATAACGCCGCTGCTGGAAGCCGACCTTCCGGATGAGAGCCGGCTGGAAATTTCGGACATGGCCTCTTCCGTTTTTACGAACGGACAAATGGAATCCTCCTGCTTCATGGGAGACATCGCGAACGCCATCGTCATCGGCTCGGCGGTCGTCATCATCGACGGCGTCGACTCGGCGGGCATCCTGGATGTCGAGGGCATGGAGAAGCGGGCGCTGGAGGCTCCAAAAACGGAAAATGTCGTGCTTGGCTCCCAGGTAGGCTTCACGGAGGACATCCGTACGAATATATCGTTGATCCGCCGCCGTCTGAGCACCCCGGATCTCATCGTCGAATCGGGAGTGATCGGAAGCCTTTCGCGAACGCGGATTTCCTTCGCCTACTTGAAGTCGATCGCCAACGAGGAGCTCGTCAATGAAGTGCGGCGGCGCATCGCGTCTATCCGCATCGACTATATCGGCGACAGCGGGATGGTGGAGCAGCTGATCGAGGACCATCCCAATTCCATTTACCCCGGCATTCTCAGCACGGAGAGACCTGACCGGGTGGCGGCGCAGCTGGCCGATGGCTTTGTCGGCATACTGGTGGACAATTCTCCGTTCGCCCTGATCGTGCCGGCCCAATTTCCGTTGTTCCTGCAGACCGCCGAGGACAGCTATTTGCGCTGGCATTACAGCACCTTTCTGAGAATCGTGCGCAGTGTCGGCTTCTTCATGTCCCTTTACCTGCCTTCCCTCTATGTAGCCATTGCCAATTACCACCATGAAATGATTCCGACGACGCTCGTTCTCGCCATTGCCGGCACGCGCGAATCCGTGCCGCTTCCCGTCTCGGCGGAGGCGTTCCTGCTGGAATCGATGTTCGAGCTGATCCGGGAAGCCGGGGTCCGCATCCCGAGCGTGATCGGCCCAACGATCGGAATCGTCGGGGCGCTGATTCTTGGGCAAGCCGCGGTTCAGGCGAATATCGTCAGCCCCATCATCGTCATTGTCACCTCGGCCACGGCGCTTGCCTCCTATACGATTCCGAATTACAACATGCAGTTCACGACGCGCATCCTGAGATTCGTTTATTTGGCCTGCGCCTCTTTCCTCGGTCTGGTCGGCGTCATTCTGCTGTCTATCATGCTGTGGACGTATTGGATGGCGGGCAACCGCTTCGGAGTGCCGAGCCTGTCTCCTCTGGCGCCGCGGCGGCCGACCCGGGATACGCTGATCCGGGCTCCTTTGCAGAAGCAGGTGAAGCGGCCAATCTCGGTTCATCCGAAGGACATGAATAAAATTCCGGATGAGCAGAACGGCAACGACAGCATGGAATCCGGCCCTGCCAAAGGAGGAGAATCCTCTTGAATACGCATCGTATCGGCGTGCGCGAAACGGCATCGATCGGGATCATCTTCATTATCGCCAAGATTTTTCTTCCTTTTCAGAGGTCGCTGGCGGAAATAGGAGGGACGGCGGCATGGATCATCGCCCTCATCGCCGCCATGCTGTGCCCGCTCACCTGGTGGTCGATCCGGGGGGTTCTCCGCCATGCTTCGGGAGGCTCGACCTTGATCGAGGCGACGGAGGAGATATGGGGACCTTGGCTGGGGACGATATGGAATCTCGTCTATTTCACCTTTTTCTTTACGATTACGTTTCTCGTGCTTCGCGAGTTCTCGGAGCTGCTGGCCTCCGACATTTTGCCGCGAACGCCGATGAACATCATCATGATCGCCATGCTGATTCCGATTGCGGTCGTGGCCTATGCCGGACTGGAAGCCATCGGCCGCTTCTGCTGGTCGGCTGCTGGCCTGATCGTGGCGAGCGTCGTCATCGTGCTCATGGGAGGCCTGATGACCCATTTCGAGCCGGACGCCTTGCTGCCGTTCTGGGGCACGGGACGCTCGCAGGTGCTGTCGCTTGGCCTCGTGAAGAGCTCCTTGTTCTCGGAAATGCTCGTTTTCGGCTTTCTCCTTCCCCGCTTGAGAAAGACAAGCCAGTGGCCGAAGGCTGCCTGGTGGTGCATGTCGGTATCGGCCTTCACGATCTTCATTACGACGTTCGTTTACTTATTCGTTTTCCCTTATCCGACGGCCATCCGTCTGAATGTGCCGATGTTCGAGCTCAGCCGGCTCGTCATTTTCGGCCGATGGATCCAGAGGCTGGAAAGCGTCTTTCTCATTTCCTGGCTCATCTGCGCCGTCGTGAAGCTGGCCATCGGCTTATACTGCTCGGCGGCCACGCTCTCTCAGATGATGAAGCTGCCGAAGGTCCAGCCGGTTATCTTTCCGCTCGCTCTTCTCGTGTACGCTTGTTCCATTCTTCCCGGCAGCGAGATGGAGGCCGTATTATGGGATGGCCAATATCTGCGGACGTACGGCTCGCTCGTGAGCATCGGGATCCCCATGCTGACCTGGCTCCTCGGCATGATCAAGAGCAAGCTGAAGGGGCAGCAGACATGAGGCGCTTTCTGAGAGCGATGCTGGCGCTGCCGATGGTCGGACTGCCTCTATTGTCCGGCTGCTGGGACCGGCTTGATCCCGAGAACATGGCGTTCATCATGGCCGTCGGCGTCGACCCCGGCCCGAGCAGCAATTTCATCTATACGTTTGCAGTTGCCATGCCGAAGTCCAGCAACGCCGCCGCAGGCGGAGACAGCTCCGGCGGGAGCCAGGAGCAGATCGTCGACGTCTTCTCCCAGGAGGCGTCGAATCTGACCGCGGCGCTGATGGCCAGCCAAAGCTATGTCGCGAGGCGGCTGACCCTGATCCATTCCAAAGTGTTCGTTCTTGGAGAAAGCCTTGCCCGCAAAGGCGTCATGCCGGTATTGGGCGAGGTTGTGCGCAACGACGAATTCCGGAGAACGGTCAACGTCATCACGACGAAGGGGAGGGCGGATACGTTCATCCATTCCATCAAGCCTACGATGGAAAAAGACATCAATCTCTGGTTCGAGCTGGAGCTGGACCCCCACAATATCGGGGCTGTCACTCCGCATCACTCCCGATTCCACGATTTCATCGTCGATATGGAGCGGCCAGGCACCGGAGCGACGACAATCCTGTCCGCGGCTCGGCCCGATATCGAGAGGGGCAAGGCTCGCATTGCGGATGAAGATTCGGACAAGAAGGCTTCGCAGCCCATAGAGGGCGACCAGTATGCCGGAACCTTGCATAGGTCGGGCGAAACCCCGATCGACTTTTTCGGAAGCGCGGTATACCGGGGGGAAAGAATGGTCGGCTTTCTTACGGCTTATGAAACGATCATGATGAACATGCTGCGCGGGGAGTTCGAGAAGACGACGCTGGAATTCCGCGATCCGTCCGACGAGAAGCTCACGCTCAGCATCATCATGAGCGCCCAGAAAAAGCCCGACATGGACATCAAGAGGAACAAGGATGAAATCGAGGTGTCGTTCAAGGTGCGGATGGAGGGAGATCTGATCGGTTCGTTCTCGAAGCTCGATTATACGCTTCCGCAAAACCAGAAGAAGCTGGAGACTTCCGTCGAAGAGCAATTGAGGGACCGGACGTCCAAAATACTGGACAAAACGATGCATCAATGGAGCACGGATTGCTTCCATATCGGCAATCACGTCAGGGCGACATTTCCCACGCTGCAGGATTGGTACGCATTCAAGTGGAGAGACCATATCAAGGAGACCAAATATCGGCTGGATATCCGCTTCCAGATGCGCAGGCATGGAGACCAGGTTGGACCTGCTGTGGAAGGAGACAAGATGAATCTGAAATGACACAAAACCTGAAAATCGCGTTCATTGCGCTGTTGTCGATATGGGCAAGCCTTTATGTCGGAGTGCTGATCCCTTCGCTATGGAGGCAAAAAAACTTCCGGGGAGCGATCATCATCGCCATTCTTTCCGCATCGGCTCTGACGATGCCGGTAGCCATTACGCTGATCAAGGAAGGTTGACACGGGCATAGGCTGCGGCTGCTATTCTTCGGCTTGGATACGGCTCGGAATTCCGTTTTTACACCCGCGTGATTTGACAATCTGCTCGTTCCAGGGTAGACTGACAGAAATCGAGTGCCCAATCGCATACAAGTTTTTTTCGGAGGAGCCTGCCACCAGCGGGCTCTTTTTGCGTTTTTTCGGGTATGTAACAAGAAATGCAATTACTTTGGCCTGCGATTGGGAACCATTGGTAGAGAACGAAGTCCGCAAGAGGAGGTAAGCAGTTGATCTTCATCGTCGTCTTTTTCCCTTTTCTGCTGGCCGCCTTGCTGCCGCTGCTGTCCCGCCTGTTCGGACGCGTCCATGCCGGCTGGCTTGCGCTGCCTGCGCCAGCTCTGCTGCTGGTCTATTTTGCTTCGCTGCTCCCGAAAGTAAGCGGGGGGACGCCCATCGAGGCCTCCATGCCATGGATGCCTTCGCTGGATATCCGCTTCGATCTGTCGGTCGACGGCCTCGGCCTGCTGTTCGCGCTCCTCATCGGGGGCATCGGGGTGCTCGTCACCTTGTATTCGGTGTTTTATCTCGACAGGAACAAGGAAGCGGTAACCCGCTTTTATGTCTGCCTGCTGCTGTTCATGGGAGCCATGCTCGGCGTCGTGCTGTCCGATCATCTCATCGCGCTGTATGCGTTCTGGGAATTGACCAGCGTATCGTCGTTCCTGCTCATCGCCTTCTGGCATCAACGGCCGCAGTCCCGCGACGGGGCGATGAAATCCATGCTGATTACCGTGCTGGGCGGATTGTCCATGCTGGCCGGCTTCCTGCTGCTGTACCTGCAGACGGACACGTTCAGCATCCGGAAAATCATCGCTCTCGCTCCCGAGCTTCCGGGACATTCCTTGTTCGTCCCGGCCATGCTGCTCATTCTGCTCGGGGCGTTCACCAAGTCGGCCCAGTTCCCTTTCCATATCTGGCTGCCGGATGCCATGGAAGCTCCGACTCCGGTAAGCGCCTATCTGCACTCCGCGACGATGGTCAAGGCAGGCTTGTACCTGGCTGCCCGCATGACGCCGGTCTTCGCCGGGCAGGCGGTCTGGTATTCCATGCTGATCGGAGCCGGCCTGATCACGCTCTTTTACGGTTCGTTCCGCGCGTTCAAGCAGACCGATCTCAAGGCGCTGCTCGCCTATTCGACGATCAGCCAGCTCGGTCTCATCATGGCCCTGATCGGGCTCGGCTCCGTCCATTCCGGATCGGAAGGAGGGCTGGAATCCATGCTCTCCGCAGCGGCGCTTGCCGCCGCCATCCTGCATCTGGTCAACCATGCCGCCTTCAAAGGAACGCTGTTCATGGCGGTCGGCATCGTCGACCACGAGACGGGAACGAGGGATATCCGCAAGCTGGGGGGACTGATGGCTCTGATGCCGGTCACCTTCACGATATCGCTGCTGGGGGCGCTGTCCATGGCGGGAGTGCCGCCATTCGGCGGTTATATCAGCAAGGAGCTGTTCTTCGCCTCCGCGCTGGACGCCTGGAGGCACGGCTTGCCTCTGCGGACTCCGGTCGTTCTCGTGCCGCTCGTCGCCTGGCTCGGCAGCGTGTTCACATTCGCCTACAGCCTGCGGTTCATTCTCCGCACCTTCGGCGGACGGGAGAGCGGCCGACTGGAGAGGCGGCCGCATGAAGCTCCTGCCGGCTTGCTGCTGCCTCCTGCCGTGCTCGGGGCGGCCGCCCTGCTGCTGGGCCTCGCCCCGGGCTTGACGGCGTCTCCTCTCGTCGCTCCGGCTCTTGCGTCGATCCATCCCGCAGCGGCGGAAGCGGAAATGCATTTCACGCTCTGGCATGGGCTCACCACCGAAGTATGGATGACCGCCGGCGTCTTCGCGCTTGGCACGGGAATCTTCTTCCTGCAGCGCAGAGCGGCGCTGCTCCGCGATCCGCTGCCGGCGCCTGTCACCCTGAACGGATTGTATGGGGGAGTTCTCGGAGGCATGGACCGGGCAGGGCGCCGGCTGACGTCGCTCTATATGACCGGCTCGCTCCGCCATTACACGATGTACTTGTTCGGCTTCCTCATCCTGGCTCTGGCCGCTACAGCGGCCGCGACGGGAGGAATCGCGATTTCCTTGAAGGGGCTGGCGCCGGTAACGGTCTATGAAGCCGTCATCCTGACTGCTCTCATCGCCGCTGCCGCCGCCGTGCCGTTCGCCAGATCGAGGCTGATGGCGATCATCCTGACCGGCGCGGTCGGCTACATGGTCGTCCTGTTCTTTGTCGTCTTCCGAGCGCCGGATCTCGCCCTCACGCAGATCATCGTCGAAACGGTATCGGTCACGCTGTTCCTGCTCTGCTTCTACCATCTGCCGGCCTTGAAGAGGGACCGGGAATCGCTGCGGTTCCGGCTGCCCAACTTCATCATCGCGCTGGGAGTCGGGGCCGTCATGACGCTGATCGCCCTCGCGGCGTTCAGCGGACGCTCCTTCGAGTCGATCTCGGACTATTACCTCAAGGAAAGCTACCGGCTGGCCGGGGGCAAAAACGTCGTCAACGTCATCCTGGTCGACTTCCGGGGCTTCGATACGATGCTGGAGATCGTCGTCCTCGGCGTGGCCGCTTTTGCGATCTACGCCTTGATCCGCCTGCGCCTGCCCCAGGATGAGCCGCGGGAGGGGGCGGACGCCAGGGAGAAGGAGTTCCGCCTCGTCTACGAGGACGTCCGCAGCAACGACGTCATCCTGCGGACGCTGGCCAAGGTCATCATCTTCATCATCCTGACCTTCTCTCTCTATCTGCTCTTCGCAGGCCATCACGAGCCTGGAGGAGGCTTCATCGGAGCGCTGATGACGTCGTCCGCGCTTGTGCTGCTGTCCATGGCGTTCGGAATCAAGACGGTGCGCGAGGCGATGCCGGTCGACTTCCGCCTGATGGCGGCGGCCGGCATCGGAGTGGCCGTCCTGACCGGTGTCGGCTCGATCGTGCTCGGCGTCCCGTTCCTGAGCCATACGTTCGGTTATGTGGACCTGCCTGTGTTCGGCAAAAACGAGCTGGCAACGGCCGTAATCTTCGATCTTGGCGTCTATATGACCGTCGTCGGCATCACCATGACCATCATCCTGGCCATCGGGAGGGACAAGTAAATGGAACTGTTCATGTCTCTAGCCGTCGGCATCCTGTTCGCCGTAGGCGTCTATCTCATCTTGTCCAAAAGCCTTCTGCGCATCGTGCTCGGAACTTCGCTGCTCACGCATGGAGTGCATCTGCTGCTGCTGACGATGTCCCGGCTCAAGGCGGGCTCCGCGCCTCTGCTCGGGGAAGGGGCGGAGCGGTACACCGATCCGCTGCCGCAGGCGCTCATTCTCACCTCGATCGTCATCAGCTTCGGGGTGACATCCTTGTTTTTCGTCCTTGCCTATCAGACGTACAAGAAGCTCGGGACCGACGATATGGAACAGCTGAGGGGGCAGGAGCATGAATAACCTCGTCGTCCTGCCGCTCCTGTTTCCTTTATGCACCGCCATCATCCTCTTCTTCTTCAAGGAGAAGATCCGGCTCCAGCGGGCCATCGCCGCCGCCGGCATGGGAGCGACGCTGCTTGCATGCGGCCTGCTCCTGACTCAGGTGCTGCGCAGCGGCACGCAGACGCTGAACATGGGAGGCTGGATGCCGCCCTACGGCATCGTCTTTGTCGCCGACCCCTTCGCCGCGCTGCTCGCGGCTGCGGCGACGCTGGTGTCTTCGTTCTGCCTGCTGTACGCCTTCGGCACGGTAGGGAAGGAGCGGGAGAGATTTTACTTCTATCCGTTCTTCCATCTGCTTCTTGCCGGAGTCAACGGCTCGTTCCTGACCGGGGATCTGTTCAATCTGTTTGTCTGCTTCGAGGTGATGCTCATCTCCTCCTATGCGCTCATCGTGCTCGGCGGAACGAAGATCCAGCTTCGGGAGACGATCAAATACGTTCTCGTCAACATCATCTCCTCGACGCTGTTCGTGGCGGCGGTCGCTTATCTGTACGGTGTGGCGGGAACGCTCAACATGGCGGACCTGTCGGTGAAGGTCGCGGCTGCGGGGCAGGGGGGAATCCTGAATGTCATCGCCGTCTTTTTCCTCGTCGTCTTCTCGCTCAAGGCGGGCCTGTTCCTGTTCTTCTGGCTGCCCGGCTCCTACAGCGCGCCGCCGATGGCTGTCGCGGCGCTGTTCGGCGCCCTGCTCACCAAGGTCGGGCTGTACGCGCTCGTCCGCACGTTCACGCTTATATTCCCGAACGATCCGGCCATTACCCATGCCTGGATCGGCTGGATGGCAGGAGCGACGATGGTGCTCGGCGCCGCCGGCGCCATGGCCTACCGGAGGGTGCTGTCGGTGCTCAACTACAACATCGTCATCAGCATCGGCTTCATCGCCTTCGGGCTTGCGGTGTCGAACCGCTCTTCTCTTGAAGGCGTCGTATTCTACCTGCTTCACGACATGGCTGCCAAGGCTCTGCTCTTCCTGCTGGCCGGCCTCATCCTCCAGGCACGGGGAACCGACCAGGCGGCTAGGCTGGGCGGGCTCATCCGCAGCCAGCCCTGGATCGGCTGGATGTTCTTCACGGCCGCGCTCGCGATTGCCGGGATACCGCCGCTCAGCGGCTTCGGCGGCAAGCTGCTGCTCGTGAAAGGGGGCCTGCAGGGGGACAGCTTCGTGCTGACAGCCATCTCGCTGGCCTCGAGCCTGATCGTCCTGTACACGCTGATCCGCTTGTTCATGGATGTGTTTTTCGGAGAACCGAAGGAAGAACCGGCTGCCGCGGCCGCCGCCCCGATGCGCGGACATGTCGTCCTGGCGGGTGCGCTGTGCGCAATCGTCGTGCTGATGGGGTTCGGCTCGGAGTGGATCTATCAGGCCGCCAGCGCCGCCGCCGGCACGCTGTCCGATCCATCGAAATATATTGAAGCCGTATTGAAGGAGCCGGTCTGATGGCATCCCAATTCCTGATCAACCTCATCATTGCATTTCTCTGGATGTTTCTGTACAACGACTTGACCTTTCCGAGGTTTCTGGCGGGTTACGGCCTCGGCCTGCTGTTCATCGCCGTCCTGAACCGTTTCCTCAAGAAGGAATTCTATCTTCGCAAGGTGCTGGCCGTCATCAGGCTGCTCGGCATCTTCATCCGCGAGCTGTTCTCCTCCAGCTTCAAGGTGCTCTACCAGATCGTGAAGCCGCGGCTGGACATGCGTCCGGGCATCGTCGCCATCGATACGGAGCTGAAGTCGAGCTGGGAGCTGACTCTGCTCGCCTGCCTCATCTGCCTGACGCCGGGCACGCTGACGCTGGACGTATCGGATGACAACCGGGTGCTGTATATCCACGCCATCGACATCGGCGACGCCGAGCAGCTGAAGGAGCAGATCCGCAGCACCTTTGAAAAAGCGATCATGGAGGTGACGAGAACATGATGAACTCTATGCTTGAGATCTCGCTGGCGCTGCTGTCCCTCGCAGCGGCCGGCTGCATGTACCGGCTGCTCAAGGGACCGTCGATATCGGACCGGATCGCCGCACTGGATACGATCGGCATCCTGCTGCTGTCGATGATCGCCGTGCTCGGGATGCTGGAGGGAACGTCGGCCTACTTCGACATCATTCTGGTCATCGGAATCGTCACCTTCATCGGCACGACGGCTTTTGCGAGATACATCGAGAGAGGGGCGGTGTTGGAGGATGAATGACCTCTGGTCCGCGGCATCAGGGCTCATGGTGCTGTTCGGCTCCATCATCAGCCTGTTCAGCGCGTTCGGCCTCATCCGCCTGCCGGATGTGTATCTCCGGTCGCATGCGGCTACCAAGAGCGCCACTCTCGGCGTCCTGTTCATCCTGACCGGCGCTTTCCTGTATTTCGCCGCCGTGCAAGGGCAGTTCAGCGTCAAGCTGCTGCTCGGCATCGTGTTTGTCTTCCTCACCGGACCGGTGGCGGGCCATTTGAATGCCCGCGCCGCATACCGGACGGGTGTAGGCATGTGGGACAGGAGCGTGCGCGACGATCTCAAGGCCGCCTTGAAAAAGGAGCGCGAGGAAGCCGAATCGAAGAGGACGGAGCTCATCCGCCGCTCGGAGGCGGACTGATTCCCTTGTCCAAGGAGCAGCGGAGGCTGCTGCCAGTCAACCGAAGCCGGCTGCCGCAGCCGGCTTTTTTTTTCGACTTCAAGCCGGCCAGGAAGAGCCGGCTCTGTTCATTCTGCCGTCCAAGAAAGAAGTCCAGCATCCTCCGTCCCCGAGCTGGAAGACTTTCCCTAACCGTCCCGTTATGGTAGAGTGGGAAAAAAACTTGCGGGGGTGCGGAGATGGAATCCGAAGCGCTGATGGGCATCCGCGACGCGAAGCCCGGCGATGGGGCAGGAATAGCCGCCGTTCAGGTCGGCAGCTGGCGGACGACGTACAAGGACATCGTCGATCCGGCCTATCTGCAGGCGATGGAGGCCGGACCGAGACAGGCGATGTGGGAAAGGACTCTGGCCGTTCCGGATTCAGGCTCCTGCACGCTCGTGC
The DNA here is from genome assembly GCF_004000905.1 of Paenibacillus humicus NBRC 102415. Classification (GTDB taxonomy): domain Bacteria; phylum Bacillota; class Bacilli; order Paenibacillales; family Paenibacillaceae; genus Paenibacillus_O; species Paenibacillus_O humicus. The sequence continues at coordinate 17,355 of NZ_BIMD01000001.1, forward strand.
TGGAGAACGGGGATGGAAGGATCGTCGGATTCCTCAAGGCCGGCAAAAGCCGGGACCTGGCGGAGGAAGGCAGCGCGGAGCTGTACGTGCTTTATTTGCTGGAGGCGTACCAGGGAGCGGGATGGGGAACGGAGCTGTTCCGTACGATGCGGGGAAGGCTGCAGGATTTGGGCTACCTCACTCTGCATGCATGGGTTTTGGAAGGCAACCCGGCGATCTTCTTTTATGAAAAGATGGGGGCGAGGGATTACGGCATGCAGGAAACGGTCGAGATCGGAGCAAGGACCCATATCGAGCGCTCCATGGAATGGAAGACCATTTTCTGATTAAAAAGAAGCATGCATAGAGAAACAATAGCAGGTATGGTAAAATATGCCTCATTGCTGCCTGTTGTAGTGATGGGAGAGTTGAATGGATGATAGCGCTCTTCGGGCGTGTAGCCGTGTTGCTATGCACATATGTTCTGATTTTGCTTGGCCCGTTCGGCTTTTATTTGGGAGGCCTGTTCCTGCTTCTGCTGGGCATCCACCTCGGCTGGATGTATATCGATGAAGTCGACAACCGGCCCCACATCAAGTACGGCCGCAAATGGAAGCTTTGAACGGCCGGAGCTGATCCGGCCAGAGCCGGAATCGGGCTCGCCCGCGCAGAAGCCCGCTTGCGGACCGGATGGTCCGGCAAGCGGGCTTTTTGTCTGCAAGGCGATTCCATGCCTGCCGCGCATCTTCTTTCAAGGCTTCGCTGTCATCCGGTTGAACCTGAAGCGAGAAGCTCTACATCGCCTGATAGCGGGCGAGATCCTCGCGGATGAGATCGGCGGTCAGCTGTCCGCTCAGAGTGACCATCGGCACGCCGCCGCCGGGATGGGTCGAGCCGCCGACGAAATACAGCCCTTCGAGCGCCGTGCTGCGGCTCGGAATCTTGAATCCGCCATTCAGCTTGCGGTCGGTCACCGTGCCGTAGATCGAGCCGCCGTTGGCCCCGTACAGGCTGCGCAGGTCATCGGGGATGAACTGCTCCTCGTAGACGATATGCCCGCGGAGGCCTTCGGCGCCCATCCGCTCCAGCTTGTCGAGCACGAGGCCGCGATAGCGCTCGCGGTGCCGCTCCCAGCTCTCTCCTTCGGCAAGCGGCGGCACATGGGTCAGCACGAACCAGTTCTCGCAGCCTTCCGGTGCCTGGCTGGAATCCGACTTGGACGAAATTCCGACATAGACGGTCGGATCGTCCGTCGGCATCCTGTCGACGAACATGTCGCGGAATTCCCGCTCGGGATTCCGGGAGAAGAAGAAATTATGATGCTTGAATGCCTCGTAGCTGCGGTCCACGCCGAGCAGCAGCACATGGCCGGATACGGACGGCTCGTATTTGTCGAGCTTCTCGGCGGCGCGCCGGCTGCCGGGAGCCTGCGCCAGCAGGGAGCTGTGCGCCGGAATCGCCTCCAGATTGCAGACGACGAGATCGGCCTCCACCGTTTCTCCGCCGGCCAGCTCCACACCGGCCGCCCGTCCGTTGGAATCGAGGATGCGGACGACTTCCGCTCCGGTGCGCACTTCGGCTCCAAGCTCGTTCAGCAGCTTGAGCTCGGCCTGGGCGATGCCGTACATGCCGCCCGTGACGAAGTAGATGCCGAGGCCCATCTGCACGTAGACGAGCTGCGATAGGACGGCAGGCGCCGCATAGGGGGAAGAACCGACATACATCGCGAAAAATTGGAAGATTTGCCGCAGATGCGGATGCTTCATGTAGCTCTCCGTGACCTGGGCCATCGATTTCATCGGATCCATCGCCAGCAGCTCCTTGAGGGAATGCTGCTGCCTGAGATCGGACAGACCGCTCAGGGAGCGGCTGTAGAAGCTTTTCATGCTGAGATCGTACTGCTTTCTCGAGTAATCGAGGAACGTCAGGAAGCTTTCACGGTCCTGCGGAGACAGCTCTGCGATGCCGTCCAGCATAGAGGGCAGATCGCCGACGAGATCCAGCATCTTGCCGTCCTCGTATATTCCGCGCCACTGCGGCTCGATTCTCTGGATGCCGATATAATCATGCAGATTGCGCCCGGCAGAGGCGAACAGCTTCTCAAGCGTCCAGGGCATCGTCAGGATGGACGGTCCGGTATCGAAGGAATACCCCATTCCGGAACGGACATTCAGCTTGCCGCCCCCCCGCTCGTTTTTTTCCAGCACTGTAACCTTATGCCCGTCGGCGCTCAGCCGGATCGCGGCCGAGAGTCCGGCCAGGCCGCCTCCGATGACGACGATGTCTTTGCTCATTTGTTCTTTCCTCCTTGGATTAGGGATGCCGAAACCGTCGATACTGGTTAACATCCGGCATATATACCATTTTTAACCATTGTGGACCGTATTCTCTCTCTCGATACGGGGGGAGCTTTCAAAGATTTCGAGAATGCCGCCAAAACAAGGAGGAGATCGGCATGTGGATGGGATGGATCTGGCAGGGGCTGCTCATCGGTTGCGGCCTGCTGCTGATCGGCTGGGGGAGAGGAGGAAGGAACAGCCTGGACCGTTTCGGGAGCAAAACCTTTGCGAGCGCTGGCTCGTCAACCGGAATGGAGATCAGCGTCATCGTGCCTGCGCGTGATGAGGAAGCCAACCTGGAGGAGCTGCTTCCGCTGCTGCAGTCGATGGTACCGGCTCCAAGGGAAATCATCGTGGTTGATGACGGATCATCCGACGGGACACGGCAGAGCGCCGTCTCCCGCGGCGTCGCTCTGGTCGAAGCCGGCCGCCTGCCGGCCGGCTGGCAGGGCAAAGCCTGGGCTTGCGCCCAGGGAGCGGATGCCGCCGCGGGAAGCCGCCTGCTGTTTCTGGATGCGGATGTGCGGCCCGCGCCCGATCTGCTGCGGCTGCTTGCGGAAGCCGCCGGTGAGGGCGGCTGCGTGACCGTGCAGCCGTACCACCGGATCGGGAGCGCCGCAGAGCATTTCTCCGCCTTTTTCAATGCGGCCGTGCTGGCCGGCTCCGGACGCTTCTCTCCGGTAGCGCGGCGCGGCCGGGAAGGCTCGTTCGGACCTTGCCTGTTCTGCAGCCGGGATGAGTATAGGATGGCCGGAGGCCACGCGTCCATTCGCGGCGAGGTGCTGGAGAATGACCGCCTTGCGGCGCGTTTCCGGTCGGCAGGAATGCCTTGCCGGGCTTATGCGGGCGGGAGCAGGCTGTCGTTCCGCATGTATGAGGGCGGCTTGAAGGCGATTGCGGCGGGCTGGGCCAAAAGCATCGCGCTAGGCGCGGCGTCCGCGCAGAAGCGGATGCTGGCGCTGACGATTCTATGGATATCCGGGTTGTCGGGCGCCGCGATCGGAGCGGTGTCGGCCGCCGCGAAGGCTGTTTCCGGACAGCCGCAAGCGGCTGAGCTGGCCGCCTGCCTTTTCCTGTACGCCTTGGCCGCTTGGACCTGCCGCAGGGCGTTCCGTCTGGCGGGATCGTTCAGCGTCTGGACATATGCGCTCTATCCGCTCGGCCTGGCTTACTTCTGCGGCGTATTCGCGTACGGCCTCTATCGTTCCTTTGTCAGGCGGCGCGTATCGTGGAAAGGCAGGGATATCGATGTGGCTTGAGCCTGGAACGACGGCTACGATCTTGCTGGACGCAGGCGTCCTGGTCCTGCTGCATGCCGGTTCGGTGGCTTCCGCGCTGAGGCGTCCCTGGCAGCGGTACGACAAGGATGCCGGCATGACGCGGCTGCTGCCGTTCGAGCGGGATGGGCGCTGGTATGAGAGGAAGCTCGGCATCCACAAATGGAAGGACAGGCTTCCCGACGGGGGAGGCTGGATTCGGAGCGGCTTCGCCAAGAAGCGGCTGCTGTCGGCCGATCCGGATTACCTCCGGCGCTTCGCTGCCGAGACGAGGCGCGGCGAGCTGGCGCATTGGCTGATGTTCCTGCCGCTTCCGCTGTTCGCCGTCTGGAACAATGGACTCGGCGTGGCGATCATGGCGGCCTATACGGTCGCGGCCAATCTTCCTTGCATTCTCGTGCAGCGCTACAACCGGGCCCGGCTGCTGAAAGTCATGTCGCGCCGGGAAAGGTTGTGCTATCCTAATAGGACAGACCAATACAGCGCGAAGGAGCTGCCCGGAGACCATGGAATTTGATGTGCAGTTTTTGAGCTTCTTCGTCATCCAGACCGATGGGGAGAGCGCGGACAGCGGCAAGCGGTTCAAGCATTTCCAGACGATGGACGGAGAAGATTACGAGGACAGTCCGCTCAAGGATTTCCTCACCGGCGAATTCGCCCGTATCGTCAAGCGCAAGGCGGAGCGCAATCCCGCTTCGGAATCGGTGCCGACCAAGATCGGACGCTTCCGCGTCGAGCCGGGGTACGAGATGGACAGCAATCCCGACTACAATCTGCTGCAGCGGCTGCGCAGCGCCGAGGATGCCGAGCGGTTCCACAGCATAGCCGACGAGCTTGTCCGCATCTATATGGATACGTCGGCAGTCCGCGGCGGCGCGCTCATCGCGGTGCAGGCCACGCTGTCCAAGCTGTTCGACCAGCCGTTCCTGTTCATCCTGAAATGCGATTTCGAGCCGAAAATAGCCCGCATCGCGGACGAGAGAAGCCTCATCTCCACCGTGGAGATGGCCATCAGCGCGCGCAGCATGAAATCGATCCTCTATCCGCATATGCCGGAGGAGGGAATGATGGATTCCTGGGAGGTCAAGCTTCACCAGGCCTCGCATGCGAGATACTTCGAGGATTTCCTGAAGTTCGTCAGCTATGAGCGTCCCCTTCCCGAGGTGATGGGCGAGCAGGTGCTCGAAATGGTGCAGCAGTACATGGAGGACAAGTGGCAGGATGATCAGGGCCATCTGCGCAAGGAAGAGGAGGAGGCGGTCGAGATCTGGGCCGCATCGGACAAGCGCGAGCTGCTGGAGAGATGGACCCCGGAGCAGGTGTTCGCCGCTTCGGCCGTTCTCGTGGAGCAGAAGGAGGATCTGGCGCTCAGCTTCAAGCTTGGCGGAGTCCAGGTCAAGGGACTGCTGTCCGACTTCGGCAAATCGCTGCATTTCGCCCGTCACAACGGCCGTTACGTGGCCGTCCTGGAAGGAGACTTCTTCCAGTTCGAGCGCGGGATTTCGCCCGTCGAGCTCATCCATCCGCCGGAGCTTGAGGAAGTGATGAAAGTGATCGGCGCGGAGGAGAGCGGGACCGCCGTTCCGGAAGGCGATGGCGCGGCCGGACAGGCCCAGGCGGCCGCCTCTGCGGAGGATGACGACGTTCCCTGGTAAGCGTCGAGGGCAGCGGTCCGAAACCACATGGGGAGGAGTGAATTCATGCGGCAAGTAATGTTCATCGAGCTCGGCATGGGGACGGATCTGCATGGACAGAACGTGACCAAGGCTGCGGTAAGGGCTGTGCAGGATGCGATCCACCGCAATTCCATGCCCGGCATCCGCACCGTGCTGCCGGAAGGCAAGCTGGAGAATATGAAGGTGAGGGTGCGGCTGGCCGTGCCCTGCGACGAAGAGAAGCTGGATCTGGAAGCCGTTCGCGCGGAGCTTCCCTACGGGGAGGTTTCCATCGAGGTCGTGGCCGGAGGCATGCTCACGTCGAGCGGCATCGTGCTGGAAGACAAGCAGGACGTGAACGATCTGATCTATGTCGTGCTTGCGTCGGTCGAGGCCGGCTACTGAAGGCGGAGGCGGCAGGCCGAGCCTGGCGCTGCCTGCCGAGTCCATACATAGGAAGTTAGGGGAGCGGATATCTTGGATTATATCAAAGCGATCATATTGGGCATTATTGAAGGCTTGACCGAATTTATTCCCGTATCGTCTACCGGCCACATGATTCTGGCCGCCAAGCTGCTCGATTTCGTCGGCGATCGGGCCACGGTGTTTGAGGTCGTCGTCCAGCTTGGAGCCGTTCTCGCCGTGTTCGTTCTTTATTTCAAGCGTTTCGTCGGGTTCCTCAAATTCGATTTCTCCAAAAAATCCGGCCTTAATCTGATCCACATCATTCTGGGCATGATTCCGGCAGGCATACTGGGCGTCCTGCTGCATGGCTTCATCAAGGAATACCTGTTCAACTTCAAATCGGTTCTGGTCGCCTTGATCGTGGGAGGCATCCTGATGATTTTCGCGGAGCGGTACCAGAAAGGCCGCCTGCCTTCCGCCGATACGGTCGACGACATCACGTACAAGCAGGCGTTCGGGATCGGCATCTTCCAAATTCTCGCGCTGTGGTCCGGCTTCTCCCGGTCCGGCTCCACGATTTCCGGAGGCATCTTCATGGGAACGAGCCAAAAGGCGGCAGCCGACTTCACCTTCATCCTGTCCGTTCCGATGATGATCGGCGCTACCGGCGTCGATCTCATCAAGAGCCGCGACCTGCTCGTGCCGGAGGATTACGGCCTGTTCGCAGTCGGCCTGGTCGTCTCCTTCATTGTCGGCCTCATCGCGGTGACCACGTTCATCAACCTGATCAAGAAGCTCAAGCTCAGCTGGTTCGCTTATTACCGCTTTGCGCTTGCGGCGGTTTTCTTCCTGTTCGTCGTCCTGTAGGACTGCGTCGGCAGGTCGCGGCATCGATCGCATCCATGGACGGGCCGGTTCCTTTCTGGGACCGGTCTTTTTGCCGGCATCAAAATGGAAATGAGGAGGGGAAAGCAGATCCAAGCATCCGACAAGAGGTGCGGATGGGCTGTCCCGGCTCCCGAACGGCAAGACAGCCGGCCATCGCAATGGATGGACCGGCTGCCAGCTGGATTACTTGGCCGTTTCGTTCAGCGGCCTTTCCGTCCCCGTTGCTGCAGGACGGCTGCCCGAAGCTCCGGAAGCCAATGATTTGACGGTGCTGAACAATTTGTCGCGGGCGGACTTGTTGCGCATCAAGTAGGTGACTCCGGCGCCGACGGCAGTAGCGAGCAGTTTTTTGTTCATCGTTGTTCCTCCTTGATTTCGGTTGGATATGTGCTCATTAACCGATTGGACGAGGCGGAAAACGAGACCGCTGAACCTCTTGCAGCCGAAGGATCGCCGTTTCGCCGGGAATGCCTGGCATGACTTCGGGCAAAACGTTGTTTTATCAGGCTCCATAGGGGCAAATAGAACGATAGCTCCCGGACCATAGACTCCGTCCCGCAAGCGGGAAATGAAGAGACTGTCCGTTTGGAAATGCAACATGTCGGCTTCAAATCGCGTTATCAAGATGTCGGGGAAGCCCGTTCGGGAATGGAACGCTGCTGCCGTGATCGCAAGACTCCGCTGCATGAGCGGCCGAATGCGGCGAGCGGTTTTCCCATGCATTTTCCATCTATGTGCGTTGGGCATGATCCCGTGCATCCGGCAGCTATGTATGCGGCAGCATGATCCCGCGCATCCGGCATCTATGTGTGCCGCAAGCATGATCCAGCATCCGGCAGCTATGTGTTCGGCAAGCATGATCCAGCGAATCTGGAAGTTATGTGCGGCAAGCATCGCAGGAGAGTTCCTGCGGTCGAGCAGCAAGCCGAGCTCGAGAATATTCGCATGGACTCCACATGCCGCCATCACGCAGCAAGGAATGCCGCGAATGCCCGCGCCGATGCACGCAAACAGCTTCATGCCCAATCAACCACACCCTGAGAACAGGGTTGCCACAAGGAGAGGTCGCTCAGTCATGAAATCCATTCAACGCCCGTTCATTGCTTCTGCCGCCATTCTCGGCGTTCTCCTGGCTTCGGCCGGTCCCATCGGCAGCCTGGGCAAACCCGGCCTGGCCAATGCGGCGGCTCCGGTCTGCACGGACGGAGACCATGGCATCTTCGCCGGCGAGCCCGCAGGAGGCGGGAGCTTCCGCTTCTCGTCTCTCGACTTCCTGAATCCGACGACCGGAAGGGCCGCCGGCAACGGGTTTTTGATCGGCACCTCCGACGGCGGCTGCAACTGGCAGTCGATCTATCAAGGCACTTGGCAGTTCTCGCAGATGGACTTCGTGTCCAATACGACCGGATGGGCGCTGGCCCGATCCGCGGCGTCCGGACCGAACGCGCTGATCAAGACGGCCGACGGCGGATCCGCATGGGAGAAGCTCAAGCCGGGGACGGCCGATCTGGAGCGGATACGGTTTCTGGACGCATCGCGCGGATTCGGGTACAGCCGCGCCTTTTCCTACTATACGTCGGATGGCGGGATCAGCTGGAGCAGGATTCCGACGCCTCCGAACACGCGGGGCGCTGAGTTCTCCAGCCGCAACACCGGCTGGGCGGTCGTCGTCGATCCATCCAAGGGATACCGGCTGGAGCAGACGCTGGACGGGGGCAGGAGCTGGGCGGCCAAGCTGTCGGTCTCGTCCGACGCGCCGACCGGAGGCGTCGTGCGCGTGTCCGGGCAAGCCGTGTGGGTGATGCTCATGGGAGGAGCGGGCATGTCGCAGCAATCGTATTCGCTCTTTGCTTCCTCGGATTCGGGATCGACATGGATCCGGACGATCGGACAGAATACGGCCGGAGGCGGACACGCCCCCGGCGAAGGAGAAGCCGTTACCGGCATGGGGCCCGCTTCTCCGGGAGGGCATCCCGGCGAGCTGGAGCTGATCGGCGCCACGGCCATTCTGTCCGGCTACTCTCCTGCGGCCGGCAAGGTCGGCATCGGCCGCTCCTCGGATGGTGGCAGAACTTGGAGCAGCGGCGGCATGCTGCCGGGATTCGGGGGCGCGGCGATCAGCTTCGCGAGTCCCGCCATCGGCTGGATCACCGTCGACGGCGACGGCGGGACGGCGGTCTACTCCACCAGGGACAGCGGCAAAAGCTGGACCAAAAACATTGGAGTATCGGCAAAGCCATCCTTGTAGGAGAAGGGCCGGAAGCCTGGAGCGATGCAGAGGGCCGAGCCTTCATGCTGGCGGGCATGAAGGCCTAGATGTCGTGAAACGACGGGAAATTTGAAGCCTGGGACGAAAAAGCCCGAATCCCACCAGGATGATAAATCCTGAATCCAAACAGGACGAAAAAGCCTGAAGCCCCTTTCATGGGCTTCAGGCTTTTGTCGTTCGGCGGGCAGCAACAAAGATCTTAGAGCAGGAAGATCGCCGCGACCGTCGTCACGGCGAGTCCGATCAGCACCGGCTTCAAATTGCGGCGCGCGAGCTCGAACGGGCTGACGCCGCAAATCGCCGCCGCCGGAATGAGCGCCCACGGCACCAGCGTGCCGCCGCCGACCCAGATGGCCGCGATCTGCCCCAGCGCGGTCAGCGTGTCGGTTCCCGAACCGATCGCCGTGCCGAACAGATGGGCGATCGAGCCGGCCAGCGAGATGCCGGAGAACCCGGAGCCGTCGAGGCCGGTTATGGCGCCGGCCGCCGTCAGCGTCACGGCTGCGACGGTTCCGTTGACCGGTACGGCGTGGGCCAGCGCGACGCCCAGATCGTTGACGATGCCGTGGGAGCCGGCGGGGAGGGCGGCTTCGCCGAACAAGGACGGCAGGGCGGAGTCGCCGAGGTAGAAGAATGCCGCGATCGGGATGACCGGACCGAACACCTTGAAGCCGAACAGAAAGCCGTCCACGATGTAGGCGGTCGATTTCTCCAGTCCCGCGCCGCGGTGGGCAAGCATGGACAGAACGACCGTGATCAAGGCTGCGGTTCCTCCGATGAGAGCGGTCGCGTCCCCTCCCTGCAGCTTGAGGGCGAACATGACCGCGACGTCGGCGGCGAACAGGAGCGGGATGAGGACGGCGAGCGCTCTCTTGGCGCCGATGCCAAGGCCGGCGGACTGCGGTGACGGCCGGTCATGCGCATCGCTGCCGAAAATCGAACCTGCGGAGCCGGAGCCGACAAGACCGTCGCGCCAGGCGCCGGACTTCTGGTCGCGTCTCATGAACCAATAGGCCGTTACAGTCGTGACGACGCCCATGACGATGACGAGCGGCACGCTCGCTTCCATGACCTGGGACACCGGCAGGCCGGCCGCGTCCGCCGTCAGCTTGGGAGCGCCCTGGATGATGTAATCTCCCGACAACGCGATGCCGTGGCCGAACAGGTTCATCGCCATGGCAGCCCCGAGAGCCGGAAGTCCAACCCGCAGGGCGACCGGCAGCAGGACGGCTCCGATCAGCGCGACGGCTGGAGAAGGCCAGAAGAAGAACGATACGACCATCATGATGAGGCCGATTCCCCAGAAGGCCATTCCCTGAGAGCGGATCAGTCCCGTGAACGGCCGGATCATCACCTCGTTCACTCCGGTTTCCATGAGCAGCCGGCTCATGGCGACGATGATGGAAATAATGAGGATGGTTCCGGACAGTTCCTTAATCGCATAAATAAGGCTGTTGAACGTTCCGCTGACCGCGCCGCTCAGCGTGCCGCTCGCCAGCAAGCCGATGATGCCGATGCCGAGCACGCAGACGACCGTCGTATCGCGGCGCATCGCCATGAAGGCGACGATGACGCCGATCAGCAGCAGGTAAACCCAATGGATGGCTGTGAGCGTGAGCTCCATGAATCCGTCTTCCTCTCCCGACAGGATGTCTGTCTATGACATCCTATGCGGAAGCGGAACTGGGCGTTCATCCGGGCTGCGCGTTCAATTTTTCGCTGACAGGGAAGTCTCCAGCCTGTAGGTACCATCCGCCGCCTCGAGGATGAAGCGGCTTGGTTCGCCCGGGCTGAACAGCAGCAGGCGGTGCATCGCTCTCGTGCAAGCCGTGTAGAACAGCTTGCGCAGCCGTTCTTCTCCGTACGCTTCGGCCGAAGCGTCATGGATGAGCACGGAGTCGAATTCGACGCCCTTGGCCAGATAAGCGGGAATGACCATAAGGCCGCTCTGGAATGTGGCGGTATCCTTCGTGACGAGGCGCAGCTCCTCCAAGCCCGGATAGGAGCGCAGTGCTTCCCACGCCGCCTTGCTCTCGGCCGCCGTTTTGCAGATGACCGCCGCGGAGCCGGACCCGGCTTGCCTCAGCTCCAGCAGGCTGGCGGCAAGAAGGCGGTCCCGCTCGGCCATGCCGGCGGAGGCGAGCACCTCGGGCAGCTCCCCGGGACGGTCGAATGGAATGATGGCATCGCCCCCCGGAAGCATCGAGCGGGTGAACTCGACGATCGGACGGGTAGAGCGGTAGCTGCGGCTGAGCAATATCGTTTCCGTTTCCTCGGCCCCGTATAGACCGGCCAGCAGGGCATTGCCTTCGAGTTCTGTGGAGTGGGCGAAGATGGCTTGGTTGAAGTCGCCGAGCGCCGTCATCTTCGCGAATGGAAACAGCCGTTTCAGGAACTGGAACTGGAACGGGGAGTAGTCCTGGGCTTCGTCGACGAGCACGTACCGGATGCCGGTATTGGTGCGGAAGCCCTGGACCAGCTCCGTCAGATAAAGCATGGGCGAGGCGTCCTCGTAGGGAAGACAGCGTTCGGCAAGCCGTTCGCGAGTGAAGCGGCATACATCCGCCCAGGACGGCGGCAGGCCGGGTCCGGCGGCATCTTCCCGGAACAGCTGCAGATAAAGGTTGTGCATATCGATCCACGCCAGCCTTGCGGCCATCCGGCGCAGCGGCTTGAAAGCCTCGCGGACGAGCTGCTCCCGCAGCAGCCTTTCCTCCAGCGCGCTCTCGTCAAGCTCCCCGCCGCTCTTTCCCCGCTGCTTGCGCATTTGATTGTAGATGCTCTGATAACGGTCATTGTCGAGATATTCGATTTCGTTGCGCACCCATTCCTCGGCGCATTCCTCCTGCTCCAGCCTAGCCAGCTCCTCCAGGAGCCAGTCGCGCAGCAGCTCGATGCGGTTCGGCAGCCGGATATGGGGCTCGCAGCCGTAGAAGCGGGCGCCGATGTCTTCGCGGCTGATGAGCAGCTTGCCCCTGAACTTGAAGCCGCGGAATTTCATGCCGGAATGAAGCAGGCTGTCCGCGAACGATTGGATCGATTCCAGGAAGCCCGCGGAGTTTTTGTAGCGGATGGCCTCGAGGCGCAGGCTGCGCCGGGCGGCGTCGCCGGAATCGTCCAATATCGCTTCGAGCTGGTCATTGATGTCCTCGATGTCGTACCGGCGGCCCAGACGCGACTCCACATACTGCTGGAATGTCGTTTGCCGGATATTCTCCTCGCCGAGCTCAGGCAGCACCGAGGAAATATAGCTGTTGAACATCGGATTGGGGGAGAACAGCACCATCTGGTCCGCGCCGATCCGCGTGCGGTGCTTATACAGCAGGTATGCCACCCGCTGCAGAGCGGCGGATGTCTTGCCGCTGCCGGCGGCGCCCTGGACGATCAGCAGCCTGGAGAGATCGTTGCGGATGATGGCGTTCTGCTCCCGCTGGATCGTCCCGACGATGGACTGCATCTGGGAGGTCGAGCTGCGGCTGAGAGCTTCCTGCAGCAGCTCGTCGCCGATGGTCATCCCTGTGTCGAACATGGCCTTGATGACGCCGTCGCGAATGGTGAACTGCCGCTTCAGCGTCATTTCGCCTTCGATGAGCCCCCCAGGGGTGTCGTAGGAAGCGGGCCCGGGTCCGTAATCGTAATAAAGGCTGGCTACAGGCGTTCTCCAATCGTAGACGAGGAAGCTCTCCCCGTCTTCGGTGAGGAAGGAGGCGGTGCCGATATAGACCGGATCGGTGCTGCCGCCGGCTTCATTTTCTTGAAAATCGATGCGGCCGAAATAGGGAGACGGCAGAAGGCGGCGCATTTTCGTCAAACCTTCCCGCAGATGGCGGTGGCTGCGCTCGCGCTCGGAGAGGATTTCCGCCTGCTGCTTCATGCTTATCGCCGTCTCCAGCCGATCGTCGCCGGCCGTCAGGTTGACGGTCACATCATCCCAGAAGTCGGCGCGGATATCGACAACCTGCGTTTTGAGATCCGATACGAGCGGCTCGTCGCGAGCGATCCTCGTCTGCAGCTCCCCGCGCACGGCATCGACGCGGTCCTGCTCCTGCTTCCATACCTCGCGGTTTGCCATGGGGCACTTCCTTTCCTTGGTTCGTATTCACCGGCTGTCAGCCTGCCGAAAAAAAGATTGACGGCAGGGGAGAAGGGGTGTATAATACGATTGAGATAAATGTGATTTAGCTCATTTCTTTTGACCATCTAATGGATCATATCATTTATTGGCTTCTATTTCAATATACACAGGTCGGATCCCTTGATCCGGCCTTTATTTATGTTCGCCCTTAATTATGATTCTCCTCCGTCCTGCTCGGGAATATAACGGCCTTCCTTCGGATATGTATGAGCGAGAATGGAGGGGGGATGGACGGTGATCCGGTTCAATTCGGTTTGGATAACGACTCCCGCTCAGGCTGAGCGCTACGGCCGTCAGCTGGAGCTTCCGGCAGGCAGGCAAGATGAGGACTTCCCGCGGATGCGTCTGCTGCTCTCCCGCAAGATCATTCCTTTTATCGCCTACGGGCAGCTCACGCTTGGTGACAAGGAAGCGGCCTTCGAGCCGCTCAACCCGACCTTCTCCTCCGTGGCGGTGTATCAGTTCTACAACCTGAACAGGCGTCTTGTTTTCAGCTATGAATACAGCGACCTGATCGTGAGGAAATTTCCGCAGCCGGTGCCGAATCCGCTTCCCGTCTATGGAGACTGGGTATCGATCGCCAGCCGCTCCAGCAGCGTGGAATACTGGCTGGCATCCTCCAGTCCCGGCGCTCAGCTGTACCCTTGGCTGGTCAAGAGCGGAAAAAAACGGTAACTCCGATTCAACAGCGTCCTCCTGGAGTAAGTACTGGGTAGAATGTAAGCGGGAGGAAGGCGAAGACGATGACGATCCAGATCAATTCCACGCTGCTCGAGACGGTCCAGGGAGACATTGCCCGCATAGAAGCCGATATTATTGTCAATGCCGCCAATGCCAGCCTTTCCGGCGGCGCGGGCGTAGACGGGGCGATCATGCAGGCTGGCGGCATCGCCATACACGACGAGCTGATGCTGATTCGCAACGACAAGGGAGGCTGCTCCACCGGAGACGCGGTCATTACGACGGCGGGCAAGCTTCCGGCAGCCTATGTCATCCATGCGGTCGGACCGGTGTGGCAGGGCGGCGGCCACGGAGAGAAGCGTCTGCTCGCCAGCTGTTACCGCAGAGCGCTGGAGATCGCCGACGCCAGCAAGGCTTCCAGCATCGCTTTTCCGGCCATCAGCACCGGCATTTACGGATATCCCAAGGAAGAAGCGGCGGCGATCGCTTTTGCCGAGGTGAAGGCATATATCAAGAGGCGCGAGGACACTTCCATCAAAAGAATCACGTTCGTCTGCAAGGATGAGGAAAATTGCCGTTGTTACGGCATGCAGATGAAGCAGGCCTATCTGGCCTCCGGCTAGGCCTGCGGCTGGACCGGCATCCGTATAGACGGGTGCCGGTTTTTTGATTTTCTGTCCTTGCCCGATCGGGCTTGGCCGCCGCATTGCCGAATTCCTCCAAGCTGCTCAAGCCAATTATCCGATATAATGGCAGTATGAGCTGACAAAGGGGTGGATCCGTGCTTTATTATTTCGCGGCTCTGACAGCCGCAGGGGCGGCAGCCTGGCTGGCGCGGCCGCAGGAAGCGGTCAACCGCTGGGCTGCCATCTTCATGCTGACGGCGGCTTCGGGAGGCTTGACGGAGCAGCTTCGGCAGCGGGGACTGTCAGGCTTCGCGGAGGCTGCCGGATTGTTCAATGCATGCCTGACTCCTTACGCGGTCCTCATTTTCTGCCTGCTGTATGGCGGCTTCCTGCCGTCAAGCAGGCAGCGGACGGCCGCCAAGCTGCTGCTGCTGGCGCCGCCGGCTGCATCTGCCGCCGGCGCTTGGCTGCTGGCGCCCGCACATGCCCCGAACTACGGCATGCTGCTGGTATGGGCGGGGCCCTATTACGCCGCAGCCTGCGCATGCCTCCTCGTGTCGCTGCACAGGGAGCGGCATGCCGCCAGCCGCAGGAGCAGACTGGCCTTGACGGCCGTCATGGTGCCGACGCTTCTCGGAGTCCTGGGCTTTATCAACGTCGGCCGCGCGCTGCGGCCCCAGTACGATTTCTTTCCCTATGTGGCCATGTTCATCGCCTATTCGATGGGAGCCGCTCTGGTCGCCATTTTTCTTTACGGCGTTCTCGGCATCAGGCTCCGCGTAGAGCGCGATCCCGTCGAGAGCGCGATGCGGACGGCAGGCATGGGCGCTTCGATGCTGAGCCATTCTCTGAAAAACGAAATCGGCAAAATCAAGATCGGAGCCGAGCTGCTCGATCGGGAGCTGAACATGGCGGAGCCTCGGCTCGCGGCGGAGGGCAGCGCGGCAGAAAGCCTGGAGCTGATCCGGGATTCCGCCGATCGGATGCTGGATGCGGTGACGAGAATTCACGGCCAGACGAGGGAGATGGATTGGCGGGAGCAGCATTGCCGCCTGGACGAGCTGCTGCTGCGTTCCGTTGCCCGATGCAGCGCCGCCGCCGCTCTCCGCGGCGTCTCGCTCGCTGCAGGCGATATCCGTTCTGCTGCGCATGTGAGCTGCGATCCGTTCCATCTCGAGGAAGCGCTCGTGAACGTCATCTCCAACGGAGTTGAAGCGGCTGGTCCGGGAGGGACCGTCTCGGCAAGCCTGCTGCGGGAGCGGAGAAGGCTTGTCGTTCGGATCGCCGACGACGGCCCCGGCATCGCCGCCGTCCATCTGCCCTATCTGTTCCTGCCCTTCTACAGCACGAAGCAGGGAAGGAGCAATTATGGAATCGGCTTGTCGTATGTGTACCAGGTCATGAAGCGGGCCGGAGGCAGGGTCCGCGTCAGCACAGTCGAAGGAACCGGCACGACGCTCGAGCTGACGATGGCGCCAAGCCGTATGCCGGATGGAAAAAGGGAGGCTGGACCAAGGAATGGGAAATGAGCATGACAATCGGCTGATCCGGATCTTGATGGTGGAAGACGACCCGGACTGGATCCGCGCGATGAGCCGCTTTCTGAGCGCCGAGCCGGATATGCTCCTGGCAGCTTCCGCGCGTGGGCCGGAAGAGGCCCTTAAGGTGGCCACCGCCTTGGAATATGATGTCGTCCTGATGGACATCCAGCTCGGCGAAGGTGTCCGGGACGGAATAAGAGCAGCCGCCGACCTGCTGGAGCTGCGGAATTCGCCGATCATCATGCTGACCTCCGTAGGCGAGGAGTCGGCGATGACCCGGGCATTCGGTTCCGGCGCGGTGCAGTACATCGAGAAGACGGACTACCGGGAGCTGCCGGCCGCGATACGCAAGGCCGTATCCCAGCCGGCGCCCATGGCGGCTCTGCTGAAGGAGTTCCGCAGGCTCAAGCGGGAGGAGCAGCTTCAGCCGCTTACTCCATCCGAGCGGGAGGTGTATGAGCTGATCGAGCGCGGCACGACCCAGGCCGAGATCGGCAGAAGGCTCTTCAAGAGCGAGAGCACGCTGAAAAACCAGGTGAACCGGATCCTCAAGAAGCTCGGCGCGCGCAGCAGCCGCGAAGCGGTGCGCAAAATCAAGAGAGGCGACGGGGACGGCGCCGGAATAGAGCGGGATTGAGCGGAACGCGGCGGCATATGCACGGCAAAGAGGGCCTACGGAATGTAGGCCCTCTTTGCCGTTCCCTCCTCTTCTTTTGAGGCCTGACGCTGTCTCCGCAGCAGCGATACGATAGAAGCAGCAGAAAGGGCTATGAAAGGGAGGGCTGTACAATGAAACGATCGATCGCTCTCGTAGACGGGAACTGCGCGCTTTGCAATGCGCTGACACGATTCGCCGCCGATCGGGATCATGATGACCGGCTACGCTTCGCGGCGCTGCAATCCGAAGCAGGCAGCGTCATTTTGGAGCGGCACGGGTTGAAGGCGGCAGAAACAAACAGCTTCGTCTTGGTGAAGGAAGGCGAAGTCTATACGAAGGGAACAGCTGCCATGATCTTGCTGCGAATGCTTCGAGGCGGGAGGCTGCCCGCTATGATGCTGCAGGCGCTGCCTTCCGGCATCAGGGATATCGGCTATGACGCTCTGGCCAAGCTCCGGCACCGGCTGGCGCCGCATGGAGGCTGCAGCCTGCTGGATGCGGAACGCATTCGAGGCAAGCGGGTGGTAAACGCCGAAGAAGCTCTCCAATTGCTTGGCGAGGATAAGGAGGCGGAAAAATGAGCCGAACCGGGAACAAAAGCCTAGTTGGGAAAATCTCCGTCCAGCCGATCTACGTCGAGATGAGGATGCGCTGCGGTGTCGAGGAGCTTTGGCATCTGACCCAGCAGCCCAAGCTGCATGAACGCTGGGATCTTCGGTTTACGTCCATCGACTTTCTGCCGCAATCGGAAGGACGGGAGGGCAGGCGGTTCCGCTACCGGACGCGGATCGGCTTCGGCGCGGCTGTGGAAGGCTTCGGGACAACGAAGACGAGGCCGCACTCCGCCGCCGGCCGGAGGCTATCCACTTTAAGGTTCTCTTCCTCGCAAAAATGGTCGTTGCTCCGGTCTGGTGCGGGATACTGGCAGTATGAGGAAACGGGGGAAGGGCTGCGGTTCATGACCCGCTACACGTACTCGACCCGGTTTGGAACCGCCGGGAAGCTGGCGGACCGGTATATGTTCCGGCCTCTCATGGGATGGGCGACGGCGTGGAGCTTCGATCGTCTCCGGATGTGGGCCGAGAAGGGGTGGCAGCCGGAGCTGGTCGCCGCTATGGCTGCGATTCATCTGGCGTCCATTACTGCTCTTGCGGGCATGTGGCTCTACGAAGGCATCGTGCCGAAGCTGCTCCACGACTCCGGCACGGAGCTCGGCATGCTGGCGGGGCTTGGCCTGACATCGACGGCGCAATCATTGGCCCTGCAGCTGCTCGGCTGGGGAGAAGCTGCCGCGGCCGTCATTTTAGTGGCCTGCAGGCATTCCCGAGCGGTCATCATCATCCAGGCCGCCTGCCTGCTGCTGCTGTCCGTATGCGGAGCCGCGCTCCGGCCGGAGCTGCTGGCCGAGCCGTTCAATCCTCTGACGACCACGATTCCGCTGCTCGTGCTGTCGGCGGCAGCAGCGATTGCGGTCCCTTATTGCCCCCGGGCTTCGAGATGCCTGCGCAAGCAGCCGAGGGCAAAAGGGGGGAGGAGCCTGTGAAAAGGAAGGAGTCTGAAGTGATGGACAGGTTCAAGGGAGCCGGACAGAGCGCCGGCAAGTCGATCTACGAGCTTGCGCTCGGGAATGAATTCAGCAAGCTGCATCCTCGTATCCGGGAGCGCTTCTCCTTGCACAGCGGCTCGGCATCCGCGGCCGTAGGCAGAGGGACAATGGATGCTGTCTGGCATCACCCTCTGGCCAAGCTTCCGCTCCATATCGGCAAGATGCGGAATATCATGTTTCCGGAGAGCGGTGCATCCGTTCCGTTCACGGTGGAGAATTACAGCTACAAGGACCGGTTCGGCAGGGAAACCGTCACCTGGATCCGCACCTTCCGGTTCCCGAAGCGGATCCGCCGCTTCGATGCGACGATGATATTCAGCCGCAGCCGCGGCTGCATCGTCGACTATCTCGGCAACAAGCAGCATTTGGCAGTCGATCTCGATATGGAAGCGACGGCGGCGGGCGGCATCCGGCTGCGTTCGGGAGAACAGCGGTTCTACGAGGGCTGGGCGGGATTCCGCTTCCCGGATGCTTTTACCGGCCAAGCGGACGTGGAGGAGTGGTTCGACGACGAGGCGGGTCTGTTCCGCGTCCGTGTCGAGGTGAAAAGCCCGCTTCTGGGCGATGTGTTCCGTTATGAGGGCCGTTTCGAGAACAGTATGGAACGGGCTGGAATCGCCGTGCCCCCGCATGTGCTTCCCATTCGCACGGAGCGTCGGGAATGACAAGACCCCCGCTTGCCGGCTGGCATATCGGGGGCCGATTGCTGTCGTCAGGATGCTTGGAAAGCGATGGCGGCAGAAGCGGCAGTCCTTCTGCGAGCCAGGGAAGCACCGGGAGCAGTGGATGCCGAGGAAGCTGCCGGAGTCAAAGAAAGCTGCCGATGCAGAGAAAGCTGCCGGAGCCTAGGAAGCCGTTGCAAGCGTCGAAGGCATCGTCCGGCGCAAGGGCGGCATCGCCGAAGCGAGCCTGTTCAGCTCGGCTGCGATCGCCGCAGTCGAGATTGCCGGGGATCCGGCATTGACCCGAGGCAGAAGCAGCGGATCGGAGGTTCGGCTTGCGAGTCCGGGAGCTGTCGTGAAGGCGTATTTGATTCCCTGCGCCCGCAGCAGGGAGACCGCTTCCGGCGTATGCAGGCCGTACGGATAAGCGAACGAATCCACCGGACGAGAGTTGAGCGGCCGAAGGCTGGATAGGCATTTAATCGTGTCGGCTGTAATTCGGGCCCGGTAATCGGCGTCGCTTTCGAGCCTGCCGGCACGGAGAATGCGGCCTGTGAGCAAGTCATGGCGCCGGTCGATTTTGACATGCAGCGCGTCGGTATGAGCCTGGACCTCCATGGCGGGATCGTCGGTTTCCATCTTCTTGATCTCCGCGGGCGTCATATGCGGCGTGTAGACGAGAGCCGAAGGGCTGAAGTCGCCGGTAATGACGAAGCAGGCTCCGGCAAGGCCGCGCTGCTTCAGAATCGGATAGGCATAACGGTAAAAGCTCTCATAGCCGTCGTCGAATGTAACGAGCAGCGAGCCTTTCGGCACGCTTTGCTTGCCCAGCATGAACATTCGGAACTGCTGCAGCGAGATGATCCGGTAGCCGATCTTGCGGAGACCGTCGAGCTCGGAGGCGAACTGCCCCGGCGTGATCGCGTCGGCTCCGGCTGCGGTCGGCTCGATGTCGTGGTACATGAGCACGCCGACTTTGCCGGTGAAGGAAGCCGGAACGGCCGCAGGGACCGGCAGTTCCCGGGCTGAGGCGGCGCCTCCGCTTGCCGGAGCTCCTTCCTTGTGCTTGCCGCGAGCCGGGAGCTGGCTCCAGCCTTGCTCCCGGGAACCGGGGAGCTGCGCGGCGGAATGTCCGGCGATAGGCCGGCCGGCGATGCCGCGAAGCAGGATAAGGCCAAGCAAGCCCGCCGCGATTAACACGGCGGCAGAGCCTGCCGCCAAAGGAATTTTCCATTTCATATCTTCTGCCTTCTTTCGCATCCGTGTCGTATCGGAGCGTATCATCCGAAGCTTAAAGCCAGCTGAACAGGAGATGACGAATCGGCTTCAGCGCTAGTCCGCTTTCCGGGAGACAAGCCGGACGAGATCGAGCAGCAGCAGCGGCAGGCTCGCTCCTTCGGGATAAGCCAAGTAGCGCGGCTCCCAGGCGGGGTCGAACTTTTCCTTGTAGCGGCGCAGTCCCTGGAATCCGTACCAATGCCCTCCATATTGGAACACGAGCCGGGCAAGCTTCTCCTCGCGGAAGGACTTGCTGCTGCCGCCTACGCTGGCCAGCGGAGCCATGCCGAGATTGAAGCGTTCGAAGCCTTCGGCCTTGCACCATTCCAGCAGGCGGATGAACAGCAGGTCCATCACGCCATTGGGGGCGCCGGGCAGATGCCGCATCAGATCGACCGACATCGTCCTGCCGCCGTCCTCCGACGGGGCGAGCGAGGCGAAGGCCGCCGTCCTGCCGTCCGGGCCGCTGATCAGCGCAATCGGAAAACGCTGCAAATAGTCTTCCTTGAACCAGCCGAGCGAGAAGCCTTTCTCGCGGCGGCCGCCGAGCCAGGCGTCGGACACCGTCCGCAGCTCGTCCATGAGCTCGCGGTTGTGCGGAGGCGCCGCCATGCGGAAGCTGAAGCCTTCCCGGTCGAAGCGGTTGCGCACGCTGCGCAGGGCGGCCTGGCTTTTGCCTGCAAGCGTGAAGGCGGCAGGATCGGCGAAGGCTTCTTCCCCGAGCTTGAAAAAGCGCAAGCCGTTCTCATGATAGACGGGGAGATAGTCCGGACTTGCCTGGTAAAAGACGGGCGTCATCGCATAACGGTCCGCGTACGCCTGGAATTCCTGCACGGCCCGGCTCGCATGCTCCATCGGACCGAGCGGATCGCCGAGAGCGACCAGCCTGCCGCGGATGACGGCATAGGGAATAAGCGCTTCGCCGTCTGCGGCCCAGAAAAGGCTCTTGTCGCCTGTATACAGAATCGGAGTGAGTGGATTGCCCTGCTTGCCTCCGACAAAGGCAGAAAGCTTCTCCAGGTCCTGCTCATCCGGAGCCGAGCCCGGCGGCCGGCCGGGACGCAGCAGCAGGAGGGCGGCGAGGAAGATCCAGGCTCCGGCAAGTCCCAGAGCGGCGCCTGCCGCATGCTCGCCGGACGACAGCAGCAGGCTGCGGTCGAACGAGCGCGGAAGATGATGCAGGAATCCTTTGCCGGAATGGTCGGCGACAAAGCTGTACAGAAACGCCACCACGGCGGATATGCCCAGCATGGCCCCGATCCGGCCCGCCCCGAGCGGCGCGCTTCGGCGATAGAAGCGGGAACGGGAAATCCACAGCAGCAGGGCGACGAGGAGCAGGAACAGGGCTTCCTCATAGTCGAACGCCTTGGCGAAGGTGAAGCCTGCGCCTGCGACGAGCAGGACGAGAACGGCGATGTAAGCCCGCTTCACCTTGAGAGAAATTCCTCTCGACAGCATGACGAGCACGATTCCGATCATGACGGAAAGATGATGGGAAATATGCATGACCGGCAGCGTGAGCAGCCCTTCGGTCAGCTCCAGCCTGCCGAGCAGGCCCGGCGTCGCCGCGGACAGCAGCAGCACCGCTCCGGCCGCGAGCACGAGCTTGGAAAGCGCCCATACGCCGACATCTCCGATATAAGCGTTCTGTCCGGGCCAGGACCAGAACCGCTGCCAGGCGTTGAACGCATTCTGCATTTTGCCGTTCTCGGTCAACGGATTCCGCTTGCGGCGGGGAATGAGCTCGATCGCGGCCATCATGAGGCCGATGATCCATGGGATCAGATAATAAAAGATGCGGAACAGCAGAAGGATGGCGAGCGCCCGGTTGGCATGGCCGCCGTACAGCTGCAGTCCCAGCACGGCGATGAGGTCGAAGGCGCCTGCGCCTCCAGGCGCCATGCTCACCAGGCCGGCCACTGCGGCCGCGACATAGATGCCGAGCACCGTATCGACAGGCAGCTCCGGCAGCATGATGTGCGCCGCAAGCGTGAATACCGCCGCCGCCGACAGCCATTCCAGCAGGGAAGCGCCGAGGCTTGCCGTTATGACGCGCCAGGGCAGCTGGCTTTCGCCCCGGTTGAACCAGCGGGCGTACAATTTGGAGCGCTGCATGGCCAGAAACAGCGGAACGTACAGCGCCATGCCCCAGACGGCCGGGTACAGCCAGGGGTGCGCATCGAACAGCTTGGAGGCACGGAGGAGGCCGAGAGCGTCTCCCCAGGCCATGATGGACAAGCCGGCGATCATGACCGGCGACAGGAAGACGACGGCTTTGGCCGCTGTCTGCACCGGCACGCCCTCGCCCCTGTAGAGCAGCGCCCTGAGGCCGGCTCCGGTGAAGCCGGCGAAGCCGAGCACGTTGTTGGACGTATTGGCGATCCATCCGAAGCGGAAGGTCGTCCAGCGGCTCATCTCGAGCCTGAAGTGGCGGCGGACGACAAAGTCGTAGCCGCTCATGGCGGCCGCGGCGGCAAGGCCTGCCGCCAGCAGCAGGAGCATGTCCCTGTCCGGCAGCCGCCGCAGCTCGCGGAGCATCGTGCCGGCCGACATGTCATGGAACAGATGCCTGCCTTCAAAAAAGACAAGTCCGATGACGAATAGCGGCAGCAGCAGGCGCAGCGCCTTGATCCGATAGATCGGCTCAAGCGTCTTGACAGCTTTTATCCACGGACGGGATTCGGCGTTGCGGCCTTCCTGTTCTTCCTCGCAAGCCTTGTTTTCGTCGGTCGGGTGGGTCGGATGGGATGGATTCATTGCGCTGTCCGCCTTTCCTGAAAATGCCGGATGACTTCCTGTCCTTCGTATGTTATCACACCCTCCCCGCTTTTTCTTCCGTCCGCCGCCGCAGCCGGGACCATGGCGCTGGAAATCCGGGACAAGGTTAAGTATGATAAGGTCATGAACGACGAGGGGGAAGCAGCAGGTGAAGTGGGAAATCATCCATGCCGAGATGACGGTTGCCGAAGACGGCGGTTATGTCGGACAAGTGCAATTCAAGATCGAAGGACATAAGCAGGCATACGAAATTGCGCTGCAGAGCAACAAGAGAGGCAAGGACTGGGCATACGGCTTGTTTTTCAAGGACGAAGCCGGGCCGGAAGCGGAGATCGAAGCGGTGGAGGAGGAGCTCGAGGACAACGACGAGTTCTACGACGCCTTGATCGCGGCCGCCAAGGACGCTCTCAAGCAAGACTAGCCGGACGTAAAATTGAAAACCCGCATGCGAGGGCGACTCCGCATGCGGGTTTTTGGCGTTCTCTGCCTGATGGATCCCATCTTTAGTTGCGTTGCCTGGAAGAAAGGGCGGCAGGAAATTCGATGAAACGGTAGAATGGCGCTGTTCCAAAATGGAATATAATGCGAAAATCAGTGAACAGCGAATTCCTGGAGGCCATTCATCCTTCCGTCCGGAACTAGCTCAGCTCCTTGCTCATCCTGACATGCGGTATTCCTGCATCGAGGAAAATGTCGGGCGACACGGGCTTGTACCCGAGCTTGGCGTAGAACGGCTCCGCCTGGCATTGGGCGTCAAGCACGGCGCGGCCGTACCCTGCTTCCCGAGCGGCTTGCTCCATCGCCTGCACGATGGCGGAGCCGGCGCCGCGGCCGCGCATGGAGGCCAGGACAGCGATCCGCTGCAGCTTGGCGCTGCTTCCTTCGAAAGCCTTGACCCGGCCCGTTCCGACCGGCGCGGCGTCATCGGTCAGGAGAACGTGGATGCACGACTCCGGAGACTCGTCGTAGTGGTCGAGCTCCTCTTCGATGGAAACTCCCTGCTCCCGGACGAACACTTCCCTGCGGATATGGAGGCATTGCTCCAGCTGTTCTTTCGTTTGGACTCTAGTTGCAGACAACATTCGTCATCATCCCTTCCGCTGATTGCTTCCGGTGTATTGTAGCAAATCGGCGCCGGCAACCGCAATTACGAGGGCAACAACAAGGAGGGCTCCTACATGGATAGATTTCGAACGATCGCCATCAGCGACATTCACGGCTGCAGCCGGGAGCTTGGAGAGCTTTTGCAGAAAGTCGGTTATCGCCCCGGAGAGGACAGGCTGATCCTGCTCGGCGATTACGTGGACCGAGGACCGGACAGCTGCGGCGTCATCGACGCCGTCATGGCTCTGCTGCGCGAAGGCGGGGGCCGGGCGACCGCGCTGAGAGGCAATCATGACCAGCGCTTCCTGCAATGCCTGCGCCATCCTGAGCCCGAGCTGCTTGACAAGTTTCTCGGGCAAGGGGGGCATGAAACGCTGCGGAGCTACGCTCGCGCCGCCGGAACGGAATACCGCGGGGCGGCAGACGCCTCCGGCGTGCTCCGGCTTATCCGCACCGAATTCAAGGAGCATGTCGAGCTGCTGGACAGCCTCGATCTGCATGCGGAGGACGAAGCCTTCATTTATGTCCATGCAGGCATTGATCCGGCTGCCGGGTCCAGCTGGAAGGATCAGCCCAGAGAGCTGTTCATGTGGATAAGGGAGCCGTTCCACCACGCTCCGGTGACGGCGGGCAAAACCGTCGTCTTCGGCCATACTCGTACGATCAAATTCCAGAAGGAGCCGTCGGTCTGGTTCGGCGGAGACAAGATCGGAATCGACGGCGGCTGCTCGGCGGGCGGCCGTCTCAACGCCCTCCTGATCGACGCAGCCGGCGGCGTGAGCGAGGACGCTGTCAACGCGGGAGAATCCCCGGCGGGCCGCTGAGGCATTGCGGCCATTCCGCTGGTGACGCTTGCTTCATTTGCCGCCTCCTGAGGGTATAGGTAGCTATAGAACGAATTGCTTAGGAGGAGACAGCATGAAACATCTCAAGCCATCCCAGCTGGACTTTCTGAAGAACAGCCTGCTGCAGGAGAAGAAGGAGCTGGAGGCTCACTTCGACCTCAATCGGGAAACCGATCTGGAGGGAGCGCCCCTGACCGCCACCGATTCCGACGGGGAGCTGTCCAGCTACGACAATCATCCGGCCGATTCCGGGACCGTCACGTTCGAGAAAGAGCGCGACATGGCGCTAGACGAAAAGCTCGGCAAGAAGCTCGCTCAGGTGAACCGCGCGCTGAGCTTGATGGAGGAAGGCAAGTACGGCCTGGATGCTTCCACCGGAGAACCGATTCCGTACGAGCGTCTTGAAGCGATTCCCTCGACCCGGCATACGGTCGACAACGTTCCTGAACGGGAAAGTGGGGAGTACCGCCCCGTCGAAGAAGAGGTCATGACGCTGCCGCCGACGGGAGCGGGAGAGAGCAGGCAAGCTCATTCCGGCCGCTTCGACGACGCGGATGCCTGGAAGACGCTGGAGGAATACGGCAACGCCTCCGATACGGTTGCTGCCCAGCCGGAAGGCGCCGAGGCCGCAAATGAAATGGAAAAGCTTCGCTAATCGAAGCGCTCCTATCGAAGCCATAGGAAACAGGAAATCGGACCGTTCCGCGGTCCGGTTTTTTTTCGGATCGACACCGGGGGAGGGACGGAATGGACCCATTGTTCGGGCAAATTGCGCTCAAGCTGCTGATCGCGCTTGTCAGCCTGATGATCATGACGAGAGTGCTGGGCAAAAAGGAGATTTCGCAGCTGACCGCATTCGACTTTGTATCTTCGCTCATGCTAAGCGAGCTGGTCGGCAATACCATTTACGACAAGGAGGTCGGATACGGCCATCTCGTGTTCGCCTTGGCTGTCTGGACGCTGCTGTCCTACGGCATGGAGAAGCTGCTGAACCGGATTCCCTGGCTGTCCAGGCGGGTGACGGGCTCGCCGGATCTGGTCATCCGGGAAGGAATCATCGACCGTGCGGCGATGAAGAGGAACAATCTGGACTTCGGCCAATTGAGCATGCTGCTGCGCGAGAACGGCGTCTTCTCCGTGCGCGATGTCGCTTATGCGCTGTTCGAGACCAACGGCAGCATCAGCGTCCTGAGCAAGCCGGCCGCAGGCGGCAGTCAAAAGGAGGAGCCGGACAGCCCTTCCTTGCCGGTGAGCGTGATCGAGGACGGAGACATCGTCGACAGGGCGCTGGAGTCGCTGGGCAGGGACCGCCAGTGGCTGCTCGGATTGCTCGCGCATATCGGCATCGATGATAAGAGGCAAATCCTCTATGGGGAATGGTCGGACGCCAGCGGCTTGTTCTATCAGCTTCGTTCCCAGCGGCCTCCCGGGCCGGGAGCGAAGAAGCTGCGGAACAGGGATCGGACCGCTGAAAAAGCGGGTGAAGACCTTGTTTGACAGAAGATTTCGGCGAAGATTAAGATGAGTAGGAATGAATTGGTTTAGAAGTAAAATAAGGAGGGAAAGCCTTGTTCAAGCTGTTTCGGCTGCTGAAGCCATTCCGGCTTCAGATTGCGGCCGTATTGGCGCTTGTCTTTTGCCAATCGTTGTCCGACCTGTATCTTCCGACGCTGCTGTCGGACATCGTGGACAAGGGCATTTTGAAGGGCGACGTGCCTTATATCTGGAGAATCGGCGGCTTCATGCTGCTCGTGTCCGCCGCGGGTGCGGCCTGCATCATCGCATCCAGCTTCCTGTCGTCCCGTGTCGCCTCCGGCTTCGGCCGCAGCGCCCGCTCGAAGCTGTTCGCGCATGCGGAGAAGTTCTCGCTGCCGGAGTTCGACCGGATCGGGACGGCCTCGATGATCAACAGGACGACGAACGACGTCAACCAGGTGCAGCAGGTTCTGATCATGATGATGAGAATGATGGTCAGCGCGCCGATGATGTGCATCGGCGGGCTGATCATGGCCTTCTCCAAGGATGCGAAGCTATCCCTGCTCCTTGTCGCAGTCATTCCGGTCATCGGCCTTACGATCTTCGCCGTCATGCGCAAGGCGATTCCGCTGTTCAGGGCGATGCAGGTCAAGCTCGACAAGCTGAACCTCGTTCTGCGCGAAGGCTTGACCGGCATCCGGGTCATCCGCTCCTTCAATCGCGGGGAGTACGAGCAGGGCAGGTTCGACTCGGCCAGCCGCGATCTGGCCGATACGGCGCTGCGCGTCAACCGGATGATGGCGATCCTGATGCCGACGATGATGCTCATCATGAACCTGACAACCGTGCTCATCGTCTGGTTCGGAGCGAAGCGGATCGATGCGGGAGACATGAATATCGGTAGCCTGATCGCGTTCATCCAGTATGCCAGCCAGATCATGTTCTCGCTCGTCATGATGTCCATGATGTTCGCCATGGTGCCGCGCGCAGCGACTTCCGCAGCCCGGATCAACGAGATGCTGGATATCGCTCCGACGATAACCGACGGGCAGGCGAAGCCGTCGCCCGCAGCTTCGCCGAGGACAGGCGCAGCTCGCGGGGAGGTTGAATTCCGCGAAGTGAGCTTCCATTATCCCGGTGCCGAGAGGCCGGCGCTGGACCGGGTCAGCTTCACGGCCAGGGCGGGAGAGACGACCGCTGTCATCGGGGGCACCGGCTCCGGCAAGACGACCTTGCTGAACCTCATCATGAGGTTTTACGATGCGGGAGAGGGCGAGGTGCGGGTCGGGGGCAGGGATGTCAGAAGCTTGTCCCAGGAAGAGCTTCGCGCAGGAATCGGCCTCGTGCCGCAGAAGGCGCTGCTGTTCTCCGGCTCGGTGAGCGGCAACATCCGCTACGGCAAGGAGGATGCGACGGATGCCGAAGTGCGCCATGCCGCTGAGGTGGCGCAGGCTGCCGGCTTCGTCGAAGCGATGCCGGAAGGCTTCTCGACGGACATCGCCCAAGGCGGAGCCAACCTGTCCGGAGGGCAGAAGCAGCGGCTGTCGATCGCGAGGGCGCTTGTGAGGCGCCCCGATCTGTATCTGTTCGACGACAGCTTCTCGGCGCTGGACGCGTCGACGGAATCGAGGCTTCGCGCCGCGCTGGCGGAGGAGACAGGTGGAGCCGCCGTGCTGGTGGTTGCCCAGCGGGTGAGCTCCGTCATGGGAGCGGATCGGATCCTGGTGCTGGATGAAGGGCGATTGGCTGGCGACGGCACCCATGCAGAGCTGATGGAGAGCTGCGGCGTCTACCGCGAAATCGTGGAATCCCAGCTCCGGACAGAGGAGGAATCGGCATGAGCGAGGAACGGCGGACGCCGCCGGGACGCCATCCCGGCGCGATTCCGCGGATGGGCGGAGGGCCGGGTCCCGGAGCGATGATGCCCGGAGAGAAGCCCAAGGAATTCAAAAAAACGATGCTGCGGCTGCTCCGGTTCCTGAAGCCTTACCGGCTCAGGCTGCTGCTGGTGCTGGCAAGCGCCATTGCCGCTTCGGTGTTCTCCATCGTCGGTCCCAAGCTGCTCGGGCACGGGACCGACATCATTGTGAAGGGCGTCGTGGCGAGAATGAATGGAGCTGCCGGCGTTCCGTTCGATTATGCCGGCTTGCTGCATGTTCTGGGATGGCTGGCAGGCTTGTACGTTCTCAGCTTTCTGTTCGGGTACGTCCAGCAATATCTGATGGCTGGCGTTACCCAAGGAGCGGTATACCGGCTGAGAAAGGAAGTGGACGACAAGCTGCAGAGGCTCCCTCTGCAGTTCTACGACGCCAAGTCGCACGGCGATATTCTGAGCCGGGTCGTCAACGACGTGGACAACATCAGCGGCACGCTGCAGCAAAGCTTGACTCAGCTTATCACCTCGGCCGTCACGCTCGTCGGCGTCATCGTCATGATGCTGACGATCAGCCCCTTGCTTACGCTGATCGTCTTTGTCACGCTGCCGCTCAGCTTCCTGGTCACCAAGGCGGTTGCCAAGCGGTCGCAAAAGCATTTTGCCGGCCAGCAGCGGTCGATCGGCGAATTGAACGGCCATGTCGAGGAAATGTTCACCGGACACCGGATCGTCAAGGCGTTCGGCCGGGAGAAGGAGTCGGTGGAGCGCTTCGAGGCCATCAACGGCAAGCTGTACCAGTCCGCCTGGCGCGCCCAGTTCATCAGCGGCACGCTGATGCCGCTCATGTCCTTCGTCGGCAATCTGGGCTATGTGCTGATCAGCGTCGTCGGCGGACTGATGGTGACCCGGGGCGGCGTCTCGATCGGGGATATCCAGGCGTTCATCCAATATGCGAGACAGTTCACGATGCCGATCACGCAGCTGGCGAACATCGCCAACATCATCCAATCGACCGCGGCTTCGGCGGAGAGGGTATTCGAGCTGCTGGACGAACAGGAAGAAGAGCCGGACGGCACGTCGGAAGCCGGACGCGGCATCCGTGGAAATGTCGCTTTCGAATCGGTGGATTTCGGCTACAAGCCGGAGGTTCCGTTGATGAAGGGGCTGTCGATCGAAGTGAAGAGCGGGCAGACGGCGGCGATCGTAGGTCCGACCGGTGCGGGCAAAACGACTCTCGTGAACCTGCTCCTCCGTTTCTATGAGGTGGACGGCGGCAAGATCACGATCGACGGCCGGGATATCCGCCAGCTCACCCGAGGGAGCCTGCGCAGCCTGTTCGGCATGGTGCTGCAGGATACCTGGCTGTACAAAGGCACGATCCGGGACAATATCGCCTACGGCCGCACGGAGGCGACCGACGCCGAAATCGAGGATGCGGCCCGTGCGGCGCATGCCGATTTCTTCATCCGCACGCTCCCGGAAGGGTATGAGACCGTACTCAACGAGGACGCCAGCAACTTGTCCCAAGGGCAAAAGCAGCTCCTTACGATCGCGAGGGCGCTGCTGGCCGATCCCGCCATCCTCATTCTCGACGAGGCGACGAGCAGCGTGGATACGCGCACGGAAGTGCAGATCCGGCATGCGATGAAGGAGCTGATGAGAGGCAGGACGAGTATCGTCATTGCCCACAGGCTCTCCACGATCCGGGACGCGGATGTCATTCTCGTCATGGACAAAGGCTCCGTAGCGGAACAGGGCACGCATGAGGAGCTCATCGCCCGTGGAGGCATTTATGCGGAGCTTTACCGGAGCCAATTTTCTGGAAATGAAGCCTCCTAATATGAGAATCGTTAAAGGTTCATGAGAGAACCTTAACCGACTGTGCCCCCTGAAGTCCTGTACACTGGGACGAAGGGTTTGGTATTGGAGGGAATCATCATGTATACAAAAAGATGTTTGTTTTGCGACGCGATCGTGCCGGTGAAGGCCGGCCCGGCGCAGGAAGAGCGCTTTATCGGCTGCGACTGCGCGCCGGGGGCGGAATATTCGCTGGCCGAAGGAACGTACGACCGGCTCGGCATGCTCTCTTATCCGCGGCAGCGCGAGCTGTTCCCGCTGGCGTCGGCATATATACGGGAAATGGCAGACTGCGGCAAGGAAATCCGGCTAGACCTCGAGCAGGTCGAGATGCTGCCGGCATCACCGCAGGTGCCTGCGACGGTCGAAGCGAAAGCAGACAGGCTGCTGGCCTTCTTGCGCAGGAACAGCGAGTCGCCGGGAGATCCGGTCGTCATCCACCGCTTGTCGCGCAGCTATAATCTGACCTACTCCCAGAACCTGCAGGAGATGGTCTATGTCATCGAGATGCTGCGCGAGCAGGAGCTCATCGAACGGACGGGATCGACGTTCAGCCTGACGGAAGGCGGATGGAGCCGCGCGGAGCTGGCCGTATCCGGCCGCACGGCGAAAACCTGCGCGCTGGTGTTCGCCGACAAGGGCGGAGAGCTGCCGGAGTGGGCGGGCCATGTGCTGCCGCTGCTGCAGCAATGCGGCTACATCCCGCGCATCCTGACCCGGGATGAAGAGGACGGGCGAAGCCTGCTCGAGCAGGCTGCTGCTGCCGACCTGCTGCTGGCCGACTTGACCGGCAATCCGCCGGAGGCTTATCTGGCGACAGGCAGCGCCGCGGCTTCGGGCGTGCCCGTCATCTGGACGGTGCAGGACGGCGGCGCGGATAGCCTGCCTCATCTGGAAGGACTGATTCCGATCGTCTGGAGCCGGCCGGAGGAGCTGTCGGCTATTCTGCTGCAGCGTCTGGGCAGCGGCCTGCAGCTGCGCAAGACGGGCTGATCGGCATCGGCCGACTTCTCCAGGGAATCGACGAAAGGCTTCGCGCTTCGATATCGGGGCGCGAAGCCTTTTTTGTTTTTCCGCCGGTAGAGCCGATAGCCGTCGACGGATGGCCTGCGCGGCGGGATGCATATCCGGGCATCCGGACAACTCTTTTTGACTTGGAGCGGTCCGACTGTTTCAATAAAGCAGAAGGCGTGTATTGGAATCCATTCGAATAAGCCGGAGCATCCGGCATCATTCTATTAGCAGGGATCGGCAAGGGGGTATCCACCATGACGGCAACGGCAGCGTCCCGATGCGGTTCGGCCATTATGCTGACGGACAAGCAGGCCATGCAATTGGACAGCTGGAAAATCAAAGGCATTTATGCGGAGCAAGGCGGCAAGGTTCTGCTGGAGTGGACGGCCGGCGGCCCGGATCGTCCCGCTTCCATCTATTCCTGCACGAAGAGCGTGCTGTCGGCCTTGATCGGAATCGCGGTCGGACAGGGACTGATCGGCAGCGTCTCAGACCCGGTCTTCTCTTATTTGGACATGGAGGAGGAAGGGATCGCCAAGGCGATCGAAGACGATCCCCGCAAGCGGGACATTACGATACAGCATCTGCTCACGATGACGAGCGGCCTCGATTGGCCGGATTTCGACAAGCCGTATTGGGAGATGAAGAAGGCCGCATCACCGGCCGCATTCGTCCTGGGGAGAGAGCTCGCGCATGAGCCGGGAACGGCGTTTACGTACAATACGGGAGGCTCCCAGCTGCTCTCCGTTATTCTCACCCGCGCCGCGCAGGAAAGCCTGCCCTCGTTCGCCCGCAAAAATCTGTTCCGTCCGGCCGGCATCGGCAGCGCCAGATGGAACCGGCTCGGAGAAGGGCATGAGGCTGGCGCCGGACTGTCGATGAGCATGAAGGATTTGTCCCGGTTCGGAAGGCTTTATCTTCAGCAAGGAAGATGGAACGGCGAGGCGATCATTCCTCCGAATTGGATCGCGGACTCGCAGAAGCCTCATCATAAAGGTCTTCTTCATTACGAGCCGTCCATCTACGGCTGCTACGGCTATCATTGGTGGGTGTCCCCCGAAAGCAAGCAGGACGGCCCCGGCTACTATTTCGCCTTCGGATACGGGGGACAATACCTGTTCGTCATTCCGTCGCTGGACATGACGGTCGTAGTGCGCAAAAGCCTGGACGGACGGAACAAGTCGATCTATTCCCGCCGCGTCCTGACGGAGCTGGTCATCCCGGCCGCGACTGGACATACTTGGTGAGAAAGCGGGCATCCTAAGGATATCCAGGCAGCAGCCCCAATAGGAGGAATCAGAGATGAACATGAATGGACAGCAGGGAGCTTCCGGCTCGGAGGAGATCAACAGCCTTACGATGAGCTATGAGCAATTCCAGGAGCAGGTGCGCATGAAGCGCATCCAGGATCAGGAGGCCGGCAAGGCCGCCCTGCACCGTGCGGGAGCGGACAGCAGCGGCGAGAAAGTCCGCGGACTGGTGAACACGATGCAGGAGCTCGTCCACGAGCTGAGCATGATGGAAAATCAGATCCAGGTGCAGGCGGACGCGCAGCTGAGGCAAATCCGCAAGCTCAAGGAACGAGTGAGCGCGGCCGAACAGGAAGTCCGGAGCAGCATTTCCGGCGGACAGCAAACGCATTAGACGTCTCGCACGGCAACGGAACCGCCTTTCGTTCGGAACCGCAGCGCCTGCTGGAATCCGGCCTCTGCCGGTCCCTCGCAGGCGCTGTTTGGCATGGAGCCGGACTTTGGCCGGAAGCGCCGGTTTATGATATGCTGGTACCTAACCGAAAGGAGGCAGCGCCCTTGAATTCCGATTTCATTCCCGTTCGCGAGCTGGAGGGAACTCTGCTCTTATCGATCAAAAAGCCGGATTTCGGCATGACCCTCACCACTTCCGAACTTATCTATCATAAACCCCATGCCAACTATCATCTGAAGCTGGAGGACATGGTTAGCATCGTGCCGTTCGCCAATCCCAAGAAGCCTGCGGCTCCATTACGCGCCTATCAGGATGGGACCGCCGAATACGCGGTCAGCTTCACGGAAGGACCGTCTTACCGCATCCAGGTCGCCTCGGCGATGATGCATAACCGGAGCGGACGCTTTGCGCTGGGCGCGATGCAGTTCGTGCTGCCGCTCCCGAACCGGATGCTGCAGCTCATCGGAACCTATAGCGGCATGAAGCTGATTTGAACGCTATCCTCCGGGGATGTCCTCCCGGAGGATTTTTTGCGATTAAAATCGGGTCCGGAAGGTTATATTCAAGCATGTACGAATGAATGAACCGAAAGCGAGGAGAGGCAACATGGATGCACTCTATACAGCGGAGGTAACGGCCCGCGGCGGCCGTCAGGGCAGCGTCAAATCATCGGATGGCGTTCTGGATTTGCCGCTGGCGATGCCGAAAGGACTGGGCGGCAGCGGCGCCGAAGCGACCAATCCGGAGCAGCTGTTCGCGGCCGGATACTCGGCTTGCTTCGAAAGCGCTCTTCAGCTCGCTGCCCGCAAGCAAGGAATCGATGCAGGCGGAGCCGAGGTGACCGGCCATGTGTCGATCTTCAAGGAAGGGGAAAGCTTCGCTCTGGCGGTAAGGCTGGATATATCCATTCCGGGAGCGGAGCTGGAGCAGATCCGCAAGCTGGCTGAAAAAGCCCATGAGCTGTGCCCCTATTCCAAGGCGACAAGAGGCAACATCGAGGTCGAGCTCAATGTGCTGAAGAGTCAAGCCGCGCAGGCCTGAAAAACATGGCTCCTGTCCGCGCAGGTCTGAAGAGACATCGGCCATAGGCATCCTTCCCTCAGGGGGAGGATGTTTTTTTTCGTTAACCAGGAATGCAGGCATAGGAAAAAGAAAATTGAATAAAAATAAATAATAAAGTATATTTATACCTATGAGATTCAGTCAGATTCGGAGGGACTCCATTGAAAGCATACTATGAAGTTGAAGAGGCGGCGCTCAACAGCTGGCCGGCTCTGCAGACAAGAAGCCTGGGCGGATGGCTCGTCAAAGCCAATCAAGGGTATACAAAGAGATCCAATTCGGTTCAGCCGCTGCATCATTTCGGTCCGATGGAACAGCATCTGGAACATAAAATCAGCCGCTGCGAGCAGTTTTACCGGGAGACCGGCCAGCCTGCCATCTTCAAGATCACACCGTTCACGGAGCCGGAGCATCTCGATTCCGTGCTTGCGCGACGCGGGTACCGGATCGCAGATCCATCCACGGTGATGGTAACGCCGATACCGGCCGCTGTGCCGGCAGGGGCGGGCGAGCTCGTGCTGGAGGACCAGCCGAGATCCTACTGGCTGTCCTTGCTTGTGGAGTGGAACGGGCTCAAAGCGAGCGAGGAGAAAACCTTCGTCTCCATGTTCGATTCCTCGCCGCTGCCTCGCGTTTTCGCCGTCTTGTATGCTCAAGGCCGGCCGGTCGCGCTCGGAGTCGGAGTGCTTGACGGGGATTACCTGGGGCTCTATGACATCGTGACGGCTCCTGACTGCAGGGGACGCGGCCACGCTGCCGAGCTCATCCGCGGCTTGTACCGCTGGGCGGCGCAGCGCGGAGTGCGCCAGAGCTATCTTCAGGTCGTCACCGGCAACAAGCCGGCAGAAGCGTTGTACGCCAAGCTCGGCTATCGCGAGGCTTATCCGTATTGGTACCGGGTGCAGCCGGAATAGCTGTCAAGTCTTTACTTTGCGAGGATCAGAGGTGTATAGTAGTCAGGCTGTCTCTGCGACGGGACGGCGTCAACAGACTGACCCGACATAAGAAAGGAATGCACCCTCTTGACGACTTCCGAAGATACGAAACCCGAACTGATTCCTACAAAAATATGGAAATGCCGCAACGCCGACTGCAAGGCATGGGTCCGCGACGAATTCGCGGCCGAGTCGCAGCTGTGCCCGATGTGCAAAGGCCCGATGCTGCGGAGCATGAGGCATCTGCCTGCCGTACAGAATAAAATCAAGCGCAAGCCGAAGCCGAAGGACGAGTACGGCTTGTAATCCGGCAGCTTACCTGATTTCGCCCCCGGCTGATGGCAGGCCGGGGGCGAGTTTTATTAGATGAAGAGGTCCGGACAGACATGTTCGATGCGGTGCGATATGGTACAATAAGACGAGTAGAACAGCTGGAGCCGGGCGGCGCCGGTCATTAGGCTCCAGCTCCTGAACGCCTCTCCGCGCTTGATAGGGCGGCCGGCAGGAGATGTGCACCAGACGCGGAAGATGGAAACTTTTCGCTGTCCATATTCGTCTCAATTTCGGGACGCCTTGGCCTTCGCGTCGGCTATTCTCCAGGCCAGCCAGGATATTCCCCAGGATAGGGCGAACAAGGCTGCAAGCATATAACCGAGCTCGGAAAATTCCAGTGCGGCGACGGCTTTCATGATCGGAGACTGCCAATGCAAGTAGCCGTCCAGCATCTGAACGATTTCGACGCCTCCGATGAACAGGGCGCTCGCCACGGAGAGGAACGTTACGGTCAGGTTGTAGCGAAGATGCCGTACAGGGGACTGCACCGCCCATTTGTAGGCACGCGTCATGAAGATTCCGTCCGCTGTGTCCAGCATGCTCATGCCCGCTGCGAACAGGATCGGGAGCGACAGGATGGCGAAGGCGGGCAGCTCGCTCGCAGCCGCCGTAGCCGATAGCGCGAGAAGTCCGATTTCGGTCGCCGTATCGAAGCCGAGTCCGAACAGGAACCCGAGCGGATAGACATGCCAGCTCTTGCCGACAAAGGCGGTCAGCGGCTTGACGAGCCTGGCGATCCAGCCGCGCGACTCCAGCAGCCGGGCGAGCTCTTCCCGATGCTCGGCTTCCCGGTATATCCGGCTCAGCTTGAAGAGTTGGATGAGGACGGCCAGATTGGCCAGGCCGATGAGCAGCAGGAAAGTGCCGGAGACGGTGATGCCGATCCGGCCGCCGATTTCCTGCATGGCCGGCAGGCGCTCCTGCGCCCATTGGAAGGAAAGGGCGACGGCGAGCACCATGAGGAATACGACGCTGGAATGGCCGAGGGAGAAATAGAAGCCGACGCCCAGAGGACTGCGGCGGAGCTCGACGAGCTTGCGCACCGTATTGTCGATCGCAGCGATATGATCCGCATCGAATGCATGCCGGAGTCCGAGCGTATACGCCAGAATTCCGAGTCCCCAGAAGGCGGGATGATGGCTTGCAGCCAGGAACAGGCCGGCGAGCCCGGCTGCATGCAGAAGCAGGACGACAGCCGCGTATGCGGCCCAGGAACGGTCTTTGCGGACGGATGCGGGCGCGGAGGAGGATAAAGGCATGGACATGTCAGGTTACATCCCTTCGAGGCGGGTTTCACAGCGGATGGACGCTGCGCATCGCTAAAAGTTTTAGAAAATGTACCATCCTATTTCGAAGCGGTCAATAATGATGTCAGCTTTTATTTCATGAATGGATACGGTCGTTCAATTATTTCATGCTTGGTCATAGAAGGAGCGCGAGATGGAACATCTTTTCACACTTCAAGCCGAATGGCAGGGGGGAAGAGGAGGAGAGGGGACGATTGCAGCCGGAGGGCTGAATGCGGCTGTCTCCATTCCCTCCGTCATGGACGGTCCGGGCATCGGAACGAATCCGGACGAGATGCTGCTCGGAGCGGCATCGACCTGTTATCTCATCACGCTCGCCGCCATGCTGGAGCGTTCCGGCATCGAGCCGGAGAGGCTGTCCCTGCGGTCCGAAGCGGTCGTCGATACGACAAGCGGCGTGTATACGTATGTGTCGATCACGCATAAGCCTGATATCCTGCTGCCTGCTTCCGCTTCTGTCCGCCAGGCGGATACGGCGGGGAAGCTGGCGGAGAAGGCCGAGCGGACGTGCATGATATCCAAGGCCTTGCGGGGAAATGTCGCCGTGTCGGCTGTTCCTGAAATCGCGATCGGGCAAGAGAAAGGAGGCAAGCCATGAAGGGCGCCAACGGCAAGCCTCCGCAAATCGTCGGCAGGGATGAAGAGAAGGACTATGTCATCCGCAGGCAGTTCATGTTTCGGCTCAATGCGTTCTTTTTTGCCGCTTTCGTGCTGTTCGGCATCCTGATCGTGCGGCTGGCGGTGCTGCAGTTCGTAGAGGGACCGACGCTGAAGGCGCAGCGGGAATGGCAGGGCACGAGCAAGGTGGCCATTCCTCCGTTTCGGGGGGACATCCTCGATTCCGACAAGAAGCCGATCGCCTTCTCGACGTCGACCCAGACGCTTACGTATACCGTCCAGGACGAGCGCAAGCCGGAGATCGCCATCGAGATGAGCAAGAAGCTGGCCGAGGTGTTCGCGAGGCTCACCGACAAGGATGATCCCGAAGGCAAGCTCACCGCGGAGGAAATCCAGAAGAAGATGGACCTCAACTTCCGGACGAACACGATTTCCGTGCCGCGCAAGATCAAGTCGGACCTCAACAATAAGGAAATCGCTTATTTCCTGGAGAACAAGGAGCAGTTCAAGGGCGTCGACATCGTCGAGGAGAACGTGCGGAACTATGACTCCGACAAAGTCGCGGTGCAGCTCGTCGGCTACTTGCGCAGCTACCGCACCGCCCCCGAGACGCTGACCAAGTATAACGCGATCAAGGAAATAACGGATCCGACGGAGAAATACTCGCCGGAGGAAACGGTCGGTTACGACGGGCTTGAGTACTTGTACCAGGAGCAGCTGCGCGGCAAAAACGGAGTCAAGACGTTCCCGGTCGACCGCCTGCAGCGGATCATCGGTCCGCCGGAAGTCGAGGCGCCGACCCGCGGCAACGATCTCGTGCTCACGATCAACCGCTCCGTGCAGCTGACGGCGCAGAAAGCGATGACGGAGCAGATCGACAAGCTGCGCCATTCGACGACGAAGCCGGAGAACGCCGGCAACAAGGCGAAGATCGGCTTTGCCGTGGCGATGGAGGTCGATACCGGCAAAGTTGTCGCCATGGCCAGCATGCCGGACTACGATCCGAACCAGTGGAAGGACGGCACGCCTTCCAAGGAAGAGCTGTTCTACTTTACGAGGAACGGCACGATCCGCTCTGTATCGCCTCCGTATGCGACGGACAAGGAGCAGACGAAGCATACTCCTTCTCTCGTCTACCTCGGTTCGACGCAGAAGCCGCTCTCCATTCTGATCGGTTTGAATGAGGGCTTGTTCTCGGCCACGGAGGAATACCATGATGTCGGCTACTACAAATTCGGTTCCACAGGCTCCGAGAGGACGATCCGGAATGCGAGCAACAAAGCGAACGGATACATCAACGCTTCCGAAGCGATCGCCCATTCCTCCAATGCGTTCATGTCCGCCATGGTCGGCGAGCGGCTGCTGAAAAAATACGGCAAGGATGCTGTCGGCGTATGGGATAAATACATGAAGGAATTCGGCCTCGGCGTTTCGACGGAAAGCGGGCTGCTCGGCGAGCAGAAGGGCGTGGAGGACTATACGCATGATGCGAAGGAGTCCAGCAATATTTCCGCGCTTGTCGGATCCTCCTTCGGGCAGCTCGGCAAATATACGACGCTGCAGCTGGCCCAGTACGCTTCCATGCTCGCCAACAAAGGCAAGCGCATGAAGCCTCAATTCGTGAACGAAATTCTCGATCCGTCAGGCAACGTCGTCCAATCGTATAAGCCCGAGGTGCTTAACCAGGTCACCTTCCCGGATTCCTATTGGAACACGATCTACAAAGGAATGGCCAAAGTAAGCGTGCAAGGCTTCGAAGGGGTCAGCTATTCTTTCCTGCGGAAGACAGGAACATCGCAGCAGACCGTTGCGGGCGGCGTGAAGGTGGAAAATTCCGTATTCATCGCCTTCGCTCCGGCAGACAAGCCGAAGCTGGCCGTCGCGATTGTCATTCCCGAGGGCGGTTACGGCGGCTGGGGAGCCGCGCCGGTCGCCCGTCAAATCTTCGACGCCTACGACCAGGCGGTCGGGCTTAACGGCGTACCGAAAAAAGCATCAACCCATCCTTGACCGGGCATGCTGATGGAAAAGGCCATGAAGGAGCTTGACCCATGTCAATGGAGACCGGAACGGCGAAGGGCCGCTGCGAGCTGTGCGGGAGATCCGGAGTCAGCTTGACCGAGCATCATCTTACGCCGCGGGAGCAGGGCGGGACATTTAAAGGCACAGCTCTTCTCTGCCCTCCCTGCCATCGCCAGATCCACGCGCTTTACACCAATGCAGACCTCGTGCTGCGCGAGCTGACGACACTCGACGCTTTGCGGG
The DNA here is from genome assembly GCF_004000905.1 of Paenibacillus humicus NBRC 102415. Classification (GTDB taxonomy): domain Bacteria; phylum Bacillota; class Bacilli; order Paenibacillales; family Paenibacillaceae; genus Paenibacillus_O; species Paenibacillus_O humicus. Next base: position 56,528 of record NZ_BIMD01000001.1, read on the forward strand.
CGGACGAAGCGATCGCCGCTTTTATCCGTTACATCCGCAAGCAGCCGCCATCTACCATGCCCAAGCTCCGCAAATCAGTCCGCGTGCGCAATGATCATTGAGACGGAACAAAAACCGCCATTTCGGCGGTTTTTGTTTTTGGCTATGTTAAACTCAAATGTTGATTTTTGAGCATAAGAAAACCGCATTGAATGAAGGCGGTTCATTGAGCTATCGTTGTCCGTTAGCTCAATTTCAACCAGGATATGGGTTCATCATGGAAACCTTTTCAATTTCCCCTGCTCATTTTGTTCGCTCAACAGAATACAGAAAAAATTCCATATCTATATTCCTAAAATTCTTAGTATCTTTATCAATAATATTCATACCGTTTCGAACCGCAACTTTTTGAGCGGCTATATTTGTGTCCCTAATAATAGAATAAACCCTAATTGCATTAAGAACTGAAAAAGCGTATTCCTTGCAAGCAATTGCCGCTTCTGCTGCGTAACCTTTGTGCCAATATGCTTTTTGAAACAAAAATCCTATTTCCAAAATTTCTTTTTCTCTCCAGCCTTGCATTGTCAAACCACATTGACCAATCATTTCGTTTGTTTCTTTTAATACAACAGCCCAAAGTCCAAAACCATATTCTTCATATCTTTTAAGATGTCTGTTAAGCCAATTTTGTGCTTCTTCTAAGTTGAATTCTCTTCCATAAGCAGCACGCATTACTTCCTCATCACACAATATTCCGCACAATGCATCATAATCGGACTGCACCATTTCTCTAATTATAAGACGTTTTGTTTCGATCAAAACTCTCCCACCTTTCTATTGCATCAATAACCTTCCAAAATTTCTTATCCTGCCAGTTAACTTAACAGGAGTAAGCAGACAGCCGAAGCTTTTTATTCGTGTCGTCAACAGTGAACAAGCACGATTTGAACAACATATTCTTCTTTTTCGATGAGGTATTCTCATATTCCTTGCTGTCTATATAACGGAACCATGTCAAAGAGTGCTGCAAATATTTGGTTGCAACGCCATTGAAGCGGTCCATCCATTTTTCATGCGGCTGTGGTAGCTGTTCACGTTTTAGATATGGTAAACGCCCTTAACGCGCTGTTTTCCATCGGATTTGAATCGGTAATGAGCCGAACCTTTTGAATTCGCATAAGAGCTAAACGCCCTCCACGAATCCGTGCAAAGCACGTTTGAGTCGGATAAATGCTCGCCGATCGCTTCATCCAACTTCGTTGTTTTGATACAACCACGCCCAAGAAAACCAGAGTAGGCCATCTTCTGACGGTCACGCTCTCAAATGAGCCCGTTGGCAGCAGGGCTTGGAGCCCGTTCATGCGAAGCATTCCTGCGTTATGATATACTGATACGGTGAAAATGGCAGGATGCCACCAGGAAGAAGGATTCGATATGTTGAAATCTGTTGGAGCCGGCTCCCGTTCGCAAGGCCGCAATCTTTTCTATTATTTGTTCGTTCTGATGCTGGCCAAGCTGGAGTGGATGCGGTACAACCTGTTCGGCGGATTGGAGCCGCTTGCCGTAGTCGCCGACTTTGCATCCCTGCTCGTGCTGGCGGGGCTGCTGGAGCTTCTGACCCCGCGCCGCGGCAAAGGACCCGCCTACTGGGGGTTCAATCTCGTTTATTCTCTCGTCTTGTTTGCGATCACGTTGTATTTCAGCCATTTCGGCTCTGTGGCGACCTATACCGCTCTCGGAAACCTCAACCAGGTCTATGGGATCCGGGAGAGCGTGGACGCGACCATCCAACCGATGGACTACATCTACTTCGCGGACGTCGTCCTGATTGCCGTGATATGGATGCTGCGCCGGACGCGCGGACGGAAAATCGAGGGACGCCAAGGACTATGGAAGCCGGCTGCGGCCCTGCTTACGGTTGCCGGACTCGCCGGCAGCTTCTGGTTCATCCGCGATGCGGAGGCGACCCAGAGCGAGCTGGCGCAGGCCGAGAGCGTCGGCGTCTTCAATTATCAGGTCGTCAGCGCGATCAAGATCCGCGAGGAGAACAAGGAGATTGCGTCCGGCGATATCGGCAAGACAATTCAGAAGATCGAGGAGCTGCAGGCTTCGTATCCGTACCGCAAGGACGAATCGGCGCCGCTTCAGGAGTTCGGAGCCGCCAAGGGGACGAATCTGGTCATCATCCAGATGGAGGCGTTCCAGAATTTCCCGATCCATCTGAAGCTGCAAGGCCAGGAACTGACCCCGAACCTGAACAAGCTCGCGAACGAGGGATACTATTTTCCTCATTTCTTCCAGCAGATCGGCCAGGGGAATACGTCGGATGCGGAATTCATGACGAACACGTCCATCTACCCGACCGGGACGATCGCCATGTCCACCGGCTACGGCAACCGCAAGCTTCCGAGCCTGCCGAGACTTCTTCAAGGCGAAGGATACGAGGCGAATACGTTCCATATCAACAATGTGGGCTTCTGGGATCGGAACAAGCTGTACCCGGCGCTCAACTTCGACAAGTATTATGACAAGCCGTTCTACAACAACGACCATTTCAACAGCTTCGGCGCATCGGATGAGGAGCTGTACCGGGTCGCCGCAGGGAAAATGGCGGAGCTCAGCGGAAAAGGGAAGCCGTTTTACGCCCATCTGATCACGACATCGAGCCATTTTCCGTTCCAAATCCCGAAGGACAAGCAGACTCTGATCGAAGATGAATCCCTGGCCGGCTCGCAGCTCGGCGATTACCTGCAGGCGATCCATTACACGGACGATGCCGTCGGGATGCTGGTGGACAGGCTGAAGGCCGAGGGGTTATGGGAGAACACGACTCTCGTCATTTACGGCGATCATTTCGGCTTGCAGCCTCAGAGCAACGATCCGGCGTTCATCCAGCAGGAGCTCGGAATTCCTTATCACAATCAGATTTCCCGGTTCAACATTCCGCTCATCATCCGAGTTCCCGGCCAGCAGGGCAAGGTCGTCGAAGGAATCGGAGGGCAGCTCGACATTCTTCCGACCGTCGCCAACCTGATGGGAATCTCGCTGAAAAAAGAAGGCTTCACTGCATTCGGACGCGACTTGCTGAATACCGACCGCAATATTCTCGGAGAACGTTATTACTTGCCGTCGGGCTCGTTCATCAACGAAGAGATCCTGTTCGTGCCGGGCAAAGGATTCGAGGACGGGAAGGCGGTCTCCTTGAAGACGCTGCAGCCGGTCGCCGACTTCTCCAAGTACCGGAGCGATTACGATTACACGATCAAGCTGCTCGGGCTGTCGGATGCGTATGTGAAGCTTCTGCCCAAGCGGTAGCTGCTGTGACCGGAGAGGCGGCCGATAGCAGGCATGACGAAGAGCATGAAGGACAGGAAGAACTTGAAGGACATGATGAGATGAAACTGACGAAGACTTGAGGAACAAACCAAACATGAAGGCAGAAGGGATTGGTTGAATTATGGACCCATTGTATGTATTCGTCGGCTCCTATGCGGAACCGGATGGAAGCGGCTTGTATGCCTACCGCTGGAATGAAGACGAGCTCAGCCTGGATCTGCTGGCGGAGGCGGACGGGCTCAAAAATCCGACCTTCCTGAACATCGATCCGGCCGGACGTTTTGTGTACGCCATTTCCGAGGGAAAATCGCCGGAAGGAGGCAAAACGGGCGCCGCCGTCTCGTTCCGTTTCGATCCGCTGGACAATTCTCTGGAAAGGCTGAGCGAAGCGGCTACTACGGATGGCCCGACCTGCCATATCCAGCGGGATCCGGACAGCCGCCATCTCGTCGTCGTCAGCTATCATGGCGGCATGGTGGGCTTGATGGAGCTGGACGCAGACGGGAAGATCGGTCCGAGGCTGGACCAGCAGCAGCATGAGGGCCATAGCGTGAACGAGGAACGGCAGGACCGCCCGCATCCGCATTCCTCGCAGTTCAGCCCCGATGGCCGGTATGTGTTCGTCCAGGATCTTGGCCTTGATCTGATCCGTACCTATGCCGTTGAAGAAGGCGCCCTGAAGCCAGTGCGGGACAATGACATCCATGCGGGAGCCGGACCCCGGCATTTGGCGTTCCATCCGGACGGCCATATCGCATATGTCATCAACGAAGTGGATTCAACGGTCAGCGTGCTGGAGTATGATGCGGAAACAGGAGGCTTGACGGAGCTTCATTATCTTCCGACGCTGCCGGAGGGCTACGAAGGGGAGAACACCTGCGCCGAGATTGCCGTCTCCAGCGATGGACGCTTTGTCTACGGCTCGAACCGGGGACATGACAGCATCGTCGTTTATGAGGGATCGGATGAGGGCCGTCGGCTGGAGCCGGTTCAGCATATCCATACCGAGGGAGAGCATCCAAGGCATTTCGCCTTGACGCCGGATGGGAACTGGCTGTTCGCTGCGAATAAAGATACGAACAACATCGCTCTCTTCCGTGTCGACCGCCAATCCGGCAAGCTTCAGTATACAGACCGTAGCTTTGAAGTCTCGCAGCCGGTCTGCGTCATGCCTTTCAACCTATAGGCCTTCGCGAGCGACAGGCAAGCAGTGGACTGCTTGCCTGTTTTTTTGTTGCGAAGATAAGGGAAAGGCGGCATGCGGTGCATCCGGCAAAAGCGTTGGGATCGCGGCGAGGATGGGACTGATAATGGAGAGGGAGAGATGGACATCGGGAATCTCGTGTTCCTGTCGAAAATTAAATTTATTAAAATGATTGAAAACAGCAGGAAATTGATTGATAAAATCGAAATAATAAAATTAGTGAATATAATGTATCGAAAAGAGGCCATTTAATGCGGGACATGCCATTTGCGAAATTGCTTGCTGTCATCTTTTTTCTTCTTGCTGGAATCGCGGGCACTGTCCTGCTCGCCCCTCCGGCTTCCGACTTTCCGGCGGAGCCGGCAGCGCCGGAGCTGCAAGGAAGCGCCGCTCACAGCCAGCCGGTCTACCGCTGACGAGGCGATTCATCCGTTATCGGGATGATTAAGTATTCTATAGATGAATGGAAGCCATTCTAAAACTAGGATACATAATCGAAAGGATGATGAAAGATGACCGTCAGCCGGCTGCTGGAAGGAAAAGTGGCGATCGTTACAGGAGGTGGCTCCGGCATCGGGAGAGCCGCCGCGCTTGATTTTGCCCGTCATGGAGCGAAGGTCGGTTTTCTGGACCGCACACCGGATGATGCCGAGAAAGTCAGGGACGAAATCCAAAGCGAAGGCGGAGAGGCTATCGTGACGGCGACCGACGTCAGCGACGCCGCTGCGGTCGAGGCTGGCATCCGTTCCGTATACGAGCGTTTCGGGCGAATCGACGTCGTGTTCGCGAACGCCGGCATCAACGGGGTGTGGACGACGATCGAGGACCTGGATGTGGACGATTGGGACGAGACGCTTGGCATCAATCTGCGCGGCACGTTCCTCACGGTGAAGTACAGCATTCCGCATCTCAAGAAAAACGGCGGCAGCATCATCATTACGAGCTCCATCAACGGCAACCGGATCTTCAACAATACCGGCGCCAGCGCTTACAGCTCCTCCAAAGCCGGGCAGGTCGCCTTCATGAAGATGGCTGCTCTGGAGCTCGCCCCGCATAAGATCAGGGTGAACGCCGTTTGTCCGGGGGCGATCAACACCCATATCGACGACAGCACGATCAAAACCAAGGAAGCCGAGGAAGCTGCGATACCGGTGGAATATCCCGAGGGCTCCCATCCTCTCGCCGGCAAGCCGGGCAAGGCTGCCCAAGTCGCGGATCTCGTCACTTATCTGGCATCCGATCTGTCCTCCCACGTTACGGGCACCGATATATACGTGGATGGAGCGGAGTCGCTGCTGTAAGCCAAAAAAAAACGCATGGCGCCATGAGCGCCATGCGTTTTTTTTTTTATAACCGGCAGGACGAGCTGGAATACGATTACGGCCGTGGGCTCCTGCGGAGACCGGTCAGCCAAACGCCGGGAACGATCTCGACCCGGCCGCTCTCCTCGAAGCCGAAACGGAGATAGAGCTGCACTGCGGGATCGTTGGCCGTGCCTGTCGACACCCGGTATTCGGAGTTCGGGTACAGGCCGAGAGCAAAGCGAATCAGGGAACTCCCTATTCCGCGCCTGAAAAAATCGGGGTGGACGACAAGGCGGGCGATTGTGACGATGCCCGAAGGCTCGCGCTCGATCGCGACGGCGCCGGCCAGCCTGCCGTCGAGACGGCAGCCGTAGAAGACGGCAGGGGAGGCGAGCAGAGCTTCATGGGTTTCCCCGATCTGGGGAATGCCGTCGAAGCCGATCAGTCGGGCCTCTTCCCGATAGGCGGCCGTCTGCAAGGCGCGCAATTGCTCCGATACGGCTGCGTCGGTTACGTCAAGACATTCGGCCTGGAATTTGGATTCGTTCATTTTTCATCCTTCTTTCGTCTGCTCGTGGTTGAAGCGGTTTTGGCCCGTTCGCGGAAGCGCCGGACCTTCATCAGATTGCCGCAGCATTTATCGTCGCAGTAGCGCTTCGAGCGATTGCGCGTCGTATCGTAATAAATCCAGCGGCAGTCGGGATTGTCGCATATTCGGAACCGTTCCAGCTCTCCATGGGCAAGGGAGTCCGCGTAGGAAGCGGCTATTTTCGCCATGATGCCTTGCCAGCCGGATTCCGAGGGAATCTCGACGAGAGAGAGGGCTCCATTTCCGAAGGACAGCCTTTTGGTATAGGGGCTGGAGACGAGTGCGGAGTTGAGGCAGGCAAAATCGGTATCGGATAACGGAGGAGCCTCCTCGACACGGACAGAGTCGCTGATACGGGAAGTCAGCTCCCTGAGGCTGCCGCGGAGCGTCCGCATCGCTTGAAGCTCCTCAGGCGAAGGCGGACCGGGATCGACGAGGGCGTGCTCGGTCAAAAATTGAGATCTCCAGGCGGGACGCTCGAGCCGGTCCTCGCTCGCGCCGCTGCCTCTCCAATCGTACCACTGGCTGTTCAAGTAATCTTCCCAGATCATGATGCCCATCCTCCATGCCGGTTCAGTATGAAACGTTCTAAACTAAAATAGATCGTTACATCTAAAGCGGTTTCGGGTATACTATCGTCAGCATCACGTAACCGGCTATACGACATTATATCGTTACATCCCATTCTCTACAAGGAGGACGACAACCAATGGCCCGAATCAAAACGGAGTTGCTGCAGAAAGGCTGGGAGCATGCTTACGACAAGGAGGACTGGCAGCCGCCGCTCGGCATGGCGCTGGAAGGCGTAACGGAGGAGCAGGCCGACTGGCGGCCGCCAGGCGAGGCAGGGAATACGATCCGCGAGAACGTGCACCATCTGATCTTCTACAAAGAGCGTTTTCTGAACAAGTGGTACGGAGTCGAGGCTCCTGCTCAGCCGCGGATCAGCAACACCGACACGTTCCAGCCGGCTGTCAACGGAGCGGAAGGCGAAGCTTGGGAGGCGACGAAGAAACGTCTGGCCGAAGCCCATGCGAAAATCGGATTCATCATTCAAGCCATGGATGATGCGGTGTACGACAAGGATGTTGTCAAGGACAGCCCGGCTGGACCTTGGCTTACAAGCCTGTACGTGCATGACGCTTATCACTGCGGCCAGATCATCCTTCTTCGCAAGCTGCAGGGCTCCTGGTCGCCAACCCGATCGTTCGACTGAAAGCATGCCTTGAAAAAGCCGCCAGGCTGCGCAAGTCGCAGCCTGGCGGCTTTTTTGTCATGGAAAAGGAGCGTTCACGAGCGCATCGAGCTCGGGGTCGGCAGCCAGCGCGGCAGGGGACAGCTCGAACGACTCGCAGCCGAGATAACGGCGGAAGGAGGCGAAGCCTTGCCTTACGCTGCCGCGGATTTCTTCGTTCCATTCGACTCCCGGCTCCGGCCACCATCCGAGAATGATGCGGCGATCCTTGCTTCCCTTGATCCGGCCGGGCTCGAAACGGGCGACCATGCGGTCGCCGCAAAGGACGGGCAGCACATAATAGCCGTACAGCCTCGACGCGGCGGGCTTGTACACTTCCCATACATAATGAAAGCCGTACAGCTCCTTGACCAGCCTGCGGTCCCACAGCAGATTGTCGAGGGCGGCGAGCACGCTTGTCCGCGGCGGGCGGCTGGACCAGCGCGATGCCGGAGAAGAGGAGCTCCAGCGCGCCCAGTCCTCGCTGCGGACAAAATGAGGGGCGGTCAGCCCTTCGGCTTCGACCTGCACGAGCAGCCCGTCTTCCAGCAGCTCCAGAAATCCCCGCTTGCGGTCGGCCGTGTTCATGAAATGCGTGCCGACCCATGCATCGGAAGCGCGGTAAGGCAGCAGGCCGACGCCTCCGATCCGGCGCATCAGCCTCCATTTTCGGTAGTCCTGCTCGGACGGATTCGGATCGGGCGCTTGCAGGAGCGCTTCCGGAAAATGCTTTTCGGCCAAGTCGTAGGCTTTCTGGTTGCGCTGCTTGTGATGGACGATCAGCTCGCCCCATAGATTCATGCTTTCCATAACGGCTCTCGATACCCTAGCCGGAGCCCACGCCCAGTCCATTTTCTCCTTGTGCTCCAAATCCCGTGACAGCAGCGGCCCCCGATCCCGGAAGGCCTGGCGGACGGAAGGAAGAAGCTCGCGGATCTCCTTGATATCGGCGTAACGGTCATGCGCCTGCCGGCGCCCCCGGGCGAAATAGGGCCAATCGCTGCTGCTGTAGATGCTCATGACCTTGTCCCAGCCGTCCAGCAGCCGCCTGTCGTCATATAACAGCTCCTCCAGCATCGCGGGGCTGAAGCCGGGAATTCTGGACTGAAGGACAAGCTCGGCATTGCGTCCGGCCTGGTCCAGGGGATCGAACTGGATGCAGCCTACGCGCGAGATGAACGAGAGAATGCCTTCCTTGCCCTCGAATTCCGGCGTCGGTCCAAGGCCTTGATGGTCCAGCATGAAGCGGCGCGCTTCGGCTGAGGATAGTTGAACGATATTTTTCCCCATGGTTCAAGCCTCGCTTTCCTGTATCCGTTCGAGCCGGCTTCCTATCCATTCGGAAACGGGGAACGGATGTTCCTGATTGGGATTATACCGGAATGCCTTCGATACCGAAAGGCCGTTTCAGCATTATTTTTCCAGACGAAATGCGTCAGCTTCATGTCTGATTTCATCCCATCTCGGCATCTGCCGGGCCGGTTGTTTTGACAGAGTGACCAAGCGGGATTGACCGTCCTGTCTAATGCTTTTGGTCCCCCTCCGGAGTACGATTAAGCAGATGGCAGCAATCAGAACATGAAGCTCACGCAGGATAAAAACGTCCACGAGGGGGTTTGAATCGGATGGAAGCGGGTTCGGCGGTTGCAGCGGAGATCGAAATGAAGGGGATCGGAATGGACTACGGCGGAGGAGGACAGTCTCCGGCCGTGCGGGACGTATGCATGACCGTCCGCAAGGGAGAATTCGCCGCGCTGCTCGGACCGTCAGGCTGCGGCAAGACGACGCTGCTGAGGATGATCGCGGATCTGCTGGAACCTACGTCGGGAGAGGTGAGAGTATCCGGGTCGGCTCCGCGTGCAGCTCGGCTGGCCGGCAAGCTCGGCATGGTGTTCCAGACGCCGGCTTTGTTCGAATGGAGGAGCGTGCGGGCGAACGTTGAGCTGCCGCTTGAGCTGGCGGGCGTTCCGCGGACAGACCGCAGGGAACGGTCCGAGTCGCTGCTGAGGCTCGTCGGTCTGGAAGGATTCGGCCTCCGCTACCCTTGGCAGCTCAGCGGGGGGATGCAGCAGCGCGCTTCCATTGCCCGCGCTTTGGCGATGAAGCCGGATATCCTGCTCATGGATGAGCCTTTCTCGGCACTCGACGAATTCACGAGAGAGAAGCTGAACGAGGAGCTCCTATCCGTGTGGGGCCACACAGGATGCACCGTTGTTTTCGTCACGCACAGCATCGCCGAGGCCGTCTTCCTGTCGGATCGGGTGTTCGTCCTTTCCCCCCGTCCCGGGAGATTGGCGGCAGCGGTGGATATTCCGCTGCCGCGGCCTCGGGATGCGTCGACGAGGGCGCTCCCGAGCTTTCACGAGCTCGTGGACGGCATCAGGGGGCGGTTCCGCGAGGCGTCGGCGTGAAGGCGGCGGCGGCAGCCAGGATCATGCCGGCTCTTGTTTGGGCAGCCGCAGCGCTGGCTCTGTGGCAATCCGGCGCTTGGCTGCTTCAGCAGCGGGGAGTGGCGCTGGCTTCGTCCAAGCTTCCTTATCCCTATCTTGTCGCCGTAGCGCTGTTCCGCAACGCCGGGAGCTTGCTTGCGGAGGCGGCTGTGACGCTGCTCAACGCATGCGAAGGCTTTCTGCTGGGGGCGGCTGCGGGAGTGGCGCTGGCGCTGTTCATGAGCTTGTCGGCGACGATGGAGCGGATCGCCGCTCCGTATGCGGTCGCCTCCCAGATGGTGCCGATACTGGGGCTGGCGCCGATAGTGTACGCCATTTTCCGGGACGAGAATACGGCGAGAGTGCTCATTGCCGGTTATATTTCCTTTTTTCCGGTCGCGCTCCATACGCTTCGCGGGCTGCAGTCGGTACGTCAAGAAGATCGGGATCTGCTTCATGTCCTTGCATGCGGACGAGCGGCCTCTTACCGGGTGCTGCGGCTGCCTGCGGCTCTGCCGGGAATGTTCACGGGCTTGAAGGCGGCCGCCCCGCTCGCTGTGACCGGTGCGATTCTCGTGGAGCTGATGGGCGCTCAGCGCGGCATCGGAGTGCTTATGCTGCGTCATCTATACTACGGCCCGACCCATGCGGCGCTGTTCTGGTGCACCGTACTGCTGGCGGCAGCTCTTGGCATCGCGGCATACGGCATAACGGCGGCGCTCGAGAATACGCTGCTGCCCTGGAGCCGAACGTCGGGACGACGTCAAGGGAGGGGGCTGCGATGAGCATGCCTTATTCGACATCGAGCGCAAGGAGCGGGAAGGAAGCATCCGGGAAAGTCGAAGCCGAGCGGGCCTCCGGCGTTTCGGAGCATGTTGCCGTCCTCGTCACGGTAGAGGCGACGGCTGAGGGAGCTCTGAAGGGAGACGGTGAAGCCGGAGCTGCTGATGCTGCCCGCCAGTACGGAGCAGCGGATCCGACTGCCGAAGCAGAAGCAGGTGTCGAGCTCGGAGCGGCAGCAGGTGCCGAGGTCGGTGCCGAAGCATCGGATGCATCCGCCGCAGCCGATGATCGGAACAGAACCCGAACTTCGCCTAAGGCAGCTCCAGCGGAAAAGGGCCGATTCATGCAGCAGGGTACGGCCGCATGGGCTCTGCCGCTAGGCGCGGGCCTTGCCCTCGCTGCGATCTGGCAGGCCGGGCTCATCCATGCCGTTCTCGGCCTGGCAGCCTATCAGCTGCCGCTGCCCTCGGCGATCTTCCGGGCGGCAGCGGACAACGCCGGCCTGCTGTTCCGCTCCGCAGGCTACACGCTGCTGGAGGCGGCGGCGGGCATCGCCGCCGGCACCCTGCTCGGCTGGCTGGCGGCGGCAATGGCCGCCGCCATGCCGAGATGGGGGAGCGGCGCGCTGCTGCTAGCCGCTTCGCTTGGCGCGGTTCCGATCGTAGCGCTCGCCCCGATCATGAACCTGTGGCTCGGCGACGGCCTCGCCTCCAGAGCCGCCGTCGCCGCCGCCGCGACGCTGGCGCCGATGGCGATCGGCAGCTACCGCGGCCTGACATCGGCCGATTCCGCTTCAATGGATCTGATGAACGTTCTCGGTGCGGGGGCGGTGCCGGCTTTTTTCAAGCTCAGGCTGCCGTCATCGCTGCCGGCGATGCTGACAGCGTTCAAGATCAGCACGGCCGGCGGCCTGATTGCGGCGATGGTGAGCGAATTTTTCTACTCCTCGCGCGGACTTGGCTATCTGCTGTCCAATTCGGTGAAGATCGCCCGCATGCCTCTTGGATGGGCATGCATCGGAGCGGCGGCAGCCGCGGGGATCGGCATGTATATGCTTGTGCAAGCGGCCGAAAGGCGATTGCTGCTCTGGCATCCCGAATTTCGGAGGCGCCTGAGCTAGAAGGCGGAACATCGCGTTCCGCATCATGCGGACGGGAATGAGGAGGATGCTTATGAAGAGGCCAGCAAGCTGGAACAGCCGACTGGCGGCGGCGGGGCTCGCCGTGCTGATGGCCGGAGCGCTGACGGCCTGCGGTGGCAGCGGCAAGGAAGCTTCCGGCGAAGGCGCAGGTGCGGTCAAGCTGCAGTTGAAATGGGTGCCCCAGGCCCAGTTCGCCGGTTACTATGTAGCGCTCGAAAAAGGCTATTACAAAGACGAAGGACTAAGCGTGACGATCGTCCCGGGCGGACCGGACATTGTCCCGGAGCAGCAGGTCGCCAACGGCTCGGCCGATATCGGCGTGGATTGGGTCGCGAGCCTGCTGGCGCATCAGGAGCAGGGACTTCCGCTCGTCGAGATCGCGCAGGTGTACCAGAAAAGCGGTCTCGTGCTTGTATCCAGGAAATCGGCAGGCATTGCCGGACCGTCGGACCTGAAAGGCAAAAAAGTCGGCAACTGGATGGGCGGCAACGAATTCGAGCTTTTGGCGCTGTTTGACAAATACAAGCTGAACCCTTCCAAGGATCTGCAGTTCGCCAAGCAAGGCTTCACGATGGACCAGTTTCTGGGCGGCGAACTGGACGCGGCTTCGGCCATGACGTACAACGAGTACCAGGTCGTGCTGGAGCAGGGCATTCCCGAGGCGGAGCTGTCGGTCATCGACATGAACAAGGAAGGCGTCGGGATGCTGGAGGACAATCTGTTCGCCAACAAGGACTGGCTGGCGAAGAACAAGGAGACGGCCGCCAAATTCCTGAGGGCGTCGCTAAAGGGCTGGAAGGACGCCGTCGAGGATCAAGAGGGAGCGGTCGATATTGTGATGAAATCAGCGGATGCGGCGAGCACATCGCGCGATCATCAGCTGAAGATGATGAAGGAGGTTGCGAAGCTGGTTGCTCCGGACGGCTTCGATATCGGCAAGCTCGGCATGATCGACGAGGAGGCTTTCCGGCAGACCGCGGAGATCGCGTTGAAGTTCGGCGTCATCCAGAAGGCGGCGGATGCGGGAACCGCCTATACGACGGAAATCTACGGCATGGCGGCCAAATAGACGGGAGGCTGGGGCATGGGGATAATGGATACGGTCAAAATCGGCTTGATCCAGGCAAGGCATGAAGTGGACGGCGATGAGGACGTCGCGGTCCACAAGGCCGCCGCGATCGACAAGCATATCCGGCTCATCCGCGAAGCAGCCGGGCGCGGAGCCCGGATCATCGGTCTGCAGGAAATTTTTTTCGGTCCGTATTTCTGCGCGGAGCAGGTTCCCAAATGGTACGGGGCGGCAGAGGAGGTCCCTGCCGGGCCGACCGTGCAAGTGTTCGCGAAGCTTGCACGGGAGCTTGGCATCGTGCTTGTCCTGCCCGTCTATGAGCGGGAAGGCATCGCCAGCTATTACAATACGGCGGCGGTCATCGATGCCGACGGAGCGGTGCTGGGCAAATACCGCAAGCATCATATTCCCCAGGTCGGAGCGGGCGGGGGAAGCTGCGGCTTCTGGGAGAAGTATTATTTCAAGCCCGGGAATCTCGGCTATCCCGTCTTCGACACGGCCTATGGAAAAGTAGGCGTCTATATTTGCTACGACCGGCATTTTCCGGAGGGAGCGAGGATGCTCGGCCTTGGCGGGGCGGAGATTGTCTTCAATCCGTCGGCGACGGTGGCCGGCACGTCGGAGTACTTGTGGAAGCTGGAGCAGCCGGCCCATGCAGTCGCCAACGGCTACTACGTGGCCGCGATCAACCGGGTAGGGACGGAAGCTCCCTGGAACATGGGAGAGTTCTACGGCCAGTCCTATCTGGTCGACCCCCGCGGCAGGATTGTGGCGGAAGGCAGCAGGGACCGGGACGAGGCCGTCATCGGGGAGCTGGACCGCGCGGTGATCCGCGAGGCTCGGGAGGCGTGGCAGTTTTATCGCGACCGGCGGCCGGAAACATACGGCGAGCTGGCGCATCTGTGAGGAGGAAGCGGAGATGACGGAGACGTCTGCGGGGCCGCGCAAGCTGGGCAACTGGATCGGAGGCTCGTGGAAGGAGGCCGCGGTCGGGACCGGGCAGGCGGAGGTGCGGAATCCGGCAACGGGAGAGGTGCTGGCCGTCGTGCCGATGTCCGGCCGCGCCGAGGTGGAGGATGCTGCCGCCGCCGCGCTGCTGGCGTTCCGGGACTGGCGCAAGGTGCCGGTGCCGGCCAGGGCAAGGCTGCTGTTCCGCTACCGGGAGCTGCTTCATGGCTGCCGGATGGAGCTTGCTGCGATCCTTACAGCCGAGAACGGCAAATGCCTGGAGGAGGCTCTGGGCGAAGTGCAGCGCGGAATCGAATGCGTGGAATTCGCAGCTGGAGCGCCGACGCTGATGATGGGCAGCCAGCTGCCGGATATCGCGGGCGGCATCGAATCCGGCATGTACCGTTATCCGCTCGGCGTCGTCGCGGGCATAACCCCGTTCAATTTTCCGATGATGGTGCCATGCTGGATGTTTCCGCTGGCTGTCGCCTGCGGCAATGCGTTCCTATTGAAGCCGTCGGAGAAGACGCCTCTGCTCAGCTGCCGGCTTGCGGAGCTGTTCGCGGAAGCGGGCTTTCCGCCCGGCGTGCTCAATGTCGTGAACGGCTCGAAGGAGGCGGTCGACGCGCTCTTGGAGCATCCGGCTATCGCCGCGGTCAGCTTCGTCGGCTCGCAGCCTGCGGCTGCGGCCGTCCATGCCCGAGCGGCAGCGGCGGGCAAGCGCATCCAGGCGCTGGCAGGAGCGAAAAACCACTCCATCGTGCTTGCGGATGCCGATCTCAAGGCCGCCGCGAGCCAGATCGCTGCGGCTGCATTCGGCTCCGCCGGCCAGCGCTGCATGGCCTGCTCCGTCGTCGCCGTGCAGGAGTCGGCGGCAGAGGCGTTCATGCCGCTGCTCCAAGACGCCGCCGAAGCTTTGATCGTCGGCGACGGAGCGAGGCCGGGGACTCCTATCGGTCCCCTCATCGACTGCGGCAGCCGCGACCGGGCGCTGAAGCTGCTGGAGCTCGCAATCCGGGACGGAGCGGCGCTGCTCATGGACGGCCGGAGGGGGGAGTGGAACTCGGATGAAGCTGCATTTCTCGGACCGACGATCGCAGTCGAGGTCACCCCGGATATGGCGATCTGGCAGGAGGAGCTGTTCGCGCCGATCCTATGCGTGCTGACCGTGCCCGATCTGAAGGCTGGAATCGCGCTCGCGAACCGGTCGAGGTACGCGAACGGGGCTTGCCTGTTCACCGACAGCGCGGCTGCCGTACGGGAGTTCCGCGAGGAAATGGACGCCGGCATGCTGGGCGTAAATCTCGGCGTTCCGGCTCCGATGGCATTCTTTCCTTTTTCCGGAGCGAAAAGCTCCTTCTACGGCGATCTTCATGCCAACGGGCGGGACGGAGTCGAGTTCTACACCCGCAAAAAAATGGTGACGGCCCGGTATTGACCGGCGCCTGCGCCTAAAAGGAGCGAGTCTTATGATTGAAGCCGGCCGTTCAGCCGCGGATCATATTGCGGCAGACCGCCGCGTCGTCTGGCACGGCATGCGTCCTTTCAAGGAAAACGATGTGCCGCTGCTGATTACGGAAGCGAATGGATCTTGGATTACCGACTGCGAGGGCAACCGGTATCTGGACGGCATGTCCGGCCTCTGGTGCGTCAATGCGGGCTATGGACGGCAGGAGCTGGCCGATGCGGCATACCGGCAGCTGTCCTCCATGCCGTACTACCCGCTCACCCAAACGCATCTGCCGGCGATCCGGCTGGCGGAGAAGCTTGGCGAATGGCTTGAAGGCGATTACGTCGTGTTTTTCTCCAACAGCGGCTCGGAAGCGAACGAAGCGGCGTTCAAGATGGCGCGGCAATATCAGCAGCAGACCGGACATCCGTACCGGCACAAGTTCATTGCGCGCTATCGCGGCTATCACGGCAGCTCGCCGGGAGCTCTCTCCGCGACGGGGCAGGCCGTCCGCAAGCTCAAGTACGAGCCGCTTGCGCCGGGATTCCTGCATGTCCGCCCGCCGGACAGCTACCGAAGACCGGAGGGAATGAGCCGGGAAGCCCATCAGCTCCAATGCGCGAGGGAAATCGAGGAGACGATCGTATGGGAGGGCGCGGATACGGTCGCCGGCGTCATCCTGGAGCCGGCTATTACCGGAGGCGGCATCATCGTGCCCGACAAGGCGTACATGGAAGAGGTCAGACGGATCTGCACGCAGCACGGCGCGCTGATGATCGTTGACGAGGTCATCTGCGGCTTCGGCCGGTCGGGCCGCAGCTTCGGCCACCACAACTTCGGCGTCTCCCCGGACATCGTCACGATGGCCAAAGGGATCACAAGCGGTTATCTGCCGCTCGCCGCGACCGCCGTAAAGCGCGAAATCTATCAGGCTTTCTGCCAAAAGGGGGAATACGATCATCTGCGCCATGTCAATACGTTCGGGGGCCATCCGGCTTCCTGCGCGGTCGCGCTTGCCAATCTGGAGCTGATGGAAAGGGAGAAGCTGAGGGAACGCTCTTCCCTGCTGGGAGCAAGGCTCCTGGAGGAGCTCGGAGCGGCGCTGGCCGGACATCCTTTGGCGGGGGATGTCCGGGGCTTCGGGTTCATGGCGGGAATCGAGCTGGTGGAAGACAGGCAGAGCCGCAAGCCGGCCGCTCCCGATGTCGTGCAGGGAATCATAGACAGCTGCCGGCGCCGGGGGCTGATCATCGGGAAGAACGGAGATACCGTCGCCGGCTACAACAACGTGCTTACGCTCGCGCCGCCGCTGTCGAGCACAGACGAGGACTTGGATTTCCTGCTGGCGGCGCTTCTCGAAGCGCTGGAGGAAGCCTCTCCGGCGTGACGGGCGTCCGGCGTCTGCGGCTCAGGCTCCCGCAGCGAGCCGGGATGCAGCAGCATGTAGGCGCGCAGCGCGACCTGCACGGCCAGTCTCCGTTCCGGCATGTGCCAGAAGGATCCAAGCAGCTCGCCGATGCGCTCCAGCCGGTAATAGAGCGACTGGCGCACGATGTACAATCTGCGGGCGGCCTCCTGCTTGTTGCCCTCCGCGTCGAGATACACCTTCAGCGTCAGCAGCAGCTCGCTTCCCTTGAGACGGTCGGCCAAAAGGAGCGGCCCGAGATGCCTGTCGACGAAGTCTTCCAGCCTGCTGCCGTCATTGAGGGCAGGCAGCAGCTGCAGCACTCCGAGCTCCTCGTAGAACAGGCAAGGAGACTTGCTGCGGCCGGCTGCGCCGGCGAGATCGAGAGCGAGCTGCGCCTGCCGGCGGCTTTCGGCAGCTCCTTGGCGGCCGGCCAGGGCTTCGCCTGCCCCCGCAGCCCGCGGCTGCCATTCGGCCAGCCGCAGCAGCGCGTTTTCGAGAAGGCGGCGGCATGTCTCGGCAGCCGAGGCATCGGCGATGACGAGGGTGATGCGCGCGCCGTCGCCGTCCGCAAGACAAGGCGAGCCGGTCCGTTCCAGCTCGCGCTTCAGCAGATAAGCGGCCTCGGTGATGCAGCCGGCAGCTCCGGGGAGGAGAGCGGCCGTATCGCGGCGGCGGCCGGTGCCCGCTCCGAGCTCGAGCAGCACCGTGCGGCACGGCAGCCTCTCGAAAGGCTGCAGCAGCGGATCGCTCCGCCAAGCCTCGTTACCGGGTCCGTACTCATTGGCTTGCAGCAGCCAGCCGATTCTCTCCTTGTCCGGACGCTCCCGGGCATGCGGCAGCTGCCTGCGGCTGCCGCTCTGAAGCCCGAGGATGAGGCGGTGAAAATCATGAGTGATATCGACGTAGCGCACTTTGCCGGAAAAAACGATGAGCGGGAAGCCGGCTTCTTCAGCTTGCACAATCCATTCCTCGGGAAGGCATGCCATATAGGGGCCAAGCTCGATGCACAGGCACGCGGCTCCGCGGCGGATCAGCGTAGCCAGGAAGCGGCGGCGTTCGGCCGCCTCTCCCCGAAATCCGACCCCGGTCGTCAGAATCATTTCTCCGCCGTGCAGAAGCTCATCGGCTTCGGATATTTCCAGAATGTGGACCCAGCGGATCTCCCGATCCAGGCCGCTGGAGCCGGCTGCCACCAAGGCTTGGGCAAAGTGGGGACTGAGAAGCGTATCGCGGACGGTAAGAGGGCGTTGGACCGGCATAAGCATCCTCCTTATTGCTGGTTCGATTATAAGCTTCCGATTTCTGTAGCTGTCTCTGTGGGGGAAACGGACGTGCAGGCACGGATGATCGAAAGAGGAAAGGAGAAGAAGTAAGATTATCTTACATCAAAAGAGGGGAATGGAAAATAAATATTCAAAAAATTCGGAAAATTGAGTATGATACGTTATGTAACCTTACATTACGCTTCGAGGGAGGAAGCCCAATGAAGGAAGCCGGAGCAGCCGTATCGATTGAACGACTGCGTTCGAGAATTGCCAGTCTGGGGCGGATCGGAGCGATAGGCGCCACCTCGGCCAGCCGGCCGGCCATGAGCGCTCTTGATGCGCAGGCGCGGGAAACCGTACGGAGCTGGATGGAGGAGGCGGGGATGAAAGCTCGGGTCGACGCCTTCGGAAACTTGATCGGGAGGATGGAAGGCATGGAAGACGGCCCTGTCCTCATGCTGGGATCGCATATCGATACGCAGCCGAATGCGGGTCTTTATGACGGCGTCGCAGGGGTGGTCGGCGCGATCGAAGCGGTGCAGCTCCTGCGCGATTCGGGAGAGCCGCCTCAAGGCCCCGTCGAGGTGGCCGTCTTTTCCGACGAGGAAGGCTGCAGGTTCGACAAGGGCTTGTTCGGATCGAGAGGACTTGCCGGCAGGCTGGAGGAGGGGGAACTTGACCGAACGGACGCTCAAGGCGTCACGAGGCGCGAGGCGCTGCTGACATTCGGCGGGGACCCAGGCCGCTTCGCGGAAGATGCCTGCTCTCCGGGCGCCGTCAAGGCCTATCTGGAGCTGCACATCGAGCAGGGACCCGTGCTGGAGTCCCTGAACGCATCATGCGGACTCGTCACCGGCATCTCGGGTCCGCTCTGGTGGACCGTCGAGCTGCGGGGATTCGCCGGCCACGCAGGCTCCGTGCCGATGGCGATGCGCCGGGACGCGCTGGCGGGAGCGGCGGCGGTCATTGCCGGGCTGCAGGAGCTTCTTCGCGGCGAGGAGGGCTCGCCGGCCGTGGGCACGGTCGGCTCGCTACATGTCTATCCGAATTCCCGCAACGTCATTCCGGAGAGGGTCCGGTTCACGGTCGACCTGAGGGATATGGACATGTCGAGGCGCGGCAGGCTGGAGCGTCGGCTCCGCCTTCTCATCGCGGACAAGGCGGCCGACAACGGCTTGGAATGGGACCTTGTCGTCGATACGGACAGCGAGCCCCGCTATTGCGATCCGGACTTGATGGCTGCCGTCAGGGAAGCGGCGGCCGAAGCGGGCCTGCCGCTGCCGGAGCTGATGAGCGGTCCGTTCCACGATGCGCTTGCGATGTCGCATGTGTGCCCGTACGCCATGATCTTCATCCGCTCGCGCGATGGAATCAGCCATAATCCGCTTGAATATTCGAGCCCGGAGGATATCGCGGCAGGCACGGAGCTGCTGGCCCGGACGCTCATGCGCCTGGCGGCCCGGCCGCCGTACGGGGAAGGAGGACGGCGCGATGGGAATCGACAAGCTGAGAAGCTTTGAGGAGGCGGGCGGCCCATTCGCCGAGCTGACGCTGCCGCTAAGCCGCGCCGCCGCTATGGAAGAATCCAACCGCTGCCTGTACTGCTATGATGCGCCCTGCATCCGGGCCTGTCCGACCGGCATCGACGTGCCTGCCTTCATCAAGCGCATCGCAACGGGCAATACGGCCGGTGCCGCTTATACAATCCTGGACGCCAATCCCTTGGGAGCGAGCTGCGCGCGCGTCTGTCCGACGGAGCTGCTCTGCGAAGGGGCCTGCGTGCTCGGCGGCCCGTCTACGCCGATCATGATCGGCAGGCTGCAGCGCTATGCTACGGACGATGCCGCCGCGAGCGGACGCCAGCTGTTCCAGGCCGGCGAGCCGAATGGACGCAGCGTCGCTGTCGTCGGCAGCGGCCCGGCGGGACTGTCGGCCGCCCGCGAGCTCGCGAGAGGCGGCTTCAAGGTTGTCGTCTATGAAGCCAAGGCCGAGGCGGGAGGGCTCGGGCATTCCGGAATCGTCTCCTTCCGCCTCCCGCCTCATGTGCCCCGCTGGGAAATTTCCCAGATCGAGGGGCTTGGCGTCGAGATCCGCACCGGCGTCCGCATCGGCGGCTCGGTGAGCGCGCAAGAGCTGCTGGGCGGGTATGACGCGGTTCTGCTTGCGGCAGGCATGGGATATGTGCCTCCGCTCGGACTGCCGGGAGAGGAGCTGGATGGCGTCTACGACGCGATCCGCCTCATCGAGACGACGAAATCGGGCCGCATCCCCTCGAGGCTGGAAGGAGCGCGGGTCGCCGTCATCGGAGCCGGCAATACGGCCGTCGATGCGGCGACGAGCGCGCTGAGGCTCGGCGCGGCTTCCGTCCGCATCGTCTATCGGCGGACGCAAGCGGAGATGACGGCTTATCCGTTCGAATACGAGTTCGCCAAGCGGGAGGGAGTGGAATTCCGCTGGCTCACCCTACCGGTCGGCATTGCCGGCGACGGTTCGGGAGGAGTCGCCGGACTGGATTGCGTGCGGCTGGAGCTGACCGGGGAGCGGGGACGGGACGGCCGGAAAATTCCGGTTCCGCTTCCTTCCTCGGAGTTCCGCATGGCAGCGGATGCGGTCATTTTGGCTACGGGACAGCAAAGGCTGATCTCTCTTTCGGAGCAGTTCGGCCTTCGCCATGAACGCGGAATTCCGGAGGTCGACCCCCTCACCGGGAGAACTTCTCATCCGCGGGTCTATGCGGCAGGGGATATGATCCACGGCTCCGGAGCCGGGGAAGCGACCGTCGTCTCGGCGGCGGAGCAGGGCAAGCGGGCCGCCGCGGCGATCGCCTCCGCTCTGGCGGGGGGGACGGAAGCTGCGGCCGGATGACAGCAGCGCCGTCAGAAGACTGCGAGGCTTCCAGAAGACAGCGGGGCTGCCAGAAGACAGCAAGGCCGGCAGATGACTAGTGAACGTCCCAGGTCCACCGACAGGAGGCGAAGGCATGGCCGATTTATCGATTTCCATGGCGGGAATCACATCGCCGAACCCGTTCTGGCTGGCGTCCGCTCCGCCTACCAATACAGGGTATCAGGTGCAGAGAGCGTTTGAAGCCGGCTGGGGAGGAGCGGTCTGGAAAACGCTCGGCGAGCCGATCATCAATACGTCCTCCCGCTTCGCGGCCGTCCACTACGGCGGGAGGCGCGTGGCCGGCTTCAACAATATCGAGTTGATTTCCGACAGGCCGCTGGAAGTGAATCTGCGGGAAATCAGGGAAACGAAAAGGCTTTATCCGAAGCACGCTGTGGTCGCCTCGCTGATGGTCGAGCCGAAGCGGGAGAAGTGGCATGAGATCGTGAAGCGCGTCGAGGATGCGGGAGTGGATGGACTGGAGCTCAACTTCGGCTGTCCGCACGGAATGGCGGAGCGCGGCATGGGCGCGGCATCGGGGCAGCAGCCGGATCTCGTCGAGATGCAGACGCTGTGGGCCAAGGAAGCCGCCTCGACGCCGGTGATCGTGAAGCTGACCCCTAACATTACGGACGTCAGGATAACGGCCCGCCATGCGGTACTTGGCGGCGCGGACGCGGTCAGCCTGATCAACACGATCAACAGCTTGGCCGGAGTCGACCTCGATACGTGGAACACCGTTCCCCATGTCGGCGGCCTGGGAGCGCATGGAGGCTACTGCGGCCCGGCCGTGAAGCCGATCGCCTTGAACATGGTGGCGGAATGCGCCCGGGATTCCGAGATAGGCGTGCCGATCTCCGGCATCGGGGGGATCTCCTCCTGGCAGGATGCGGTCGAGTTCATGCTGATGGGCGCTTCGGGCGTGCAGGTATGCACGGCGGCGATGCACCACGGCTTTCGGATCGTCGGGGACATGATCGACGGCCTGAACCGGTATCTGGACGACAAGGGGCTGGCAGCGGCGAGCGAGCTGACCGGCCGCAGCGTCGGCCGCTACGGAGACTGGGGCGATCTGGATCTCAACTACAGAGTCGTCGCGCGGATCGATACGGCGGCCTGCATCAACTGCAACAAATGCCATATCGCCTGCGAGGACGCTTCGCATCAATGCATCGACATGCTGACAGGAAGCGGCGGCAAGCCGTTCCTGCAGGTGAGGGAAGAGGATTGCGTCGGCTGCAACCTCTGCTCGATCGTCTGCCCGGCCGACGGCGCGATCGAGATGGTGGAGCTGCCGGGAGCCGCGCCCCTTACGTGGAATGAACGCCAGCGGGCGCTGGAGAAGCTGAATGCCGATTCGGCCGAGATGGAGGCGGTATGACGATGAGCTCAACGAAAGTGATTGTCGGCGGGACGATTGTGACGGCAAGCGATATGTACCAAGCCGATATTCGGATCGAGAACGGCATCGTGGCGGCGATCGGCAGCCGCCTCGATGCTGCCGGAGCCGAAATCATCGATGCGGCAGGCTTGTATGTATTTCCGGGTGGAATCGATCCCCACACCCATCTGGACATGCCGTTCGGCGGCACCGTCACCGCGGACGACTTCGAGAGCGGCACGATTGCGGCCGCATTCGGAGGCACGACGACGGTGCTCGATTTTTGCCTGACCAAACGGGGCGAACCGCTGTCCGATGCGGTGCGGACCTGGCATGCCAAAGCGGCCGGCAAAGCGGCCGTCGATTACGGATTCCATCTCATGGTGGCGGATGCCGGAGAGCAGGCGCTGAGGGAGCTGCCGGAAATTATCGGGAGGGAAGGCATTACCTCTCTCAAGGTGTTCATGGCCTACAAGGACGTCTTTCAGGTGGATGACGGAACGATGTTCCGGACGCTGCAGCTTGCCAGGGAGGAAGGAGCGCTCGTCATGGTCCATGCCGAGAACGGGGACGTCATCGACTTTCTCGTCGAGCAGGCGCTGGCGCGGGGCGACACCGATCCGATCCATCATGCCCTTACCCGTCCTCCCGAGCTGGAAGGAGAGGCGACCGGGCGGGCCGCGGAGCTGGCGGGGCTGGCGGGAGCTCCCCTCTATGTCGTCCACGTCACCTGCGCGCAGGCGGTTCAACGCATCGGGGAGGCCAGGGCGAGGGGACTGGCGGTATACGGCGAGACCTGCCCCCAGTATTTGACTCTGGACATCTCCAGCCTGGAAAAGCCGGATTTCGAAGGAGCCAAATATGTTTGGTCTCCGCCGCTGCGGGAACGGGAGCATCAGCAGGTTTTGTGGGACGCCTTGTCCAGCGGAACGCTGCAGACAGTCGGGTCGGATCAATGCTCCTTTCATTTCAAAGGACAAAAGGAGCTGGGACGCGGCGATTTCTCCAAAATACCGAACGGCGGCCCTACGATCGAGGACCGGTTCACTCTTCTCTATTCCGAGGGCGTGGAGAAGGGGCGAATCACGATCCATCAGTTCGTCGACCTCGTATCGACGGCAAGCGCCAAGCTGTTCGGGCTGTTTCCGCGCAAAGGCACGATAGCGGTAGGGAGCGATGCCGATCTCGTCCTGTTCGACCCGTCCGCCAAACGGATTTTATCGGCGGATTCCCATCATCTTAAAGTCGATTACAGCGCCTTTGAAGGGATGGAGGCGACGGGGAAGCCGGTATCGGTGCTTCTGCGCGGACAGTTCGTCGTTCGCGACGGCGAGTTCGTCGGTCAAGCCGGCTGCGGAAGGTACGTGCCGAGAGCCAGATTCGGTGCAAGGACGCCGATATCCGTACCGGAAGCTTCTGCGGGGGGGAGGGGGGGATGAGCGCCTGCGAATCCGCATGGGAAGAGAAGCGGCTGCTGGACCGGCTGCTGGAGGAAGAGCGGAGCATCCTGGACGTACGAGAGGATTTGGACGGAACTGTCGTCCGCTTCTCCGCTCCGGTCGCCGGTTCCGGCCGGCATGCTTCTTCCCCTTGCCTCATCCGGCTGCAATCGGCCGATGCCCGCAAATACGTCGCCAATCTGGTCATCCTTCAGATTCATGCGGCGGAGTTATAGGCGGCTGGGGACGATCGAATCGATAGGAGAAATGTGCAGGCTGCCGCAGCTTGCAAGCTGCATCGGCCAGACCGGGGAGTGCAATCCGAAATTCGAAATGAGAGAAGATGGAAAAACCGAGAAGCCTGCCGAATAATCGGCAGGCTTTTTATGGCATTCTAGGGATAGGAAACCGGTTGAACAAATGCTTATCTACCGTTTTACAATTGTTCAGAGCGGTGATATGATGAAGGCAGCATGCATAATTAGGGGATGATGAGCACATGGAGCATAAGCAATTGGCAGGCATGATCGACCACACGCTGCTTCGCGCGGACGCGGTCAAGGAAGAGATCCTCAAGCTGACGGAGGAGGCGAAGCAATACGGCTTCGCTTCGGTCTGCGTGAACCCGGCATGGGTAGAGCTTGCGGCGGCGCAGCTTGGCGGAACGGACGTGAAGGTATGCACGGTGATCGGCTTCCCGCTCGGGGCGTCGACAAAAGAGGCGAAGGCTTTTGAAACGACGGACGCAATCGCCAACGGCGCCGGAGAAATCGACATGGTCGTCAATGTCGGCGCTCTCAAAGGCGGAGACGACGCGCTTGTCGAGGCCGACATCCGCGCTGTCGTCGAGGCGGCTGCGGGCAAAGCTGTTGTCAAGGTCATTATCGAGACCTGCCTGCTGACGGATGAGGAGAAAGTCCGCGCCTGCGAGGCTGCCGTGCGCGCCGGAGCCGACTTCGTGAAGACGTCTACAGGCTTCTCTACGGGCGGCGCCACTCCGGAGGACGTGGCGCTGATGCGCCGCACGGTCGGTCCGGACCTGGG
Source organism: Paenibacillus humicus NBRC 102415 (assembly GCF_004000905.1). Taxonomy (GTDB): domain Bacteria; phylum Bacillota; class Bacilli; order Paenibacillales; family Paenibacillaceae; genus Paenibacillus_O; species Paenibacillus_O humicus. Next base: position 81,417 of record NZ_BIMD01000001.1, read on the forward strand.
CGTCAAGGCATCGGGCGGCGTCCGCAGCCTCGAGGACATGCAGCGGATGGTGTCCGCAGGCGCGACCCGAATCGGAGCAAGCTCCGGCGTCAAGATCATGCAGGGCGGCCAATCCACCGCTGCTTACTGAGGAGCTCGATCCGAAGCAAGGCTTCCATGAAGCCGGAAGAACCGGAAGGTTTTTCCGGCTTTTGATTTTGCGCGCGCAGCGGCTTCGCGCCGGCATTTGCCGCGAAGCCTGCCTCGGGCTATGATGGAAGAAGCGGCTCCCGAGACGCGGCGTCTGCCGGCCATTCTACCGGCCCAACAGCATCCGGTTCGATCGTCCGCTTACTTATGGAATTCAGAAAGGAAGGGCCCAAATGCAGCCATTCAAACGCATTCATGTCATCGTCATGGACTCCGTCGGCATCGGAGAAGCTCCGGATTCAGCCGATTTCGGAGATCATGGCGTCAACACTTTGGGACATATAGCCGATCATATGGGCGGGCTCTCGATGCCCAACATGGAGAAGCTGGGGTTGTCCAACATCGCTCCGATTCTCGGAGTCGAGCCGGCGACGGCTCCGCAGGCCTATTACGGCCTCATGCAGGAAGCCTCCAGCGGCAAGGACACGATGACGGGCCACTGGGAGATGATGGGGCTGCGCATCGATACGCCTTTCCGCGTATTCGAGCATGGATTCCCGCAGGAGCTGATCCAGCGGATCGAGGAGCATACCGGCCGCAAGGTCATCGGCAACAAGCCGGCCAGCGGAACGGAAATCATCGACGAGCTGGGCGAGGAGCATATGCGCACCGGAGCGTTGATCGTGTATACATCGGCTGACTCGGTGCTGCAGATCGCTGCGCACGAGGAGATCGTGCCGCTGAAGGAGCTGTACGACATCTGCGAATTCTGCCGCGAAATCACGCTCGAGGACCCATATATGCTCGGACGGATCATCGCCCGCCCGTTCATCGGCGAGCCGGGGACGTTCAAGAGAACGGCCGGACGGCATGATTATGCCCTCAAGCCGTTCCAGCCGACCGTCATGAATACTCTCCAGGAGGCCGGGCTTGACGTTGTCGCAATCGGCAAGATTTCCGATATATTCGACGGCGAAGGCGTAACCCGCTCTATCCGCACCGCGAGCAATATGGAAGGGATGGACAGGCTGGCCGAAGTATGCGGCGAGGATTTCACCGGCATGAGCTTCCTCAACCTGGTCGATTTCGATGCCCTGTACGGGCACAGGCGCGACCCGCAGGGGTATGGAGAGGCTCTGCAGGAGTACGATGCGCGCCTGCCTGAAGTGATCGGGAAGCTTGGCGAGGACGATCTGCTTGTCATTACGGCGGATCACGGGAATGATCCGACCTATATCGGCACCGACCATACGCGCGAATACGTGCCGCTGCTGGTCTATTCCCCGCGTTTCCAAGGCCGCGTCAGCGCTCTGCCGCTCAGGACGACTTTTGCTGACGTAGGGGCTACGATCGCCGACAACTTCAAGGTGAAGGCTCCCGAGCACGGCCATAGCTTCCTGGGGGAGCTGCAGTAGCTCTCCCGCTTCCGTTTTTCAGACCGACAATGCAAAGGAGAAATGAGCATGAGCGTACATATCGGAGCCAAGGAAGGCCAGATCGCGGAGACGGTGCTTCTGCCCGGAGACCCGCTGAGAGCCAAATATATCGCTGAAACGTATTTGTCCGAGGTGGAGCTTTACAATGAAGTCCGCGGAATGCTGGGCTATACGGGCATGTACAAAGGACAGCGCGTCTCCGTGCAGGGCTCGGGCATGGGGCTGCCGTCCATCAGCATCTACGCCCAGGAGCTGATCCGCAGCTACGGCGTCAAGAACCTGATCCGGGTCGGCACCTGCGGAGCGATGCAGCAGCATGTCCGGGTGAGGGACGTCATCCTTGCTCAAGCGTCATGCACCGACTCCAGCATGAACCGCCATCAATTCCTCGGCTACGACTATGCCCCGATAGCTGACTTCCAGTTGCTCAGAAAAGCGTACGAGCTGGCATCGGCAGCCGGCATGAAAGTCCATGTCGGCAACATCTTCAGCACCGATGTCTTCTACAAGGAAGACACCTCCGCGGTTCAGCGCCTGATGGATCATGGCGTGCTCGGAGTGGAGATGGAGACGACGGCGCTGTACACGATCGCCGCTCGCCATGGCGTCAAGGCGCTTACCGTCCTTACGGTCAGCGACCATCTGCTTACCGGAGAGGAAACGACGGCAGAAGAGCGCCAATCGACCTTCAACGACATGATGGCGGCCGCTCTCGATACCGCCGTGTCGATCGATCCGAAGTAGCTGCCGGGCCGCATCATTGATGCCGTTAAATTTCGACAGAAGCTTCCGGATTCCGGCAAATCGATTAACGTCATTAAAAATGGGCGGATAGGCTCTGTAGGGGCATGGGATGAGAATTAATCGTATATATCATTTACGACATTAACTATTGAAGGGATGGTCTTCGTTCATGAGAATGGTGGACTTGATCGAGAAAAAGCGCGACGGGCATGAATTGAGCGAAGAGGAAATCGCCTTCATCATCCAAGGCTATACGAACGGGGATATACCCGATTATCAGATCAGCGCCTGGGCGATGGCGATCTTCTTCCGCGACATGTCCAGACGCGAGAGGGCGGATCTGACGATGGCGATGGTCCGTTCCGGCGATTCCATCGACCTGTCGGATATCGAGGGCATCAAGGTCGACAAGCATTCGACGGGAGGCGTCGGCGATACGACGACGCTCGTACTTGCTCCTCTCGTTGCCGCTGCCGGCGTGCCGGTGGCGAAGATGTCCGGACGCGGCCTCGGCCATACGGGCGGCACGATCGACAAGCTCGAGGCGGTGGAAGGCTTCCATGTGGAGCTGACCAAGGAGGACTTCACCCGTCTCGTCAACGAGCATGGCATCGCCATCATCGGCCAGAGCGGCAATCTGACGCCGGCCGACAAGAAGCTGTACGCTCTCAGGGACGTCACGGCTACGGTCGATTCCATCCCGTTGATCGCGAGCTCCATCATGAGCAAGAAGATCGCGGCCGGAGCCGATGCGATCGTCCTCGACGTGAAGACCGGCGCCGGCGCATTCATGAAGGATGAGCAGGATGCGAGGGAGCTGGCGGAGGCGATGGTCGCCATCGGCAACGAAGTCGGCCGCAAGACGATGGCCGTCATCTCCGACATGAGCCAGCCGCTCGGCCTTGCGATCGGCAACGCGCTTGAAGTGAAGGAAGCGATCGATACGCTGCGAGGCGAAGGACCGGCCGATCTGCTGGACCTGTGCCTCGCTCTCGGACGCCAGATGGTCTATCTCGGCGGCAAGGCGGCATCGCTCGAGGAAGCGGAGGACAAGCTGCGCGCTCTTATCGCGAGCGGCGCGGCGCTTGACAAGTTCAAGGAGTTCATTGCCAACCAAGGCGGAAATCCTGCCGTCGCCGACAATCCGGAGCTTCTGCCGCAGGCGCCGTACCGCATCGAGCTGCCGTCCAAGGAGGACGGATTTGTCGCCGAAATTACGGCTGACGCCGTCGGCACGGCCGCGATGATTCTCGGAGCCGGCCGCGCGACGAAGGAATCCGAAATCGATCTGTCGGTGGGCCTCGTGCTGAACAAAAAAGTGGGCGACGCCGTCAACGCGGGAGACTCCCTCGTTACGATCCATGCTTCCAGCGAGGACGTCGCAGAGGTCAAGGAGCGCCTGTACAAAGCGATTCGCGTTGCGGGCAGCGCCAAGGCGCCTGTGCTGGTCCGGGGAATCGTAACCGAATAAGCGATTCAGGATTCATGCCGCCGGCTGCGCCGACAAGCCGCGGCCGTCATGTCCCTTTCGATCAGCCTGCATGGACGGCTGGCCGGAAGGGACTTTTCCGTGCTGCGCTGCAGCCGCCTTGGACGGCGGTCCGGCCAAGCAAAATATGGTACAATGTCGAAGGATTCAGGATGATGAAGCTTAGTTGGAGAGGGGAATGTCGGAATGGCTGTTCTGAAGGATAAGCTCGATCGAGCGTACATTCTTGATTTTTTGCAAAAGCTTCTGGAGACGCCCAGCCCGAGCGGCTTCTGCATGAATATTATGTCGCTGGTCCAGCGGGAGGCGGAGCGTCTCGGCTACAAGATGGAATTGACGCCTAAAGGGAACGGCATCTTGACCGTTCAGGGAACGGGAAGCAAGGCTCCGCTGCTGCTGTCCGCCCATGTCGATACGCTTGGCGCGATGGTCCGCTCCGTCAAGGGCAACGGCATGCTCCGCATGACGCCGATCGGCGGTTATGCGATGCATACGGTCGAAGGGGAGTATTGCCAGGTGCATACCCGCAGCGGCCGGGTGTACGAGGGCACCGTGCTGTCGACGGCGACGTCCGTGCATGTGTATCCGGATGCCCGCAGCCAGAAGCGCGAAGAGGCGACGATGGAGGTCAGGCTCGACGAGTCGGTGTTCAGCAAGGAGGACACGCTTGCGCTCGGAATCGCGCCGGGCGACTTCGTCTCGTGGGATCCGCGCGTGCGCATCTTCGACAACGGCTGGGTCAAGTCCCGCCATCTGGACGACAAGGCCAGCGTCGCAGCGCTGTTCGGCATTCTCGAAGCGCTTAAGCGGGAAGGGCTCCAGCCGTCAGGAAGCGTTACCTTCCTCATTTCGACCTACGAGGAAGTCGGCCACGGAAGCGCCCATATCCCGGCGGACATCGTCGAGATGATAGCGGTCGACATGGGCGCGCTCGGCGACGATTTGTCGGCAACGGAGCTCGACGTATCCATTTGCGCCAAGGATTCCTCCGGTCCTTACGACTACGGCATGACTTCCAGGCTGATCGAGCTCGCCCGGCGTGAGCAGCTTCCGCATGCGGTCGACATTTATCCGTTCTACGGCTCGGATGCCTCGGCCGCTCTGCGCGGCGGAGCGAACATCCGGGCGGCGCTGATCGGCCCCGGCGTCCATGCCTCCCACGGGATGGAGCGTACGCATGCGGATGCGATCCTCCATACAGGCGCGCTGCTGCTCGCCTACATGATGGAATAGGAAGCTGCCGTCCGGCAGCGCAGAAGGATCGATTGAAGAGGGGGAAGCCGTTTTGGCCCAGCTGTATTACAAATACGGGACGATGAACAGCGGCAAGTCCTTTGAGATCATCAAGGTTGCCCATAATTACGAGGAGCAGGGAAAAGCGGTCCTGATCTTCTCTCCGGCCATGGATACGCGCAGCGGAGAAGAGCAGGTCGGGTCCCGCGTCGGCTTCACGCGCAAGGCGCTCCCGGTCCGCGAAGAAACCGACATCTTCGAGGAGGTGCTGCGGCATCAGCCTGCGGGAGCGCCGAAGGCGATCTACTGCGTGCTCATCGACGAGGCGCAGTTTCTGAAGAAGGAGCATATCCTGCAGCTGACCCGGGTCGTGGACGAGCTGAATGTGCCGGTGATGGCATTCGGGCTCAAAAACGATTTCCGCAACCAGCTGTTCGAGGGAAGCTATTATCTGCTTGCGCAAGCAGACAAGATCGAGGAGATCAAGACGATCTGCTGGTATTGCGACCGCAAGGCGACGATGGTGATCCGCTTCCTGGACGGAGTTCCCGTGAACGAAGGGAATCAGATTCAAATCGGAGGCAACGACGACTACAAGCCCGTCTGCCGCAAATGTTATAACGCGGCTTTCTCGGCGAGCATGGAAAACGAACCGGATAAATGAATGAAGCCGGCCTCTTCAACGCCTGTCAAATGGCGTTGAAGAGGCCGGCTTTTGTTTCGAGCCCGCTTTGAGCTGCCGCTTGTCTTGTCAGCGGCTTTTCCTTTTCGCTTTCCTGCTCAGCCAATATATCCACCCGCCGACGCCGATTACGACCGCAGCGGCGAGGATGTAGAACAACACGGCATACATCCTGTCCTCGAATGGGGACATCATCATCACAATCGCCTCCCGTATATAGGTATTCTTTACCCAACTGCGGGCGATTTAAGACATGCCGCAGCAATTAGGGACGCAAGTCCGCTTACGACCTCGCCAAGGCCATTCATTATTTTGGTGAATGCGCTTCAAGCAGGAACCCGGCTCCTCATTTCGAATATAACGTACACATGCGGTGATTCGATTTTATCCCGAGGAAAAGAAGGTCAATGCAGGATGCGAGTTCATGAATTTGTGATTGCTGCCGATTTTACCCGCGAGGATCTTGCCCGGCTATCCTCGGAATCCGCCCGCTTCCGTTCGGACATCAAGCTAGAGTTCGCTCATGGGGACGGCATCAACATCGTGGACGTGAAAAGCCTGCTCGGCATGCTTCTGCTGCCGATCCGCTCCGGTACGCGCGTCATGCTGCGCGTCAAAGGGAAGGATGAGGAGGAGGCTTTCCTCCATATGCTGGAGCTGCTGGAGAAGGAATAAGGAGGAAGACGGGCGGAACCGTATAAAAGAAAGGCCAGCCCGGAATGGGGCTGGCCTGTTCGGCTTGGCAGCATGGCAGGCTCAGGAAACGGCGCCGCTCGTCGTGTCCAGGGCAGGATCTCCTTGCTTGGCGGCGGAAGGGCGTTCCTCCGACTTGAGATAGAGGATGAAGCCGGCAATCATGAATACGCCGCCGATCAGCTGGAACCCTGTGATCAGCTCGCCGAACAACAGGAGGCCGAGAAGGCTGGCGCCGATCGGCTCGGCCAGCACGGCCATGGAGATCGTCGTCGCCTTGATCGATTGCAGCAGCCAGTTGAAAATCATATGGCCGAAGACGGTCGGGATGATGGCGAGCAGCAGGAACAGTCCCCATTCCCGTGATTCATACCCCATCATCGGGATGCCTGCGAACACATTGTAGACAGCGAAGCAAAGCGCGGTGATGCCGAATACGATCAGGCTGTAGACGTAAGATGGGATTCGCGCCATGAGCTGCTTGGCCAGAATCATGTTCACGGCAACGGCGACCGTCCCGAGAAGGGACAGCGTATCTCCGAAAAAGGCGCTTTGCGACAGGCCGAAGTCGCCTGAGCTCACCAGGATGGCTCCGGCAATCGATACCGACATGCCAATGACCGCTGAGCGGCGCAGCCTGTCCTTGAAGACGAGGTAAGCGCCTATGGCTACAAATACGGGCTCAAGAGTGAGCAGAATCGTAGAGCTTGCGATCGAGGTGTAGGACAAGGAAGCCATCCAGAGCAGGAAATGCAGCGCCAGGAAGAAGCCTGCGACGGTCAGCTTCACCCAGTCCCGAAGAGTGATCGACGCGAAGGCATGGCGATGTTTCCAGCCGAAAGGCAGCATCAATAAAAAGGTGAAAAGCATCCGGTACAGCCCTTGAACGGATACGGGAGCACTGGAATAACGGACAAGTATGGGAGAGCAGGAAATGGCGGCCATACCGACGACAAGGGGCAATAGAATCGACAAAGTTGATTTCGGCTGCAAAGTATTCATCCGAATATTTTAATCGTTCCGAAGCTTTGCTGCAATTCCTTTTTCATTGACAATGAGAATTATTATCAATTATCATGAAGGAGGATGGATAGCAGAATGGAGACGATCGAAAGGGGACAAGCCGCATGCTCGTCATTCAACGCCGGATCAAAGTGAAGGAAGGTTTCTCCGGACAAATCGTGGAGCGGTTCAGCAAGCCGGGACCGGTACAGGAAATGGACGGATTCATTGATATGAGCGTCCTTGTGAAGGCTGTTCGCCGGGGTGAGGAAGAAGTCATCGTCCAAATCCGATGGGAGTCGGAAGAGGCTTGGAAGGGCTGGGAAAAAAGCGATGTCCATATCCAAGGCCACCGCGAGAGCCGCGGCAAGACGCCGCCGGATTATGTGCTGGAAACGGAAGTCTCCCGATATGAGGTTGCGGCTGTGAAGGGTTCTATTGCCCGCTGATTGTCACATTTATAGCCCGAAAGAGTCATACGCATGTCCCGGCTCCAAGCTAAGCTAAAGGTGGAAGGAGCTGCTGCCCATGCATGTCGGCGAGGATACATCCTTGACGGACTCGCTTTATTTGATTTTCTTTGGACTTCTCATGATCGGGACGATTATACTGTTCGTGTACGGCTTCAAAAAGATGGACGATTCCGGCGATGACGAGGAGGAGGCGACGCCTGCTTCTGCGCCGCCTCATCGTCCCCAGGACAGCCAGGCTCAGGATTAGGCCGGCATCCGCAGCATCCATAGACTCCAATGAAAGTCCAAAAAAACCGCCGATCGGCGGTTTTTTTTATGCTGTCCATGCGCGTCAGAAGGCGCGGGTCGGATCCGTAGGCTGCCATAGCTCGAGCCAGCGAGCCATTTCGCCGATGGACGGTATCGTGCCGCTCGGCTGGAGAGACGGAGAGGGGCTGGATTGGCGCAGAGCCAAGCCTTGGCGGATCCATAGGGCATGCATGCCGACCTGGCGCGCGGGAACGATGTCGTTGTCGATCCGGTCTCCTACCATTAAAGCTTTGCAGGCGGGACAGCCCGTCGTTTGGAGGGCATGCTCATACAGGCGCGGATCCGGCTTCACCAGGCCCGTCTCCGCGGAGGAGAATACCGCTTCAATATGCTCCATGAGCCCGTAAGACTCCAACCGATGGACGGTTCCGGCGCTCTGATTGGCGATGACTCCGATCCGATAGCTCCCGCTGAGCGACTGCAGGAGGCTCTTCGCCTCCGGGAACGGCTTGTCCAGCTCCTTGCGGTATTTCATTTCCTTCCAGATCGCTTGGCGAAGCGCGTCGTCGGGGAACAGCCGCAGCAGGATATCGGCCATCGGAAACGGAGAGAACCGTTCATGGGCTTGCATCCAGGCTTCCCGGATGTCCCGCTCGCATACCGCGATCCCCCGGCGCCCGGCTGCGCGGATGAGCTGCGAGATAATATCGGCTATCGGCGCGGATTCATCCACGAGTGTCTCGCCGACGTCGAAAAAGATCCATTCCACCGGATTGCTTTTCACTTGTTTTCTTCCTTCCCGTTGCATGCAGTCGATTACTATATCGTACCATGACGGAAAGCGGGCCTCAAGAACGGAGGCAGCGTTTTCAATTTGCTGCGGCACTAAACTATTTCAACGCACCAGCCGATAAAGTCAGGATTAGGTTAACAAAGGCAAGGAGATGGGGACATGATTGCCGTTGCGCCGGAAAGAGAAGCCCAGCTACAATTCATTGGGTTGAAGCAAGAAGACCTGGATCTGCTTCAAGGCAGCAGGGCCGTATTCGAGAACATCGTGGACAGGCTCGTAGACTCGCTGTATGGGCAGATCGCGGCGAAGCCCGAGCTGAGAGCGATCATTGAAGCCCACAGCACGCTGGAGAGGCTGAAGGCGACGCAAAGGACATACTTCCTGTCGATGACGGATGGAACGATCGACGAAGCCTATTTCAACAACCGCCTCCTGGTAGGCAAGATCCATTCCCGCATCGGGCTGACGACCCGGTGGTATCTGGGCGCTTACATGATTTATTTGGATCTCGCCGCCGCCCACCTGGCAGCCGAGCTTCCGGGACAGTGGACGCCGGTGCTCCATTCCTTGACGAAGATGTTCAACCTCGATTCGCAGCTTGTGCTCGAAGCCTATGAAAAGGACGAGAAGGCCAAGCTGGAGAGAGTGCTGGACAGCAAGTCCCATATTCTGACGGGCGTCAGCGAAGCGATCCGCCAGCTGGCGGCGGGAATGGAGCAGGTAAGCCGCAGCACGGCAGCAGTCAACAGGCTGGCCCGAGCGACGGTGCTGTCGCAGGAGCAGACCGACGCCGAACTCGGCTTGCTCGGCGAACAGATCGGCTCCATCGAATCCATGGGCGCGCTCATGGGCGACATTTCCGACCGGACGCATCTCCTCGGTCTCAACGCCGCTATCGAAGCGGCGCGGGCCGGCGAGCAGGGTAGAGGCTTCGAAGTCGTCGCGGGGGAAGTGCGCAAGCTTGCCCGGCATTCCAAGGAATCGCTTGAGCTGATTCAGGAGAAGGTGGAATCGATCGGCGAGGTGCTGCACAAAGTGCAGGCGATGTCGAGGGACACGGCTCAGGCTGCCGGAGAACAAGCCGCAAGCTCCGAGGAGCTGGCTCTGTTCATCCGGATCATCGAGAACGTTTCGGTGGAGCTGGAGCAATTGAAAAGCGAGGCGGAGCGATCCATAACGGACGGAGTCCAGACGGACGGTTAAAGACGACAGCAATTGGATAGGCAAAAGGAAGGCAGACCGGATTTTCCGGTCTGCCTTTTTGATTGGATTCAGGACAGCGCAGCAGCAGGAGCGGATGCCGTACCGATCCGCTCCAGCATGGAGCGGGCGATCCAGACGCCTGCGGCGCCAGCCTGAGCCAGTCCGCGCGTAATGCCGGCGCCGTCGCCGCCGCAGTACAGGCCGCGGATTTCCGTCTCAAGCTTCGTGTCGAGCTTCGGCCTGGCGGAGTAGAATTTCGCCTCGACGCCGTAGAACAGCGTGTGTTCCGAAGCAATGCCGGGTGTTACTTTCTCCAGCGCTTCCACCATCTCGATCAGGCTGCGCATCGTGTTGTAAGGCAGCACGAGTCCGAGATCGCCGGGGACGGCCTCCTTCAAGGTCGGCTCCAGAAACCCTTCGGAGATGCGGCTTGCCGTCGAGCGGCGCCCGCGGATGATATCCCCGTATTTCTGGACGATGACGCCGCCGCTCGAGAGATCGTTGGCCCGCCTGCATATTTCCCTCGCATATTCGTTCGGCTTGTCGAACGGCTCCGTGAACGTATGGGAGACGAGCAGCGCAAAGTTGGTATTCCGGGATCCGAGGCTCGGATCCTTGTAGGAATGGCCGTTGGCGGCCATGACGCCGCTGTGGTTCTCGACGACGACATGTCCGGAAGGGTTGCTGCAGAACGTGCGCACCCGGGTGCCGACCGATGTGTTGAAGACGAATTTTCCTTCGTACAGATGCTCGTTGATTTCCCGCATGACGACATCGGACGTTTCGACCCTGACCCCGACATCGACCTGGTTGTTGTACATCTTGAGCCTGCGCCGCTTGAGCACCGACGTGAGCCAGGCGGAACCATCCCGGCCGGGAGCGATCATGACGAGATCCGCCTCATGCGTGGTCCCGTTTTTGAACGCGATTCCCGTAATGCGATGTCCGCCATCCTGTTTCTCGGTGACAATGTCCTCGACTTCGGTCTTGAACGACATCTCGATGCGCGTTTTCAAATATTCATAAATGGACTTGAGGATGTCCAGATTCTGCTCGGTGCCCAGATGCCTCACTTCCGCCCGCAGCAGCTTGAGTCCGGCGGCATAGCCGCGCTGCTCGATGCTTCGGATCGTATCCGTCGTAGGATCGGTGATGGCCGCTGTCGCTCCGTGCTCGAGGTTGATGCTGTCCACATAGCGGATCAGCTCCAGAACTTTGGAAGGGGCGAGATAATCCGTCAGCCAGCCTCCGAATTCGGTCGTAATGTTGAATTTGCCGTCGCTGTATGCGCCCGCCCCGCCGAAGCCGGCTGTAATGGAGCAGGCCGGCAGACAGCCGGCGAAGTCTTTTTTGCCTGCCGCCGGCGGGCAAAGCTGAATCTTTTCTTCCAGTATGGGACAGCTGCGGCGATAAATATCATGGCCTTTGTCCACAAGCAGAACGTTCAGTCCCGGATGCTGCAGCGTCAGCTCGTAGCTGGCAAAGATGCCTGCGGGTCCGGCTCCGACGATGATCACATCATATTTTCCCATCCTAATCATCCTCCCGGCTTCATCAAAAAATCCCGGCTGCAAACGGGTATGCGAAAGCATCCCGTTCGTAGCCAGGAATTTGAGGTTCCTTGTAGAGACCCCCGAACCTTATTATCGGGGATATACGAACGCGCCGGGTAAGGCGACAAGTGAAATGGTAACCGAGAAGCGCGTATGTGTCAACGATTTTGAATGAAATTATTCGTAATTGATTGAATTACACACTAACAATATCATTATATATAGGTTTATTTGATCTAAACACGAACATTGATGAAATCAACAAGGTCTTCAAGCGGGTTTCAAAATAAGCAGGGCCCGTTTGCCGGCGGCCATTCTGTCGATAAGCATCTCTATCTATCGATGGCATTATATGCTATAATGGCGACGTCCAAGTTCAAAATCGTTTTTGATACTAGCTAAAAGGATGACTAAAGGTTGGAGAACCGTGCCGCTCTGTCCCAATTGACCAGCCAAATGGGCAAATTGCTCCGAGACCGCTTCGGCAAAGGTCCGGAATCGATTTTCGTTTCAAGCAATGAAGTATGCGTGACCATGCATTTTCGCCAGTTCGTCAGCGTGGTCGAGAAGATCATGCTGCAGCAGAACAAGGACGAGGCTGTCAGGGAAATGCGCCAGCTCGTAATGGATCTCCTTCTGCCGGATTTCAAGGCTCTCGTTCTGGAGTCGCTGGATCTGGAGATTACGGATGTGTATTACGACTGGAACCTGGACAACCACTCCGGAATCATGGTCGGTTTGGTGGACAGCTCCAAATTCGAAGCGCATCAGGAGAAGTACAGGGGCAAGCCGTACATACACGAATCGGTGAGAAGGATATCGGAAGAAGCAGAGAAGCTTCCTGACAAGCTTTACTCGTTCTGGACGAATCCCCGGACGTTGATCGTGTACCGGTCCGGCATTCTGATCAAGCTGGAGAAGGAATTGCTCCGGGCCGGCTACGAGCCGGCGCTTCGCGTAGCGAAGCGCTCGCTGGAAAAATCCATGCTGCTTACGGAAGTCGACATGAACCGTGCGGTGGGCCGCAGCCCCGACGGTCTGTACCTCGACTGGAAGTTCGACAAGGATCAAAGCATTATCGTTTATACGTTTCCAAACGAATAACGGACTTTATGACCAGATATTACGATACGCTGTTCATGAGCCAAGAACCGGTGCCGGCAAGGCGCCTATTCTTGGCTTTTATTATTTTTCGGGGTGGGCGTTGATGCGATGACGGAATTAACACATGATCATTTGGCGGAAGAAGAAAATGTCCGCTTGCCGATGGACGCGCTGTTGACGGGAATCTCGAAGCTGATCGATGCCGACGCCTACTTCGTTTCCGAACGGCAAGGGAACGAGGAGCATGTCGCGCATCTGCATCATAAGGGGGAACCGATTCTGCACTGCGGTCTGGAGGTCGATGAACCGGAAGCTGGAGCCGAAGGGGATACCTGGCTCGGGTTTCATTACTGCGGGCTGCAGGTGAGAACCGGCGGCAAGGCATCGACGGGGACGCTGGGACTGCTGCGGAGGGAAGCGGCGTTCACCGAGATGGAGAAAGCCGTCCTGCAGATGGCGGCGGCCAGATGGCTCCTTCAGAAGGAATCCGGACTCGAGGAAGAGAGCCTGGAAGACAAGCGCCGCCTCGAAGCGATGAGTTCCGCCAATGCCAGGCTGGAAAAGGATAAGGATCAGCTCTACGAACTTGGACTTGAGATGATCACTCCTATGACCGGCATTTCCGGCATGGCGGAGCTTCTGGCGGAGACGGAATTGACCGACGAGCAGAGAAGCTACGTCGATACGATTATTGGAAGCAGCGGCTATCTCATTCAACTGATTCAGCATATGATGGCCAACTCGCGCATGGCCGCCGGTTCCGTCGATCGCCGGATAACGCCGTTCTCGCTTCATTTGCTGCTGGCAGAGCTTGCCGCCGGTCTTCACGACGGGCTCAGCCAGCAGCTGCAGCTCAGCTGCTGGCTGGATCCCGAGCTTCCGATCCGGGTGGTCGGGGACGAGGAGCTGCTTCGGGAGACGCTCATCATCCTTCTCTCGGCAGCCGCCTTCGGCGCAGAGCCGGGAACGGTCGGCGCCCGTGTTCATGTGAATTCCCGAAGCATCGGCAACGATATGCTCGATCTGCTCTTCACGATCTGGCATCCCCATGAAGTCGAGAGCCGCATTCAGCCCATATCCGGCGTCAGGGACCGGATCGAGGGAATGGGCGGCGAGCTGTGGTTCGAGCATGACGGGGAAGGCTACCGCATCCGCTTCACCATCCAGGTAAGGGAAGGTGAAGCGGAAGGCGAGGAAATTCTCTAGAACATGCTCCAGTCGAATTCACGGGACAAGGAACGCAGCAGATGAACCCCGGCCAAGCTGTTGCCATGCGGGTTGAGCGCCGGACCGATGACCCCGATTCCCGCCAAGCCCGGCACGAGCGCCAGAATGCCGCCGGATACGCCGGACTTGGCAGGCAAGCCGACATCGATGGCGAATTGTCCGGAGCCGTTGTACATGCCGCAGGTGACCATGAACGTTTTGGCGATCTGAACGTAGCGTCTTGGAATCAAGGCTTGTCCCGTGACGGGATCGATGCCGTCGTTCGCCAGAATGACGGCCATCCTCGCGAGATCGCTGCATGTGACCGAGATGGAGCAATGGCGGAAATAGACTTCCAGAACTTCCTCGACTCCGCCTCGGAGAACGCCGTTGTCGGTCAGGAAATACGCCATGGACCGGTTCAGGTTGCCGGTTGCGGATTCGGAATAATAGGTGGCGTCGTCAACCGCCAGATCAGGATTGCCTGCAAGTCCGGAGATGAAATCCAGGATGCGCCCCGCCTTCTCGGCGGGGCTGTTTCCGTTGATCAAGGAAGAAATGACGATGGCCCCGGCGTTGATAAGCGGATTGAAGGGAATTCCCGGCTGTACGAGCTCGAGCTTGAGCATCGAGTTGAAATTGTCCCCGGTCGGCTCCATGCCGACTTTGCTGAATACAGCCTCCTCGCCATTGTCCATGAGAGCGAGGATCAGCGTGAATACCTTGGATATGCTTTGCATGGTGAATCTGGTCCCGCAGTCGCCTGCCGAGACGGAACCGCCGTTCATGTCGGCGATATGGATGCCGAGAGTATCGGGATCCGCCTTGCTGAGCTCGGGAATATAGGAAGCGGTCTTGCCGTCTGCCGTTCGGGCGCGGCTGTTGTCCAGCCATTGCGGCAGGCCGGCTTGCAGGGCGTTCCAGGTTGCGATGTCCATAGGCTGAATCGATCTCCTTGGTGTGCCGGCACCAAGCCGGGCCGGCATTATGGTAGCGAACTTCTTCATTGTATCGGCATTCGCCGGGTCTGTAAAACGGCCGACCGGAAGCCTGCATTGAATGTAAGCCTCCCTCTTGTGTATCCTAGTAGAGAAGGAAGACAAGGGAAAGTCAGAAGCAGTCATTCGGGGAGGACGAGGAAATGGGCAAAAGCTCCCGCTGGTACGCGGCATCCCTGATCGCCGCTGCGGTTGGGTCCGTTTGTGGAGAACTGATCTGGATCGGGGATCCATTGCGGCTGGGCAGCTATTATTGGATGGATCTGATTCAAATCCTGTCCCGGACCGCTGCGGCCATCCCTCTCATGTGGGCTGCCGGCGCTTATTCCTCCTGGCTCCAGAGGGGAAGAAGCTGGCTTGGCGTCATTAATCTTCTCGCCGTAGCCGGAGGCATCCTGACGGCGCTGCTGCTTCTTACGCGGCCGGACCGCTTCGGAGCCGCCGCTGCGGCAGCGGCGGCTACCGGAGCTCTCATCCTCATCGACGCTCTTGTGAGCGAGACTGCAAGACGGGGAGGCTTCCCCTGGAGATCGTTGACGACCGCCTTGGCAGCGGCGGCGGTCGGAGCGTTTCTTTTTTACCCGACCTCATATGGCGTCACCACTCCGGGATTCACGATGAACATGAACCGGTATGCCCATATCCAAGGAGGTACGGACAGGGGGAGCCTGGAAGGCGTTCTCGTCATCGAGCGTCCGGCTTTTCCGGTGGACTGGATCTACGCCGGGCTGTTCCCCCATTTGCATATTGAAAAGAGGGATACGAGCATTTCGCTGGGAGAAATCCAACGGCAGGTGTTCATCCAGCGGGCAGGCGCCAACGACGTCGGAACCGCCGTCGCGCTCAAAAAGCTCGGTCTCGGCCAGGGCGTGATCCCGACCGGGGTTCAAGTGCTCGCTCTGCTCAAGGACAGTCCGGCGGAAGGGCGTCTTGAGCCCGGCGATGTGCTGACCCGCTTGAACGGCAAGGAGGTCGGCACGACGGCCGTGCTGGCGAAGGTCATGGGCTCCGTCAAGCCGGGCGATACGGTCCGTGTAGGGCTCAAGCGGGGCAGTCAGGAGATGTCGGCGGATATCGAAACGAAGGAGAATCCCGAGCAGCGGGGCCGCGCGGCATTCGGCATCCAGGTGCAGGACCGCACCCGGGCGGATCTGACGAGAAAGGCCGACTACCGCTCCTATATCGTGTACCAAGGAGGCCCGTCGCATGGGGCGATGCTGGCTTTGACGGTTATCGATCAGCTGACTCCGGGAGGCGTTACGTACGGCAATCGGGTGGCCGGCACCGGCACGCTGGACGGGAATGGGAACGTCGGGGAAATCGGCGGCATCGAGCAGAAGGCCTATACGGTCGCCCGAGCAGGCGCGGATGTGTTCTTCGTGCCGCAAGGCCAGGAGAAGGATGCCCGCAAAGGCAGCGCCTCGCTGGAGATCGTTCCCGTCCGCACTCTCGACGACATGCTGTCGTGGCTGAAGGCTCATCCGAAAAATTGAAGCGATGAAAAAAAGGCCGTCTCCGATCATTTTCGGAGACGGCCTTTTTTTCATGCGGCTATAGGAAGAAGGAGCCGATGATGCCGCTGAGCACGCCGGCGGCGACGACGGACCCGAACACAAGCCCCAATACTTTGGCCGGGAACGCGCGGCGGATCATCAGGAGCGACGGCAGGCTGACGGCAGGCAGCGTGATGAGCAGAGCGCCTGCGGCGCTGCCGCCGAAACCGAGCGAGGTGAATGCCTGCACGATCGGAATCTCGGCTGCAGTCGGAATGACGAACAGCGTGCCTGCGACAGCGAACAAAAGCAGCGTCAGAATGGTCATGCCTGTCCCTTCGCCGAGGCTCGGGAAGAGCCAGGCGCGCGCGGCGCCGAGCAGCAGAACGGCGATGATGTAAGCCGGGACGACGTTCAGCAGCATTTGGCCGAGGCTTCGCAGCCAGCGCAGCCAGAACGGACGATCGTCGTCAGCCGGCACGGCGGTGAGCACCTGATCTTCCGGGATGGCGGCGTCCTTGACGAAGCGGTTCGCAAAGTAGCTCACCCCGAAGGTGATGGCGATGCCGAACAACAGCCGCAGCAGCGTGAACTTCCACGTGAGCACGAACGTCATGAAGATGAGCGTCGCCGGATTCAGCAGCGGATTGCCGAGCCAGAAGGCGAGGGCGGCGCCGGCGGAAACGTTTTTTTTGCGCAGGCCGACAGCGATCGGAGCGGCGCAGCAGGAGCACATCATGCCGGGCAGCGAGGCCAGGCCGCCGATGGCGGTGCTCTTGAAGCTGCGTCCGCCGAGAACGCGGAGCAGCCAGCCTGACGGAATCAGCACCTGAACGAGGGAGCCGAGCAGGATGCCGAGCACGGCGGCTTTCCAGACGGCTTTATAATAAGCCTGGGCATAGTCCCACGCGGACTGCCACGACGGGGACGGAATGCTTTCAGAGCCGCCGGTCAGAATCGAGCTGCCGATCGTATGCTCCGTGATGGCTTTCAACGCCTTTCCGTAGTAGGGCCACCATTTTACATATGTCAGGCCGGCGACGGTAATCAGGATGAATGCGACAGCAAGCCAGACGGCCTTTTTGCCGCTCATCGCCGGGCGCGGAAGAGTTCCTTGGGAAGGACTCATGAATACAACCTCCTAAGATGGAATGGAAAACTTGATTATTATAGCATATCCCGCGATCCGTTCCTTCACTTTTTTGAAGCGTTAGGGGATAGGGGCGAAGCTCGGCGCGCCATTTTGGTTTTTGCGCGGCCTTGGCGTATACTTAAGGGAGTAAAGTACTAGCCATCTGGGAGGATGAACCATGCCGGAATCCAATGTGATCAAATTGACCTCGCTCTCCACCAAAGGCGGCTGCGGCTGCAAAATCGGACCGTCCGACTTGTCGGAAGTGCTGAGGCAGCTGCCTCCGGCGCTGCCCAACGCCGATCTGCTCGTCGGGCTTGATACGAGCGACGACGCAGGGGTCTACCGGCTGAGCGACGAGCTCGCGCTCGTGCAGACGGTCGATTTCTTTACTCCGATCGTCGATGACCCGTATTCCTTCGGCCAGATCGCGGCTGCCAACGCCATCAGCGACATCTACGCGATGGGCGGCAAGCCGCTGACGGCCCTCAATATCGTCGCATTTCCGATCGCGACGCTCGACAAAAGCATCCTCGCCGATATTCTCCGCGGAGCTGCCGACAAGCTTGCGGAAGCAGGCGCGACGCTCGTCGGAGGCCATTCCATCGACGACAAGGAGCCCAAGTTCGGCATGGCTGTCACCGGTCTCGTCCATCCTGGCCGCGTCCGCACGAATGCCGGCTCCCGTCCGGGCGACAAGCTCATCCTGACCAAGCCGATCGGGGTGGGCATCTATACGACGTCGATCAAGAAGGACCGGCTGACGGAAAAAGATGTCGCCAAGGTGACTTCCGTCATGGCGGAGCTCAACCGCAAGGCGGCCGAAATCATGGACGGCTACGACGTCCATGCCTGCACCGATGTGACCGGCTTTGGGCTGCTCGGCCATGCTTCGGAGATGGCAAAAGGCAGCCGGGTCGGCCTGAATATCCGACGCGGCGACGTTCCGGTCCTGCCGCGCACCCGCGAGCTCGCCGAAGAAGGCTTCGTGCCGGGCGGCACGAGAAACAACTATGCGCATGTGCAGCCTGCTGTCACGTTCGGCCCGGAGCTCGACGAGCTCGACCGCCTCATCCTGTGCGACGCGGTGACTTCGGGAGGACTCCTCATTTCCGTAGCCGGAGAAGAAGCGGATTCCCTGCTCGGCGAGCTGCTTGCCGCAGGTCTTGAGGCGGCTCTCATCGGAGAAGCGGTCGACGACCATCACGGCATCATCGAAGTATCGTAAGGAGAGATTCCATGTTTCAGGATTTGACCGTGCAAGAGCTGAGAGCGAAGAGGGACTCGGGAGAGCTCGTCATCATCGACGTCCGCTCCCCGTCCGAATACGAGGAATCCACGATTCCCGGAAGCATCAACATCCCCTTCTTCGACGACCGCGAGCGGGCGGAGATCGGCACGCTCTACAAGCAGGTGAGCGTCCAGGAAGCGAAGAAGCGGGGGCTCGAGATCATCTCGGCCAAGCTGCCGGCATTCATCGCGCAGTTCGCGGCCATTCCCCAGAAGAAGGCCCTGTTCTGCTGGAGAGGGGGCATGCGGAGCCGGACGACGGCGACTCTGCTTTCCTTGATGGACATCCACGCTTACCGGCTGTCGGGCGGATTCCGCGAATACCGGCGCTGGGTCGTCGAGACGCTGGCGGAATTCTCCTTCAATCAGCGCGCCTATGTCCTTCACGGCAATACGGGGACGGGCAAGACGGCAATTCTGTCCGAGCTTGAACGCCGCGGGTATCCGGTGCTGGATCTGGAGGGGATGGCGGGGCATCGCGGCTCCATATTCGGCCAGATCGGGATGCGCGCCCACAACCAGAAGACGTTCGAGTCGCTGCTGCTTGAGCGGCTGATCGCTCTGCAGCATTCGCCCTACGTCATTATGGAGGCGGAAAGCCGCCGCATCGGCAAATGCGTGCTTCCCGAGTTTCTGATGGAAGCCAAGGAGACGGGAATTCCGATCCGGATCGAGCTGCCGATCGGGGAGCGGATCCGGCATATTCTGGAGGATTACCGTCCGGAGGAGCACAAGCAGCAATGCATGGCCGCCTTCCGCGTGATCAAGTCGAGAATCCATACCCCTGTCGCGGCGGAAATCGAGCAGAGCATTCGGAACGATGACTTCGGCCGCGCCGCGGAGCTGCTGCTGACCGCTTATTACGACCCGCGCTACGAGCACGGCTCCGACCGGTACGACAGCGAACAGGAACGGTTCGTGCAGGCCGATTCGGCTGCCGCCGCCCTGGAGCCGATCATCGCGGCGCTCCCGGGAAGCGGAGTTCCGGTCTGATTGTGCAGGAAAAGCCCTCGCCGGGCAGAAGCTTCAGCCCGGCGAGGGCTTTTTGGCGTATGCAGCTGCTTCCCCCATGAACGGAAGCTGCCGGTCGCACAGGCGGCAAACGCTTTATTGCCCTTTGCCGCCTGTGCGGGTAAGCTCGGCCAGCCGGTCCCACTGTTCCGGCGTCACTTCAAGCAGGCTGTTGAACTGTCCGGCGCCCTGGAGCCATTCGCCGCCGTCGATCGTCACCACCTCGCCGTTGAGATAAGAAGCGTAATCGGAGACGAGAAATGCGGCCAGATCGGCAAGCTCCTGCTTGTCGCCCACTCGCTTGAGCGGAATGCGGTCCGCCATGCGCTCGGCCAGCTCCGGTGTCGGAGCCAGCCTTGCCCATGCGCCTTCCGTCGGAAACGGACCTGGCGCGATGGCGACCTGGCGGATGCCGTAGCGCGCCCATTCCACCGCCAGCGAGCGGGTGAGAGCAAGCACCCCGGCTTTGGCGGCGGCCGACGGCGCCACGAACCCGGAGCCGGTCTCGGCATAGGTCGTGACGATGTTCAGCATCGTTCCGCCCCGGCCGGCCGCGATCCAGCGCTTGCCGAACTCCAGCGTCGCATAGAAGGTTCCGTGCAGCACGATGTTCAGCACGGCGTCGACGGCGCGGGGCGAGAGCCTCTCGGTCGGGCTGATGAAGTTGCCTGCGGCATTGTTGACGAGCACGTCGACGCCTCCGAAGCGCTCGTCCAAAGCATCCGCCAATGCGGATAGGGAAGCCGGGTCCCGGACGTCGCAGCTTTGGACGAACACATCATGGCCGGCCTCGCGGAACGCCTCAGCCGCTTCCTGCAGCTTCTCCTCGCGGCGTCCCGCGAGCGCGATGGAGGCTCCATGCCGGGCGAAGCCTTCCGCCATTGCGCGTCCAAGTCCGGTCGCGCCGCCCGTCACGAGCACGGTTTTGCCTTTGAGCAGATCGGGTCGAAACGGTCCCATAACAAGCTCCTCCTCAGGAATGATTCATATCCATCGAAAAACCCGCCCGTAATGGCATCATCCGGGCGGGTTCATGCTGTTTACGCGAGCACTTTGCGGAACTCTTCCGTCAGCAGCGGCACGACTTCGAACAGGTCGCCGACGATGCCGTAGTCGGCGAATTTGAAGATCGGAGCTTCCGGATCCTTGTTGATCGCGATAATGACGCGCGACTGGCTCATGCCCGCCAAATGCTGGATGGCTCCGCTGATGCCGCAGGCGATGTACACTTCCGGCGTGACGACCTTGCCGGTCTGGCCGATCTGCAGCGCGTAGTCGCAGTAGCCGGCGTCGCAGGCTCCGCGGGAGGCGCCGACGGCGGCACCGAGCACATCGGCCAGTTCTTGGAGCGGCTTGAAGCCGTCGGAGCTCTTCACGCCGCGTCCGCCGGAGATGACGATCTTCGCCTCGGACAGGTCGACCTTGCCGCCGGCTTTGCGCACGACGTCCTTGACGATCGAGCGGAGATCGGAGGCTGGAGCATAATCGCGGTCGACCACTTCGGCCGGCGACGCGGCCTGTGCGGCTGGCGGAAGGTTGTTCGGCCGGACGGTGACGACGCCGGAGCCGCCGGAAAAGGCTTTTTCCTCAAAAGCTTTGCCCGCGTAGATCGGACGGGTATAGACAGAGCCGTCCGCGGAATCGCTTACAGCAATGACGTCGGAAATTTGTCCGGCACCAAGATGGGCGGCGACAAGCGGCGCCAGATCCTTGCCTTCCGCAGTATGGCCGAGGAAGACGCGGCCTGGCTTCCGTTCGTCGAGAAGGCCTTTGACGGCGGCCAGATAAGCCGGAGCGTTGTATGACGCGAGCTCAGGATGATCGACGGCGTAGACTTTGCCCGACACGTAGGCGGCCAGCTCGGAGGCGACCGGAATGATGCCGCTGCCGATGATGACGGCGTCGACCGGAGCGCCGCCCGCGGACTGGTTGGCGGCATGGACGGCTTCAAGCGATACCTGGCGCAATTTTCCGCCGCGGATTTCGGCGATGACAAGAACGGATTGGCTCATGGTTTAACCTCCTTGGATAGGAAAAAAGGATGGGATCAGATCGCTTTGGCTTCTGTGCGCAGCAGCTCGACGAGACGCGCGGCCTGCTCGGCCGGCGTTCCCTTGATGAGCTGGCCGGCTCCGCGCTCAGGCGGCAGGGAAAGGCCAAGCCGCTTGGTCAGCGGGGCGACGGCGGCGGCGTCGACGCCGAGATCGTCCAGAGACAGCGTCTGGAACGGCTTTTTCTTCGCCTTCATGATATTCGGCAGCGACGGGTAGCGCGGCTCGTTCAAGCCTTGCTGGGCGGTGAACAGCGCCGGCAGCGTCAGCTCGAGGGATTCCGTGTCTCCTTCGGCATCCCGCTTGACGCTGGCAGCCGTACCGTCGATGTCAAGACTCGTGATGGAAGCGGCGTGGGGAATGCCGAGACCCGCCGCAAGCCGGACCGCGACTTGGCCGCCGCCGGTATCGACGGAGAAGTTGCCTCCGAGGATGACGTCGAAGGGCTGCTTGGAGATATAAGCCTGGAGCAAGGAGGCGATGCCCGCTTCGTCGGATTGGATGCGCTCGTCGGAGATCAGCACCGCCTCATCGGCTCCCATCGCCAGCGCCGAGCGAAGCGCTTCCGCTGCCCGGGCGGGGCCGACAGAGACGACGGTAACCGTTCCGCCGTGCTTTTCCCGGAGCTGGAGCGCTTCCTCGACCGCATATTCATCGTAAGGATTGATGACATATTTGACGCCGTCGTCCGAAACCTGGCCGTCCTGGATTACGATCCGTTCTTCCGTATCAAAGGTTTGCTTCAGCAGGCAGAAAATGTTCATCTCGATTCTCCTCCTCGAATGGTTGAATCCCTGTTATTTTTTGAGGCCATGCAGGAAAAATTCGACGGTTTTGTCGACTTGGGCGGTCAGGGAGAACTTCTGCCCGGATATGAGCCAGGAGGAAACCGCCTCATCCATCGCTCCGAATATAAGATGCCGGGTCAGCTTGACGTCGAGATTGTCCCGGAACGCTCCTTCTCTCACCCCTTTTTCCAGAATCTGCTCAATGAGCTGGATGTAAGGCCGTACGGTCAGGCCGATCGCCTTGCGCAGCTCCAGCGAGCTCTGCCTCAGCTCGATCTGGGTCACGTATGCGAGATTGATGTTCTGCTCCAGGACGGAGTAGTGGATCTCGCAGATGGCGCGCAGAGCTTCGCCGGCAGTCGCCGTATCCTCCAGCCGGGCTTTGAACCGTCCGACCAGATCCCCGAGCCTTTCCTCGAACAAGGAGATCAGGATATCTTCCTTCTTCTTGAAATATAAATAGATCGTACCGTCGGCGACTCCGGCCTCCTTGGCGATTTTCGACACCTGCGAGCCGTGGAACCCGTTTTCGGCAATGACTTTTTGGGCGGCTTCCAGGATCTGATAATATTTTTCCGGCTTCCTACTTGTCATGATGGCACCTCGGTGGTAGTATTTACGTATGGTGAATGAATGCTCATTCATTTTCTTCATCTTAGGGGATATCACACGGATTGTCAACGATTTATCCGGAACTTGGACGCTAACCGCCTTCCAGAAGGCGGAACATGCTTGGGATCGGAGAGGAAGAGGCGGGATATCTTCCTTCTTATTTCTTAGTAGTGTAGCGGAGGATTTGGAGACGTATGCAGCCGCGCCGGACAGCATGACAGGCGGGATACCACTAAGATTTTTTTGAACCGGCCTTGTAAGCGCTTCATCTAAGAATGCCCGGCGAACGGCCGGCGAAAGGAATTTGCAGAGAGGGTGAGCCGCAATGGCAGGACAGCTGATCAATCTCATCTTGTTTTTGGCTCTGACGGGCTGCGGAGTCTATCTGTTCTACAGGGCGGTGTACCACCGCTGGCTCTATATGAAGCTGGGGAAAAAGACAGCCGTGCCTCTCAAGGGAGAGGGCAGATGGGGCGAGTTCCTCGCTCAAGTATTCGGCCAGACGAAGCTGCTCAAGGATATCCGCAGCGGCATCATGCATATTGTCATCTTCTATGGATTCGTCATTCTGCAGTTCGGAGCGCTCGACCTGATCATCAAAGGCCTGACGGCAGGCAAGCACCATCTGCCGGTTCCCGGATACGGCTGGTTCAGCCTGCTGCAGGAAATCACCGTATTCGCCATTCTGGTCGCGATGGGGTATGCGGCCTACCGCCGCTACGGCGAGAAGCTCGCCCGTCTGAAGAGAGGGTGGAAGCCGAGCATCGTCGTCTTCTTCATCTTCGGACTGATGGCATCCGTCCTGTTCTCCCTTGCTTTCGAGCGGATTTGGCTCGGCATGGCATTTTCCGGCTACGCGCCGATCACCTCCGTGATGGCCGAAGGCATGCAAGGAATCGGAGCCGGAGCCGCGCATGTGCTGTTCATGGTTTCCTGGTGGGCGCATCTGGCCATCCTGCTCGCGTTTCTCGTGTACGTGCCTCAGTCGAAGCACTTCCATATCCTCACCGCGCCGGTCAACATCTATCTGCGCAAGCAGGAGCCGGCCGGAAGGCTGAGCAAGATCGATCTGGAGGACGAGGAAGCGGAATCGTTCGGCGTCGGCAAGATCGAGGAGTTCAACCAGAAGCAGATGCTCGATTTCTATGCCTGCGTGGAATGCGGCCGCTGCACGAATGTGTGCCCGGCATCCAATACCGGCAAGGCGCTCTCTCCGATGCACATGATCGTGAAGCTTCGCGACCACTTGATCGACAAGGGAGCGGCCGTCACCGGCAGATCTCCCTGGGTTCCCGAGTTCGCTTTCGGCACAGGAAGCGCCGGGGGAGGCAAGGCGCATGCCTTTGTCCCTCGTTCTGCGGAAATGCCCGGCTCGCTGCTCGAGATGGCCGGAGGAGGCGCGGAGGAGGTGGCGGCCGGCGCGGAAGAGTCGGACTCCGTCGCATGGAGGGATCCCGGCGGCGCCATCACGGATATCCGGCCGACGATCGGCTGGCAGAAGGCTTCTTGGCATCAAGAGGAGCGCAGCCCGCAGGAAGTCGAGCTCATCGGCGAAGTCATGACGGAGGACGAGATCTGGGCGTGCACGACATGCCGCAACTGCGAGG
This sequence comes from Paenibacillus humicus NBRC 102415, assembly GCF_004000905.1. Classification (GTDB taxonomy): domain Bacteria; phylum Bacillota; class Bacilli; order Paenibacillales; family Paenibacillaceae; genus Paenibacillus_O; species Paenibacillus_O humicus. Next base: position 106,388 of record NZ_BIMD01000001.1, read on the forward strand.
ACCAATGTCCGGTCGGCAACGAGCATGTCGACAAGATCATCGACTTGCGCCGCCACCTCGTCCTCATGCAGGGCAGCGTGCCGCATGAAGGCCAGCGCGCAATGCAGAACATCGAGCGCCAAGGCAACCCTTGGGGAATCAACCGCAACGACCGCGTGAAATGGACCGGAGACGTGGAAGGGGTCAGCGTTCCGCTCGTCAAGGAAAACCCGGAGTTCGACTATCTGTTCTTCGTCGGCTCCATGGGCTCCTACGATCTCCGCAGCCGCAAAATCTCGAGGGCCGTCGCCCGCCTGCTGAACGAATCCGGCATCCGCTTCGCGATTCTCGGCAACGAGGAGAGAAACTCCGGCGACACGCCGCGGCGCATGGGCAACGAGATGCTGTTCCAACAGCTGTGCATGGAGAATATCGAGACGTTCCGGAAGTACGGAGTGACGAAGATTGTGACGGCATGCCCGCATACGTTCAACACGCTGAAGAACGAGTATCCGGACTTCGGTCTCGAAGGCGTGGAGGTGCTCCATCATACGCAGCTGTTCGACCGGCTGCTGAAGGAAGGCAGGCTGCAGCCGAAGCATGAGGTCAACGAGCGGATCACCTACCATGATTCCTGTTATCTGGGCCGCTACAACAACGTGTATGACGAGCCGCGCGATGTGCTCCGTGCCATTCCCGGCGTGGATCTGGTGGAGATGGCGCGCAGCCGGGAGAACGGCATGTGCTGCGGAGCGGGCGGCGGCATGATGTGGATGGAGGAGACGGCAGGCAAGCGCGTCAACCTGGCGCGCACCGAGCAGGCGCTCGAAGTGAATCCGACGCTGATCAGCAGCGCGTGTCCGTACTGTCTGACGATGCTGGAGGACGGCACGAAGCTGAAGGAAGTCGATGACAGGGTGAAGGCGCGCGACATCGCCGAAATTCTCGAGGAAGCCGTATTCGGATGCGCGGGCAGCGCTCCGGCCGGCAGCGAAGGGATGGCCGTATAACGCATGGAGGCAGCCAGAGCCGGCAGCATAAGGGTACGCGCACCTTAGTTAGCGGACCGTCCTTCTTCGATCGGCCATGAAGAGGAAGAGAGCATCCGACACGGGAAAAGCATTGTTCTTGAAAGCCGCAAAAACCTTAATCAAGGAGGCAAGCAACGATGAGCATTTCGATCCGCAAAGCCGCCGTCATCGGCTCCGGCATTATGGGTTCCGGCATTGCCGCCCATCTGGCCAACGTTGGCATTCCGACGCTGCTCCTGGACATCGTGCCCAAGCAGCTCACCCCCGAGGAAGAGAAGAAAGGCCTGACGGCCGAGCATCCGGCTGTCCGCAGCAGGCTGGCCGCAAGCGCCATCGCCAAGCTGAAGAAGACGAATCCGGCGCCTCTCTACGATCCGGCCTTCGCGGGCCGCATCACGCCGGGCAACCTGGAGGACGATCTCCACAAGATCGCGGATGCCGACTGGATCATCGAGGTCATCGTCGAGAATCTGGACGCGAAGCGCAGCCTGCTCGACCGCATCGAGCAGCACTGGAAGCCGGGAACGATCGTCAGCTCCAACACTTCCGGCATCTCCATCAACGCGATGGCGGAAGGGCGCAGCGAGCCGTTCCGCAGGTCGTTCATGGGCACCCATTTCTTCAATCCGCCCCGTTACATGAAACTGCTGGAAATCGTTCCGGCGGACGGAACGGATGCGGAGCTTGTGAACGAGATGAAGGCATTTGCAGAAACCGTCCTCGGCAAAGGCGTCGTCATCGCCAAGGACACCCCGAACTTCATTGCAAATAGAATCGGGACGTACGGTCTGCTCGTGTCGCTGCAGGAAATGGAGAAGGGCGGCTTCACCGTCGAGGAAGTGGATGCGGTCACCGGTCCGGCTATGGGACGCCCGAAGAGCGCCACCTTCCGCACGCTGGATCTCGTCGGCCTCGATACGTTCATCCATGTCGCGGACAACGTCCGCCTGAATGTGGACAACGAGGCCGAGCGCAAAGACTTCACGCCTCCGGCCGCCCTGACGCAGCTCGTCGAGCGCGGCTGGCTGGGCGAGAAATCCGGCCAAGGCTTTTATTTGAAGCGCAAAGGAGAAGGCGGCAAGAGCGAGATCCTGTCGATCGATCTCGGGACGCTGGAGTATACGCCGCAGAAAAAAGCGGCTTCCGGTTCCCTGGAAGCGGCGAAGAGCGTCAAAGGCGCCCGTGAAAAGACGAAGGCTCTCCTCGGCGCCGGAGACAAGTATTCGGAGCTGGCGTGGAATATATTGAAGCAGGTTCTGGTCTATTCCGCCGACAAGGTCGGGGAGATCGCCGACTCGATCCAGGAAATCGACGAAGCGATGAAATGGGGCTTCAACTGGGAGCTGGGCCCGTTCGAGACATGGGATGCCATCGGGCTCGCGAAGTCGGTGCAGCGGATGGAGAAGGAAGGCCTCGCCGTTCCGGCATGGGTCAAGGAATGGATTGAAGCCGGCCATGCGAGCTTCTATAAGAAGGACAACGGCAAGCGCTTCTATGTGAGCGGCAGCCGGTACAAGGAAGTCGAAGCCCCTGTTCAAGAGATCGACCTGCGCTCGCTCAAGGAGCAGAACAAGGTCGTCAAATCCAATACAGGCGCCAGCCTGATCGATATCGGCGACGGCGTCGTCTGCCTGGAATTCCATTCCCCGAACAACGCCATCGGCGACGATATCCTGTCGATGATCCAGCAGAGCGCGGAGGAAGTCCGGCGCAACTGGAGCGGCCTCGTCCTGGCGAACCAGGGCCGCAACTTCTGCGTCGGCGCGAATCTGATGCTGCTGCTCATGGAAGCGCAGGACGAAGAATGGGACGAAGTCGACGAAATCATCAACCTGTTCCAGCAGAGCATGTATAAGCTGAAGCGGCTGGAAAAGCCGGTCGTCGCGGCGCCCCACCGGATGACGCTCGGCGGCGGCGTCGAAGCCTGCATGCCGGCGGACCAGGTCATCGCCGCGGCGGAGACTTATTACGGCCTCGTCGAAGTCGGCGTCGGCCTCATCCCGGCCGGCGGCGGCTGCAAGGAATTCGCCTTGCGCGTCAGCAGGCAGGCCGGGCATCCGGAAGCGGATCTGCTGCCTCTGCTCGGCCAGGTGTTCGAGACGGTCGGCTCGGCGAAGGTGTCCTCGAGCGGGCATGATGCCAAGCGGCTCGGCTACCTCCGCACGAACGACCGCATCCTGCCGAACGCGGACCATCTGATCTACGAAGCGAAGCAGGCTGTCCTGCAGATGGCTGCGGACGGCTACACGCTCCCTCCGGAAGAGAAGATCCGCATCGCCGGCGCCGAAGGCAAGGCCGCGCTGCAGCTCGCGGCGATCGGCATGAAGGAAGGCGGCTACATCAGCGACCACGACCTTCTCATCGCCAAGAAGTTGGCGCATGTGCTGAGCGGCGGCGACTTGCCGGCCGGCACGCTCGTATCGGAGCAATATCTGCTCGATCTGGAGCGCGAAGCCTTCCTCAGCCTGACGGGCGAGCCGAAGACCCAGGCCCGCATGCAGCATATGCTCTCCAAAGGCAAGGCTTTGCGGAATTAGGATATCGCTCGGCACAGAAACGACATCTTTCTGTGGAATCAAAGCCATCCGGATTTAAGAGCCATGTGACCGCTCAGTATTCTGGAGGAGTTTGGGACGGCTGTGCAGAGATCGCAGGAAATGTAAGCTCCATGGAGAAGAGGAGCGGTCGCATTTGCAGCCGGATTTCCACATTCATGCGGAATCAAAGAAATCCGGGGGCAAGAGCGATCGGAAGGGCCTTTTATTTCCGGAGCGGCTGCTCACAAAACGCGAACCATTAAAGGAGCGTGAAGTCATGAGAGAAGCGGTAATCGTATCCATGGCCCGGACGGCGATCGGCAAAGGCAAGAAAGGCAGCCTTCGCCAAACCCGCGCGGACGACCTCGGCAAAATCGTGCTGCAGGAAGTAGTCTCGCGGGCGCCGGGGCTCAAGAAAGAAGATGTGGAGGATATCATCATCGGCTGCGCGATGCCCGAAGGGGAGCAGGGGCTCAACTTCGCCCGCATCATGTCGCTGTATGCAGGCTTCCCGGTGACGGTTCCGGCGCTGACCGTCAACCGGTTCTGTTCCTCCGGCCTGCAATCGATCGCCTTCGCGGCGGAGCGCATCATGACCGGCAACGCGGATGTGATGATCGCCGGGGGGGTGGAGAGCATGAGCCACGTTCCGATGACCGGCTTCAAAATTTCCCCGAATCCGAAAATCGTCGATGAATACCCGGAAGTCTATATCGGGATGGGGCATACGGCCGAGCGCGTCGCGGAGAAGTTCGGCGTCAGCCGCGAGGACCAGGACATCTTCGCTGCCCGCTCCCATGAGAAGGCGGCTGCAGCCATCGCCGCAGGCAAGTTCGCCGATGAGATCGTCCCGTTCGAAGCGGAGCTCAAGTCCATGGAAGACAGCGGCAAGGTGAAAACCGAGAAGTTCGTCTTCAACACCGATGAAGGCGTCCGCGTCGATACGACGCCGGATACGCTCGGCAAGCTGCGCCCTGCGTTCAAGCTGAACGGCTCGGTGACGGCGGGCAACTCCTCGCAGATCAGCGACGGAGCGGCTGCGGTCGTCATCATGAGCCGCGAGAAAGCCGACGAGCTCGGCCTGAAGCCGCTGGCTACGTTCCGTTCGTTCGCCCTTGCGGGCGTCGAGCCGGAGATCATGGGCGTAGGCCCGGTCGAGGCGATTCCAAAGGCGCTGAAGCGAGCCGGCATTTCCCAGGAGCAGGTCGATCTCTATGAAATCAATGAAGCGTTCGCCTCCCAGTGCCTCCATATCATCCGGGAGCTCGGCATCGACGAGGAGAAGGTCAATGTCAACGGCGGCGCGATCGCGCTGGGCCATCCGCTCGGCTGCACCGGCACCAAGATCAGCGTCTCGCTGATCAACGAGCTGCGCCGCAGAGGGGGCGGCTACGGCGTCGTGTCGATGTGCATCGGCGGCGGCATGGGAGCGGCAGGCGTCTTCGAAGTCCATTCCGCTTGAGCAGGTAGAGTGCAGGCAAGGGATGCTGCACCGGGGCGTCCAGCCGGCCGAGGCGGAGCAGAATTCCGCTGGCGGCCGTATCTGCGGCGGGGAAATCCGAGGGCAGCATGGCTCATCAATCCAACCCATTCCAAGGAGCGATTATCATGACGACCAAAAGCAAAGTGCTGGGCGGAAGCTTCATTATCGAGGATATCGACGCGAGCAGCATTGTCATCCCGGAAGAATTGACCGAAGAGCAGCGCATGATCGCCGAGACGACGGAGGATTTCGTCGCGGGCGAGATCGCGCCTGTCGACGAGGCGATCGAGAAGCTCAATTATGAGCTGACGGTCGAAAAGCTGCGCAAGGCCGGAGAGCTTGGCCTGCTGGGAGCCGATGTGCCGGAAGCCTACGGCGGTCTCGGGCTCGACAAGGTCAGCTCCACACTGATCAGCGAGAAAATGACGAAGGCGTCGGCATTCGCCCTTTCCGCCGGCGCGCATGTCGGCATCGGCACGCTGCCGATCGTCTATTTCGGCAATGAAGAGCAGAAGCAGAAGTACCTGCCCAAGCTCTCGACCGGCGAGCTGATCGCGGCTTACTGCCTGACGGAGCCGTCCTCCGGCTCCGACGCTCTCGGCGCCAAAGCGACGGCCGTCCTGGACGAGGACGGCAAGCATTACGTGCTGAACGGCACGAAGCAGTTCATTACGAACGCCGGCTTCGCCGACGTGTTCATCGTGTACGCCAAGGTGGACGGCAAGGACTTCAGCACGTTCATCGTCGAGCGTTCGATGGAAGGGGTGAGCATCGGTCCGGAAGAAAAGAAAATGGGAATCAAAGGCTCCTCGACCTGTCCGCTCATTCTGGAAGACGTCAAGGTGCCGGCCGAAAACCTGCTGTGGGAAGTCGGCAAGGGCCATCTGATCGCCTTCAACATCCTCAACATCGGCCGCTACAAGCTCGCCGTCGGCTGCGTAGGCTCCTCCAAGGACGCCATCGAATACTCGGCCAAATATGCGAATGAACGCGCCCAGTTCGGCCGCCCGATCAGCAGCTTCCCGCTCGTGGCGAAGAAGCTGGCCGATATGAACATCCGCACGTACGTCATGGAGTCGATGGTCTACCGCACGGCCGGGCTGTTCGACGTCGGGCTCGCCGACGTGGACTATTCCGCTGCCGACGTCGGCTATCAGTCGGCCAAGGCGATCGCGGAATACCAGCTGGAATGCTCCATCAACAAGGTGTTCGCATCCGAAGGCCTCGACTTCGTCGCCGACGAAGGCGTGCAGATCCACGGCGGCTACGGCTTCACCCAGGAATACCGCGTCGAGCGCATCTACCGCGATTCCCGCATCAACCGCATCTTCGAGGGCACGAATGAGATCAACCGGCTGCTCATACCCGGCACGCTCATCAAGCGCGCGATGAAGGGCGAGCTGCCTCTCATGCAGAAAGCGATGAAGCTGCAGGGCGAGCTGCTGGAAATGCGCTCCTCGCTCGGCGAGAAGTTCGAGGGCACGCTGGAGCGGGAAGCTCATCTGCTCTCCAACGCCAAGAAAATCTTCCTGATGGCCGGCGCCGGAGCCGTCCAGAAGTACCAGATGAAGCTGGATCAGGAGCAGGAAATACTGAGCAACCTGGCCGACATCATGATCTCGATCTTCGCGATGGAAAGCGCCGTCCTCCGCACCCAAAAGCGCATTTCGCTCCAGGGCGGAGCAAAGGCTCAGCTCGGCGTCGACATGACGACCGTCTTCGTGCAGGAGGAGTTCGCCCGCATCGCGGAGCTTGCAAAGGAAACGCTCGCCGCCATGGAATCCGGGGATACGCTTCGCACGCAGCTGTCCGTGCTGAAAAAGCTGACGAAGTCGAATCCGGCCAATACGGTGCAGCTGAAGCGCCGCATTGCTTCGCGCGTCATCGAAGCGGAGCGCTACGTTCCTTAATCGGGCAGGAAATGGGGTGAACGGCATGTCAAACCGGCCATGGCTCAGCCATTATCCCGCCGAAGTACCGCCGACCTACGACTATCCGGACCAGAACCTGGCGGAATTCCTGGTCCAGACCGCCCGCAAGCATCCAAAGCGCACCGCGCTGGAATTCATGGGCGCCCGCATCTCCTACGAGAATCTGTTGGATCAAACGTACCGCTTCGCGAACGCCATGAACGGGTTCGGTCTCCGCAAGGGAGACCGGGTCGCGGTCATGCTTCCCAACTGCCCTCAGGCCGTCATCGCCTATTATGGCGCGCTGCTCGCGGGAGGCATCGTCGTCATGACGAATCCGCTCTATATGCCTCGGGAGCTGGAGCATCAGCTGACGGACAGCGGGGCGAAAATCATCGTCACCTTGGATCAGCTCGTCGGCCGCGTGAAGCAATCGATGGCCAAACAGCCGATGGAGCGGATTATCGTCACTTCCGTGGCGGATTATCTGTCCTTTCCGAAAAATCTCCTCTATCCGATCAAGGCCAGGAAGGACGGCACGCCGATTCCTTCGATCGACTATGACGGCGAGGAGCTGATTTCGTTCCGCAAGCTGCTGAAGCAAGCGGAGCCCAAGCCGGCCGGAGTGCCGATCGACGCGCGCAACGATTTGGCTCTGATCCAGTATACGGGCGGCACGACGGGATTCGCCAAGGGCGTCATGCTGACCCATCGCAATCTGATCGCCAATACGATCCAGTCCAAGCTGTGGAACTACAGGGCCGGCGGCCCGGAAGAGCGCTATCTCGCCGCGCTGCCCTTTTTCCACGTCTTCGGCATGACCGTCCTGCTCAACCTGGGCATCCTGAACGGATCGACGCTTGACCTGCTCCCGAGGTTCGAGATCAAGCAGGTGCTCCGAGCGATTGCCAAAAAAAAAGCTACTGTCTTTCCAGGCGCGCCGACGATGTACATTGCCGTCATCAATTATCCCGATATCAGGAATTATGATCTTTCCTCGATCAAAGCCTGCATCAGCGGGGCAGCCTCGTTGCCGCTCGAGGTGCAGGAGAGATTCGAGCAGCTCACGGGAGGCAAGCTGATCGAAGGGTACGGCCTTACGGAGGCGTCGCCGGTCACGCATGCGAACAATATTTGGGAGAAACGCAAGCCGGGCTCCATCGGCATTCCTTTCCCCGATACGGAAGCCAAGATCGTCCATCCCGATACCGGGGAGGATGTCGAGCCCGGCGAGATCGGAGAGCTGATCGTCCGCGGGCCGCAGGTGATGTCCGGCTATTGGAACCGTCCCGAGGATACGGCGGTCACGATCAGGAACGGCTGGCTCTATACGGGCGATCTCGGCCGGATGGACGCGGACGGCTATTTCTTCATCTTGGACCGGCGCAAGGATCTCATCATCGCGGGAGGGTATAATATCTATCCCCGAGAGGTGGAGGAGGTGCTCTTCGAGCATCCCGACGTCGAGGAGGCGATCGTCGCCGGCATCAACGACCCTTACCGGGGAGAGACGGTGAAGGCCTATATCGTGCTCAGAAGCGGAGCGAAGGAGGATCCTCAGGCGTTGAAGGCGTTTTGCAAGGAAAGGCTTGCCGCCTACAAAGTGCCCAAGGCGTACGAATTCCGCGCGGCGCTGCCCAAGACGCTCGTAGGCAAGGTGCTACGGCGCAAGCTGATCGAGGAAGAGCAGGAGAAGGAGAAGGAGAAAACGGCAAAGGACTGAAGCGCCGTCTGAAAGGAGAACGCCGGATGGACAACAACTTGGAAGCGGATTCATCGATCCTGGCCAAACAAATGGCGATCTGGGAGGAAGCGGCGAAAGAATCGTTCTGGGGCTTTCTGGGCGCCGAGATGCAGCAGCTGGAAAACGGCAGATGCGTCGTCTATCTCGATGTCCAGCCGCATCATATGAATCTGATCGGCATTCTGCATGGCGGGGTCTATGCGACGCTGATCGATTCCGCGATGGGGATGGCCGCGATGGCGGCCCATCCGGAGACGGCTGTCGTGACGACGAACCTGAACCTCAATTATGTCTCGCCGATCAGGGAGGGACGGCTGATCGTCTCGGCCGAGATCGTCCATCAATCCCGCAAGATGATCAGTACGCAAGCGTACGCCCGCACGGAACAAGGGGACTTATGCGCCTTCGGCACCGGTACCTTCCGCGTGCTCGGCAAGTAGGCTGCCCGCATCGATTTTACCGCTTCTGCTGCCGCAGAAGCGGTTTTTGCTTTAGCTTGAGCTTATTGCAGGTAGCAATGAGCAGAAAAAATCGTCTTACTCGGAGCTTCTGTGGCAGAAGCAGCGAAATAAGCAGAAAAAATCGTCTTCCTCGGAGCTTCTGGGGCAGAAGCGGCGAAATAAGCAGAAAAAATCGTCTTCCTCGGAGCTTTTGGGGTAGAAGCAGCCAAATAAACAGAAAAAATCGTCTTCCTCGGAGCTTCTGGGGCAGAAGCAGCCAAATAAGCAGAAAAAATCGTCTTACTCGAAACTTTTGGGGCAGAAGCGGCCAAATAAGCAGAAAAAATCGTCTTACTCGGAGCTTTTGGGGCAGAAGCAGTCAAATAAGCAGAAAAAATCGTCTTACTCGGAGCTTTTGGGGCAGAAGCAGCGAAATAAGCAGAAAAAATCGTCTTACTCGGTGTTTCTTGGGCAGAAGAGGCCAAATAAGCAGAAAAAATCGTCTTACTCGAAACTTTTGGGGCAGAAGAGGCCAAATAAGCAGAAAAAATCGTCTTACTCGGAGCTTTTGGGGCAGAAGCAGTCAAATAAGCAGAAAAAATCGTCTTACTCGGAGCTATTGGGGCAGAAGCAGCGAAATAAGCAGAAAAAATCGTCTTCCTCGGTGTTTCTTGGGCAGAAGCAGCGAAATAAGCAGAAAAAATCGTCTTACTCGGAGCTTTTGGGGCAGAGGCGTGCTTTTTGCTGCTCGGTGAGTCTGTTTCCGAACCCTTTTGGTCCTTCTACACGTCTGTTTCCAAATAGAGGAGCAAAATGCATAATAGAGGCGCAAATTGCTTTCCAAGCGGCGAAATGAAAAAATGGATGGATATCATGGGGCAGAAAAGGAGATTGCAAATGGGAGAAACGGCGGTTGTTGCAGGAGGAACCGGTCTCGTCGGCCGCGAGCTGCTCAACCTGCTTCTTGCAGGAGAGCGCTATGCCAACGTCATTGCGATCGGACGCCGTCCAACGGGCTTGTCGGATCCGAGGCTGGAGGAGAGGGCGATGGAAGGCAGCCAGCCAGAGCAATGTCTCGAAGGCATCCCGGGTGGCTACGACCTGTTCATCGCCACAGGCACGACAATCAACAAAGCGGGTACGCGTGAAGCGTTTCGGCGGGTGGATTACGAGCTTCCGCTGCGGCTTGCCGAAATGGCGGCTTCGCAGGGAGCCGGCGCGCTTGTGATCGTATCGTCCATCGGCGCTTCGCCGGACTCCCGGTATTTCTATCTCCGGGTCAAGGGAGAGCTGGAGCGGCAGCTGGAGAAGCTGAGCCTGCGGCGTCTGATTGTGCTCAGACCTTCCCAGCTGCTCGGGAAGCGCCAGGAGCGGCGGCCGGGCGAGAAATGGGCCGCTGCGCTGGCGAAGCCGCTGTCGGGGCTGATGGTCGGCAAGCTGGCCCGCTACCGGCCCGTTCATGCGGCGACGGTTGCGTCCGCCATGCTGGAGGCGGCGAAGAGGGCTCCCGAGGGAGTGACGGTGGTGGAGTCAGAGCAGATTGCCGCCATCGGCTCGCACGGATGGGGGGCGGACGAATGAAAGCAATCCGCAAGGCTGCATTCTGCGCGGCTGCGATCATGCTCGCGGCGTCTCTCTCCGCCTGCAGCGGGAGAGACGACAAAGCCGGCTCGTCAGGAAAGAGCACGGGCATGGATGCAGCTGCGATCACCCCTTCCTCCTCGCCTGATCACAGCATTGGCGGGCAGGAGCCGACTGAATCGCCATCACCGTCAGCGAGCGCACCAAAGCCGGCTGAAACGCCATCACCGTCAGCGAGCACGCCAAAGGAGTCTGGATCGCCATCACCGTCAGCGAGCGCGCCAAAGCCGGCTGCGTCCGGAAAACCGTCCGCTTCGCCGTCGACTAATACCGCGACAGCGGCTCCTGCTCTTGGAGAGAAATCCCTGACCGCCTACTTCGGCTTTGCCGACGAGACGGGAACGAAGCTGATGATCGTGCCGGATATCCAGGGAGAGATCGATCCGGATGCCCTCTCTTCGATCAAGACCGCAGCGGGAGCAGGCGGCAAGACGCTGCCGGTGGCTTATGCGGGAGTGCAGCAAGGAGACGCAAAGGATAACGGCAGGCAGACGGCATCCAACTTTGTCCATATGAAGGGGTACGTGTTTCAGGTTGAACAGGGTACTGCCCAGCCGAACGCTACCTATTATATGCTGCGCGGCGAGCAAGCACCGGAAGCCTTCTTCCCGGTCGAGGACAGGAAGGCTGCCAAGCCGGACGCCTCTCTGTTGAAGGCCATTGCCCAAGAGAAGAAACGGAAGGTCGACCAGGCTTGGACGATCGGCCGGATAGACGTGAATGGAAAACCAATGGATCTGCTGCTGATCCAGTTCGCGCGGGAGCAAAAAAGCATGCTGGCGAGCCTCGTTCTCGTACCGGAGAAATCGAAACCCCTTTACAAGGACTTCCCGGCGGATTATGATGAAAATTCTACGTGGACCGTGGACGACGGCGGCACCATGAACCCGGACTCCTTTTCCTTGCGCTTTGCCGCGCGTACCGTAGAAGGCATGATTCTGGGCATGGAATGGAATGCTGCCGAGGGCAGCAATTCCTTTCTGCTGCAAGCCGATTCCGGCAAGCTGGCCGATCTCGGCATCGGCGGCGGAAGATACATGAGTCCATGACGGGGCATGAAGCTGCCCCGCAGAAATCTAGAACCAAGCGGAGGCTGCAGCGCATTTGACCCCATATCCTTTCGAATTTGATCCGACCCGTCCCTTCATCGAGCAAGCCAGCGACTGGATCTCGGATGTTTTCTACGATATTCTGCCTGAAGCCGGCTTTGAAGTCCGCGATGAGCAGATTTACATGGCTTTCCAGCTGGAACGGGCCTATAAGGAAAAGAAAACGCTGTTCGCCGAGGCCGGCGTCGGCACCGGTAAAACACTCGTCTACCTGCTCTATGCCGTCGCATATGCCCGGTATACCCGCCGGCCGGCCGTCATCGCCTGCGCCGACGAATCGCTGATCGAGCAGCTGACGAAGGCGGAAGGCGACATCGCCAAGCTGGCGGCTTACCTGGACCTGAAGGTGGATGCCCGGATGGCGAAGTCGCAAAGCCAGTATCTGTGCCTGAACAAGCTCGATGACGTGCGGGGCGACGAGAGCTATGATGCAATCTACGAGACGCTTCCCGAGTTCGTGCGCAAGCCCGATACGCTGCAGTCCTTTCATCCGTACGGCAGCCGCAAGGATTATGCCGGGCTTGACGACGCCCGCTGGTCGAAGATCGGCTGGGACGTGTTCCAGGACTGCTTCGTCTGCCCGCAGCGACATCGCTGCGGCATGACGCTGTCGCGCGACCATTACCGGAAGTCGCCGGATCTCATTATCTGCTCCCATGATTTCTACATGGAGCATGTGTGGACGGCCGAGGCGCGCAAGCGGGAAGGCCAGCTGCCGCTGCTGCCCGAGCACAGCTCGGTCGTTTTCGACGAAGGCCATCTGCTGGAGACGGCCGCTCAGAACGCATTGACCTACAAGCTCCAGCACTCGGTATTTGAATCCATCATCAGCCGCCTGCTGCAGAACGACATCCGCGAAACGCTCGCCTATGCGATCGAGGACGCCATAAGCCGCAGCGAGGAGCTGTTCCGGCGCCTGCAGGAGGCCAGCCGTCCTGTGGAAGGCTCCGAAAGACTGGAGTTCGAGCCGACGCCTGGACTTCTGCGGGAAATCCGCGCTTTCCGCTCCTTGCTGGAGGAGATCGAGGAGCAGCTCGTATTCGAGAGCGGCTTGTTCACCCTGGACGGCTATCACCTTACTATCGTGGAAGAGCATCTCGATATGATCGGCACTGCCCTGGCGCTGTTCGAGAAGCCCGATGGGCTCATCACCTGGCTGCTGCCGGATCCGGATGGCTTGACGCTGGTCATGATGCCGAGGCTGGTCAAGGAAGTGCTTCGGGAGCGGGTATTCGCCAAATCGATGCCGATCATCTTCTCTTCGGCTACGCTGTCGGCCGGAGGCTCCTTCCACTATGCGGCCGATACGCTTGGAATCGAGGAGTTCTTGAGCTTCAGCACTCCGTCTCCGTACGATTACGCTTCCCAGATGCGGATTCATCTCGATCCTGCCGCGGCAGCGGAGGACAAGAGGCGGCGCACGGTCGAAGCGCTCCGCCACAGCGGAGGAAGGGCTCTCCTTCTCTTCCCGTCCCGCAAGCAGCTGGAGTCGTTCCGCGACTGGGCTGCCGTAGCGCCCGAGATGAAGGAATACCGGCTTCACTTTGAAGGCACGGCAGAAATAAGCAGCCTGATCGCGGCTTTCCAGCAAGACGAGGAAAGCGTCCTGTGCGCTCATACTCTATGGGAAGGACTCGATGTGCCGGGTCCGTCGCTGTCGCTCGTCGTCGTCTGGGATCTGCCTTGGCCGCCGCGGGATCCGGTCTTCAACGCCAGGCGCCAAGCGGCGGCGAGCGCCTTCGGGGAAATCGAGGTTCCGTTCATGCAGCTGAGGCTGAGGCAAGGGGTCGGGAGGCTGATCCGATCGCGCGGAGACAGCGGGGACGTCGTCATCCTGTCCTCGCAGCTGCTTGACAGCCAAGTACGGGAAGCCGTCGTATCGGTACTGCCCGAAGGAACGTTACAGGAGGAGAATTGAGATGGAAATTACGGAATACAGCGTGGAGAAAATCAAGGATCCATTCGGCATTCTAGACGGACAGCGGTATGAATACCTGCTTCAGATCGAGGTGGATGAAGAGGACGAGCTGTACTCGCCGAGCGGCCTGTACGTGCGCGCTGTATACAAGCAAGAAGGAGCGGGAGGCTCCATCATCCGCCACGAGATCCGCGAGCGGGGCAGCGACCGGCTGCTGGACTTCGGGCTTGAGGATGAAGAGCTCGCCGAATTGGAGACGTTCTGCAAGGAACATATCGCCGACTCGGAAGCAAACGGATAATCAGGCAAGAGCCCGCGGCTGCTGGACAGCGCGGGCTCTAGTTCTACTTATGGGGGAGAGACATATGCAGCCTTTTACGGAAAAAGTGATCCGGGTCGTCGGCGCCATCCCGGAAGGCAAGGTCATGACCTACGGCTCGGTCGCTGCAGCGGCCGGAAGCCCTCGCGCCGCGCGCCAGGTCGTCCGCATCCTCCATTCCATGGGGGAGAAGTACGGGCTGCCCTGGCATCGGGTCGTCAACGCGGCAGGCTCCGTGTCGCTGCCGGGCGATGCCGGCGAGCTTCAAAGGGCATTGCTGGCCGCGGAAGGCATCGAAGAAGGCTCCCGCGGAGCGATCGATCTCGACCGGCATCGGCATGAACCGGATGCAGAGCAGGCCGGCGGCGAAGCCGGGCATTAAGCGGCGGGCTGCTCCGCTGCGGCTCTCGACGTGCTGCGGCTGAGCATGACGAGCACGCCCCAGATAAGCAGGAAGCCGATCAGCTCATGAATCTTGAGCACGGATCCAAAAGCGATCCAGTTGATCAGGACGCCGACGGCAGGGAAGGCGAGCTCGGCCAGCGTGGCGATGGAAGCCTTCGTCGAGGAAAGCCCTTTATAATAGAGCAGCATGCTCAGAAGGCCGGGAATGAAAGCCTGGAAAAGCAGGTTCACGATCAGGACGGCCGCTGCGCCTGTGCTTCCCAGATGCTTCCAGGAGTCTCCGGCGGCCAGCAGCAGAACGCCCAGCAGCGGGATGGCGAGCAGGAAGCGGAGCGAAGTGACGATATGGAAGCCCAGCTTCTTCTGCAGCAGGTATTTGCCCATGACGGTCGATCCGCCCCACAGGAAAGCGGCGCCGATCGAGTACAGCGCGGCCTGGGAGCCGAGATCGTGCAAGCCGAGCTGCGGACCATGGAAGCCGAATGTAAGCAGGTATGTTCCGGCGAGCGCGACGAGCAGATACCAGGAGAAGCGGGCTGGGAAAGATTCCTTGAGCATGAAGCGGGCGAGAATGATGGCCAGCAGCGGCTGCAGCTTCTGCAGCAGCAGGACGGCGTTGAAGTTGCCCATCGTGAACGCGGACGTGAACAGCACCGTGGCGATGGCGGAGCCGCCCCAGGAAACGAAGAACAGGGCTCCGACGACGCCGAGGGTGAGCTTGCCGGTGAGCTGATGACGGTAATGGATAAGGACCGGTACGGCATACAGAGCGAGGAGAAGATGCTCCAGGAAAACGATCTGCGGAGACGTGAAGGTTTTCAGAAGCAGGATGCGGAAAAGGGGATCGACTCCCCAGAGCGTCGCGCCGAGAACGACGTACCAAATGCCGCGGCTGGGGGTAAACAGGCCTTTGTCCGCGCTGAGCGGACGGTCAAGCGTAGCTGTGTCTTTCAATTCAACAACCTCCAGTGGCGGGTTTTTGAATTGAACCTCGTAGAAGCTCATAACCCCCGCCGAAAGACAAATGGCGGGGGCACGAAATAATACGCCTCGCCAAAATCGTGGCACGAAGCGCATTAAACCTTCTCTCATCCGGACTGTCACCGTCGGCCTTGGATTCTCACCAAGTCAGTCCCGGATCCGCATTCGCAGTTCCGGGAGTCGCGGGCTTCGGCGCGCATTCGCGCCGTCACCGCCGGTAGGGAATTGCACCCTGCCCCGAAGGTTCATATTCAGTTGCGTGAATTATATCACAAGGCGACAGCACTCGACAAGAAAAGTTCATGGTTGCAGGGAGCAGCAGCGCATCTCCCCAGGTATAATAAGGAGGACAAGCGCAACAGGGAAAGGAGAATACTGGTCATGAAGAAATGGACATTCGCGGCGATCGCGGTTCTCATGCTTCTGGTCGCGGCGGGCTGCGGATCTTCCGGCAACGCGCCTTATCAGGATGAGTCGGCGGTCAAGGTCGCGATTACGAGCGACCCGGCAGCCGTGGCCGGAACGCCGCTGCAGCTGACGGCGGCTATCGAGGGACTGGTTACGGAAGAGAACCTCAAAATCGACTTCGACATCCGGGAAGAAACGGAGCAGGAGCTCCCTATTTTGATCACTTCCAAGAAGAAAGCCCAGGGACAGTATGAGGTCACGCATACGTTCGATAAGCCGGGCAAATACGTCATCTACATCCATATCTATTCCGGAGACGATCTCCATATCATCAAGCGCAGCACGTTCGACGTCGCTTGATCCGGAAGCCGGTCAAGGGCTGTCCCCAACGGGGGACAGCCCTTTTTTTCTTGTTCGCTTTAAGGCGCGGGGCAGACCTGTCGATCTCGAGGCTTGGGTGACTGCTGTCCATCGAACCGCATAGGGACGGAAGGCGGCCTCGGCCGGCATCGGTATTCAGCCGGAAGCCTCCAGCTCGGCTGAGCTGCCGCGCGATGGGCGGCGTCTTGCCGCAAGATGCCGGGAGAGCAGGAGGAAGAAGACGAAAGCGAGCGCGCTCAAAATCAAATTGACGGCAATGACGGTCTGGTACGAATGCTGCAGCCGGTAGAGAATGCCTCCTCCGAGCGCGGCAGCCGCACCTCCGAGCTGATGGAGCAGCAGCAGAAAGCC
Source organism: Paenibacillus humicus NBRC 102415 (assembly GCF_004000905.1). Lineage (GTDB taxonomy): Bacteria > Bacillota > Bacilli > Paenibacillales > Paenibacillaceae > Paenibacillus_O > Paenibacillus_O humicus. Next base: position 123,025 of record NZ_BIMD01000001.1, read on the forward strand.
GGTGCGCAGCCCGCCCGGTCCGCCGGCGTTCTCATCCGCGAGCAGAATGCCGCCGGATACGGCGCCAACATAGCTCGCGCCGAAAAGCAGCGAGAAAAATACCGGCGACAGCTGCAGATGGGGAAGCAGCAAGGAAAAGGCGAGAACTCGGACTCCAAACAGCAAAGCCAGCGCTGACGAGCGGGAGGAGCGGTCCAGGAAATAGGAGAACAGAAGTCCGCCGCAAACTTCGAGAACGCCGAGCAGGCTGAGCGAAGCGGCGATCGTTGCGGTCGGCACATGCGAATGCTGGTGGATGGCTGCCAGGTTCATTTCCACGGTGCCCATGCTGAAGCCACAGGCAAGGAGAGAGAAGGAGACGACGAGGAAGACGCGGTTTCGGGCCATGTCCAGCAGCGCGGCGGACTTCTCCCGCCAGCTCTGGGGAGGGTTCGCGGGAGAGGCGCCGGAATGTCCGGACGGAGCTGCGGAAAGCGGCTTTTGGCCGTCCTTCGGTGGGAGGATCGTTTCAGGAGCTGCGGAGAGCTCTTGGTTCTCGGAGAGAGGAACGTTCCCCGTATCTTCATGCCGGCCTCCCGCCCGGCTCCGGAATACGAGCGCCGCCAAAGGAAGAAACAGCAGGTGGACGACGAGCAGCACCGCATAGAGCTGTCTCCACTCGTACTTGTGGCCTTGCGTCAACAGCGGCGTCAGCACGGCCAGGCCAAGCGACCCGGCGCTGCCGAGCAGAGCGAGAGCTTTGGCCCGGTGATGGCGGAACCAGTCCTGCACGAGCATATAGGCCGAGGCGGCTCCCAGCCCGCTCAATCCGGCAAGCAATCCGTTCCCGAGCCAATATCCGAGCGTACCGGGAATGAACAGCACCGAGGCGGCGCCGAGGGCGTTCATCGCGGCGGAAATTCCCATCGCCGCCGCATAGCCTTTGCGGTCGGCGAGAAGGCCGCCGAGCGGCGCGCATACAGCGGTAAGCACGATGGCGGTCGACCACGTAAAGCCGAGAAAGTCCCGCTCGACGCCGAGATCGGCGGTAATTTCCGGCTGGAAAAAAGCGATGACGATGCGGCCCAGCGAGCCTGCGAACGTAAAGCACCACAAGACGGCCAGAAGCAGCCAGGCGAATTTCGGTTCCTTGAACAACATGGCGGTTCCCCCTCTGTTTTGTTGTTATCATAGCGGTTCGGGAGATTGGGCGCACCAGCCAATTGGAGGAAATTTTGCCCATCCAATTCATGAAGGCGATATAATCAAACAAAAGGGGGGATGATCATGTTCTGGAAACCGAGTCCATCCGGCTCAGATGCCGTCTATATCCAAATATGCCGGCACTATGAGGAGCAGATCCGCAGCGGTCTGCTGCCTCCGGGCTCGAAGCTGCCGGCGGAACGGGATCTTGCCCTCCGGCTGGCGGTCAACCGCAGCACGGTCCAGGCGGCATACGGCGAGCTGAGGGCGCTCGGTCTCGTCCAGTCGCGCCCGGGAAGCGGGACGAGCGTCAGCGACTCGATGTGGGAGCAGGGGGAGCGGCAGCCGGATTGGATCCGCTATTTGAGCCGAAGATACAATCCTTCTAGCCGGCTGCAGGAGGCCGTCAACGAGGCGCCTCGAGAAGGCGTGATCGACCTCACCCAAGGAGAGCTGCATCGCAGCCTGATGCCTCTGGAGCTGATGGAGCGGCTGTCGGGAGAGCTTGATTGGAGCCGGCCGTTCAGCTACAGGGACGATCCGCAGGGCGATTGCGGCTTGAGGGAGGCTCTCGCCTCCCATCCGCGGATCGGTCCTTCGCTGGCAGCGAAGCCGGATGAGCTGCTCCTGACAGGCGGCGTCAAGCATTCGCTCGGCCTAATCGCGAGAGCGATGCTGGAGCCGGGGGACGCCGTAGCGGTCGAAGGTCCGTCCTATCTGTACGCGATGGGCGTATTCGCGGCTGCCGGGATCTACATGGTCCGGCTGCCGGTCGACGAGGAAGGCCTCAAGCCGGAAGCGATACCGGAGCTGTACCGCCGCCACCGGATCCGGCTTGTCGTTACGAATCCGACGTTCCAGAATCCGACCGGATCGACGCTGTCGCTGGCGAGACGGCTGCAGCTCCTCGCCATCTGCACCGAGCTCAGGCTGCCGATCATCGAGGACGATCCCTACTCCCTGCTCGGCAGGCCGGGCTGGACGGCGCTTCCTTCGCTGCGCTCGCTGCCCGGCGGCAGGGAGCGGGTCCTATCCTGCGGCACATTCTCGAAGATCGCCACTCCCGGCATGCGGACAGGCTGGATCGCGGCGCCAAGGGCGCTGATGGCGCCGCTGATGGCCGCGCGCCACGCCTCGGGCTTGACGACCAGCCATCCGGGAGAACGTCTGGGAGCGGCGCTGCTGGGCAGCGGCCAGTTCGATACCAGGCTGGAGACCGTCCGGGCGGCTCTCGAACGCAGAAGACAGGCGGCCGCGGAAGCCTCGGCGGCCAGCCTTGCTCCGCATGCGGCCATCCAGGCGGCGCTTCCGGAGGGCGGCTTTTATATCTGGCTGAAGCATGGCCTGGCGCGCTCCGGACTGGAAGTGCTGCAGGAATGCATGGAGCAAGGCGTCGCCGTCAGTCCCGGGGAGCTGTACGGGGAACGTCCCGGCTGGATGCGCATCAGCGTCGCGGCGGCCGAAGAGGACATGATCGCCGAGGGAATACGGCGGGCAGCCGCTGCGTTGGAGCGGCTGGCAGGCAAGGAATGCCATAGGAACAAGAACAATCGGGGCCGGAGGGAGGATCGGGGATGACACGAATTGTATGGGTCGAGGACGAGCGGGAGCTGGCGGAGCAAGGGGCTGCGTATTTGCGCAGAGAAGGCTGCGAGGTCCATACGGCTGATTCGGCAGAAGCGGCGATCGTCCTGATCGAGCAGGAGAAGCCGCAGCTGCTGCTTGTGGATTGGCTGCTGAAGGGCGGCGGAACGGGTCTCGACTTATGCCGCCGCAATGAAAGGCTGTGGCAGCTGCCGATCCTGATGGTGACGGCGCGAAGCGACGAGTTCGACCGCATCCTGGCGCTTGAGATCGGCGCGGACGATTATATCCAGAAGCCGTTCAGCCTGAGGGAGCTGCATGCCCGGATCAAGGCGGTGCTTCGCCGAGCCGGAAGGATGAAGGAAGGAGAGGGCTCGCTCCCGGCTAAGACGGAAGGGCTCGTCCGCGGCGACCTCTCCATCTCTCCGGAGCGGTTCGAAGCCAGCGTCGGAGGGGCTCCGGTGGAGCTGACCCGAACCGAGTTCGCGCTGCTGCTGAAGCTGGCCTCTCATCCCGGAAGGGTATTCACCCGGACGCATCTGCTGGAGGAGGCTCTCGGCGAAGCGTACGCAGGGTATGAGCGGACGATAGACAGCCATATCCGGAATTTGCGGCGCAAGCTCGGCGACGATTCGGCCGAGCCTCGTTATATCGGGACGGTATACGGCGTCGGATATCGCTTCCTTCAGGAAGAGAGGCGCGAATGAAGGCGCGCTCCCTGTCCCGAGCTGCCTGGCTGCGGACAGCCTGCGGCTCGGCCGCTGCGGCGATAGCGGCTGCTGCCGTGCTGGTAGGGACGCCGAAATCGTCGAAGGAGCCTGACGAAGCGAAGCGGCTCGCTCTGTACTGGAGCGGCTATGCGTCTGCGTATGCCGGCTTGCACGGTTCGGCGGACGGCATGGAGGAGGCTCTCCGGCGGGATGCGGCTGCGCATCCCGCCGGGGGCGCTGTTTACTTGGAGGTTAGGACGGCCGCAGGCGAGACGATCGCTGTAGCCGGAGAGGATGGTCCTCGCGGCAGCCGTCTGTCGTCGGTCAAGCCTTTCATGCTTGACGGACGCGTGGCGGGAACGGTCGAGGCCTCCGTCGCCTCCTCTGCCGGCGGGCCTGCGGCGGTATGGCCTGCCGCCGCAGGCATGGCCGCGTTCGTCTGCGCCTGGGGCCTGATGAGGCTGGAGGCCGCTCGCGGCCAGCGTCGGCTGAGACTGTGGGCCGACGAGGCGAAGCTCCTTCGGCCGAGCGGCAGCGGGCATACTGCCGCTGCGGCAGTGCATGGAGCGCGCATGCTTCAGGCGCCCGCCGCCGAGAATCCGGCCGAGGCGGAGCTGTCCGTGCATCTGTCCGAAGCGGCCGACTACATCCAGCACCTGCAGACGGTGCGCAAATCGATGGTGGGCGAAGTCGCCCATGAGCTGCGGACGCCGCTTGCCGTCCTGCTGGCGTCTCTGGACAACGCCTTGTACGAGGAGCGGGCGCTGGATGCCTCCCAGCTCGCCAAGTTGTCGGAGCAGGCGAGAGGGATGGCCCGTCTTGTCCAGGATCTGCAGGATCTGTCGCTCGCCGAGAGCGGCCGGCTGGCGCTGGACAAGCGCTGGTTCGCTCCGGCCGAAGCGGCCGCCGCGATCGCGGAGCTGCTGGAAGCGGAGGCCGGGGATAAAGGAATCCGGGTCCGGACGGAGCTCGACGAGGCGGCGAAGGTATTCGGCGACGAGAAGCGGATCCGCCAGCTTTTGCTCAACTTGTCGGACAACGCTCTTCGGCATGCGCGCACGACGATGACCGTCCGAGTCGCGGCGGCAGGCAGCGGAGTGCGGATCGAAGTCGAGGACGACGGCTGGGGAATGGAGGAGGAAGAGCTCGATCAGCTGTTCCAGCGCTATGTCCGCAGGCGGACTTACGCGGACGGAAGTCCCGCGCCGCGCGGGCTCGGATTGGGGCTGGCCGTCGTCAAGGGCATTGCCGAAGCCCATGGAGGCTCCGTCGGCGTCAGCAGCCGCTTCGGAGCGGGAGCTCTTTTTTATGCCGAGCTTCCTGCCTATCGCGAATAGCCGCCTTCTGCACAATGTCTGCACATTGTGTCGATGGCTGCTGCACATAAGCCTGTTAGTCTACTGGCGTACCCGCCGAGCGGGAGAAAGGGGCTGGCGCCGGAATGCTGAAGGCGAAGCAAGTGAGCAAAACGTTCGGGACGGGCAGCGAGGCCGCCCGGGCGCTCAAGGAGATCAATCTGCAGGTAGAGGAAGGGGAGACGGTGGCGGTCACCGGGCCGTCGGGCTGCGGCAAGACGACGCTGCTTCATGTGCTGGCCGGCCTGGAGCCGCCCGGGAGCGGCGAAGTCTGGCTCGGAGAGAGCGCTCTCCACAAGCTCGGCGAGAAGGAGCTGGCGGAGGTCAGGCTTCGGCGGATGGGCTTCGTTTTCCAATCCTATCATCTGGTTCCCGTCCTGAGCGCGGCCGAGAACGTCATGCTGCCGCTCATGGCCAGAGGCATGTCCAGGAAAGAGGCGCAGTCCGCAGCGCGGGAAACGCTGAAGCTCGTCGGGCTGGAGAACAAGGCGGCGGCGTTGCCGGCGCAGCTGTCCGGAGGCCAGAACCAGCGCGTGGCGATCGCCAGGGCGGTAGCCGGCCGCCCGGACATCCTGTTCGCGGACGAGCCTACGGGCGCGCTCGACTCCGATACGGCGGAGCAGATATTGGGTTTGCTGGAGATGCTGAATGTCCGCAGCGGCACGACGATCGTGCTCGTGACGCATGATGCGGGCTTCGCAGCCCGGATGAAGAGGCAGATCCGCATGTTCAACGGGCGGATCGTGCATGACGGAGGTACGCTCTGATGCTGGCGAAGGGATTGAGCTGGCGGATAGGCCTCCTGTATCTGAAAAGGCAAAAGCGACAGACGCTGCTCAGCCTGCTGGCCGGGGCGATCGGGGCGATGCTCATCTCGATGTCCTGCTTTCATTACATCGCCGTCAAGGGCAGCGGAGATGCTTGGGTACGCGCTCATTTCGGCCCGATCGACTGGGTGTTGATGCCGAAGCAGGGCAAGCCGTTCAGCGGCGAGCAGGCCGTGACGCTCCGGTCTGAGCTGGAATCGATGCCCGGCGTCCGCTACCGCAGCCTGCCGGTCGTTGCCGGCGCGACGACGCTGTTCGCTTCCGACCGGCAGGATGCAGATGCGAAGTCTCTGCAGCAGGTCCAGCTGCTCGGGCTGGATCCGCAGCAAGCGAAGCTCTTTGATGAAGGACAAGCCGAATTATGGAGGACGGGGCTGCCTTCGGGTCAAGCGATTCTGGACCGGGTAACCGCAGGCAGGCTCGGGCTTGAAGCCGGCGACGCGGTGTGGGCGGCGGATGCCGCCGGGATGCGCAAGCCTCTGATCGTCCGGGACGTCGTCGAGGCGACCGGAGTGACCGGATATAGAGGCGATCGGGGCAGCAGGAACGGAACGATCCTGGTGAACGAGCGCGATGCGGCAGCGCTTGCCGGCAGCCCTGAAGGCAGCTACAGCTTCGTGCTGGTCGGGAGGACGGATCCGGCCGGCAGCGTCATTGGCATGAACTACAGCAACAAGATGAATGAGCTGACGGAGACTCGATTCGTGAAGCGTGAAGCCTTATCCAGAGCAGGCGGAAATATGGTCATGGTCATTTTGGCGATCAGTATGACGGCAATCTTCTCCAGCGCTTTTTTGCTACGCCAGATCGTCCACATGATGGCCGAATCGCGAAGCGAGCTGTACGGGGTGCTGAGGGCGATCGGGATGAACCGGCGGCAGGCGAGGGGGCTGTTCGCGGCCGAGGCGCTGCTGCTCGGGCTGCTGTCCGGCCTGATCGGGCTGCTGTCAGGGGCGGGGGCAGGATGGGCAATGGTGAAGCTGCTCTACGGCGGCGGATACGGGCATGCGGTCAGCTCCGCAGGCATTCCCATCACAGCCCGCATTTCGCCTGCCCTGGCGGCCGTCGCAGCGGCAGCCGTCCTCTTGTATCAAAGCCTGCTGGTCCTGCTCGCCAGCCGCAAAGCCGGTGCGGGGACCATCGTTTCCGCATTGAGGGGAGAGGCGGCGTCCGGCGGCAAGCAGGGCAGAGGGTGGAAAAGGCAAGCCGGAGCCTGGACGCTCCCGATTCTAGCGGCTGCTTTTTTGGGGGCTCATCTTTATCAGGCGTTCCGCTGGGAGCCGGCAGCGCCTTCCGGAGGAACGATGCTTGCGCTGCTGCTGACCTGGCTTGGCGCTTCGGCCGCAGCGGTTTACGCCGTGTTTGGCTTGCTGCTGAGCGCTGGTCGCCGGCTGGCGGGACGCCTCAGCCTGTCCTCTCTGCTCGCCGTTCGTTATGCCGGCCAGCGTCCGGGAAGGACGTTCACCGTCATGCTCCTGTTCGGCATCGCGATGATGACGGTAACCTTCACCTCGGGGCTCAGCAGCCTCATTCTCAAAAACATGGACACGGAACGCACGGTTCAGACGATGCTCGGGTATGGCGGCTACGTTCCCTACCAATCGGCGGAAGAAAAAGAACGCGTGCTCGAGCTCTTGAGGACGGATGCCGAGCTGCGCCGGACGGTCTCGCATCACGCCGTTGTCGAGCCTGTCATGGGCGGCGTCCAGCTGGAAGGGAAAGGCTCCCGCTTCAGCCAGGCGTTCGTGCCGGTCTCGCAGGAGCTGCTGGCCGGCGGCGGCTGGACGCTTGCCGAACGGTCGCCGGAGTTCGGCAGCGATCAAGAGGCATGGAACAAAGTGGAATCGGATGACGGTTATGTCGTCCTGCCTCTTCAATACAGGAAGACGGCAGGCGATAAGCCCTCTATATTTCACGGACCCGAAGCAACCTACGCAGCGGGAGATCATATCCGAATGAGCTTTTACAAGAATAATCTCGTCGGTCCCTCGGACAAGCCCGACCTCACCGTCGAGCTGAAGATTGCCGGCTTTGCGGCCGATAATACGGAATCCACCGCCCGCACCGAATACGTATATGCAACGACCTATGTTAATCCTGAGCTGCTGGCCAAGCTCAAGCCCTACCATCACCCATGGGACAATCAGGTCCATCAAGGCCTGCTGCTGCTTCAGTTTCATTACCGAGACCTGCAGCTGGACCGGGAGATCAGCAGCCGTCTCGTGTCGGGCGGAGCGTTGTCCGTCGGCATTCCATATTTGTCGAACAGCGAGAAGTATGCCGAAAACAAGCAGCTCGTGAACGGCTTCATCGGCTTCACCGTTCTGTCCGCCGTCATCGGGCTGCTGGGGCTTGCGGTGCTTCAGAAACGCTCTATAGGAGAGAGGTCGCGGGAGATCGCGATGCTGCGCTGCGCCGGCATTCCATCCCGCAAGCTGTTCCGCTCGTTCCTGCTGGAGGGGACGCTGCTCGGCGGCTGCGGCCTGCTCGCCGGCACGGCTGCCGGAGCGACGGGCGCCCATGCCTTCATCCGGATTTTGCAGACCGACCTGAGGCCGGGAGAAGCACCCGTCGAAGCCGAATTTCCTTGGCTGCTTCTGTCCGGCGTGCTTGGCTTGCTGCTGGCGGCGGCGTTCCTGTTCAACATCGGACCCGCGCGCGGAGCGTTGATCTCCTCGCCGACGGAACCTTTGCGCTCTGCCGACGTCTAATGAAGGAAGGAGCGCTTCGCCGATATTGCGGCGAAGCGCTCCTTTTTCCAGCAATCTTAAGAAAAAACTCAGATTTCGTAAATACTTTGTTACTTTTTGTCTGGTAAAATTCCCTTATACTGGTTTTGTGCGTACCATGGTGCTACATATTGCTGTTAGGATTCGTCTTATAGATAGAGCTATGCCACGGGGGAGAGAATGAATCATGAGCAAGAGGGATCAAGCCGACAGGATTCGCCGATTGCGGTCGGTCGAAAGTCACTGCTACAGCGTATGCATGTACCTGCTGCAGAACGAGGCGCTCGCGGTTCAGGCGGCGCAGGATGCGCTGTGCGACATGTTCAGCCGCGACAGCCTGCATCCGGATGAGGTCAAAAAAACAGCCATGGAGCATGCGCTCGCGGCGGCGGGCAAAGCCCGCGCGGCAAGCCAGGCATGCGCCATGGCGTGAATCAGGTTTCGGCCGGAACGGCCGGCTGGCCTGATTTTTTTTTGCGCAGCGCCGATATCCAGCGCCCTCCGTACTCCGACACGAGTACGCCCGACATGACGAGCAGGGCTCCGATATAACCTTGCATTCCCAATACCTCGTCTGCGAACAGATAGCCGAACAGGGCAGCGAAGACGGGCTCAAGCGCAAAGATTAGGCCTGCCCGGGCCGGGGATGTATACCGCTGGGCGAGCGGCTGCGCGATATAGCAGAATGCGCTGCACACGACAGCCAGAGCGCCGACGGAGAGCCATCCGTTCAGCGAATGCGGCAGGGATGGCTTCTCCAGGAGAAAGGCGAGGACGAAGCCGTAGCCGCCTGTGAACGCCAGCTGCAGGATGCCGAGCTGGAACATGTCGACCTTTTTCCTGACGGCGCGCGAGGTGACGAGCACATACACGGCATATAAGAATGCCGCTGCGATGCACAGAATGTCTCCCGGCTGCATGCTGAGAGGCATCTTCAGCGTGAGCAGGCCGATGCCCGCGATCGCGAGGCTGATGCCGGCCGTCAGCTGCGGCTTCATCCTCTGGCGCATGAATACGGCGGACAGAATCGGCACGAATATGACCGTCAGGCTGACCAGAAAGCCGGCATTCGACGTGCTCGTCGTCTTGAGGCCGTACGTGATGGAGACGAAGACGCCGAGCAGCAGCGCTCCCTGCAAAGCTGCATAACCGGTCGTATGCAAGGACAAGCCTTTCAGCTTCCGATGGAAGAGCACGGCCGTAAGCGCGAAGGCTATGCCGAATCTCAGTCCGATCAACGTCATTTCCCCGACCGAATCCAACGCCAGCTTCATCAGCAGGTAGGAGGATCCCCAGCATATCGTTACCATTACGAGCAGCCATTCCGACTTCTTCATGTTCGTGTTCCCGTCCTCTTCTTGTCGTATCTTCCGATGGTAAAGTATACTAGGAACCATAACATAAGGGAATTGAATGTTATTCATGTTTTACATGAAGGAAATTCATGATAAAAGAGGAATGGAGCAGCCGCTCATGAGTCTGGTCAAATACGAAATATTCAGCGCAGTCGTCGAGCACGGAAGCTTGACAAAAGCAGCGGAAACGCTGGGTTTGACCCAATCCGGAGTGAGCCATGCGCTCGGCAGCCTGGAGAAGGAATTCGGCATCCAGCTGCTCGCCCGCAGCCGCTCGGGCATCCGGCTCACCGTCGACGGCGAGAGGGTGCTGAAGCCGATGCGCGAGATGCTGTCCTGGCAGGAGCAGCTTCAGCAGGAAATCGCGGCGATCAAAGGGCTGCAGGCGGGCACGGTGCGGCTCGGCACGTTCACGAGCGTGTCGGTCCACTGGCTGCCGCAAATGATCAAGGAGTTCGACCGAGACTATCCGGGAATCGAAATCAAGCTGATCGAGGGGGATTACCGGGATATCGAGGAAGGCATCACCGACGGCAGCATGGATATGGGCTTCTTGAGCCTTCCGGCCCGGGATGGCCTCGACACGTTGGCGTTGAAGAAGGACCGCATGCTCTGCGTGCTGCCGGCCGGACATCCGCTCGCCGGCCAGCCGTTCTTGTCTCTCCAGCAGCTTCAAGGCGAGGACTTCATCATTCCGAAGGAAGGCTCCGACTATGACGTCCGGCGCATTCTCGAGGAGGTCATCCAGAGGCCGCGCATCAAGTACGAGACGGCGGACGATTATGCCATCATCGCCATGGTGGAGCACGGCCTCGGCATCAGCATCCTTCCGGAGCTCGTGCTGCAGGGAAGGGATCATCACGCCGCGATGGTCGAGCTGGAGGACGGCCGCTACCGGACGCTGGCGATCGCCGCCTCCTCGTTCAAGCTGCTTTCGCCGGCAGCCCGCCGCTTCCTCGACTATATCAAGCGGTTCATGGAATCCAGGCAGCCGTGAAGGCGGAGTCAGCCGGTGTGCGGGGGCGGCATCGTTATGTAGGCGCCGCTGCCGCGGCGCATGGCTTGCAGCATCAGGACTGCAGCCGGCTGTACAGCCTTTGAAGAACGAGGGCTTCCGCCCACAGCGGCAGCGGAGCTTCCGGCTGCTGCTTCCAGGCCGGGTCCGTTAGCAGGCCTTGGGCATAGAGCCAGTCGACGGCTTCCTGCTTGTACGATTGCGCAGCCGCCGCAGATACGGGCTTCAGCGCCATGGCCGCCGCGATACCTTCGCCGATCGCTGCCGCCAGGTTTTGGCGGACGGCGGCATCCTTCAGCAAGCCGGCATCGAAGGCTTGGTCGAGAAACAGGTTTTCGAGCAGCAGGGCAGGCATCGATGTCTCGCGCAGGACAGCGAAGTTCGCTTCCTTCTTGCCCCTGTCCGCGACGCCCAGCGGCTTCAGATACGCCATGATCCGGCTGTGGACGGCATCCTGGCTGCGGCCGGAGGCGCCGGTGCGGGTTCCGGGATATACATAGGATTCGTAGCCTTCGCCTCCCCCTGCGTTATGATGGATGGAAACAAAGTATGCCGCTCCCCAGCCATTCGCAAGGCTTGCCCTGTCGCTCAAGGCGACGAACACATCGCTGCTGCGGGTGAGGCGGATATCGACGGCGTACTTGCTCCTCAAGTAGGAGGCTGTCTTCAGCGTCAAGTCCAGGGCGCTGTCCTTCTCGACGATGCCGTTGCCGGATGCGCCGGGATCGGTACCCCCATGGCCCGCGTCCAGCGCGAGGATGGGAAGCGCCGCCGCAGGCGCTGCGCTCATCGCTTGATACAGCGTCAGAATCCGCTGTCCGTAAGTCTCGCCGGCGGCCATGGCGTCTGCAAGGCTGGCGTACTTGTTCCGGTCATAACCCGGCACGGCCCAGCGGCCCGCAAGATCTTCCCACGCCGGCGCGGAGCCGCGCGTCACGAGCGAGAAGCGGGGGTCGACGATGGTTTCCCCGGCAGGCACGGCCGCTGTGGAAGCGTAGGCGAACAGATGCTGGATCTGCGCCGTGACGCCTTCAGCGATCGTAGCGAACGAAGCGCCCGGATTGCCGCCTCCGGTCGCGCCGATGCCGGCGAAGTTGTTCTGCGACGGCTGGACGTCTCCGCCGAAGCGGAACCAGTTTGTCTCATGGATCGATTGGCACAGGGCGATGTCCCCGCGCACGCCGTAACGGGCGCCGACGGCCAGGAACTGCCTGGCGATTTCTCCGTTGAAGGAAGGGTTCACGCCCGCCACATAACGGATCATCGCGTCGGCCGATACGGACTGGGAGCCCAGGATGGATGTTTTGGCCATAAATCTATCACTCCTTTTCGGTCATGCGTTACTCTATTCCCGGAGTGGACAAGGAGTGAGGGCGGACGGCCTCGCCAAGCAAAAATGAAAAAAAGCCCGCCCTGTAGGGGCAGGCAGGCTCAGGCCGTCAGTCGACCCGGTCGTAAAACTTCTTCCAGTCCTTCTGGCCTTTGTGGACCAGGTCGGATACGGTCCGTTCGATGACCGTATGCACGGCGTTGCGGAAAAACTCCGTTTCTTGCCGGATCGCAGCTTCCACCTCGCCGTTGGATTTCTCGCTGTTGGTGCTGCGGGCGCCGATCTCGACGCGGTGATACTGCTCGTGTTCTTCAAGGAGGTCGAGAAGATGGTCGAAAGCGATCAGCACGCCTTCATGCCCGTTGAGCTTATTCTCGTTTTGCAGCGCCTGCTTGAATCTTTCCAGGTTTTTGCGCATCGTTTCATCACTCCTTGTAGAAATTGGATACCGCTATATTCTCACAAGGTACCTGCTGTGCGCAATAGGATGCATTCCAGTCCTTCTGCTTTTGACATTCGCGTTGCAAGGGTATGATTTCGTATAGAAATGAAAGGGGGCCTGGCTTTGGACGAGGCCATCGGGCCGGATAGGCTCAACGCCGCTGGCCGAGCAGGCGGGCGTAGCCGCCGCCCGGTCATCGCGATCGCCGGCGCTGGCGGATCGGTAGGAAGCAGGCTTGCCGCCATGCTGCCGCCCGAGGCCGCTCTCATCGGGATCGGCAGGCATCCTGCTGCCAGCGGCCATCACGGTCGCCTTGCGTGGCGGACATGCGACTTCTATTCACAGGAAGAAGCCGTATTTGCTCTGGCTGAAGTCGATATGGCCATTTTCCTCCTCCATGCAGGCAAGCCTTCTGCGAGGCTGACCCAAGGGACATCGCGGGACCTCGACGCCCTGCTGGCGGAGCATTTCGCTTTTGCCGCGGCGGCCAACGGCGTGAAGCGGATCATCTGTCTCGACGGAAATATCCTGCCATACCCGTCGATGCCGAGGCGGGCCGGCAACGGTCAAAAGCGGCGGGAGGTGGAAGGCATTCTCGCTTCTCACGGAGTGCCGCTGACCGTCATCCCGGCTGGCGGTGCAGGCCCGCTTCAGGCAGCGGCAGCCATATGCGCCGCTCTGGGCTATCGCGCGATGGCGGGGGAGAAAGGAACTGGCGATACCGTCCGCGAGGCGTCCGGGCAAGCAGGATTCGCGAACGGAATGGACCGAAGGCGGGATGTCCGATCCGTCCAAAGGCTCACCCTGCCGGACGGCATGAACGCGGAGCAAGCGGCCTTCTCTTACCTGGACTGGCTGTCCCGCTTCGGCCGCCCGCTGCTGCGGGTCGAGAGGAATCCGGCAGGGGAATGCCGAATCTATGCGGCAGGGATTCCGCGTCCGCTCCTGGAGCTGACTGAGCGCAGGCAAGCCGGGGCTTTCCGCAGCTTCACCTTCGAGATCAGCGGAGGGCTGCTGGCCGGCAAGGGGAAAGGGAGACGGGGGAGGCTTGAATTTCTGCTGCTGCCGGGATCGAGGGAATGCCTCGCGACCATCCACGATTTCATCCCTTCGCTGCCTTGGCTGCTGTACAAGTACTCGCAAGCACAAGTTCATCTGCTCGTCATGTATGCTTTTGGGAGACATTTGAAAAAATGGAGATAGAACCTTGATCGTTCTGACAGGTTAGAATTATCCATTTGCATGGAGGAGAAGGCTATGATCGGATATTGGATAGCCGGTGCGGCGATTTCGGCAGCCGCAGCATGGGCTTGGAGCCGTTCCCGGGCTGCCGGCCGGCAAGGAAAGAGCAAAATCGTCAACATGAACGCATACCGTTCCAGGAAAGGCAGAAGCGACAGCGCAGCCGCGAAGCCGGGGTCTCAATTATGCTCCTCATGCCGCAAGCCCGCTGCGCGGCTGAGTTTTTATTCCGACGAGAACGGCCGCGTGGTCGGCTTGTGCCGGGAATGCAAGCCAAGCGCGGAGCGCAGGCAGCTGGACCGTCTGTAAGATGCGAGCCGGGCAGGCATTTGCCCATCATTGCCGCATGCCGTGACCTCATCAACGCTTTAAGAATAGAATAGGACAAGTCTGGGTGAAAAGGGTGGTCGGCATGTCGACTTATACGACCGGCTTGATGGCGAATGTGGCTCAGGGAGGGACTGCTGCGGCTCAAGCTTGGCTTTATGCCCGCAACCTGGGTCCGGACGAAGCGCTTGTCGTCGTGCAGGTGTTTGGAATCCCGATCGGAGGCTCGACCTTGTCGCCGATCTATGTGGCAGGGTTCATGGTGCCCTCGAACTCGGCGGTTACCCGCTCGTTCGGCGTTGCGGGATTGTCGATCTACGAGATGCAGCTGAACAATGTGGACGATCTCTCGGAAATGGCGATGTCGGTATATGGAGTGGATTCGGCAGGCAATCTGGCGCGTTCCCAACGGATTTTGCCGCCGGAGCTGTCGCCGATGCTCGGTCTTGTCCAATCTTGAGGCTGCGTGTTGCGCCGATGGCCTGATTTCCGCCCGGGCGGAAATCAGCATCCCTGCATAAGCAGCGCGCTAAAGCCAAAAAGCGGCGGCCATCAGCGCCCAGCCAGCCAGAAAAGCAAGGCCGCCGATCGGCGTGACGATTCCAAGCTTGCGGATTCCGGACAGGCTCAGGGCATAGAGGCTGCCCGAGAACAGCAGGATGCCTGCCGCAAGCAGCCAGCCGGCGGCGGCCAGCAGATCGGAGTCGGAAAAGTATCCGGCAACCCCGATTAAGAGAAGGCCGATGCCATGGACGAGCTGATACAGAACTCCTGTCTGGTATACGGCCAGCTTGTCCTCGCTCAGCTTGCGCTTGAGCGCATGGGCGCCGAAAGCGCCGAGCGCGACCCCGATAAACATGGCGGCGGCTCCCAAACCTATGAATGCATTCATTTCGTCAACGCCTCCTTCATCACGAATCGTAGCGGATCAGGGCCGATCCGTCAACGAACGGGAGAGCGGCCGGCGATAGCAGGCAAAGAGATCCGAAAGAGAGGATGAATGGCATGAGAGCACTGATCAATATTGATTATACGTATGATTTCATAGCGGATGACGGCGCGTTGACATGCGGCAAGCCCGGACAAGCGATCGAGGAGGAGGTCGTCCGGCTTACGCGGGAATTCGCGGAAGCCGGAGACTTGGTCGTTTTCGCGGTCGACGTCCATGAGGCTGGAAATCCGTGGCATCCTGAAACGAAGCTGTTCCCGCCTCATAATCAGAGAGGGACGAAGGGAAGGGAGCTGTACGGCTCGCTGGCCGAAACGTACGAGAGCATCAAGGAGATGCCCAACGTCATTTACATGGACAAGACCCGCTATTCGGCTTTTGCCGGCACTGATCTGGATCTGCGGCTGCGGGAGAGAGGAATCCGAGACCTGCATCTTGTCGGCGACTGCACGGATATTTGCATCCTGCACACGGCTGTAGACGCCTATAATCTCCATTACTCCCTTTTCATCCATGAGCAAGCGGTCGCGAGCTTCGACCAGGCCGGTCATGAATGGGCTTTGAGGCATTTCCGCACCTGCCTGGGAGCGCAGATCGTCTGATTCTAGCTTTGCAGAGCTTGTTCGTTTGTCGAACAAGCTCTTTTTTTTGCGCATCGGGATACACTCGCCGGGAGTATTGTCGGAATCTGCCGCATGAGGTAGTATGGGTAACATGTCCAACTTCATGAGAGAATGGCAGATGCAAATCCAGAGCTACAGCCGGAATATCCGGTTGTTTTTTGTGTTCAACCTGCTCTGGAACGTGGGGCTCGGCATGTACAGCCTCGTCTACAATTTATATGTGAAAGCGCTTGGCTACGAGCCGACGATGGTCGGCCAGATCGTCGGCATGACCGCGCTGGCCTCCGCGCTCATCCTGATTCCCGCCGGCCTGGCCAATGACCGCTTCGGGCCGAAGCGGATGATCAGCATCGGGGCTGCCGCTGTCGTTGCGGCGCTCGTCCTCCGCGCCTGGCTGCCGGGAGCGGGCGGCTTGACCGGATCCGCATTCGCGGGAGGCATCGCCCAGGCGATCGTATCGGCGACGATCCTGCCGTTCATGGCGAACAACTCGACTGCCAGGCAAAGGATCCATCTGTTCAGCTTCAACATGGCGCTCGTCATGGCAGCCAACGTGGTAGGGAATCTGGCGGGCGGCTTCATCACCGACCTGCTGCAGCTTGCGGGTATGGGCGAAGTGCTCAGCCTGCGGCTTACGCTGCTGATCGGCGCCGGTATAGCCGGAGCCGGACTAATACCCGTGCTCATGTTCGGGAAGGAAGAGGAAGCGGCGTCAGCCTCGATGGGAGGAGTCGGGCAGCCGCCAAGCCCCGTGAAGGGTGTTCGGCTCAAAGCCGCCATGAAGGAGCATCGCTCCTCCTTCTATGCGATAGGAGCCTTTACTTTGCTCAGCCTGCTTTCTTCCATGGCGGGCGGCATGGTCGTGCCTTATCTCAACGTTTATTTCGAAGACCGGTTCGAGGCGTCCAAGTCGGTCATCGGCCTCGTCGTTGCGCTCGGCCAAGGCGCGACGGCAGTCGCCTACCTGCTCGGGCCGGCGATCGCCCGGCGGATGGGGGAGGTCAGAGCGGTCGTATGGCTTCAGCTCAGCTCCATCCCGTTTCTTGTCCTGACCGCTTATACGCATCAATTCTGGCTTGCCGGCGCAGGGTACTTGTTCCGCCAGGCGCTGATGAATGCCGCGAATCCGTTCTACAATACGATCAAGATGAAGTATGTGCATCGCTCGCTCCGGGGGCTGGCGGCCAGCTCGGGCGAAGCGATGTTCAATCTGGGCTGGTTCATCGCAGCACCGATCAGCACGGGCCTTGTCGCCAAGTACGGGCCTTACCAAGGGTATGCGTGGGCATTTTCGGTTACGGCAGTCATTTATACGCTCATCGCCGTCATGTTCTGGTATCTTTTCTCCAAGGACCGCTTCAAGCCGGCAGAGGAGGCCGAAGCTTGAGCAGGCGCCTTTTTCAACGGTCCTGAAGCAGGGTATGAAGAAATCATACCCATTACATGCAAGGGAGGATCCCCATGTCCAAGACGGATTTTGAGGAAGCCAGGGAATCGGAGAAAACTTATCATGCCCATCTATATGAGACCGAGGAGATTCTGAAGCCGGGAAGCTGGCTGTCGCAACCGATTCCGGCTGTCATGGAATCGCTCGAGCTCGTCATCGCCGGCAATCCGAATCCGGCTGTACTTGACCTTGGCTGCGGATCGGGCCGCAATGCCATCCCTATCGCCATGAGGCTGCAGGAGGCCGGAGCGGGCCGGCTGATCGGAACGGATCTGCTCGAGGAAGCGGTAAGCAAGCTGACGGAAAATGCTCGGAAGTATCGAGTCGAGAAAGAAGTAGAGGCGGTTCAGTGCGACGCAGAGAAAGCGGATTACGAGCCGGATTCCTATGACTATGTCGTCGCTTGCGGCTGTCTCGAGCATGTTTCCTCGGAGGATGCCCTTCGAGCCGTTATCGGGAGGCTGCAGCAAGCAACCGCGAGCGGCGGCATCCACTGCTTGTCCATGAATACCGGAATCTCCGAGACAGCGGCGGCGACGGGGGAGGAGCTTGATGCGAAGATCGAGCTTAATCTTTCGGAAGACGAAGCGTGCCGCTTGCTGAGCGATGTATACGCCGATTGGACTCTGCTCCGGGAAGAACGGAACGATGTTGCCATTGAAGAAGAGAAGTACGAGGAAAAAACCGAGTTCAGGGCTCGTTCCGTGATGATGGTTTTTCAAAAACGATAAGAGGTAGAAGCAAAAGGGCCTGCAATCGATGCAGGCTCTCTATTTTGCTTGACAATAAGATAAGCATAATTATGTAAACCATAGATATCGATTTTTAAAAACGGTAAAACCGTCAAGAAAAATACATTGACACTCAAACAGAAATTCCTTTATTATTTACTGGTTACTGATAATGATTATCAATATGAATTGCAATTCGGAGGCCGATACACGTGAACCTGGAAGCTGCGGCAAGTATGCGCATTGTCAGGCTGATGCTGCTCGGAATGCTGGCGGCCATGCTGATGTCAGGCCGGACCGCATGGGCAAGCGGAGCCGGCGACAGCCATGCAAAAGAGAATGTGCCCGCCATATCGGGGCAGGCGGATATCATTTATGCAAGTCTTGAAGCGAAGGACAGCCAGGCAGCCGCAGAAACATTCAAAGCCGTCAAGAAGTGGTGGGCTCTTCATAAAGCGGACGTCAAGGGCGAATCGCTCGACCTCGCCCTTGAGATCGATAAGCAGATCGCAGATCTATCCCTGTCCTTGTTGACCGAGGATCTGTCCGCAGCTCTCGATACTTCCGGCGCGCTGAGATTTTCCCTTCACAACTATGAAGACGGTGCATACGCCGGCAATGACGGCAAGACGAAGATGACGCTGGCCTTCTATGTCTCCAAGCTGGCCGATGCCAGGAACAAGGCCGACCGTCAGGATTGGGCGGGAGCCGCGAGCCTGGTCAAGCAGCTCCAGAGCCAGTGGCTGGCTGTAGAGGGCGATGTCGTCAGCCGCTCGCAGAAAGTATACAACGACACGGAACGGGATCTCGTCCTTGCGGATGCCTATTTGGCCAACGAAGGCCAAAGGCCGCAAGCATCCGCGGTCTTGAAGAGAATGGCCGACAGTCTTGCGCCTCTTGCAGAGGCTGGTTACAGCTGGTGGGATGCCGCCTTGATCCCTCTGCGGGAAGGTCTAGAGGCGGTACTTGTCGTCGGCGCGCTGCTCGTGGCCGCTGGCCGATCCAAATCGGCAGCGGCGAAGCGGTGGGTGGCGGGAGGATCGGCGCTGGGGATGCTTGTCTGCCTGGCGGCCGGTTTTGCCATCGCGATCCTTTTCTCGTCGGAGGCATTCGGCGGGAGCAGCTCGCTGATCAACGGATGGACCGGCATCCTATCCAGCCTGCTCCTGCTCTATGTGAGCTACTGGCTCCACCGCAACGCGGATATCGGCCGTTGGAACAAATTTCTGAACCGCCAGAGCGACAAAGCCGCCTCGAGCGGCCGCATGGTCAGCTTTGGCCTACTCGCCTTCTTCGCCATCCTGCGTGAAGGACTGGAGACGGTCATCTTCCTGATCGGACTGGCAGGCAAGATGAGTCTGGGAACGCTCGCAGCCGGCATCGGGGCAGGGTTTGGATTGCTGTTCGTCCTTGCCTTCATCATCCTGAAGGCAGGACAGAAGCTTCCGGTGCGGCCGCTCTTTCTGGCATCCAGCCTCGTCGTCTTTTACCTCTGCTTCAAATTTCTTGGATCCGGCATCCACAGCCTGCAAATGGCAGGGGCGATTCCTTCCGACGTGAAGGATTACTTGCCTCAGTGGGCTTCGATCAGCCTTTATCCTTCCTGGTACAGCACGCTTCCCCAGCTTGTCTTCGTGCTGCTCGCGCTGGCAGGCTCCGCGTCTGGATGGCTTAAGCGGCTCGGAGGCCATACAGGCCGGACGGAAACGGCGTCCTAAATAAAATGATTGATTATCGATAGGAGATCTGAACTCGATGAAGAAACGCGCTCAAGCTCTTACGGCATTGTCTCTTGGCGGCATTCTGCTGCTCTCCGCCTGCTCTTCGGCATCTACAGGTACTGGCGAATCAGCGGCCGATTCCGGAGCCGCCCCTTCATCGGCAGCTGCAGGCGGCAATCAGGCCGTACTGGACGGCACAACCAAAATGAAGGAGCAGACAAGCAAGCTTCAGGATGCTCTGGCCAAGAAGGACTTGGCCGAAGTCAAGCAGCAGGGCAAAGCCATCAACGATATCTGGCTGTCCTATGAAAATACGGTCAGAACGGCTTTCCCGCTTGAGTACACGGAAGTAGAAAAGCATGAAATTCCGATCTTCTCGGCGTCGGCTTACGACAAAGTGGATTTCGATGCTCTTGCGGCGACCGCTCAAAAGCTGATGCAGGCTCTTGAGGCGCTCCAGCAGGCCAAGCCGTCAAGCAGCAGCTCCTCCGAGCTGCTGGACAAGGCTGTCGCCAATTACGAGGCCTTTGTCAAGGAGCAGGCAAAAGCGCTTGCGGATTCCACCAAGGTGTTCGCGGGCCTCGTCAAATCCGGCGATATGGAAGCGGCCAAGGCGGAATACACCAAAGCGCGCGTTTATTTTGAAACGATCGAGCCCGTAGCGGAAAGCTTCGGCGATCTGGATCCCCGAATCGACGCCCGCCTGGCAGACGTGGAGAATGAAAGCGAATGGACGGGCTATCACCGGATCGAGAAAGCTCTGTGGGCGGACAAATCGCTGGCCGGCATGGATGTCTATGCCGATCAGCTGGTGAAGGACACCGAGGAGCTGGCTGCGAAGGTGCAGGATATCAAGCTTGATGCCAAGACGATGGTTGCCGGAGCGATCGAGCTGATCAACGAGGCGGCGACCTCCAAGATTACCGGCGAAGAAGAGATTTATTCCAAAAGCGATCTTGTCGACCTCGCAGCGAATGTCGAAGGCTCCAAGACGGTCTATCTGGCGATCATCCCTGCCCTCAACGAGCACAATACGGAGCTTGCGGACAAACTCGACAAGCAGTTCCAGGACATGGAAGCGATGCTGCTCACGTACCGCAAGAGCGGCGATTATGTCGCCTACGACAAGCTGACGACCGACCAGATCCGTGAAATCAGCGACAAGCTGAGCCAGCTGTCGGAGCTGATGACCCAGACCGCGGCTATTCTGTAATCCCAACCGCAGCGAAAAGGAAGTGAGCACAATGGACAAGAACCCGTCGAAAGTATCGCGGAGAGACTTTCTGAAGCTGTCTGCGGTCGCCGGCGCGGCGCTTGCTCTCGGTGGAGGAGGGGCGGGAGCCGTGCTGTCCGCTCTCGGCCAGAAGAAGGCTTCGGCGGAAGCGTCTCAGGAGACGGCTTTTTACGGGCCGAACCAGGCCGGCATCGCAACGCCCCAGCAGACCTATATGTATCTGGCCAGCTTCCGCATCCTGGATATCGGCCGAGCCGGGCTGATCGCCATGCTCAAGGAATGGACGCGCTTCAGCGACCTCAGCGCTTCGGGCGGATACAGGCAGAGCAGCGGCAACGGGCTGCTGCCGCCGGCCGATACCGGTGAAACGATGGATCTCGGAGCTGCCGGCTTGACGATCACCTATGGGTTCGGCACGTCCTTCTTCCTCGACAGAGGCTCGGACCGTTTCGGCATCGCTTCGCGAAAGCCGCTCTATCTGGAGGAGATTCCCCGGATGCCCAAGGACCATATCGAGGAAGGCTTCAAGGGCGGGGACATCGTCGTCCAGATCTGCGCGAATGACCAGCAGGTCGCATTCCACGCGCTTCGCAACCTGATTCGGCTCGCGACAGGCTCCGCCGTGGTCAACTGGACCGAAGAGGGCTTCATCAGCGCACCGGAGGGCAAGACGCCGCGGAACCTGTTCGGCTTCAAGGACGGCACCGCCAACAGCCTGCATCAGACTCCGCAAGGTTATGACGAGGTTCTGTGGGCGGGAACGGAGGAGCCGGATTGGATGAAGGGCGGATCGTACCTTGCCTACAGAAAAATCCGCATGCTGCTGGAAGTATGGGACCGTTCATCCCTTCAAGCCCAGGAGGATACGTTCGGCCGTTCCAAGGACAGCGGCGCCGCGTACGGGTCGAAAGGCGAATTCGACCCGGTCGTAAAAGCCGAGCTGCCTGCCGATTCCCATGTCCGGCTCGCGAAGGACTCCGGACAGAGCATTCATCGGCGCGCCTATTCTTATACGGGAGCAATCGATTCCAGAACCGGCCAGCTTGATGCGGGACTGCTGTTTCTCAGCTATCAGCGCAATCCGTCGAAGCAGTTCATCCCCATGCTGCGGATGATGCAGAGCAGGGACAAGCTCAACGAGTATACCCAGCATATCGCAAGCGCGATGTATGCCTGTCCCGGAGGAATCCGGGAAGGGCAGTACATCGGACAGGCTCTGCTGGAAGGGTAGGGGAAGGAGATTCCGCCATGATGGGGGAATCTCCTTTTTTTGCATGCCGCCATTCGTTCCGGGAAGACTAAGCTTCCCATTCCTTCTCTCCGGGTAAGGAAAGGAAGACAAGGATAGAGGAGGAATCGGAAGATGCATATCGGCTTGATCGGGCTTGGCAAGATGGGCATGAATTTGGGTAGGAATCTGATGGACCACGGGTATCGGATAACGGCATTCGACGTGAATCCGAAGGCCGTGGAGGAGCTGTGGAAAGAAGGAGCGCAGGGAGCCTCCACCTTGAAGGAGCTGGCAGACTCGCTGCCGCAGCCGAGAATCGCGCTCATCCTCGTTCCGCACCAAGTCGTCGACGGCGTGCTGGAAGAGCTCGGGAGCCTGTTCGCACGGGGAGACATCGTCATCGAAGCGGGGAATTCGCATTACAAGGAGACCATCCGCAGATACGAGCGGATGAAGGAAGCCGGAATCTCCTTTGTGGATGCGGGGACGTCCGGCGGCATGGAGGGCGCCAGGAACGGCGCCTGCTACATGGTAGGCGGCGATGCGGATGCATGGGAGATCGTGGAGCCGATCTTCAGGGACACGTCGGTTCCGAATGGCTACTTATATGCCGGCAAGCCGGGCAGCGGGCATTTTCTCAAGATGGTCCACAACGGGATCGAATACGGCATGATGGCCGCAATCGGCGAGGGCTTCGAGGTGCTCGAGAAAAGCGGCTTCGACTTCGATTACGAGAAAGTGGCGCGGGTGTGGAACAACGGCTCGGTCATCCGTTCGTGGCTGATGGAGCTGTCCGAACGGGCTTTCGCCAAGGATGCGGACCTCGATGAGCTGCGAGGCGTCATGAATTCCTCCGGAGAAGGGAAGTGGACGGTCGAGACGGCTCTCGATCTCCAGGCGGCGATTCCGGTCATCGCCATGTCGCTCATGATGCGGTATCGCTCGCTTGAATCCGATACGTTCACCGGGAAGGTGGTAGCGGCGCTGCGCAACGAATTCGGCGGCCATGCCGTCGTCAGATCGGAATGAATGCGGCAGGCGGCTGAGGGCATACTGGGGTAAAAGGAGCTGGACATAGATGACCGCGCTGCCGGAAGACCTGGATCTGAAAAGAACGATGATTGCGAATGTCGTCATGATCGGCAAGCCGGGTTCTGGGCATTGGGTGCTCGTCGATTGCGGAATCGCGGGATTTTCCCGGTCCATTCAGGATGCGGCGGAGGAGAGGTTCGGCTCGGCTCCACCGAAGGCAATTGTGCTGACGCACGGTCATTTCGACCATGTAGGCTCGCTGGAAAAGCTTTTGGAGGAATGGGATGTTCCCGTCTACGCCCATGAGCTGGAGCTCCCTTATGTAGGAGGCACGAAGGATTATCCCGAGCCGGATCCAGCGGCGGGAGGCGGGCTGATGACGGCGGTATCGCCGCTATATCCTCGTCATGGACTCGGACTTGGCGGACGCGTCCAGCCGCTTCCTTCCGACGGACATGTCCCGCATCTGCCGGATTGGCGGTGGATTCATACTCCGGGCCATACACCCGGCCACATTTCCTTGTTCCGGGACCGGGACCGGACCGTCATCGCCGGAGATGCCTTCATCACCGTCAAGCAGGAGTCGGCCTGGGCGGTTCTGACACAGGAACAGGAGGTGCATGGACCTCCTGTTTATTTCACGCCGGACTGGCATGCCTCCAAAATCTCGGTGCGCCGCCTGCGCGAGCTGGACCCGGCCCTCGCGCTCACCGGTCATGGAGCCCCAATGCAAGGGGAAGCGCTCAGGAAAGGCTTGTCGAGGCTTGCGGACAAATTCGATGAGCTCGCGGTGCCAAGCCATGGACGATATGCAGGGGACAGCCATGCACCCGAAGACGAGCCTCCGTTCGTATGAATCCGGGACGATGATCAGAAGAGCAAAAAACACCCCTTGGAGGGTGTTTTTTTGCTACAGCGAGCGGCCTTTGGATTTCTGCGTGCTGTCCAGGTGGACATGGACGCGAATCGAGCGGATCGACTTCTCGTTCAGGAAGTAATCCGACTTGCCGAGAAGCTTCATATATTGGCCGGGATGTCTCCGGTACAGCTCAAGCTGGAAATGGTACGGATCGGTCTTCATGGCGACCGATTTCATATGCGTCGCCATGATTTCCTCCTTGATGACTTCCTCAGCCTGTTCTTCCATCGCTCGAATAGACAGGTTCGCATTCATATCGACGACATAACCGCTGCATTCTACCGCGACATCGTAAAGAGGCTCTCCGCCGACCTCGGATATTTTCATAACGAATTTAGGGTGGGAGAGCATGAGGACGCCGGTCGCCTTGCCTCGGTAGGGAATTTTCACCGGCGTCAAGTCCAGCTTGGGATTCCGCCAGCGGATGCCCTTGAGGTCATCCATGCGCATTCGGGCCGTCATGGCATAGTCTTTGAAGAAATAAGCCCCATTGATCATGAACATCGATTTGGGGCGCCGATCCTCCAACCACAGCTTGTGGTCGATGGAAATTTCCGGAATCATTCCGATGTTGCCCGGCTCGTTCATATAGCTCCAGACTTCCCTGCTTGTCATCGGCAGGATGAACGATTTCTGCGTGTTCATCTGGACGGCGGTGAACATCATCGTATCGAGCGGCGACAGATTGAACATCGACTTCTGCACGAGAATGTCCTCGATCTTCTCGCGGGTTCCGTAGACCAGGAAATTGTACCTCGCTTCCCGGTGCCGGTTCAGCACCTCGAAGAAATCCTTCACTCCCCGTTTCATGATGTTCTCGGACAGGATGACGGTGCGCACATGCCCCCAGAATACGGGCGCTTGGGCAGTGGCGTTCGTTTCAAACAGAGCCCCCGGAATCGTCTCGCCGTCTCCTTTGCCGATCCAGATCGGGACCGGCTTGCCCAGCTCGACGTTTTCGGTGCGGGCGACGTTGGAGAAGTTCAGCACTTGGATGTAGCCCACGTACTTGCCGTTTTTGTAATCCATCGCGATGGCGGTCGCATAAGCCAGGCTCTGGATATCTCTGGAATTGCCGCAGCCTGTCAGGCAGAGCGCGGCGGAGATCAGCATGGCGGCAAGCCTCATGATCGTTAGCCTCATGATTGCTCCTCTTCTTTCTGATGGTCGCCGTCCATGCCCTTTTCGGACATGCTCGCCGGCCTGCGGCGGATGAAGTACCATGGAGCGCGCAGGAACGAGTTCAGCACATCGCGGGGAATGAGCGGAGACAGAGGAGCCAGGTAATTCGCTCCGAAGGACTGCAGCTTCGACATATAGGCGACGAATAGCACGATTCCGAGAATCAGGCCGTAGAGGCCGAAGACGGATGCCAGCAGGAAGAAAAACAGGCGAATGATGCTGATGACTGTGCTTAGCGACTGGTTGACCAGCGTCACTCCCGATACGGCTGTAATGGCTCCGATGACGACGACGGAGGGCGAGACGAGCCCGGCCCTGATGGCGGCGTCCCCGATGATCAGGCCTCCGATCGACGTCAGCGTCTGCCCGATCGGGTTCGGCAGCCGCACTCCCGCTTCCTTGAATATCTCCAGCAGCATGAGCAGCAGGAACATCTC
Source organism: Paenibacillus humicus NBRC 102415 (assembly GCF_004000905.1). Taxonomy (GTDB): domain Bacteria; phylum Bacillota; class Bacilli; order Paenibacillales; family Paenibacillaceae; genus Paenibacillus_O; species Paenibacillus_O humicus. The sequence goes on from NZ_BIMD01000001.1 coordinate 148,629, forward strand.
CATCTGCGAAGACAGAGGCAGTCCAAGCCTCGACACGGATATCGTCGCCATCAGCCGGAACGGGATCTGATCCTGGTGGAAGGCCATCAAAGCGACCCAGATGCCGGGCAGGAAGATGGATATGAACAGGCTCAGCAGCCTGACCAGCCTGGCGAACGAGACGTAGGAGTAGTTGAAGTGGACATCCTCCGGCGATTTCATGATGAGGCTGATTCCGGAAGGCGCAATCAGCACCATGGGGTTGCCGTCCACAAAAATGATGAATCTTCCTGCAAGCAAGCAGGAGACGACGTAATCGGGCCTGCCGGTGAAGTCCATGAGCGGGAGGATTTTAAGACGGTTCTGCGTCAGCAGGTCCTCCAGCTGATTGATGCTGTACAAGCCGTCGATATCAATATTGCCGAGCCTGCTGCGCACGACCTCGAGAGTTTTGGGCTTCAGGATATCCCGAAAATACATCAGGACGACCTTGGTCCGCGTTCTCCTGCCGATCGTATACCGCTCGGTGACGAGCGAGCTGCTGCGGACTCTCTTCCGGATAAGGGCGACGTTGACGTCGATATCCTCGATGAAGCAGTCCTTCGGCCCTTTGATGGATATCTCGGTGCTGGATTCATAGGGAGTGCGGTTCGGCTTGTCGGACAAGTCCATATAGGCGAGGCTTCCTTCCTGGACGAACAGGAGCAGAAGCATGCCGTCATAGACGATGTCTTCCACCTCCTGCGGTCCAGGATTGCGGTCGAAGCCCTGCAGCGTCAAAGCTTCGGACAGCTGCAGCAACGGCCGCGAGAAGGAGCCGAGCTTGCGGTAGCAGGCCCCCAGTTCGGGAAGAACGAATTTATTGATCGAGATCGTATCGCATAGCCCGGTATTGTAGAGGAGCACAACTTCCTTTTCGCTGTTCTCGCCAAAGTAGGCGCTGCGGACCATGACGTCCTCGGAGCCGTTGAACTGCTTTTCCAAGGCGGCTTTCGTCCATGCACGAGGGGCTTCAGCCTGTCGGCTGGGGGGCTGCCGGGGGTCCGTTGTCTGGCTTGGACGATTCATTGGCATTCCTCCTGTCCGGTTTGGCAAATGCGGCGCAAAGCGACCATATCAAGGATAAAGGAAGCAAAACGGCGAGCGAGATCGGCATGAAGTAATCGAACATCAACAAGTACAGCGTCCAATTGTTGGCGGGCAGTATCGTGTAGACGAGGTAGCTGGCCATCACCGCCAGGATGAAGACCGCTTTCTTTCTCGAGCTGCGCAGAGGGAGGACATCCGCGAGAATGAAGACAGGCAGACTGACTCGTATCGACGCTCCTGAGAGCCACTGGAAGATCGAGAAGAAATCCAGATGCTCGACATACTGTCCGATGCGAAGCAGCCGCCACTGCTCGTAGGGCGAGGTCATCTGCATCGCCGCTTCGAGCGGTCCAAACTCGGTGATCGCCCCGATGACGGGACCGTTCATCATGATGACGATGAAGCTGCTGTACAGAAGCAGATGCCAGGGCTTTGCTTTGCCCCGGATGTGATGCTGCAGCAGCATGAGCGCCAGCAGCTCCATATAAGCCGATCCGGCGTATACCAAGCCGTTGATGACCGGCCTCCAGCCATGCTCCAGGACCGGCATGAGCAGCGTATAGTCCTTGACCGATGAATTCGAGATGCCGACGAAAAAGCCGAGGATGATGACGACCGGAAGCAGGACGCCGGAGGCGATCGCGATAATGCGGATTCCCCAGGAAGCGAGCAGCAGGCAGATCAGCACGAGCAGGATCGCAAGCTGGAAGGCGCTGCTTGCCGGGAGATAGTTGCTGACGCTCCAGTTCGCGGTCTGAATGACGGTGCCGAGTCCAATGAGATAGAGATGGATGCAGACGGGAAGAAGCAGAATCCACGACAACGCCGGGTGCGTATGCCGCGCAAGCCACGACTGCCAGTTCTGCATGGATGATTTCTTCATCATGTAATAAAGCAGGAGGCTCCATGGAATGAAGAAAGCGCCTGCGGAGATGACGGTAATCCAGGCATCCCGTCCCGAAGCGTCGAGCAGCATCGGATTGACGATGACATGGCAGGCGAGGCCGTTGGAGAGCATGAGAATCATCAGGGCTTGAAACATGTTCATTTTGTAGGACGAGGTTGACATAGGCTCACATCCGGTCAAGAATTGATAAACGATAGTTTGCGCCATCCATTTTTTTCTATACCTGACTGTTCCGACAATCAGGCGGGAAGGGGAAACCATGATGCCGGCATCCAACGATTGGATCATTCTGCTGAGAGGAATCAACGTAGGCGGAAAGGCGCGAGTCCGAATGGCTGATCTCAAGGAAGCTCTGGAGGCAGCGGGACTGATAGAGGTGAAGTCGTATATCCAGAGCGGCAATCTGATTGCAGGCCGCGGCGGGACGGAGGATGAAGTGAAGGCCTTGATCGAGGGGGCTTTCAAGGAGAGATTCGGATTTCATTCGGAGGCCATGCTGCGTACAGTCGAGCAGTGGAGCTCCGTCCTTGAGTCGCTTCCATTCCGCTTGTCGGAGATCGAGGAGGCCGAGTCGAAGGAACAAGGAGAAAGCCTCTATGTCTGCTTCCTGCACGATGCTCCCGCAGAGGAGGCGGTCGGCATGCTGCGCGGGCTCGAATCGGCCGAAGAGAGGTTCGCCGTCCGGGGAAGGGAAATCTATCTGCTGTTCCACGGAAGCATCCGGGATTCCAAGCTGGCGGTCAAGCTTGGACGTCTCGCGCCGAATTCGACGGTGCGCAACTGGAAGACCGTAGTGAAGCTGAAGGAGCTTGCCGACGGGCGCAACACTCCTTAACTGGCTGGACGCAGGAAGGCTTGCAGACTCGCAAACGCTGTTTTTAACCGGACTGCCTGTATGGTATAGTTGTAGGGCTGATTGTGAACATAAACGACTTTATACCTGTATAGGCCCATACCGGAGGTTTCCTTGATGAGCAGAAAGAAATTCAACGCCCCAAAAGCAAAGCCGCCGGCAACCAGGCAGTATGCCGTTCAAGAGCCGGCGGAATTGCTTGCTTTTTTATTGATCAAGCTGTCCGGCGCCGGACGCAACTCGGTGAAATCCATGCTCGCGCGCGGTCAAGTTTCCGTTGATGGCCGCCCTTCGACCGCATACAACCTGCCACTTGCTCCCGGTCAGACCGTGACGGTCCAAACCGAAAAGACGGTAGAGGCTCCGCCCCTAGCAGGGTTGTCGATTCTCCATGAAGACGATCATGTCATCGTCATCCGCAAGGATGCGGGACTGCTGTCCATCGCATCGCCGAAGGAAGCGGAAATGACCGCCTACCGCCAGCTTATGGCCCATGTCCGCGCCAAGGATCCGGCCGGCCGGATTTTTGTCGTGCACCGTCTTGACCGGGATACCTCCGGCGTGATGATGTTCGACAAAAGCGAGGATGTCCAGCAGAAGCTTCAGAACAACTGGCAGGAAGCGGTGAAGGAGAGAACGTACATCGCTTTGGTAGAAGGCAGAGTATCGAAGGCGGAAGGGACGATCTCTTCCTGGCTGAAGGAAAGCAGCACGTTGAAAATGTATTCCAGTCCGCATCCCAACGGCGGGCAGCATGCCGTGACCCACTACAAAACGATTCAGTCCAGCCCCGGCTTTTCGCTGCTGGAGGTCAACCTGGAGACGGGACGCAAAAACCAGATCCGCGCCCATATGGAAGAGCTGGGACATCCCGTCGTAGGCGACAAGAAATACGGCTCCAAATCAAAGGCGATCGGCAGGCTCGGGTTGCATGCAAGCGTGCTCGCTTTCATCCATCCGGTGACGGAAAGACTGATGCGCTTTGAGGCTGACATGCCGAAGTCGTTCTTGAGTCCGTTTCGGACCGGTTCGGACAAGAAGAGCTGATTCCTTGGCGGAATGCTGATATCCACTTGTTCAGCAGGAAAGCAGAGCCGTTTAGCAGAATGGATGCTGAGCGGCTTTTTTCAATTTGTTGTCAACGGCTTCATCCAAAAAGGAGGGATTCGCTCATGCCTGAACCGAAAACGAAAGAAACCGACGACAGCGTCTTGGAGTTCATTGAAAACGTCGATTCCGTCAAGAAGCGCGAGGATGCCTTCAAGCTGCTGCAGCTCTTTGCCGAGACGACAGGTTATCCGCCGAAAATGTGGGGACCGAGCATCATCGGATTCGGCAGCTATCATTATAAATATAAGTCGGGTCATGAAGGCGATGCTCCGCTGGTCGGATTCTCGCCTCGCAAGGCCAAGATCAGCCTGTATTTCGCGACGGGCGATACCGAGCGGGAAGCCATGCTGAAGGACTTTGGGAAATATACGGCAGGAAAAGCCTGCGTCTACATCAATAAGGTGGAAGACATCGACACGGACGTTCTAAGGGCCTTGATTGCCCGGTCGGTTGCGTTTTTGAAGGAGACTTATCCGGGAAACTGACCGGCGCGCTGTTGTTGAAAGGCTTGGGGTGGCGGGAAGGAAAATGGAAGGGAGCGGAAAAAGATCAGCGCCAATCAATGGGATGCGGAATGGGAAGTATCGGAGAGGCTGGCTCGCCGCTTGATCGAAAGTCAATTTCCGGCGTTATCCGGCAAGACCGTCGAAAGAATCGGTTATGGCTGGGACAATACCGTCTTTCGGGTCGGATCGGAGACGGTGTTCCGCTTTCCGAGAAGAAAAGTCGCCATAGACCTTCTGGAGCGAGAGTGGAGGATTTTGCCGCAGCTTGCAGAGCGTGTATCGATTCCGTTTTCGAGGCCGTTGCATTTGGGAAAAGCGAGTCCGGATTTTCCGGCTTCATTTCTCGGATACAGCTATCTGCCGGGCCGATATCCGATCGGGCTGAGCGATGAGCAGCGCGTCCGGTCCTCATCCGCTTTGGCTGTTTTTTTGAGGCAGGTGCACGCTTTTCCGACCGAGACCGCCTTGGAATGCGGAGCGCCGAGCGATCATCGCAATCTGCTCGACATGGAATCGCGAAAACTCAAGATGCTGGAATGGCTTCCCAGGCTTGCAGCCCAAATGCGCGATGATGAATACCGTTCTCTCCGCCGTTATTTGACGGAAGGAGGCGCCAAGCTCGCAGCCGGCAAAAAGGTGTTCCTGCATGGAGATCTTCACTTCAAGAACATGCTGGTTGACGATAGCGGCCTCATATCGGGAATCATGGATTGGGGCGATATGAATGTCGGCCATCCGGCTTGCGATCTCAACATCGCCTATAGTTTTCTGCCATCCCATGCCAGAGAGCGCTTTTTCGAAGAATACGGCGAAGTCGATCAGGAGACGAGGGAACTGGCGCGGCTGATCGCGGTCTACATCCCGTTGCTCATCATGCTGCAGGCTGTCGAAGAGAAGGATGCCGGGATCGTCGCAGCCGCGAAGGATACGATACAGCGGGCGCTCTCGGATTGAGCCGATGCATGCAGGGAGAGTATAATCAACCTTACTTTATCGCAGAGGGAGAGAAGGCCATGGATACTCGCAGGCTGAATCAACTTCATCATCACAAGCAGCGTTAGCACACCTGTATACAAACAGGGTGGGCTAGCGCTGCTCGCGTTGGCCTCCTTGCGGCATATGGAGCGCGCAGGACCATAAGGTCCTGCGCGCTTTTTTTATCTCAAAAAACAAAACGGAAGGAGCGGCAGAATGCAAAATGTAAAAGGAACTTACGATTATTGGGGCAAAAAATAGGCGACCGGAGATACGGCTGCGTCCATCTTGAAAGCTGCTGCAGCTTTGCGGAGAGCCGGCATAAGGACCAGCACGGATTTGAGCAGGCGCAAGCTGAAACAGCGAGCCTGTGAACGACAGGCTAGAACTCGATTCCTCTAACCTTGGAGAACGAAGCCGTCAAGGAAAGCAGCGAGGAGCTTCGTCCGTGGATGCCCTGGGCGAAACTGCGCCGGACGAGTCCGAAGCCTCGATCCGCAGTGCTGGCCAGCTTGATTGAAATCCGCTGCGATTCCCGGAACGGCCGAAGCGCTGCAGTCGCGTTGCGCTGCGGCTATATGCAGGAGGGAGTTCTTCGCCGTCACTCCATCGATCCAAGCGGAAGCCCGAGGGATACGATCACAGCGGCCCCATCATTCCGCAGGGGGGGCGAATAAGCAGCCGCTCGCTTTCAAAGCTTTCTGGGATGGATAGCAGAATGGCATCACAATCATTGATCTTCATCGAAACACGCCTTCCGGAAAATATCCTCCAGCATAGCATTGAAAGGGAATAATTGGAGGTCCAGGATCATTCTGCATGTCGGCTGTCATCTGCGCGATGCGGAGAAGAACAAGAAGAGCGGGATTCTCCGGCGCCTCTCGTAGGTATCCGCGGAATGGAACCGTTCCCGGACGGGATTCGACTCGCGCAGGCTTCCGACCGCCAAGCCGGCCGCTTGAAGGGCGGAGAAATAATGCTCGACGGTTCGGTGAAACTTCCTGACCGTTGTGCCCAGCCATTGCTGCTCCCGGAAGCCTTCATCGAAATACCGGTCGACGGTCCAGTCGGTCCGGGTCCCCGAAGGCTGAAGAGTGGAGGTGATGACGGGGTGCTCGACGGAGAACACCAGCCGGCCGCCGGGCTTCAGCGATTGGACAATCCGTTCCAGCACGGCTTCCAAATCGTCCACATAGTGGAGCGCCAGCCTCGACAGCACAAGATCGTAGCTTGCCTGCGGATCGCTCCAATCCTCCATCGAGCTGTGGATGACAGCGCCGGCTGTGCCGGCAAGCGTCCGCCGGGCGAGCTCCGACATCGCCGCCGAGCCTTCGACGCCGGCATAGGAGGCGCAATTCCGCTCCAGCAGCTCCGTGCCGAAGCGGGCGTCGCCGCAGCCCAGATCCAGAATGCGCAGCCCTTCCGGGTCGCCGATCAGCTCCAGCATCACGGGCTTTTCCAGGGTGTCGTTGGCATTGTCCACGCTGTTTCTGCGGCTCATATAGGCCTGCAGAAAATGCTCGTCATCATAATAATCATGTCCTCGCTCCGATATGGGAATCCCTCCTGTTCGGTCCACATTATACCAATCCCATCGTATTTTATATATGGCAAAAAATAAGGAAGCCCCGGATTCTGTCCGGGGCTTCCTCTCAGTTCAGATGGTTCAGCAAGCCGCTTGTTTCAAACAGGCTGCCTGTGTTGAACAGGAACAGAATCTGCTCGATGCCGTTCGCCGCCGCGTAATCGCCGATGCTGCCGTTGTAGTACCGGGGATCGATCACATGGATTTCCCTGGCATGAAGAGCCAGGAAAGGAATTGCGCTATGGGCGTAGGAATCCTTGACGACGAGCAGCTTGTCCAGATCGGCCCTGGCCGGAGGCAGCTCCGTCCGAATGACGGAGAGAGCATGAACGCCTCCGAGGAAGTAGGAATACTGATCCTTTTTGGCTAGATAGCTGCCGTCGTAGAGGCTGTTCTTCGTCTGGCCCGTGTCCAGAATCGACATCGTCAGCGGATAGGAGACTTTCGGGACATAGAGATCGATCTCATCCGGCTTGAGGCCTGCGAACTGGCCGCGGGTCTGATAGCTGCCGAGAAACGAGCTGCTGACGGGGTGAACGGTGAAATCCTGCTCTGTCAGCGGCGTCCAGTTCATCGAACGGGCATAAGCCCGGTAAGCGAGAAACGCTCCGTACGTCGTCCAGTGATGGTCGGTCCGGTAAAACAGCTGCTTGGATCCGGCAGCGGCATCTAGGAATGAGAACCCATTCAGAAAGTGGATTCCGCGGCCTTGAAGCAAGCGGCCGAATTCCTTGTTGACTTCGCGCTGGGAATCATGGGGAGCTCCGGTTGGCAGCCGATCCGGATCCATTCCGACCGAGTTCGGGGAGAGCATGAAGGAAATGTCCAGATCGGGATGGTGCCCGGCAAATGTCTTCAGCTTGTCCGCGTAGGCTTGCATAACGTCAGACTGGGGCTTGCGGTAGGCCTCGAACAGCCAACCGCCGCTGCCGAGGTAAACGCCGTTGTTTTCCCTTTGCCCCCGCAGCGTCTCCAGCCGGGACTTCAGCCCGATCCAGCCGTTGCGCCATGGAAAATGATCGGATAGGTAGGCTTCCGTTTCGTCGGCGAATTTCTTGCTGCTGACCGATTCCCAATCCAGACGCGGAAAGGCTTGCAAATAGCGGTTTTCCAATTCCGAAAAGGAGCTTTTGGGGGTAACGGCCAGCAGGACGGAGACGCCGAGCAGCATGCCGGCAAATCCGCAGGCCAGCAGCCGGTTGTAGGTTCTGCCGCGCATGACCGCACCTGCTCTCCAAGGAAGTTAGAATCGGAAATAAAGAAAGGGATTGAAGGTCGCATCCACGAGATAGGCGGTGGACAGCAGAAACAGCAGCGCCAGCATGATGAGCTTGATCACCGGAAGCAGCTTGGCTGATCTTGCGCTGGCGGCAAGGCTGGCGAATCGGATCTTGAACCGGGTCCAGTTCAAGGAAGCCAGCACAAGAAGGAGCAGCAATACGGCGTTGCCGGAAGCGAGGTACCCGGTCTGCCCGTCAGCGAGCGGCTGGCCGTGGATTCCCGCCATTGCGCCGAGATAGCCGATGATTTGGGACAGCGATTCGAAGGCGAACAGAACCCATCCGACCAGAATCAGCGCCACAGCATACAGATGGCCGACGATTCGCGGCCATTGCTCCAGCTTGCGGAGCAGCCAGACTTTCTCAAGCATCAGAATCACTCCAAAGTAAAGCCCCCACAGAAGGAAGTTCCAGCTCGCACCATGCCACAATCCGGTGAGCATCCAGACGATGAGAATGTTGCGCAGCTGCAGCGGCAGGCCGCGGCGGTTGCCTCCAAGCGGAATGTAGACATAGTCGCGGAACCAGCCGCTCAGCGACATATGCCAGCGACGCCAGAAGTCCGTGATGCTGCGAGCGGTATAAGGCTTGTTGAAATTCTCGTTGAAGCGGAAGCCGAACATGAGCCCGAGTCCGATCGCCATGTCGGAATAACCGCTGAAGTCGAAGTAGATCTGAAAGGCGAAGGCGGCAATTCCCAGCCAGGCGGTAAGAACGGGCAGCGATTCCGCGGGGGCTGCCGATACGCTGTGCCAGAGAAGCCCGATATTGTTGGCCAGCAGCACTTTTTTGGCGAGACCGATCAGGAATCGCTCTACGCCTTCGGCGAACAAGGCCCAATCTGCCTTGCGCTCCGTAAGCTCCTTCTCCACGGTGACATAGGCGACGATAGGCCCGGCGACAAGCTGGGGAAACAAAGCCACGAATGCGGCGAAATCAAGCCAGTTCCGCTGCGCCTTCACCCTGCGCCGATAGACGTCGACGATGTAGGACATCGACTGGAAGGTATAAAAGGAGATCCCGATCGGCAAGGGAAGATCCGGCAGCGGGAAATCCGTACCGATGAAATCGTTCACGCTTCCGATCAGAAAATCGGAATATTTGAAGACGGACAGCAGAGCCAGGTTGACGGCGATCGAACCGGCCACGAGGGCTTTGCGCGCCTGGGCGCTCCAGTCCTCCTTGCCGAGCAGGCGGCCGAAACCGTAATCCATCGTCGCGGAAAACAGCATCAGCAAGATGTAGACCGGCTCTCCCCAGGCGTAGAAGAGCAGGCTGAACATCAGCAGCACGACGTTTTTGAGCCGCTTGGGAGAAGCATAATAAACGATCAGCACCGCAGGCAGGAAGAGAAACAGGAACAGCAGGCTGCTGAACACCATAGCGGCCTACCCGTTACTTGGAAGCGTCGAAAAATCCGTCGAACGCGGCCTTCAGTTGTTCGCTCTTGTCCGAGATCAGGAAGAGCACATAGCTGCCCTTGACGTCGATGACGTAGCTCTTGGCGTTCTCATACTGGTCGGGCAAATAGTTCTCGAACTGCTTCTGGACGTCGGCGGCGCGCTGCTTGAGCGCATCCTGGACAGCTTTCATGTCTTTGGCGTCCTTGACTTTCAGGACGGCGATTTCATTCGTCTTGACATTCATGAGAGGAACCTTGATGGCGAAATCCTCCAGAAGCGACGGATCGATATGGTACTGCTGCTCGACTCCGTCCTTGTCGACATCCGCGAAGGCCGGCTGTTCGATCTTTTCCAGCATGCCGGCAACGATATCCTTGGCCGACTGGGCCGGCTCCTTGGGAGTCGACGGAGCGGGAGATGCGGACGGTGCCGGAGATGCCGATGCGGAAGGGCTCGGACTATTTGTGGCCGCATTCGAAGAACAGGCGGCAAGCGCGATGGCGGCGGAGAGAAGCAGCAGGGCGGATAAGCTTTTTTTCATGATCAGGAACTCCCTTGGGTATAAGATTCTATGTTGTTCAAGGAAGATAGACGGTCGAAAAATGTCGAATGTTGCGAAAGGAATTAAATCCCAATGGGCGCGCCTGAGGTTCGGATTCGGAGATTGGGATCAGCTCTTTGCGAGGCATCTGTCCATTGCCAGCCTGAATCGGTTATAATGGATGGGAGAATCCACAGGAAAGCGGGAGTACAATGGGTCGCAAATGGAACAATATCAAGGAAAAAAAAGCTTCGAAAGACGCCAATACCAGTCGGATTTATGCCAAATTCGGCCTTGAAATCTATGTAGCCGCCCGCAAGGGAGAGCCGGATCCGGAGTCGAACCGCGCCCTGCGCGTCGTGCTGGAGCGCGCCAAAACGTACAATGTGCCGAAGGCGATTATCGACCGCGCCATCGACAAGGCGAAGGGAAGCTCGGACGAGGTGTACGAGGAGCTCCGCTATGAGGGCTTCGGCCCGAACGGCTCCATGGTCATCGTCGATGCGCTGACGAACAACGTGAACCGGACGGCTTCGGCCGTGCGCGCGGCGTTCAGCAAAAACGGCGGCAACATGGGCGTCAACGGCTCCGTCGCCTACATGTTCGACGCGACTGCCGTCATCGGTGTGGCGGACAAGTCCCTGGACGACATCATGGAGATCATGCTCGAAGCCGACGTGGACGTGCGCGATATCGTTGAGGAAGACGAGAACATTCTCGTCTATGCCGAGCCGGATCAATTCCACGCCGTGCAGGAAGCGCTCAAGGCCGCCGGCATCTCGGAATTCACCGTAGCCGAGCTGACGATGCTCGCTCAGAACTACGTGACGCTGCCGGAAGAAGCGGAGGCTCCGTTCGAGAAGATCATCGACACGCTGGAGGATCTCGAGGACGTGCAGCAGGTGTATCACAACGTGGAGTATGAGGAATAGAATCGCAAAGAGAAGGCCGTCGGCTCCCTCCTAGGAGCTTGACGGTCTTTTTTGCGAGAAAAATGGAGGTGCCGCTTATGCGCGCTGCACGTATCGAAAAGAATGATTTGACGCTCAATGCGATATATCGTAATCTCGAAGCAAGACAGTAACGATATATCGCATTGGAGGTTGAACATCGATGAGAGATAGGAGCCGAAGCCGGGAAGGACATAGCTTCCGGAGCGCCCGGCGGCATGGGTTGGAAGGCGGAGATGCCGATAGCCGGCATAAGCATGGGCATGGCCGCGGGGAGGGCCGGGGTCATGCTGGGCGCAGAGATAGAGAAGATCTCAGAGAAGGAAGCGGTCACGGATACGGTTCCGGACCCAGGCCTGATTTTGGACAAGAGCCGGTGAAAGCTCATGGCCATCATCCGGGCCGCGGACACGGCCCCGGCCGCCAGGATGGCGGACGAGGCGGACGAGGCGGACGGGGAGGCGGAGGCGACGGCGGAGGCCGGATGTTCCACCGGGGGCAGTTGAAGTATGCCGTGCTCCAGCTGTTGAGCCGGGAGCCGATGCATGGCTATCAGCTCATGAAGACGATGGAGGAGGAGAGCGGCGGCAGTTATATTCCCAGCGCCGGCTCCGTATATCCCGTGCTTCAGAAGCTTGAGCATAAAGGGCTGATTTCTTCCGAAGCCTCGACGGATAGCCGCCGTTCCTACCGGATCACGGAGGAAGGACGGGAGGATCTGGCAGAGCACCGCCGCAGGATGGGAGCCGATGCCGATGCAGGCAAGCCTTCCTGGCAGGACTGGAGAAAGTCTCACGCGCAGCGTATGAAGGAGATTTACCATCGGTCTCTTGCAGCTGCGGAGGAATACGGCGGCGAAAAGGGGCCCGACCTCAGCCTGCTGGATTGGAACAGCATGATCCAATACGGAGTCGAGCTGATGGCGCAGCAGCCTTCCTCGCCTGAGGAGACAGGAAACACTACGCCTTTGGCGGACGCTTACGCAGCTCTGAAAGCATGGCTGGATGGACTGGAGCAGGACGGAGAAGATGACGTTCAGCCGGGCGAGGCCGAGGCTGCCGGAAAATGATCAAGCTTCTGTCGTCGAAGCTCTCGCCTTATCGGTGGGCGGTCATCGCAGCGCCGCTGTTCATGCTGCTGGAGGTCGCGATGGATCTGCTGCAGCCGAGATTCATGGCCGCCATCGTCGACCAGGGCATCGTGAAATCGGATCCGTCCCAGGTGCTGCGGACGGCTCCTTACATGCTCGGCGCAGCCCTTGTCGGCCTGGCAGGCGGAGTGCTGTGCACGGTCTATTCTACGCTCGCTTCGCAGAATGCCGGGCATGATCTGCGCGCCAGCTTGTACGGCAAGGTGCAGCGGCTTGGATTGGACACCGTCGACCGCTTCGGAACGGGCAGCCTGCTCACCCGGCTCACCGGAGATATCGCCCAGCTGCAGCAGGTCATCCTCGTCGCGCTCCGCATGCTTGCCCGCAGCGTGTTCATCGTTGCCGGCAGCATCGTCATGTGCATCGTCATCAGTCCGAGGCTGTCCCTCGTGCTGATCGTCATGATTCCGCTGCTCGCGCTGCTTCTGGCGTTCACGACCCGCCGATCGGTTCCGCTGTTCGGATCGGTGCAGAGAGCAATGGATCGGGTCAACACAATTCTGCAAGAGAATCTATCCGGCATCCGGGTCGTCAAGGCGTTCGTGCGCGCCGCTCACGAGCGGGAGCGGTTCGGCTCCGCCAGCAACCGCTTCCTGGATGCCAGCCTCCGCGCGGCCCGGCTTGCCGCGCTCAACGGTCCGCTGCTCGCCATCGTGCTGAATTTCAGCACGGTTGCGGCGCTCTGGTACGGCGGAGCGCTCACCCGCAGCGGGAGCCTGCAGCCCGGGGAGCTGGCCGCATTTCTGACCTATATCAGCCAGCTACTGTTCGCCACGATGAACCTCGGCAACCATCTCATGACGATCGGCCGCGCTCAGGCATCCGCGAGGCGGATCCAGGAAGTGCTGCAGGCGGAGACAAAGGAATCGGCCTATAAACCTGAGATCGCAATGCCAGCGCGGCCCGAAAAGGGAGCTCCATGTCTGGAGCTTCGAGGCGCCGGGTATCGATATCCAAATACGGATGGACGATCGCAGCCGGCTGCGCTGGCAGGAATCGATCTGTCCATCCGCGAAGGAGAACGAATCGGCATCGCCGGCATCAACGGAGCGGGCAAATCCACGCTTGCCGGACTGATGGCCGGTCTGCTGAATCCTGCCGAAGGAGAAGTGCTGCTGGATGGAATTCCATTGAAGCAATGGGATGCCGGAAAGCTTCGCGAGCGGGTTGGAATCGTGCTGCAGCAAGCGCATCTGTTCAGCGGCTCCATCCGTGAAAATATCGCCTACGGCCGTCCAGGCGCAGCGGCGGATGACATCGAAGCGGCTGCCGATGATGCGCAGGCCAAGGCTTTCATCGATGCGATTCCTGAACGCTACGAGGCGATGCTCGGCCAGCGCGGCGTGAACCTGAGCGGAGGCCAGAAGCAGCGGGTCGCTATCGCCCGGACTCTGCTCCTGAAGCCGGATATTCTCATCCTGGATGACAGCTCGAGCGCGCTGGACGCCTCGACGGACGCCAGGCTGAGAGAGAAGCTTGAACGAAGGGAGCATACGACCCTGATCGTCATCTCGCAGCGCATCTCTGCACTGGCGGGAATGGACCGCATCGCGGTCCTCGAAAATGGAAAATTGACCGCGGTCGGCAGCCACGAGGAGCTTCTCGCCAGCAGCGTTCTGTACCGGCAGCTGTCCGACTCCCAGCAAGGAGCGTGATCGCATGTCCAAGCCCCAATCCCCTCTCAAGAGGGTCGGTTCCTATCTGAAGGGACAACATCGTTCCGTTCTCTTCATAGCGATTCTCACAATCGCCGCTTCCGCCTTGACGCTTGCCGGACCTTATCTGCTCGGGCGAGCCATCGACGGCTTCATTATTCCGAAGGAGAGGGCGGGCCTCACACGTGCCTGCCTGCTGCTGGCAGCCGTCTATGCGGCATCCGCTTTTGTCGCCTGGATTCAGGCGCGCCTGCTCGCCTCGGTGTCCCAGAGAACGGTTTGGAGGATGAGAGGCGATCTGTTCAGCCACATCCAGAATCTTCCTCTTCGCTATTTTACCGGAAAAAAGCAAGGCGATCTCATGAGCCGGGCGACCAACGATATCGAGAACGTATCCAATACGCTCAACCAAAGCCTGGTGCAGCTGCTGTCGAGCGCGCTCTCGATTGTCGGCAGCTTCGCGGTCATGATCTGGCTGCAGCCGCTGCTGACTGCGGTCGCCATCTCGACGGTTCCTCTCCTATTTCTCGCCTCCAGGCGCATTGGCGCGGCGACGAAAAAGCAATTCAGGCTGCAGCAGCTGGAGCTGGGCGCCATCAACGGCTATATTGAGGAGACCGTCTCCGGACGGCGGATCGTCACGCTGTTCAATCAGGAAGACCGTGCAGAGCGGCAGTTCGGCGAGATGAACGGCAGGCTGAGAACGGCGGGCGTCAAAGCTCAACTCATTTCCGGCCTCATGGGACCGTCCATGAATGTGCTCGGCCATCTGAACTACCTGCTCATCGCCGCTGCCGGCGGCTGGCTGGCGGCCGGCGGCCATGCTTCGGCCGGCGTCATCGTCAGCTTCCTGGCCTATTCCAGGCAGTTCAGCTCCCCGATCAACGAGCTGGCCAACCAGTACAACCTCATCCAGGCCGGAATCGCCGGAGCGGAGAGGGTGTTCGAGACGATGGATGTCCCGTCGGAGCATGACGGGCCGGAACCGTCCGAGCCGTTGCCGGGCTCCGGCCGTTCTCTCCGGAATTCCGCGGTGACGTTCGACCGGGTCGGATTCGCCTATTCGCCGGAGGCTCCCATCCTCGAGGAGATCAGCTTCCGCTCGGAGCCGGGCAGCATGACCGCTCTCGTCGGACCTACAGGAGCCGGCAAGACGACGATCATGTCGCTGCTGGCCCGCTTCTACGAGCCGACCTCGGGCAGCATCTTCATCGGCGGCGAAGAAATCGGGAGCATGGACAAGAGAATGCTTCGCTCCCGCATCGGCATCGTCCTGCAGGACAGCGTCCTGTTCAAGGGGACGATCCGCGACAATATCCGCTACGGCCGTCTCGACGCTTCGGAGGCGGAGATTGAACGCGCGGCCAAGGCTGCCTCCGCCCACGGCTTCATAACCCGAATGCCGGACGGCTACGACACGGAGCTGTCGGCCGACGGCGGCAGCCTCAGCCAAGGGCAGCGACAGCTGCTTTGCATCGCCCGTACGCTGCTGGCCGATCCCGATATCCTTATCCTCGACGAAGCGACGAGCAGCGTCGATACGCTGGCCGAGCAGCGCATCCAGCAGGCGATGGCGGTTCTGATGGAAGGAAGGACGAGCTTTGTGATCGCCCATCGGCTCAGCACGATCCGGGCTGCGGACACGATTCTGGTCGTTGACGGAGGCCGGATCGTACAGCAGGGCAATCATGAACAGCTCTCTTCCGTCCAAGGGCTGTATCGGGATTTGCACACACGGCATTTCCAGAGCGTATCTTGAAGGCTGCAACAAGGAAGCCGGGAAGGAGAGGACGATTATGGAGCTTACGTATCTTCGTACGTTTGTCGAGGTTGCGGACAGAGGCAGCTACACGGAAGCCGCCGAACGGCTCGGCTATGCCCAGTCGAGCGTAACGGCCCAGATCCAGAAGCTGGAGGAGGCTTACGGAGCCGTCCTGCTGGAGCGCCGGGGGAGGAGGATGGCGTTGACCGAATCCGGGGAGACGCTGCTGGGCTATGCCAGGCAGATTCTCAGCCTGCATGCGGAATCGAGGGATGTTGTCGCTTCCGGCGGCAAAGGCACGCTTACGATCGGGACGATCGAGACGGTCGCCTCATATTACTTGCCCAAGCGGCTGCAAATCTTCGGCCAAAGCCACCCGGATATGAACGTGGCTCTCGTGACCGGCAATGAACCGCAGATCATCAAGATGGTCAAGGAGGGCAGTCTGGACGCCGGCTTCATTCTCGATCCGCCTTATGCCGATCCCGAGCTTCATGTGCGCTTGATCCAGGAGCAGGATCTGCTCATCGTGACTTCTCCGGAGCATCGCTTCGGCGCTAGGAACACGCTGTCCCTGCGTGATCTGGAAGGCGAATCCGTCATCCTCACCGAGGAAGGCTGCACATACCGAGCCTTGCTGCTGCAATCGCTCCGCAAGGAAGCGGTGCCATGCAGGCTCTCGTATGAATTCGGCAGCCTGCAGGCGATCAAGCAGGGCGTCGGCTACGGGCTGGGCATCGCTCTTCTGCCGAGAATCGCCGTCGAGAAGGAGATCGCGAGCGGCCAGCTTCATGCCGCGAGGCTGGACCGTTCGGAGTTCCGCTTCTGCATCCAGCTGCTTTACGCCAAGCGGAGAAGGGTTTCGCAGGCGTTCGAGGCCTTTGTACATGTCATGAGCGGCTCAGGCTCTATCGGTGAAGAGATCGCTATCCATCGAAACGAATGATGCCTGGAATCGAAAACGGCCGATAACGGCAGCGGTCAGGTTCATGATAAGCTGGCTTCACGAAAGGTTCCACGAGAACCGACAGGAGGCTGAAAGGATCATGACAAGTTCTATCGCATCATCTCTCGTTGAAGAAACTCCCTTCGCCGCGCCGCTTGAAGCCAGCCGCCATTTTGCCGCCAGGTTGGCGGTAGAGACGGATCCGTCCGATGTGCACCACGATCTGAAGCATGGAGCCGGCTCGTTCGTGCTGATAGACGCCCGTTCGCCGGAAGCTTATGGAGACGGCCACATTCCCGGCGCCGTCAGCCTTCCCCACAGGCTGATCAACGCCGAATCGGTCCAGTCCCTGGACCCGCAGATTCCGATCGTCGCCTACTGCTGGAGCCCGGCCTGCAACGCCGGAACGAAGGCGGCCGCCAAGCTCGCCGCGCTCGGATTCCAGGTCAAGGAAATGATCGGCGGCATCGAATACTGGCGCCGCGAAGGATTCGAGATCGCGGGCAGGCTCGGAGAGGACGCGCCGCTCATTGGATAGCGGAGCGAATGGGAAGAAAAGAAGCCGCCTGCGCAGGCGGCTTCTTTTTCTTCCCAAGGAATCCGATAGGATGAGCCGGCATGCCGCCTATTGTTCGGCACCCGGCTAAGTCTTCAGAAAATAGGGGTTCCGATGAGAGGCTGCCGCCCGTCTACGAGCGTCCCTTGCGGCAGCGGTATACCCGTTCCGGCCGCCCGACTCCGTAAGTCAGGTCCGCGTCGATCGTACCGAGACCGACCAGATACTCCAAATACCTGCGGCTGGTAGAGCGGCTGAATCCGATCAGCTTGGCGACCTTTTCGGCCGACATGCCGTTCTTGTCGCCGGCAATCGCCTGGGACACCTTATCGAGCGTCAGCTTGTCGATTCCTTTGGGCAGCGGCGAAAGGTCTGCCGGTCCAGGGAGCTCTCCCGCCCGGGTGAGCAGGCGGTCCACGTCATGCTGCCCGATGCTGTCGGCTTCGTGCAGGCGCGAGAGCTCGCGATGGTAATGGGCGTATCTTTCCATCGTTTCCTTGAGCCTGTCGAATACGACCGGTTTCATCAAATAGTCGAAGGCTCCGCAGCGGATCGCCTCCTGCACCGGTCCGATCTCGCGGGCGGCCGTGATCATGACGACATCGGTGCTGCGGTGCAGCTGCCGGATATGGCGAAGAAGGTCCAGGCCGCTTGCGGGCGGCAGGTAAATATCGAGAAGCACGAGCTGCGGCTCCAGAATTTCAAGCTGAACCTTGGCCTGTGCTTCGTCGGCAGCGATTCCGCATACCCGGAAGCCGGGAATCTGCTCCAGAAACCGCCTGTTGATCTCGGCGATGCGCAGATCGTCTTCGATAATCAGCACTTCAATCGGCATGTCGGGCTTTTTTTGCTGTTCCATGACTTCAACCTCCCGTTATTCCGGATGCTTCGGCACCGCCGCTATAAAGATCGTTCCTCCGGTTGGCTTGCGGCTGTAAGTCACCATGCCCCCAAGCCTCGTCACGGCCTCATGCACAAGATAGAGGCCGATCCCCCGATCGTCGCCTTCTTTGGTGGAGATGCCTTTATGAAACACCGTCTCGCCAAGCCCTTCCGCCACGCCCGCGCCATTATCCTCGCATTCGATGATGAGATCCTTGCCGAGATCGGTCAGCAGCAGACTGACCCGCCGCTCTTGCGGCGAAAGGCCGCTGCGTGCCAGCACAGCTTCCATCGCGTTGTCCGCAAGATTGCCGATGATCGTCACGAGCAGGCTGCGGTCGAGCGACTCCGGCACATCCCTGAAGCTGCTCTCGGCATCGAGAGTAAAATTGACCTTGAGCTCCCTCGCATGATTGAACTTGCCGATCAGAAACCCGCCGATAACGGGATCTGGAATCTCGCGCATGATGAACTGCACCAGATTTTGCTGCATGCCGGCTTCGGTGTGAATCAGCTCCACGGCTTCCTGATACGATCCCAGCTGGATAAGCCCGGAGATCACATACAGCCGGTTGGAGAATTCATGCGTCTGGGCGCGCAGGGAGTCCGCGAACAGCCTGACCCTCGACAGCTCCTGCGCAAGGCGGTACAGCTCCGACTTGTCCCTGAAGCTGGAGACCGCTCCGGCTACCTCTCCCTTGCCGTCCAGCAGCGGCACCCGGTTGGCGACGACATCCTTGCCGCGCATCTGCATTTCCCGGTCCAGCTGGACCTCTCCGCTCCGCACGACTTCAAGCAGGCCTGTATTGGGAAGCACCTCTTCTATCGCTCTGCCGGTCAGATCCTCGTTCTCGGGCACCTGAAGAATATCCATGGCGATGCGGTTGGCCATCGTAATCCGGCCTTCCCGGTTGACGGCGATGACGCCTTCCCGGATCGATTCCAGAATCGCTTTCTTCTCCATGTACAGCGCGGCGATTTCCTTGGGCTCCAGTCCATGGATGGAGCGGCGCACGCTGCGGGCGATGAAGACGGCGCCGGCTGCTCCGAGCAAAAGCACGAAGGCGCATACGGCATAGACCTTGTGCTGGTAGGGATCGTCGATCCGGTCGATCTCCGAAGCGAGGAACCCGACGCTGACGATTCCGATGACTTGTCCGTTCTCAGCGAGGATAGGCGCCTTGCCGCGGAGCGACAGCCCCATGGAGCCTGTCGCTTCGGAAATAATCGCTTTTCCCTCCAGAACCGGTCCGTTGTCGCCTCCGACCATCGGCTTGCCGATCCGGTCCGCGATCGGATGGGAGAGGCGGATTCCGTTGCGGTCGCCGATGACGACGTATTCGGCTTTGGTTTTCAGGCGGACGCTTTCGGCGATCGGCTGGATGACACGGCTCGGCTCGGGCGCCAGGAGCGCCTCACGTATTTCCGGCATGACTGCCAGCGACTCCGCGACGGTCAGGGCCCGCACGCCGATCTGCTGCTCCACGACGCGGGTTACGACATAATAGAACGTTCCCCCAAGCGCGAGAATGAGCAGGGTCAGGAGAGAGCAGATGATGAGAATCAGTTTGGTTTGCAAACGCATGATGAAGACAGCCTCCGTTGGCTCAGGCCGGCATTCCCGGGAGCGAGAGAGCGGCGTGAACAAAATGAACAAAACGCCCGAAACGAATTCAATTCGTTTTATGTCCTTAACGTGGTTGGGCATGCAGGCGGATGGTATTATGAAAGCGCTTTATATGATAGGAAATCGGAATCGATCAGCTAAACTATACTACATGCAAAGGGGTTTTTGAAATGAATAAAAGACTGCTGAAGACAGCGGCTGTCCTGACTCCGCTGCTCATCCTGAGCCTGGGGCTTGCAGCTTGCGGCGATGGAGGGAGCGGAAGCTCGGCCAGTTATCCGTCCAGGTCGCTTACGCTGGTCGCTCCGTCGGGAGCCGGCGGAGGATGGGACATGACCGCACGGACCATTTCCAAGGTGCTGACCGAGAGCAAGGCGGTCACGAAAGCGATTACGGTCGAGAACAAGCCCGGCGGCGGCGGAGCCGTGTTCATGGCCGAATATGCAACGAAAGACAAGAAGGACGATTACAAGCTGTTCGTCAACTCGCCTCCGATTCTGATCAACAACTTGAAGAAGGAAGGCAATTCTCCTTACGGATACGCGGATACGACGCCGCTGGCGCAGCTGACCAAAGACTATGGGGCCATCGCCGTCGCGGCCGACTCCAAATACGAGGATCTGAAAACCCTGCTGGACGACATCAAGAAGGATCCTTCCGCATTCACGGTAGCGGGCGGCTCGGCGCCCGGCTCCATGGATCATCTGGTCTCGATCCTTCCGGCCTACAAATATGGGATCGATCCCAAAACGATCAAGTATGTCTCCTACGACGGAGGAGGGGAGGCGCTTACCGCCTTGCTGGGCGGCAATGCGGACGTGCTCGGTACCGATGCCTCTTCCCTGGACCAGTACGTGAAGTCCGGCAAGATCAAAGTGCTGGCGGTCGCGGCGCCGGAGCGGCTGGACAATCTGAAGGATGTGCCGACGATGAAGGAGCAGGGCATCGATGCCGAATTCCTGATCTGGCGCGGCATTTTCGGGCCGAAGGAAATGAGCGAGGGGGCAAAGGCCTTCTGGGAGGAGACGCTTGCCAAAATGAAGGATTCGCCGGAATGGGCGGCCGAAATGAAGGCAAACAACTGGCAGACGGACTACAAGAACTCGGATGAGTTCAAAACGTTCCTGGAAGACCAGAACAAGCAGCTGCACGATATGCTGGCGGCGCTCGGCATGCAGAAGTAATCCATTTTGAACCGAGGCTATCCGCCCGGAGAGAGGAGGAATCACGGTGAACCACAGCTTTGACCGATATGCAGGCATCGTGTTCGGCGCCATCGGCATTTTTTTCATGGCAGGCAGCAGCACCATCTCTTCCAGCGCTTACGGCAGCAGTATCGGAGCCAACATCTTTCCGCTTTTCCTGGGAGGATGCCTCCTGCTGCTCAGCGTCAAGCTGATCTATGATACTTTCCGCAAGGAACGCGCGGCATCCGCGAAAGCTTCGCTGGATTACAAGCGGTTCGGCATCATATTCATCGCGGCGGTTCTGTACGCCCTGCTGCTCGAAAGCGCCGGATTCGTCATTACGACCTTCCTGTTCCTGCTGATCGGGTTCCAGACGATGCAAAAGGGGCGCCTGGCAGTTTCCATCCTGATTGCAGCCTGCTTTTCATACGGCATCTATTATCTCTATGTCCATGTGCTCGACGGATCCCTTCCGGGCTTTCCGGCATGGCTGGGCTTATCCTAAGGGGGCGGCAACATGAGCACGATCGATTATTTGCTTCACGGACTCGCCACGGCCATGCAGTGGCATAATCTGCTCTTCGTCTTCTTCGGGGTCCTGATCGGCACCGTCGTCGGCGTTCTGCCCGGCATCGGTCCGATGAGCGGCGTGGCGCTGCTGATTCCAATCACCGCTACGATGACGTCGGGATTGTCGCCCGAAGAGGCGGCGACCAGCTCCATCATTTTGCTGGCAGGCGTCTACTACGGCGCGATGTACGGAGGCTCGACGACTTCCATCCTGCTGAACACGCCGGGAGAGTCATCGTCGGTCGTCACCACGCTCGACGGCTATCAGATGGCGAAGCAGGGCAGGGCGGGAGCGGCGCTAGCGATTGCGGCCATCGGATCCTTCGCGGCTGGAATCATCTCTCTGATCGGCCTCATCTTCCTTGCGCGGCCGCTGTCTGCCGTCGCGATCAAGTTCGGTCCGGCGGAATACTTCTCGCTCATGATTCTCGGCTTGCTGGCGATCAGCGGCCTGGCCGGCAAGTCGATGCTCAAATCCTTGATCATGACCGCATTCGGCCTGCTTCTGGCGACGATCGGCATCGACAGCGTGTCGGGAGTCGAGCGGTTCACCTTCGGCGTGCCGGAGCTGTACCAAGGCCTTGAATTTCTGACCGTTGCCGTCGGCTTGTTCGCAGTCGGCGAGGTGTTCAAGACGATACTGGAGAAGGACAGCAATGAAGGGGAAATGGCGAAGATCAACCGCATCCTGCCGACGAAGCAGGACATGAAGGACAGCGCCGCTCCGATCGCCCGCGGCTCCGTGCTCGGCTTCTTCATCGGGCTGCTTCCCGGAGCAGGCGCGATTCTCGCTTCCTTCTTCGCTTATATCATGGAAAAGAAAATCAGCAAAAATCCCGAGCAGTTCGGCAAAGGCGCGATCGCCGGCGTCGCGGCGCCGGAATCGGCCAACAACGCCGCATCGGGCGGGGCGATGATTCCGCTGCTCAGCCTCGGCATCCCGTCTTCCGGCACGACGGCGATTCTCATGGGCGCCTTCATCATGTACAATGTCCAGCCGGGTCCCTTGCTGTTCCAGGATCACCCGCAGCTCGCCTGGGGCGTCATCGCCAGCATGTTCGTCGGCAATCTGATGCTGCTCATCCTCAATCTGCCGCTCGTGCGCATTTTCGCCAAGGTCATCCAGACGCCGGCGAAATATCTGATACCTCTGATCATCGTCTTTTCCGTATTCGGCGTCTACGCGGTGCAATATTCCACCTTCGACCTGCTGCTCGTCATGGGCTGCGGCCTGGCCGGTTATTTCCTCGCCAAAAACGATTTTCCGCTGGCACCGCTCGTGCTCGGCCTGATTCTCGGGCCTATGATGGAGAACAACATGCGCCGGGCGCTGACGATCTCCAACGGGGATTTCATGATCTTCCTGGAAAAGCCGGTATCGCTCCTGTTCCTGTTCATCGGACTGCTGTGGGTGACCATTCCGCTCGTGCTGAAGCTGAAGGGTCGGAAGGTGCTGATCAACGAAGAAGCTTAACTTGGACGGGATGGAAGGCAAAGAGAGCTGATCGCCGATCAGCTCTCTTTTAATGGTCTCGGCAAATCCTTTTCCGGATCCTTCTAAGCCAAGCCAGGTTTCCGAGGAAGCGGCGACGGCGCGGCTAATCCACGGCAACGGGGCCGGGAACAAGATGTTGCGGCCCGGCTTTCCATAACGAAGTCGTGGACCAGCTCAGAAAAAGAATCAAATTCCAGGCCAGGCAGCCCCAAAAGATGATTCTCGAGCCGGCATGCTCCATGACGAAGCCGCTCAGGAGCATGGCAGCCGGCATGCCGAGCCGGAAAAACGTTCCGGTAATGCCAAGCACTCTTCCCATGAGAGCCGCGGGAGTCTGCTCCAGGCGATAGGTGTAGACCGTCACATTGCTCAGTGCTGCAGCCATGCCGTAAAGGAATGCGGCGATTCCGAACCAGATCGGGCCTTGGGAGCTGCCGAAGAGCAGATAGGAAGCCATGAACAGCAGCATGACGATGCCGTAGCATTTGCCCGTCCCCATAAGCCGGCGCAGCCGGGGAGCGGCATAACTTCCCGCCAATCCTCCGGCGCCTGTCAAGGAAAGGATCAGGGCCAGCAAGAAGGAGGAAAGCCGAAGCTCATCCTTGGCGAAGTAGATCATGGCGGTTCCCGCTACCGTCATGCTGCAGTTGGCGAAAAGAATGAACAGCGTAAACGTCCGGAGGGGCTTGTGCTCCCGGAAAAAACGCCAGCTTTCGAGAAGCTCCGCTTTGAAGCCCGCGCCGGAGCTTCTGCCTGCCCCCTCGCTCAGCCGCAGCCAGGATATGGGGAGGAGGCAGAGAAGATACAGGACGGCGGTGGCCAGAAGTCCGCCGGACAGATCCGGCAGCAGCAGCAGGACGGCCGACAAGGCGGGTCCGGCCAGGCCGACGGTCGTCTCCACGGCCGAAAGCCTGGCGTTGGCTTGGCCGAGCTGGGAGTCTGGAACGGCAAGCTTCGTCAAGCTGCCTTGGACATTGAAATATCCGTATCCGAACGTCATGAGCAAAAAGCCGATGCCGTAATAGGCGGGCAAAAAAACGGTGCCGGTACGGTATAGCCAGACCAGAAAAAGCAGCAGCAGTCCTTGGATAGCGATCATGCCGATCGTCCAGGCTTTTTTGTTGCTGCGGTCCACGAGAACTCCGATCAGGACGGCGAAAAACAAATTCGGAAGCAGCTCGGCGGTTCTCATCGTAGCCATGGCGACTGATGAATGGGTAAGCTCATACATCATCAGCGGCAAAATCAGCTCATAGAGCTTGTTCCCGGCGGTCATGAGAATGGCCGCTGCGAGAACGATCCGAAAACCTCCGTTCCGGCTTAGCGGAGCATCTTTCGATCCATCTCCTGCAATTCCTTTCACTTGCCATCTCTCCCTCAATGCTTTATGAATGAAGTATAGGGGCATCGTAATGAGCCAAAAAGGTCATTTATCAGGCCTACTTTTTCATCTTTTGGAGAGAAGCATGAAAATAACGGAGGATTATTTGCTTTTGACGCGCGCATTCCCGGAGGGAAGAAAGCTTTCTCCGGTTCTCGTGTCGAAGACGGAGCTGGCCGAAGCGTTGTTCTGCAGCGAAAGGAACGCCAAGCTCATTATCGGCAAGCTGGCCGCCACGGGCTGGCTCCGGTTCGAACCGGGAAGAGGGCGGGGAAACAAATCCAGGCTGTATCTGGATGCGGATCCCGCTCCGCTGCTCCTGCAGGAGGCCGAAGACAAAGTCCGCGGCGGCGATGCCGAGGCTGCTTTCAGGCTGATCGGGGAATATGCCGGGACGGACGCCGTCAAGCGGGAGTTCATGGATTGGTTTTACCGGTATTTGGGCTATCAAAGCGATGGCGGATCGAGCCGGGTCGTTGAAAAGCTGCGGCTGCCCATCTACAGGCCGATCGTGTCAATGGATCCGGGAGAAGCATTTTATGCTTTGGACGGTTATCTGGTGGAGCTGATTTTCGGGACGCTCGTATGCTGCGGCGACGATGAGAGCGGAAGGATCAGCCAGGGAATCGCCCATCATTGGGAGTACGATGAGGCAGGCATGTCCTGGACCTTCCATTTGCGCAAAGGCATTCGCTTCCACCACGGCCGGGAGCTCGATGCCGAGGACGTGAAGTTCAGCTACGAGCGTCTCAAGCATACCGCTCACGCCTGGGCCGTTCGCAGCATCGGCAGCATGGAAGCCCTGTCGTCTCATGCCATCCGGATAACGCTGAAGGAGCGGGACAGTTATTTCCTGCGCGTGCTGAGCTATTCGACATGCTCGATCGTTCCGAGGGATCTTTATGGCGCCGACGGCAGCGGCAGCCCGGAGCTGCCGGTCGGAACAGGGCCGTTCAAGGCGGTTCGCCGAACGAGAGGGAGCCTGCTGCTCCAAGCGTTCGATTCCTATTTCGGGTATAGGCCGCATCTGGACGAGCTTGAACTGATCGTGCTGCCGAATGCGGATAGTCTGGAAAAGAACGACGATGCCGGATTCGTTCATGTCTTGACCGGCGAGCAGACCCTTGCGGAGAAAATCGGCTGGAAGCATATCGGGATGATGAGCGGGACGAGCCTGCTTACCGTCAACCGCAGCATGCCCGGGCTTCTCGAGGATCCTTTTCTGAGGAGAGCGCTGAACGTCCTGATCGACAGGCAGGCGATGGTCACAGAGCTCGGATTTCCCCGCATATCGCCTTCCTCGGGCTTCGTATGGGGCATCGACGATAAGGGAGTCGATGAATTCGATCCCGATGCCGGCATGAAACTGCTGTCAAAATCAAGTTATGCCGGTGAAACCATAACCTTGGCGACATTCCCGAGACATCAGAACGATGCGGAATGGATCTCCAGCAGCCTGTCCCAATACGGAGTAAGGGTGGAGGTCGTTCTTCACACCTGGGCCGGCATGCTGCTGCAGCAATCCGTCGAGGCGGCACATCTGATTCTGTTCGAAGCGGTTCTCAGCGAAGGCCCAATCCGCCTGCTGGAATACCTGCAATCCTCGACAGGGTTCATATCGAGCCATATGTCGCCGGAGACGAGGAGGCGGACGGAACAAATTCTCGGCCGATTCAAGCTCGCGGACTCGGAAGAAACGCGTAGGGACTGTTTGGATGAAATTGAAGGCTTGCTGAAAAGCGAAGGGGATATCCTTTTTCTGAACTCCAAAGCTGTCAGCGCCATGACGCATCCTTCGCTTCGGGATGTTCGGCTCAGCCATAGAGGATGGGTCGATTTTCGAAACGCTTGGGTCATGCCGGATTCTAAGCAGATCAAACCTTAATTTATACATGTCATTAAATATTCATGATGCGAATATATAGGGTCGTTAAATAAGCGCGAATTCCCTGCCCATCAAGGATTTCCACCTCGCGTCCTTGATCGGAAAAGAAAGCCAAAAGAAGGCCGTTCCGGCATCCATCGCCTGGAACGGCCTTTTTATTGGGCAGAAGCGCATATTCAGGTTGAATTCAAGAGAAGGAATACCCGGCATAACGAATCGCATTGCGGTGGGCAGCCCATACATCCGGGCTTTCACCGCCCATATACCAGTAGGCGAATCCGGCAGCGCCGCTCTGAAGGGCCAGACTCATTTTGGCCGACAGAGACCGGCTGTCTTCAAGCCAGATCTGATGGCGCACGGTGCCGATGTAGTAGCTCGCAGTGTAGGTCGATAAGCTGGAGCTCCAAGCCGGACGCAAGCCGAGCGATGCCGCGATGCCGTTCTGCTCGGGAAGGCTGAGATCGGCCGATGTCACGATGCCGCTGGCGGCTGTGCTCCAATCCCTCGTATAAAAGGGCAGGCCGAGAATCGTCTTGGCGGCCGGCACGACCGCCTGCAGCTTGCCGAGGCCTCTGGCTACCCAGGGCAGGGAGGCGACGGCTCCGGCATTCTGGCCTCCGCTCCAGTGCTCGTCATACCCCATCAGCACGATGTAATCCGCGGCCGAGCCCAAGGCGGCATAATCAAACGCTTCGGTCCAGTCGCTGCCGGTATCCGGCGATACGCTTACGGACAGTACGGCGCCGAATGCATGGAGAGACTTGGCCAGCTCGGAGACGAACTGCGTCATGTTCTGCCGATCCTCGGGAGCGACATTCTCAAAGTCCAGGTTGATGCCGTCCGCTCCGCTCGCTGAGATGCTGGCGGCGAGCTGCTTGACGGCGGCCGAGCGGCTCGCAGACTGGCTCAGCAGGGCGTGCGTATCCGCTTGCCTGGACCGGTTGCCGACCATGACCCATACTTTCTTCCCTTTGGAATGGGCCCACTGCACCAGCTTGGCGTCGGATGAATCGGACGATAAGCCCTTCGGACCGACGAACAGCCATCGGGGCGACAGCGTGTTGATCCCGCTGGACGACGCCTGCTGCTTGAATTGTTCCGTCGTGGAGTTGTACTGCCAGCCCATCTGGACGGGTGCTTCGGGCTCGGTTTCGAACTGCTGCGACCATTCAGCACGGTTCCGGATGCGGTCCAGCAGCACAGCGGCTTCCGCCCTGCTGATCGCCGCCTTGGGGCGGAAGTAGCCCTGATCTCCGGCCATCAGCGACAGCCGGTTCATCTCGAGTACGGATGCTTCCGCCCAAGGGGAGATCCGCTCCTGATCCCGGTAGACGGTCTCGCCGCCGACTGGAGCGCCCCGCTTCAAGGCGCGCAGCAGCATGACGGCGGCTTCCTCGCGGGTGACGCTTGCCGCAGGCTCGAACCGGTCCGCGGAACGGCCGCCGATCCAGCCGATATTGACGGCTGCCTGGATCATGGGATAGAAGGCAGAGGAACGGGCGACGTCGCGAAATGCCGGTATGGCGGCCTGTACCGGCTCGAGACCAAGCGTTCTCGCGATCAGGGTCGCAAGCTCGGCTCTCGTAACGCTTCGAGCTGGAGAATAGCGGTCGGCTGAAGTGCCGGACACGATTCCGAGCTTGGCGAAGCGCAGGATGGCGCTCTCCGCATAGCTGCCGGAGACGTCCTTGAACGCTGGAGCGGCGGCGGCGGCTTGGGCGGAAGGGAAGAGCGGCGCCGTTAAGGCCGCTCCCAGCAGGAGGAACGCGCCTTTTCGGGCTAGTCTTCGAATATGTAGGCTCATCATCGGTCTTCAACTCTCTTTCGGACGGTCTATCATCCATCGTAAACAAAAAGAGAGAGCAGCCCCATGCTTAAATATTGGTAAGGCTGCATGGACGGATTTGCCGTAAACAGGTTGACAGAGTATGATAGAAGCACGATTGGAGTGAAGGAAGCATGAGCAAATCCAAAGGCGGAGGCACCGGCCGGGGTACGGGCAAGAAGGGCTGGAACCGCTGGCAAGCCGGCGCCAAGCGCGCCGCAAGCAAACCGAAGCCATATGTGAGCAAAGGGCTGCAGAAAAAAGCGGAAGAGGCCAAGACGGCGCGGCTTGCCGCCAAAGCCGAAGCAAACAACCCGGGCAGCAGCTAAGCACAGCCTCAGCACATTTCGGAAGCATTTCGAAAAAAGCTGGGGTTTTTCTTTTGCCCTCCTCCAGCCGATCCGGAAAGGAATGATCCCAATGGAATCCAGCGTAAGCTGTCCTTGGTGCGGAAACGACATGCGGCTTGAACAGCGCGTACGCCCCTCTTGCCTGCATGAGGTGCTGCCTTGGCATTTGGAAGGCATCGATGAAGACGGAGCACCGGAGCGGAATACCCTTTTGGCGGATGCAGACCAGTTGTCTGCAGAAGAGTCGGGAGACACGGCGAATGACAGCGGGGCGGCCCATGCAGGCACGCTGTCCGTGGAAGAGATCGCAAGCATGACGCTGGAAGAGCTGCTGGCTGCGAGCTTCATATGCGGCCGCTGCGGCAGCCGCGAATGCTCGGTCAATGAAGCGGCGATGAACGGGACAGGTCTGAGCCGGCTGTTCGATCTCGATTACATCCACCTGATGTACACTAGCTGTGAGGAGTGCGGGAAAGTCGAGTGGTACGACTCCGAGGTGCTGCGAAGAAAAACGCCGGAGGAGATGTCGAGATTGCTCGCCAAGCTTTTTCCGACAAGAACAAAGGAGTGACGGGAATGAACCGGCGGAGGTTTCATGAATATGGATTGAAGGTCGGCAGGATGAAAACGGGACCTCTCAACAGCATCGCGGATGTCCCGGGAGTGAGCGCGGGCCATGTCACGCTGCTGTCCGAAGGAGATGATCAGCCGGTCGTACGGACGGGAGTCACCGCTATTCTGCCGCATCAAGGAAATCTGTTCCGGGAGAAGGCCGCTGCGGCATCCTATGTCATCAACGGCTTCGGCAAAACGGCCGGGCTTATCCAGGTCGACGAGCTCGGCACGCTGGAGGGACCGGTCATGCTGACCAATACGTTCGGCGTGTCCGCTGCGGCTGAAGGCGCGCTGCGCTACATGATGGAGCAGGATGACGGAATCGGCGGAGAGGCCGGCTCCATCAACATCGTAACGGGCGAATGCAACGACAGTTATTTGAACGACATGCGCGGCCTGCATGTCCGGCCGGAACATGCGGTTGAAGCGATTCGTCTGGCCAAGGAAGCCTGGGAGCAGAGGAGAGCGGTCGGAGAAGGCGCCGTCGGAGCCGGCACCGGCATGGTGTGCTTTGGCTGGAAGGGAGGAATCGGGACCTCTTCGCGAGCCGTCGCTGCGGCGGGCCGCGAATACCATATCGGCGTTCTCGTCTTGACCAACTTCGGCAGCGGCGTCGACCTCTCCATTCTGGGCGAGCCAATCGGACAGCTTCTGGCCAGGAACGAGGCTGACGACCGCAAGGAGGACGGCTCGGTCATCATCGTGGTTGCGACCGATCTGCCGCTCGATTCGCGGCAACTGAAGCGGGTGGCGAAGCGCGCTGCCTTCGGGCTGGGACGGACCGGCTCGATCGCCCACCACGGCAGCGGCGATATCGTCATCGCCTTCAGCAACGGCATGCTGACGCCCCATGATCCGGAGCAGGATTTGCTTGCCGTGCAGGTCGTCCGCGAAGACGGACCGCTCATCTCCGAATGCTTCCGTGCCGCAGCGGATGCGACGGAGGAAGCGGTCTACAGCTCCTTGTTCGCAGGGACAGATATGAGCGGAAGATCGGGAAGAGAGGTCCATGCGTTTCCCGTCGATAGGGTTATCGGCCGGTTTGAAGCCCGCAGCGCCTTCTGACCGTTCTTGTCCCCGCATAGGCATGAGGCCATACGGGAAAGGACAGCCTAACGGTGCTGTCCTTTTTGGTGTGGAGATCGAGATGGCGATAGGAGATCGGGTTGATTCACCGCTCTCTTCTGCGATCGCCGGTTCTGCATTCCTGCCGGCTTTCAAGCCCATTCCCTAAAAAGGACATATGTCCTTTTCAAATGTATCCCGGATATCGTGTAATGGGGGAGAAAGCGACGAGTACACGAGGGGAAGATACCGATGAAGGGAATTCTGTTCGCCGTAGCAGCGGGCATGTTCATTACGCTGCAGGGAGTAGCCAACTCGAGAATCGGCGCCGCGATCGGCACCTGGCAGGCGGCTGCGCTGACGCAGCTGACGGGCTTCATCGCGGCGCTGCTGCTGCTCGGCCTCTTCCGCCGATCGGCAGGCACTGGACTTCGCGGGGTCAAACCGCTTTACTTGACCGGAGGAGCGATGGGAGCCGTCATCGTCTTCAGCAACGTACAGGCGATCCATGCCGTCGGCATTACGATTGCGGCAGCCGTGCTGCTCATCGCGCAGCTCAGCTTGACCTTCCTTATCGACGGCAGAGGCTGGTTCGGCGTCGTGAAGCAAACGATGAGCCTGCCCCAGTTTCTCGGCATCGCCATGATGATCGCCGGCGTTCTCATTCTGAGGGTATAATGAAAGGACTAAGCATGACGATGGAAGGCGGGAAGGACAACGGAATGAAGCATGAACATCCCGACCGGCAGCTGCTGGATGAATACTTGAAGCTTCATGGCCTCGAAGACGTCTTCGGCAAGCCGCTGCTGCCGCATCTCACCTTGCGCCGGTTCGACCAAGGCGAATTGATCTGCAGCCAGGGAGATGCCGCCGACAGCGTGTATGTGCTGGTGAAGGGCAAGGTGAAGATCTTCACGACCTCCGAAGAGGGGAAGTCGCTTATTCTTTCCTTCAAAACGCCGCTGGAAGTAATCGGAGATCTCGAATATGTGCAGAAAGCGGATTTTCTGAATACGGTCGAAGCGGTATCGCCCGTCGCCATGATCGGCGTCCATCACCGCTGGCTTGCCCTGCATGGAGACGATCACCCGCCGTTTCTGCGGTTCCTTCTTGATATCCTCACCAAAAAGTTTTATGCCAAGTCGAATTCCTTGAGCTTCAATCTGATGTACCCGGTGGAGATCAGGCTTGCCAGCTATCTGCTCTCGGTATCGTACGACGAGACCGATCCGTTGTTCCAGGGGGAGCTTCGGGCTTCCATGCTGAGAGATGCAGCCAATCTGATTGGAACGAGCTACCGGCATGTGAACCGGGTGTTGAAGCAGTTTGCCGCGGATGGATGCATCCGGCGCTCCAAAGGCGTGATCTCCATCCTGGATCGAGGGAAGCTCGAGGCGCTCGCCAGCCGCAACTTGTATGAAAGGAGCTGACTCAAGATGATGACGGGAATATCATTGTCGATTCTGGCCGGCTGCCTGCTCAGCCTGCAAAATATATTCAACAGCAAAGTCAGCGAAAAAACCGGCACCTGGGTGACGACGGCGCTTGTTCTCGGCCTCGGCTTCGCGGCCTCCTTGACGCTGGGCCTGCTGTTTCAGGGAACCAGGATGTTCCGTCTCGGGAATATGGAAGCCTGGTTCGCCTTCAGCGGACTGCTCGGAGTCGGCGTTGTCGTCTGCATGGTTCAGGGGATCAAGCATCTGGGTCCAACCTATGGCGTTCTCGTCGCTCTCAGCTCCCAGCTGATTCTGGCGCTCATGCTGGATTCGCTCGGATGGCTCGGACTGGAAAAGGTGGATTTCACGATGAAGCAGCTCATCGGAGTGCTTGTCGTCATCGGAGGAGCCGCCGTATTCAAGCTGTCGGGCAACAAGCGGAACGCTCGCGGCGCCGTTCACGAACATGCTGAAATGGAGGGCTTAAAGTGAAAGCATACAAAACGCTGCTTTTCGATGTGGACGACACCTTGCTCGATTTTGGAGCCGCCGAAAGGATGGCTCTGAGCCTCTTGTGCTCCGAGCACGGCCTTGCGCTGGATGAAGAGCTTCATTTCCGCTACAAGGAGATCAACGGCAGCCTGTGGAGGGCATTCGAAGAAGGAAAGCTCTCCCGGGATGAAGTCGTGAACACGAGGTACTCGCTGCTGTTCAAGGAATATGGCCGGGAAGTGGACGGCGTCGCCGTGGAAGCGCAGTACCGCAAGCTTTTGGAGCAAGGCCATGACGAGGTCAAGGGCGCCTTGGCCTTGATCACCGCTCTCGAGCCCCGATACGACCTGTTCATCGTCACGAACGGAGTTTCCGCGACTCAGCACAAGCGGCTCCAGGCATCCGGGCTGTTCCCGATGTTCCGCAACGTATTCGTCTCCGAGGACACCGGGTTCCAGAAGCCGATGAAGGCCTTTTTCGATTATGTGTTCGAGCGCATTCCCGGCTTCGTTCCTGACGAGGCGTTGATCATCGGAGATTCGCTCAGCGCCGACATCAAGGGGGGACAGAATGCCGGCTTGGATACTTGCTGGTTCAATCCGGGCGGCAAGCCGGCCGGCTCCGGCATCGTACCGACGTACGTCATCCGCGAGCTGGATGAGCTTTACCCCCTCCTCGGAGTGGACAAGCCGTTCTGAAGCTCCGGAGCCTATTTTTTAACCGAATGCGGCATTGCCCCGGCCGCCTGCTATCGCCTATACTGGTGGTAAAGGGAGGCTGGTAGGGATGGCAAATCACTTTGCCGGGAATAGCTTCACCCATGCAGAGCCTGTTTAAGGGGCGATTCTTTGCATGGGGCTATTGAGGAAGGGATAAAACCAATCGCCCGATCGATCGTTTCCATAAATGGGCTTTGCACCTTATTTGCTTGAATCCAAAAAATAAGGGGCTGAAAAGCGATGGGCCAACCATTTATTCGAAACCATGAATTCAATCTTATTCAAAAACAAGTCAAGCTTCTGCAAAATACTTGTACGACCGTCTCCGATCCGAAGGTGGTGGAGTCGGTGCGGATGAGCGTGCATGCCGTGCTGGATGAAGCTTTCCAGGCTGCCGATTCCGATCAGCGCTTGCTGGTGCTGGGACTGGCGGAACTCAGCTCTCCGCAGCAATTCGCGCAAGGTGTGGAGGCGCTTGAGCCTTACCGCTTGAGTTTTCCCGCCGTTACGGAAGGACAGCTGAAAAGGCTGTTTCCAAAAGCGAAAAAGCTCAAAGTGCCCGATTTGGACAAGATCGATTTCCGGAAAGTCACGTATCTCGGATGGACCGATATCGGCAGCGGCAAGATGTTCCTCGTGCATGAGCTGGACGGCAAGACGGCCGGAATCGAAGGCAGGTTCTCGCCGGCAGGCACGAAAAAGAATACGTGCTTCCTATGCCGGGGCCACGGCGAGGTCGCACTGTTCACGGCGGTGACCAAGCATCGGCCGCAGCACGCCTCTCCCGATTATTACAAGGCCATCGGCAATTATATGTGCCTGAGCAGCGACAGCTGCAATGCCCGGCTGACGGATCCGGCAGTGCTGGACCAATTTTTCCGGGATGTGCTGACCAAATAATTCGCTGCACCCGTAGGGCATGTCCTTGCGGGTTTTCTACTTGCAGCCGATCATCATGGGATAAAGGAAGTGGACTCATGTTCATCCGCGAGCTTGAAGAACGCGACGATGCCGCCATAGCGTCGATCATCCGCCAATGCCTGATCGAATTCGGAGGGAACCGGGAAGGACTAGCCTGGGCGGACAAGAGCTTGGACAATCTGAGCGGTTATTACGATGCCCCGGGGCGCAAGTATTGGGTCATTGAAAACGAAGGGACTATCGAAGGCGGATGCGGCATCGCTCCATTCGCGGATTCCAACGAGGTGTGCGAGCTGCAAAAGATGTATCTACTGCCCGGCGCAAGAGGCTCCGGCATGGCGGCGAAGCTCATGGAGGCCGCGCTGGACTTCGCAAGCGTCCATTATGAACGCTGTTATCTCGAGACGCTGACCTCGATGAAGGCGGCCGCACGCTTTTACGAAAAGCATGGCTTCACCGGGCTGGAAGCGCCTCTAGAAGGCTCGGAGCACTATGCCTGCGATGCCTGGTACATCAAGGAATTGCAGCCGTTGAAGTCGTAATGCCCGTCCTTCCAAAAACAACAACTAGCAAAGCAAGCTGAAGCCGAAAAAGGGGCTTTCCCATCCGTCATGAACATGACTGGGAAAGCCCCTTTGCTTATTTATAGACTCGGGTTACCCGTGCATCTCTGCAGAACCTGCTCGATTCCTCAGCCCGATGCCGGCAAAAACTGCGAGGCTGACGAACGTAACGATCGCGCAATAGAGGAACACCGTCTGCATTCCGGCGGCTTCGCTGGCGAATCCGCCCGCGTAGCTGCCGATAATCCGGGCCGCGCCGAGATTGAGCAGGGCGTTCAGCGTCTGCCCGCTCGCGCGCAGCTCCTGCGGCACTTCCTTGTTGATGAAAACGGACATCGTGACCGACACAACGATGAATATCATGCCGTGCAGAGCTTGCACGGGCAGGATGGCAAGCGGATTGTCGATCAACCCGAACAGCAGCCAGCGAACGGCTGCGGCTCCTGATGCAACAAGCAGAATGGATGAAATGCTGAACCGGCTGAACAGCCGGGACGACAGAAGCAGGAACGGCACCTCGCTGAGCGCCGAAATGACCATCGACCAGCCCAGCAAGCCGTTGTCTGCGCCCAGCTCCTTGTAGTACAAGGGGAAGAACGCATAATAGTACCCGAGCGTGACGTTGACGGCGAAGCAGATGCCGAGATAGAGGACGAGCTTGCGGTTTTTGAACAGCTCCCAGATCCGCATCCGCCGGCCGGCGAACTGATGGCCTCCGATCGTCGGATAGCGGAGCAGCAGGAGCAATGAGATCAGCATGACGGCCGCATAGACCGGGAACATGCTGTCGACATGCGACTTGGCGTAAGATCCGAACACGATCGACATCAGCGCGAAGCCAAGCGTTCCGCCGAGCCGGATGATGCCGTAGCTGGATGCCTGGCTGCCGAGCGCTTCGAGTGTAATGGCATCGCCGATGGCCCCGGTCGACGTCTGGAACAAGGTGAAGACGCCGATCAAAATCATCAGGTAGACGAAGGAATCCGAAAGCGGGTACAGCAGCATTGAGACGCCGCTGCCGATCAGCAGAATCTGCAGCACCCGGTTTTTGGTGCGGGACTTGTCGCTGACCGACCCCCACATCGGCTGCGCCAGGACGGCGATGAACGGCCCGATGCTGAGCAGGGTGCCGATCTGGGAGGCCGAGAAGCCCTTGTCCTGGAAATAGACCGGAATGAAAGTGCTGTAAAGGGCGTTTCCCATGAAAAGAATGAAGTAAAACGAGAAGAACAGCGTGACGGACCGGTTCATTTCAGGATTCCTTGACGTAAGTTCTCCATGCATGCTTCGGCTGCCAGCCGAGGAGCTTCTTCGCTTTGGCATTGCTGAACAGCGTCTCATGGCCGTCGAGCGGGTGGCGGATATCCTTCACAGCCGGGTACCGGGCGGCAAGAAGCTCCCGGCTCGGAATGGCGCTGCTCGTATCGTCGGCCGCCAGATTGAGCGCGACCGATCCCAATCCGTCTGTCTCGACAGCCAGGCGGCAGGCTTCGGCGATGTCCCGGGCATCGATATAGCTCCACATGATCGTCTCCCGCTGTTCCGGATCATGGATGAAGGAAGGGAAATCGGCGTAGCGCTCCGGAATGATGACGTTGCCGATGCGCATGGATACGACCTGCATCCCGGTGCGCCGGTGGAACATGTCCGCCGTCTGCTCGTTGACGACCTTGGAGAGGCCGTAGCTGTCCTGCGGCAGCTGCGGATGCTCCTCGTCGATCGGCACATAGGCCGGTTCGAGCCTGTTGACGGCAAATACGATGCCGTAGGAGGACTCGCTGGAGGCGATGACCGCCTTGGTGATGCCCAGGCCGGCAGCCGCTTCCAGAACGTTGTATGTCGATACGACGTTGTTCTCGAAGGTGACTTCAGGCGTCCGGATATGGGCGGCCGGGATCGCGGCCAGATGCACGACGGCATCGGCCCCGGCGAGAACGCTGTAAACCTCGCCAAGGTTGGTGAGATCCGCGATCAGGGTAGGGCAGATATGTTCCTTGGGACGGACAGCATCGACGTTGAGCACGTCGTAGCCTTGATCGACAAAATGCCGCAGCACATGCTGACCCAGCATTCCGCTGCCACCGGTAATGACCACTTTCGGCATGATGATACCTCCTGAACGGTAACGATAAAATGAGTTAAAAACGCTTGCAAAGCTTGTCTTCATTATAGGCATTGGTAGCCGATTCCGATAGTAGTGAAGAAGTTTTACGTTAAGTATCACTGGTATACCTACTATACTTTTATGTATCGGATCCATCCTGGCATCGGATTTAAGAAAAACCTTATCTTTTGCCGAGCATGGCTTAAGCTTTCTCTCTTATGCTTATCGGACAACCGAAGACGAAGGAGAAGCTCATGCCCATGACGATACGAAAAAAAGCGCCGATGCTTATGCTGCTGGCCGCATATCTGTACCTTTTGGTTAAAATCATTCTGTTCAAGTTTGGTCCTGTAGATCTCCGGTTATTGGGGGAGCAGCTGATGCATATCCCAGAGAGGGCGGAATTGATCCGGGGCCGCTTCGCGGCGACGGCGAACCTGACGCCTTTTCAATCCATCCGTCAAAATCTGCATCATCTTCAAAGCAGCCATCAATTCATCAACTTCACAGGCAATATCGCCCTATTCATCCCGCTGGGCTGGTTTGTCCGGCAGGAGACGAGACTGAACGCTCTCGGAGCGGCCGTCATGTCGGCAGCGGCAAGCTTGCTGCTGGAAAGCTCCCAGGCTCTGTTCATGATGGGAACCTTCGATGTGGACGAC
Source organism: Paenibacillus humicus NBRC 102415 (assembly GCF_004000905.1). GTDB lineage: Bacteria > Bacillota > Bacilli > Paenibacillales > Paenibacillaceae > Paenibacillus_O > Paenibacillus_O humicus. The sequence continues at coordinate 185,655 of NZ_BIMD01000001.1, forward strand.
ATCATCCTGAACGGATTTGGAGGGCTGTTCGGCTACGCGGTCTTGGCGGCGGCTCCTTCGCTCGGACGGAAGCGGCCTGCCGGGAAATCGACGCTGGCCGATCCGGAAGGCAGCGCCGGCTGAATCCCGAGGAGAGGAGGAAGCGCTTGATTGCTGCAGACAGCGTCTAACGGTTGAAGATATGTGCCTGAAGGCGGAGCGAGCATGGAAAGCAGGGACTTGAACAAGACAGGGACAGGTACCTGGAGGTGCTCCAGTGACCTGGAAGTGCGGACTTACAGCCTCGTTCGAAAAGCTCCATAATCGGCTTATGACAAGTCAAGGAGCTGAACGAATTTGAAGAAAAGCCAGGACAGCAAACGCAAAGTCGCTCTGGTAACAGGAGCTTCTGGAGTAATTGGCCGCAACCTGATCGAACATCTGGCATCCCTGCCGGACTGGGAAATCATCGGAGTGTCGCGCAGAGGCGGCGAACCGTCGGCCCGTCTCCGCTATATAGCCGCAGACCTGCTCGACCCCGCCGATTCAAGAGAGAAGCTCGGGGGATTGAGCGGCGTGACGCATATCTTCTATGCCGCCTATCAGGACCGGCCGACATGGGCGGAGCTGGTGGAGCCCAATGTGGCGATGCTGGTCAACACGGTCGATGCCGTCGAAGCGGCCGCTCCCGCTCTCCGCCATGTCAGTCTCATGCAGGGCTACAAAGTCTATGGAGCCCATCTCGGACCGTTCAAGACGCCGGCCAAAGAAACCGATGCCTATCATATGCCGCCTGAATTCAATGTGGATCAGCAGCAGTTCCTGGAGGAGCGCCAGATCGGAAAGTCATGGACATGGTCGGCCATGAGGCCGTCCGTCGTCACGGGCTTCGCCCTCGGCAATCCGATGAATCTGGCCCTGGTCATCGCCGTGTATGCCTCCATATCCAAGGAGCTGGGCATCCCGCTGCGGTTTCCCGGCAAGCCCGGCGCTTACGGCAGCCTGCTCGAGATGACCGACGCCGGACTGCTGGCCCGCGCGACCGTATGGGCGGCGACGGATGAGAGATGCGCCAATCAAGCTTTCAACATCGCCAATGGAGACCTGTTCCGTTGGGACGACATGTGGCCGCGCATCGCTTCCTATTTCGGGATGGAAGCAGCTCCACCGCTCCCGATGTCTCTGTCGACGGTCATGGCGGACAAGGAGCCGCTATGGAACGGGATGAGGGAGAAATACGGCCTGGAGCCTCATCCCTACAAGGAGGTGTCTTCCTGGGGATTCGGAGATTTCGTGTTCTCCTGGGACTATGACTTTTTTGCGGACAGCTCCAAGGCCAGACGCTTCGGCTTTCATGAATTCGTCGATACCGAGAAGCGGTTCAAGGAGATCTTTGATGATTTGCGCCTTCGCCGCATCATTCCATGATTTTTGTTCTTTCTCACCAAAAACCGTGCCTTGGCACGGTTTTTGGTGAATCATAGGCTGTCGTCGTCCCGGCTGTCTGGAGAATGCAGCACGATCGCCGCTTCTCCGTAAGCCTGTCTGATATAGGATTCTCCCCACAGGCACATCGAGTGCAGGAGCGGCTCCAGCGTCCGGCCGAACCCGGTCAGGTCGTATTCTACCCGCGGAGGGATCTCGTCGTAGGAAATCCGTCTCACGATGCCGGAATGCTGAAGCTCCCGCAGCTGCTGGGTCAGCACCTTCTGGGTGATGTCCGGGATGAGCCGGAGCAGCTGGCCGTTTCGTTTCATACCGAAGGTGAGATGAAACAGGATGACGGGCTTCCACTTTCCGCCGATCGCTTCCAGCGCGGCCTCGACAGCCGTACGGAAGACTTTGGGCTCTTGCGTATTCATAACGGTCACCTGCGTTTCGAGAAATGGATATGCCTTCATGCTAACAAAGGTCGCAGGGAAGGACAACAGCCGAAAGACGTCAGGGAACGGATCCGATGCCGGATCGATGCCGCACCCGAAATCCAGTGACCCTAAATAATGGGAATTTACTTTTATGGAGATAGGTTCATAATAAAATAGCATCCGTTATTAGTTTCCATTTTTCGATAGGGAGGTGCGAAGAGCCTGAAGGGCGAACAACTGAATCCTTTTGAAAGCGCTTCATAATTAAACGAAGGAAGAGGAGGAAATGACATGAAAGCAAAAACGAGAATGAGAACGATTGCGATGCTTGCGATGGCCGTCGTTCTTCTGATCAGCCTGGGAGGTGTCCGCATGCCTTCAGCCCAAGCGGCGCCGACCTGGAACCTGTCCTGGAGCGATGAATTCAACGGAGCGTCCGGCTCCGCGCCGGATGGCAGCAAATGGGGCTATGACATCGGCGGCGGCGGATGGGGCAACAACGAGCTGGAATATTACACGAACAGCCGCAACAACTCCTACCTGGACGGCGGCGGAAATCTGGTCATCAAAGCGATCAAGGAGAACGTCGGCGGCATGTCCTACACTTCCGCCCGCCTGCTGACCAAAGGCAAGTTCAACCAAGCCTACGGCAAATTCGAAGCCCGCATCAAGCTTCCTTACGGCCAAGGCATCTGGCCGGCCTTCTGGATGCTCGGCAACAACATCGACTCTGCCGGCTGGCCGGGCAGCGGCGAGCTCGACATCATGGAGTACCTGGGCCATGACACCAGCACCGTTTACGGAACCGTGCATGGTCCCGGTTACTCCGGCGCCGGAGGCATAAGCAAGGCCTACAAGCTTCCGAGCGGCTCGTTCAAGGACGCCTTCCATGTGTTTGGAGTCGAGTGGGAGCCGACGCAAATCCGCTGGTATGTAGACGGCAATCTGTATCATACGTTCAACAAGAGCCAGCTCGGAGCGGGCCAGACATGGGTGTTCGACCATCCGTTCTTCATGATCATGAACCTCGCTGTCGGCGGCAACTGGCCGGGCAACCCGAACGCTTCGACGGTATTCCCTCAGACGATGACCGTCGATTATGTCCGTGTCTATACGCAAGGAACGTCGACCTCTTCGCCGATCGAAGCCGGAGCCGTCTACAAGCTGATCAACGTCAACAGCAACAAGGCGCTTGATATTTATGCAGCAGGAACCGCAGACGGCACCAATGTCCAGATCTACACGGACAACGGAACCGGAGCCCAGCGCTGGCAAGCAGTCGCAAATGCGGATGGAACGTTCAAGCTGATCAATCCGGCGAGCGGCAAGGCGCTTGACGTCGCTGGGGCGGGGACAGCCGACGGCACGAATGTGCAGATCGCGAATCAGAACGGCAACAACGCTCAGAACTGGAGAATCATCGACAACGGGGACGGCAGCTTCAAGGTCATCGGCGTCGGCAGCAACAAGGCGCTTGATGTCGCCTCGTCGGGAACCGCTGACGGCACCAACGTGCAGATCTGGACCGACAACGGCACGGGTGCGCAGAAGTGGCGCTTCGTGAAGGTATAAGCAGGACAACGAATGCCAGAAAGAACGCTGCGGACTGCGGCGTTCTTTTTTTGTCTGCATAAGCTGAAATTCCGCGCTTGAAGTACGGCAAGAGTCATCCTCGGGCGACTCCATCAGATTGGCGATGAAGAAGCCGGACGCTCTCCTTGTATGCCCGGTATTGTAGAGAGCCATGGAGAGATACACCTTCAAGGCCCGATTGCCGGAAAATTCCGCTACTCCCTGACGCAGAACACGCACAGCCTCGGAATAACGCCTCCAATATCGGTATGTGCTTCCCGGTCCCAGCAAGCATCGTTCCCGGTCCGGTCCTGAGAGTCCTTGCTCCAGAGCCTTTTCATCCTATGGAATGGCCTTGATCACTACCAGATGTCAATCACGCCGGATAGGGAACATTCGCCTATAACAGAGTCGGCATTGCCAACCGCTGCGTATTGATGGAAGATAAAAGGAGGAGCATCATTCGCCGCAGCTTGCGGCGGCCGAGATGGCCAAAGGAGGAGGCAGGTTCATGGGAGAGATGGACGAATCCCGCATTGACGCATTCATGGAGCAGGAGGTCAGGGACGGACATTTGCCGGGAGCCGTGCTTGCTGTAGCCGTCCAGGGACAGCCTGTCCTGAGGAGAGCCTACGGCTGCAGAGCCGTCTATCCGCAAAAGGAAGCCATGGAATGGGACACCGTATTCGATATGGCTTCCTTGACGAAGGTGCTGGCCACGCTGCCGGCCATTCTCAAGCTGGCTGGAGATGGCAGGCTTTCTATGGACGACACGATAGGCGGCCATATCCGCGGGTATGCAGATTACGCCGAGCATCCCATCACGATCCGTCATCTGCTGACCCATACATCCGGCCTTCGAGCCGGACTGCCTATGAAGGAAGTGATGGCGATGAACAGGGAAGAGCTGCTGGAGCGCGTGCGGAGCGAACGTCCGTTGAGCACGCCGGGCAAGGAGGTCGTCTACAGCGATCTCGGCTTCATTCTGCTGCAGCTTATCGCGGAGCAGGCGGCCGGGGAACCGTTTACTTCGTTTTTGGAGAGGGAGATCTACGCTCCTCTGGGGATGAAGGATACGGGGTTTCTTCCGTCATTCGAACCTTCCCGATACGCCTCCACGGAATACTCCGAGGTAGCAGGAGCTTACAAGCGCGGCGTCGTCCATGACGAAAAGGCGGAGCGGATGGGAGGAATAAGCGGGCACGCGGGATTGTTCTCCACCGCGGAGGATGTGCTGAAGTTCGCATCCATGATTCATGCCGGAGGAAGGCATGAAGGAAGGGAGATCTTGGCGGAATCATGGCTGGCAGAAGCTCGGCGGAACCAGACTCCCTTCGCCGGCGAATTCCGCGGCTTGGGCTGGCAGCTGGCCAATCCGGACAGCCCGAATTCCGCAGGAAGCCTGCTGTCGGCGGGATCCTATGGCCATACCGGCTTTACGGGGACGAGCATATGGTTCGATCCGGAGCGGGAGCTGCAGATCGTCCTGCTGACCAACCGGGTCCATTTCGGCCGCACGGACGCTATTCTGCGCATCCGGCCCCAGCTTCATAATCTGATCTCGTCTTGTTTCTAGAGACGCGGATCCAAAAAAGCGATTTGGAGAGGCCCGATGCCATAGGCATCGAGGCCTTTTGTTTTCCTCCGGCGCCATCGTCGGGAAAAACATAGAATCGCACCTCTTTTCCGTAAGATCGCGACTCCATCATGGGGCAAATCAACCTTTATAATGAGGATGCATGTCCGTGAAAGGAGGATCGCCAACCAATCATCCCAGCAAAGAAGGTGATGGCAGCCCAAGAATTGAAAGCGCTTTGAATTTGGAATATACGGATTTGGCCGACCTGCTGATTCAGTCGTATTCAAGCGATTATGCCGCGAACCAATCGAACCCGAGGAGGACTATAATGCGTATCCGCACTAAATATATGAACTGGATGTTGGTGCTCGTCCTGATCGCCGCCGGCTTCTTCCAGGCTGCCGGCCCCATCGCTCCCGCCACCGCTGCAGGAGGCGCGAATCTGACGCTCGGCAAAACCGTCACCGCCAGCGGCCAGTCGCAGACGTACAGCCCCGACAATGTCAAGGACAGCAATCAGGGAACTTACTGGGAAAGCACGAACAACGCCTTCCCGCAATGGATCCAAGTCGACCTTGGCGCCAGCACGAGCATCGACCAGATCGTGCTCAAGCTTCCGTCCGGATGGGAGACTCGTACGCAAACGCTCTCGATACAGGGCAGCGCGAACGGCTCGACGTTCACGAACATCGTCGGATCGGCCGGGTATACATTCAATCCATCCGTCGCCGGCAACAGCGTCACGATCAACTTCAGCGCTGCCAGCGCCCGCTACGTCCGCCTGAATTTCACGGCCAATACGGGCTGGCCAGCAGGCCAGCTGTCGGAGCTTGAGATCTACGGAGCGACGGCGCCAACGCCTACTCCCACGCCTACTCCAACACCAACGCCAACGCCAACACCAACGCCTACAGTAACCCCTACGCCTTCGGCCACGCCGACTCCGACTCCTCCGGCAGGCAGCAACATCGCCGTAGGGAAATCGATTACAGCCTCCTCCAGCACGCAGACCTACGTAGCTGCAAATGCAAATGACAACAATACATCCACCTATTGGGAGGGAGGAAGCAACCCGAGCACGCTGACTCTCGATTTCGGTTCCAACCAGAGCATCACTTCCGTCGTCCTCAAGCTGAATCCGGCTTCGGAATGGGGGACTCGCACGCAAACGATCCAAGTTCTTGGAGCGGATCAGAACGCCGGCTCCTTCAGCAATCTCGTCTCTGCCCAGTCCTATACGTTCAATCCCGCAACCGGCAATACGGTGACGATTCCGGTCTCCGCGACGGTCAAGCGCCTCCAGCTGAACATTACGGCGAACTCCGGCGCCCCTGCCGGCCAGATTGCCGAGTTCCAAGTGTTCGGCACGCCAGCGCCTAATCCGGACTTGACCATTACCGGCATGTCCTGGACTCCGTCTTCTCCGGTCGAGAGCGGCGACATTACGCTGAACGCCGTCGTCAAGAACATCGGAACTGCAGCTGCAGGCGCCACGACGGTCAATTTCTACCTGAACAACGAACTCGCCGGCACCGCTCCGGTAGGCGCGCTTGCGGCAGGAGCTTCTGCAAATGTATCGATCAATGCAGGCGCCAAAGCAGCCGCAACGTATGCGGTAAGCGCCAAAGTCGACGAGAGCAACGCCGTCATCGAGCAGAATGAAGGCAACAACAGCTACTCGAACCCGACTAACCTCGTCGTAGCGCCGGTGTCCAGCTCCGACCTCGTCGCCGTGACGTCATGGTCGCCGGGCACGCCGTCGCAGGGAGCGGCGGTCGCATTTACCGTCGCGCTTAAAAATCAGGGTACGCTGGCTTCCGCCGGCGGAGCCCATCCCGTAACCGTCGTTCTGAAAAACGCTGCCGGAGCGACGCTGCAAACCTTCACGGGCACCTACACAGGTTCCCTGGCAGCAGGCGCATCCGCGAATATCAGCGTGGGCAGCTGGACGGCAGCGAGCGGCACCTATACCGTCTCGACGACGGTAGCCGCTGACGGCAATGAAATTCCGGCCAAGCAAAGCAACAATACGAGCAGCGCGAGCCTCACGGTCTACTCGGCGCGCGGCGCCAGCATGCCGTACAGCCGTTACGACACGGAGGATGCGGTGCTCGGCGGCGGAGCTGTCCTGAGAACGGCGCCGACGTTCGATCAGTCGCTCATCGCTTCCGAAGCATCGGGACAGAAATACGCCGCACTTCCGTCCAACGGCTCCAGCCTGCAGTGGACCGTCCGTCAAGGCCAGGGCGGTGCAGGCGTCACGATGCGCTTCACGATGCCCGACACGAGCGACGGCATGGGCCAGAACGGCTCGCTCGACGTCTATGTCAACGGAACCAAAGCCAAAACGGTGTCGCTGACCTCTTATTACAGCTGGCAGTATTTCTCCGGCGACATGCCGGCTGACGCTCCGGGCGGCGGCAGGCCTCTCTTCCGCTTCGACGAAGTCCACTTCAAGCTGGATACGGCGTTGAAGCCGGGAGACACGATCCGCGTCCAGAAGGGCGGTGACAGCCTGGAGTACGGCGTCGACTTCATCGAGATCGAGCCGATTCCGGCAGCGGTTGCCCGTCCGGCCAACTCGGTGTCCGTCACCGAATACGGCGCTGTCGCCAATGACGGCAAGGATGATCTCGCCGCCTTCAAGGCTGCCGTGACCGCAGCGGTAGCGGCCGGAAAATCCCTCTACATCCCGGAAGGCACCTTCCACCTGAGCAGCATGTGGGAGATCGGCTCGGCCACCAGCATGATCGACAACTTCACGGTCACGGGTGCCGGCATCTGGTATACGAACATCCAGTTCACGAATCCCAATGCATCGGGCGGCGGCATCTCCCTGAGAATCAAAGGAAAGCTTGATTTCAGCAACATCTACATGAACTCCAACCTGCGTTCCCGTTACGGGCAGAACGCCGTCTACAAAGGCTTTATGGACAATTTCGGCACTAATTCGATCATCCATGACGTCTGGGTCGAGCATTTCGAATGCGGCATGTGGGTCGGCGACTACGCCCATACTCCTGCGATCTATGCGAGCGGGCTCGTCGTGGAAAACAGCCGCATCCGCAACAATCTTGCCGACGGCATCAACTTCTCGCAGGGAACGAGCAACTCGACCGTCCGCAACAGCAGCATCCGCAACAACGGCGATGACGGCCTCGCCGTCTGGACGAGCAACACGAACGGCACTCCGGCCGGCGTGAACAACACCTTCTCCTACAACACGATCGAGAACAACTGGCGCGCGGCGGCCATCGCCTTCTTCGGCGGCAGCGGCCACAAGGCTGACCACAACTACATCATCGACTGTGTCGGCGGCTCCGGCATCCGGATGAATACGGTGTTCCCAGGCTACCACTTCCAGAACAACACCGGCATCACCTTCTCGGATACGACGATCATCAACAGCGGCACCAGCCAGGATCTGTACAACGGCGAGCGCGGGGCGATTGATCTGGAAGCTTCCAACGACGCGATCAAAAACGTCACCTTCACCAACATCGACATCATCAACGCCCAGCGCGACGGCGTTCAGATCGGCTATGGCGGCGGCTTCGAGAACATCGTGTTCAACAACATCACGATCGACGGCACCGGCCGCGACGGGATATCGACATCCCGCTTCTCGGGACCTCATCTTGGCGCAGCCATCTATACGTACACGGGCAACGGCTCGGCGACGTTCAACAACCTGGTGACCCGGAACATCGCCTATGCAGGCGGCAACTACATCCAGAGCGGGTTCAACCTGACGATCAAATAGGCTGCAAAAAAAGGAAGCTCCTCGGAGCTTCCTTTTTTTGCTTGTACGCGGCGGGATGAGGGATAATGGCTTCGAGGAGCGTCGTCATCCGCAATCGATGTGAAAAGGAGAAATATGATGAAGGAGAAATTCAGTCCATCTCTGATCGAAAGAATGGAGAGCGAGGAACGGAAGGAGCAGCTGCCTCCCGGCAGGCTGCTTCAGGATCTGAGGATCGGGAACGGCATGACGGTGCTGGATATCGGGGCAGGAACGGGCTACTTCTCCTTTCCGGCGGCATCTCTCACAAGCGGGCAAGTTGTCGCGGCCGACCCGCAACCGGAGATGATCGCGTATATGCAGGCCAAAGCGAAGGAAGGGCACCTGCCTCAACTGCGGCCGGTGCTGGCATCCGCAGAACGGCTGCCGCTGCAGGACCGATCCGTCGACCGGGCTATCGCCTCGCTGGTGCTTCACGTGACCGACACGGTCGAACAGCCGATCCGGGAGCTGGCCCGCGTTGTGAAGCCAGGCGGCCTGCTGTTCATCCTCGAATGGTTGAAGAAGCAGGATGAAGCCCGGATTCCGCCTCCGAGCCGTGTCGAGCCGCAGGAGATGGAGGAGATGCTGCTCCGATACGGCTTCAAGGTCATTAGGCTTGATTATCCGACGGATAGGCATTACCGGATGATCGCCGAAAGGGAGATGGAGAAGGGACGGTGAGAGAAGGTCCGTTGTTTCTCTATGCGCATTCGCATACAGGCTCAAATCGTGCATGGCAAGAGCGCAGCACCACCCCGCAGCGGGCTGCCGGGAAGGCGGCACAGCCGTGTGCGAGCAAGCAAAGGTTCCCGATCAAAGAGCCGTGTCGAAGACGCGGCTTCTTCAGGATGTACCGGTGAAACCCGATCGATGTCGGCTGCCTGGCCGTATCATGCTCGGCGCCGGGGGCTTTTTTTGGGCAGTGTCCGGAACCGGCCGCGGACAGCTTCGGCCAAATCATAGCCACGCTATCAAAAAGTTGTTCGCCTCAGGGAATGGTCTAAAGGATGGCCTCACGAATGTCGATATAATACTATCCCAACATGAGAGGTTGCCTATTAGAATGAAAAAATACCGGTTCTTGCCCAAACGAAGTCTGATTCGAACGAGCGTGCTGCTGCTGGCTGTCCTTTTGATCGGGGTGATGAGCCTGACCGCGGCTTTTGCCTATCAGAGCCAGAAAAATGAGTTCCACAACCAGCTGCGCGAATTGGGCAAGGCCATGCACGGTCAAGTACAGCTCAATGCTGGAAAAATCGCGGAAGCATCGGCCGTGCTGAACCGCAAGGAAGCCGCCACGACAGAAGCCTTCAAAGTGCTCAAGGCGCAGCTCGTCGCCATGTCCGCCGAAGATCTCGTCATCAGCAACGCCTATCTGATGCTGCCCGAAGCTTTGGAAGCCGGCGGCAAGCGAACCCTTGTCAATCTGCAGGGAAATACGGATGGCGACGCAATGCAGCCGGGCTCTGTCTACGAGATGTCCGATGTTTTTGAAAATGCCTTCAAGCAGGCGATGAAGGACGGCTACGCGTTGACGGTTCCTTATACCGATTCCGAAGGCGAGTGGGTATCGTATTTGTCTCCGATCAAGGACGGTCAAGGCAAGACGCTCGCCTTGTTCGGCGTCGATTTCCATTACGATGACGTCAAGACAAGCCTGTCCCGGATGTTGTGGAAGGATATTTTGGCCGGAGGCGGATTCACTATTGCTGCGCTCCTGCTCATCATCTATTTCGTGAACCGCACGCTCAAGCCGCTGAGGCAGCTGGCGGAAGTGTCGATGCTGGCGGCGCAAGGCGACCTGACCCAAGAAATTCCGGTCAAAAGCGAAAATGAAATCGGACAGGCAGCCGCAGCCTTCAACCGAATGATCGCCAGCCTGCGGGAGCTGACCGGCAACATCCAGCTGGCAGCGAGGAGCGTGTCCAGCTCCGCCAACCGGCTGCAGGACAGCTCAAGGCAAGCCGTGGAGGCGACGAATGAGATCGCCGCATCGACAGGCCAGGCGGCTGCCGGCTCCGAGCAGCAATTCCAGAGCACGAGAGAATGCCAGACGGCGATGACGGAAATGGCGATCGGTATTCAGCGCATCGCCGAATCCACCTCCATCGTATCGGAGCTCGCCGCCGAAACGTCGGAAAAAGCGGCAGATGGCGAAGGCGATATGGAGCGCGTCGTCGGGCAGATGAGAAAAATCGAAATCGATTTGAACGACACGGCAGCGATCATACGGGAGCTGGAGGAGCACGGGGGCAGAATCGGAGAGATCATGGCGATGATCTCGGAGATCGCGAGCCAGACCAATCTGCTCGCGCTGAACGCTTCGATCGAATCGGCTCGTGCGGGCGAGCATGGCAAGGGCTTCGCGGTCGTCGCCCAGGAAATCCGCAAGCTGGCCGAGCGTTCGGTGTCCTCTTCCAAGCAGATCACGGAGATTTTGTCGGCAATCGGCAGCGGCACGGGCGCGGCGGCGGATTCGCTGGAACGCTCGGCCCATGAAGCGAGGTATGGGACGGAAATCGCCCAGCAGACCGGTCTGACGTTCAGCTCCATCGTAAAGTCGATTCAGGATGTGAACAGCCAGGTGCAGGAGGTATCGGCTTCTTCGGAGCAGATGTCGGCTGGAACCGAGGAGATCGCCGCCTCGCTCGACGAGCTGGAAAGGATCGCGGTTACCGCGGCTAAGCTGTCTGGCAGCATCGCTGCGGCGGCGGAGCAGCAAACCGCGGCCATGGGCGAAGTAGCCGGCTCATCGGAGCAGCTGAAGCAAATGGCGGAAAATATGACCCGAATCGTGAGCAAGTTCAGGATCTGATTTCTTCATCCAGGGAACAGCCTTTTCAGCCGCGCGCCTTGCGCGGCTGTTTTTCTGCTGTCCGCATGGCTAGATTTCGAAGATGCGAGGACTTGGAATCCGCATAAATCTCGATGAAGCGAGGAAAGCGGGCCGTCTCAGGGTATAATAAGGAAATGATGCCAAAATTCGAATTCCAATGGAGATGTTATGAAAGAAACGGATAGCAAGACCAGCTATGGCTGGAACTTCGACAACAGCTACGCCCGCCTGCCGGAGCTCTTTTTTACTCGGCTCGATCCCAAGCCTGTATCTTCCCCGAGCTTGATCGTGCTCAACGAGCGGCTGGCGGCTGCCATGGGACTGGATCCCGAGGCGCTTCGCGGCGGGCGGGGAGCTGAATTCCTCGCCGGCAATGCCGTTCCGGAAGGAGCGGAGCCGCTGGCCCAAGCCTATGCCGGCCATCAGTTCGGGCATTTCAACAGGCTCGGCGACGGCAGAGCGATCCTGCTCGGAGAACAGATCACTCCTGAGGGTCATCGGATCGATATCCAGCTGAAGGGGTCCGGACCGACGCCTTATTCCCGACGCGGCGACGGCAGGGCGGCTCTGGGGCCGATGCTGAGGGAGCATATCATCAGCGAAGCGATGCACGGACTCGGCATTCCGACGACGCGCAGCCTCGCCGTGACCGCAACGGGAGATGACGTTTATCGCGAATCCGTGCTGCCTGGAGCCGTCCTGACGAGGACGGCTGCCAGCCATCTGCGCGTCGGAACGTTCCAGTATGCCGCTCAGTGGGGGACGATGGACGAGCTCGAGCGTCTGTCCGACTATGCCTTGCAGAGGCATTACGCCGGACTCTGCAGATCGGACGACGCCGGCCGCCATCTCGTCCTGCTCCGGGGGGTCGTCGACCGCCAAGCTGCGCTGATCGCGAAGTGGATGCTCGCCGGCTTCATCCATGGAGTGATGAATACCGACAATATGGCGATCAGCGGGGAAACGATCGATTACGGGCCATGCGCCTTCATGGATGCCTTCGATCCGGCCACCGTGTTCAGCTCCATCGATTCGCAAGGGCGGTACGCCTACGGCAGCCAGCCGCACATCGGGGCATGGAACCTTGCCCGCTTGGCCGAGTCGCTGCTGCCGCTGCTGCATGACGACGAGGAAGAAGCGGTCCGGCTGGCCGAGCATGAGCTCAGAAGATTTTCCGATTCCTATGGCTCGCACTGGCTGAACGGAATGCGCGCCAAGCTGGGTCTGTGCAATGAAGAGCCTGAGGATCAAGAGCTCGTGGACGAGCTGCTGCGGCTGATGAAGGAGGAAAAGGCCGACTATACGAACACTTTCCGCTTCCTGACGACCGGCAAGCGGCTGCAGGGCGATACCCTGTTCGATTCGCAGGCATTCTCGGCCTGGATGGCCAAGCGGCAGGCGAGACTGGACAGGCAGCCGCAGTCGTCCGAGCAGTCCGCCGCTCTGATGCGCGCCAGCAATCCGGCGGTGATTCCGCGCAACCATCGGGTGGAAGAAGCGTTGGCGGCGGCGGAACAAGGAGATCTGAGCGTCATGGAAAAGCTGCTGTCGGCGCTGGAAAGCCCTTACGCCCATCGTCCCGGCCAAGACGAGTTCGCTGTTCCATCCGGACAGACCGCAGCCTCCTACCGGACATTTTGCGGAACCTGATTCCGGCTGCAGGACAGAGTCGAATTTTCGAAACATTACGGGCAGCATCAGCGTATAATCGCTTCAGTTTGGAAATTACAGGAGGAAACGCATACGATGAGCACCGATTCGACGAAAACCGGCTTTTGGCAGCTAGTGAAGAAAGGAAACACTTCGTCAGCGACAGCGGCGATCGGGAATACAGGCCTTGCCGTCGTCAAGGGCATCGCCGCAGCAACGACGGGAAGCGGCGCCATGTTCGCATCCACAATGCATTCCATCGCCGATGCGATCAATCAGGGGTTTGTGTTCGCAGGCAGCGTCCTGGCCGAGAAGAAGCCGACCAAGCGCTTTCCGACCGGATTCGGACGAGTCATCAATCTTTTCTGCATGATCGCGGTTCTCGTCGTCACCGTCATGGCGTACGAAACGATCCGCGAAGGCTTTCATCTCCTGGCGCATCCTGTGCATTCGAGCGGCTTCTGGCTCAATCTGATCGTGCTGCTCCTGTCTTTGGCGGTGGACGGATTCGTACTGGTCAAGGCGATGAAGGAGATCATGCATGAAGCCCGGGTTGAAGCCAAGGGAACGGGAATCGTCGCCGCAGCCTTCCGCAACGTAGGCAGGGCCGCGCCTCCGACCCGGCTGGTCTTCTACGAGGATCTCGTCGCCACGACGGGCGCGCTGCTCGCGCTGATCGCGGTCATCGTAACGTCGCTGACGAGCTTCGAGCTGCTGGACGGCATCTCGACCATCCTGATCGGCTTCCTCATGATCGGCGTCGCCTTCCGGGTCGGCTACGACAATATGGTCGGCTTGATCGGCGTGGCCGCGCCTCGGGATGTCGAGGACAAGGTCGCCCGAATCATCCTGGCGCATCCTCAAGTTCTGGACATCTTCCAGATGAGGATTCTTCAGGAAGGCCGTTATTATCATGTCGACGGCACGATCGAGCTGGAGCCCGGCCTTACGCTTGCGAACGCGGACGACATCATCTTCAAGGTCAGGGACAGCCTGCTCAGCGATCCCGATATCGCGGATGTCGCCATCAGCATCATCGAGGATCAAGGCGTCCCCAACTGGAAGTTCGAGACGCAGGAGTAAGCATCGGCAGACTTGGCAGACATGCGGAATTCCCTTCCGCATGTCTTTTTATTTGGCCTGTTGATGCGGTCAAGAACGGTTCCGGCTCCGCCGCCGAATTCATTCCTCCAGCCGAAAATACCGATGGCGGATGAAGCGATAGTTCGATAGTATAGGGATTAAACGTCTTCAGCTCGTTATTTCACGGTTGGAAGGCTAAGTGTCAAACAAATTAAAAGAAGCGGCGGCAGAGCAGCCGTGTCAATGATCTCGGAGGAGTGGGCCTATGGAAGTCAATTTTTGCTCTGCGTGCGGGGATGCCATGGAGACGAGGGATATCGACGGAACGCCTAGAAGGGCCTGCGTTTCGTGCAGCTTCGTTCATTGGGGCCATTACAGCATCGGAGTCGGCGCCTTGGTGGAGCGCGGCGGCAAGCTGCTGCTCGTGCGGCGTGCCCAGGAGCCGGGAAGGGGATACTGGACCAATCCCGGCGGATACGCCGAACAGCTGGAGCAGCTGCATGAGACCGTGCAGCGGGAGGTGCTCGAGGAGGCGGGCATTCATGCCGTCGTCATCGGAATTGCCGCCCTGCGCGATCAGCCGCGGCAAATTCATAATGTGTACGTGGCGTTCTCGATGGACTATGTCGGCGGCGAACCGGTTCCCGATGGCGTGGAGGTCGATGCGGCCGGCTTTTTCAGCCTGGAGGAAATGGCGGAGATGCATGTAGCTCCATTCACGCGCTGGCTCGTCGACGTCGCCCTGAACGGCCGGTCGGACGGCTTGATATCGGATCCCGATCCCATCGTGCCTCTGGCCGGCTACGGATTGTTCCGCATCTGACTCCAAGCGGGAACCGCGCCTCGCCAACTTTTTATCCGAATGGAAAGCGGGCGACGGTTTCGTACATAGGAAGCCGATGCATATGCGTCCGGTACAAGACGACTTCGTCGACGGTCCAGGACATTGAGGCTGAGGAGCAGTCCGCAGGCCGGCCTTCGGTTCCTTTGGAATTCCCGGCATCCGACGCTCCCGGACGCAGCTGGAGCCTGGGCATCCGAAACGGCTCCGTTCCCCGGTAGTTTCGGGCAATTGTAAGATGGGGGCTGTAAGCCCGCTCTTCGGCCTTGAATCCAAGGGCGGAAACAGCTTCCGCGACGATGTTCCTTGCTTGATGCAGCCCTTCTCTATCGCCGCCGATTCCTGCCCAGAACACTTTCGGCCGCTCGGGAATGCCGAATGTGCCCGTGCCGCTCAAAGTCAGGACGAACGGCCGAATTGCGCCGGACTGCGCGGCCGAATCCAGTACGGACCGCAGCTCCGACACTCGCTCCGGCAGCGTATCGCCGATGAATTGAAGCGTGATATGCAGATCCGCCGCATCCGTCCATTTTCGGAACGGATAGAGGGTGCGCAGCTCGTCGGACCAAGCTCCGATCCGCTCCTTCAAGGGACCAGGCAGAGGAACGGCGACAAAAACGCGCTGTCCGTCGCGGGCAGGTTTTACTAGATCTCTCTGATGCAAAGATGCAGACCTCCTTTGGATGAATTCTCTTTCTATTGTAACCCAAACCCGGATTTCTCAGGCGAAGCGGGGAAACGAGCGGCCAACGAGGATTGTCCGGGAACAGAATCCGAATGCAGCGATCATGTTCGAGCATCGCTCCGATTACGTCAGCGACAGCGATCTGCTCCGGTGCTACGAATGGGTGCGGCAAGCAATGGCCGGAGATGTCGAGATGCCTGCCTGTCAATATCCCGCAATCGATGCGGTCCTTCACGCTGTCAACCTATGGAGCTGGCTGCCGGAGCTGGAAGCGAAGCCCCCCATCATGATACAATATGTATCATGATGGGGGGGCTTCGTCTATGCAGGCAAGAACATCGGTATCCGGTTCGGGCTTCAAATTAGGAAACGCTGTTATGAAGTGGCTTCTTCTCGTTCTATCCGTTTTCGACGCCGTCGCGACCGATGCGGGCATCCGGCTTAACGCCATACAGGAAGCCAATCCGTTCGCGGCTTTATTGTACGGGACGCATCCCGCGTTGTTTTACGGGTACAAGATTGTCCTGCCGTCGCTCCTTCTGCTCATGGGAGGAAGGACGAGCTCGATCCTGCTCTCCCGATTGATTCTCTTCGCTGCGGCCGTTTACGCCCTGCTTGCCGCTTATCATCTGGCGTGGATCGTTCTGGCTGCCGGCACCGGCTGAGCTGAGCTCCCGCCGTCCGCCCATCGGCGGTCGGCGTGCCGAGGACAGCAGGTAATCGCCGCCATACTGGCAGTTTCCGCTGAATTTTGTTAACCTAATTTCAAATAGCCCGGCATTTCCTTATGGCGAGAGGATCGACACTCATGGAGAAAAAGCTTCTATATATTCGTGTCAAAGAAGAGATTGAACGGAGAATCAAGAGCGGAGAACTGATGCCTGGGGACAAGCTTCCTTCCGAGCCCGCATTGGCGAAGGAATTCGAAGTAAGCCGCCCGACACTCAGGGAGTCGCTGAAGATGCTCCAGAGAGAAGGCGTGCTGCTAAGCAAAAATGGCGTCGGCACCTACGTGAACGAGCAGGGCTCCCTCATCATGAACCCGCTCAACAAGCTGAGCAGCCTCGGAGAGATGATCAAGCGTGTCGGCTATAAGGACAGCGAAGCTTATGTGAAGATCTATACGCAGGAGCCGGAGCCCGACTGGTCCGAAAAGCTGCAAAGCGGGGATCCGGTCGTCGTGCTGGAGAGGCTGAGAACGGCCGACGATCAGAAGGTGGCTTTTTACTACAACATCTTCCCGAAGGATATTGCGGCGAGTCATTTTGAAGAAGGCTTTTCCGGCGCGATTTTCGACTTTCTGCAGGAAAAGCTGGGCATCCGCATCTCGTACGCCCTGACCGAGATCTGTCCCGTCGGCGCCGCTCAGGAAAGGGACCGCAAAGCTGCCGAGATGCTCGGAGGGGACCTCATCCTGCTGAAGCAGCTTCATTTCGGAGAGGACGACCGTCCCGTCTTTTACTCGCTCGATTATTTGAAAAGCAGTGCTTTCAAGCTGTATGTCAAACGGGATTGAACGACTTTCCCATGAACCGCTTGCCCTCGACTGGGGCGATGCGGTTTTTTTATGTTCGTTCATAAAACCTTAACGACTCGATTATGTTCCGCAAACATTTGTTTTTTAAAGTTATAGATGTCAGACAGCTTGTCAGATGAATGAGGAGGATGGAGCATGCTAAAAAGTTGGGGGAAAAGAAAGAAGCATTCCTTGGGGCTGGTCGTGCTTGCTGCGGCAACCGTTCTGAGCGCTTGCGGACAGAACAACACGGGCGGAGCGGAGGCGAATGCGCTGAAAGGCGCTGCGGAGAGCAATCAAGCCGCGGCAGAGCCGGTCACGCCGAAATCGGACAAGCTTGTCGTTTATTCCGCCTTGAACGAGGACGACATGATCCAGCTGAAGCAGAAGTTCAAGGAGGATACGGGCATCGAGATGGAGTACTTGAATCTCGGCAGCGCAGGCGAAGCAAGCACTCGGGTCCAAGCCGAGAAAAGCTCGCCGAAGGCGGACGTGCTCGTAGGCGGTTCCGTGGAGTTTTACCAGCCGCTGGCCGAGCAGGGCATTCTGGAGAAATACACGTCCCCGAACGCAGCCGATATCGATGCCAAATTCAACGACCCGAACGGATATTGGCAGGGCTGGTACATGGGCGTTCTCGGCATCGTGCTGAACACCGAGAGATACCAGAAGGAGCTGGCGCCAAAAGGCGTTCAAGAGCCCAAAACCTGGGATGATCTGCTCGATCCGGCCTATAAAGGCCAATTCATCACCTCCAACCCGGCAACTGCGGGCGGCGGCTATATCTTTGTAGCGGACCAGCTGTTCCGTCTCGGCGAGCAGCAAGGTTGGGACTACTTGAAGAAATTGAACGCCAACGTCCACCATTACACGCCCAAAGCAGGCGACGGCATCCAGCTGACCGCTACCGGAGAGTTCATTGCCGGCATGTCCTGGGCACACGATATCGTGAAATCGGCCAAGCAGGGCTATCCGATTCAAGTCATCGTGCCGGAGCAGACCGCCTATGAGATCGGCGGAGCCGGCATCATCCATGGCGGAGCCAACACGGACAACGCCCGGAAATTCATGGATTGGCTGCTGACAAAGGAAACCGGAGAGCTCAATACCAAGATGTCGAACCGTTATTCCGTACGCAGCGACGTAGCGCCGCCGGAAGGAATGATCCCGGTATCCGAAGTGGATCTCGTCGATTACGACCGGGCCAAAGCGGCCGCCATGAAGGCCGATGTCGTGAAGCAGTTCACCGAAATGGCCGGAACGAAATAAAGGGCTGACCGTCGGCCTGGCTCGCGGGAACCTTCCAGCCTTGCGGCGAGCGGAGCGTTCCCGTCTCTTTTTCCGCAATGTCCTGGAACGGAGTGAACCTAAATGTCAGCATCAGCGTTATCGGACGCATGGAAGCAAGTCAAAAAAGTAAAACAGGAGCCCATTCTGGCGGCGGTCCTCGCAGCCGCCCTGCTCATTACCGGTTTTTTTGTGCTTTGGCCGATTGCCAAGGTGGTCAGCTATCCGCATCCAGCGGACTATGCCCAGCTGTTCACCAACTCCAGATGGCTGCAGGCGGCCCTCAACAGTCTGATGATGACCGTGTTGTCCACGTTCTCCTGCACGGCGATCGCTTTTTTGTTCGCCTTTACGGTTGCCCGGCTGGATGTGCCGCTCAAAGGGCTTTTTCGATTCGTGACGCTGCTTCCTATCGTTTCTCCGCCCTTTATCGTGGCTTTGTCCTATATTCTGCTCTTCGGCAGGCAAGGACTGGTCACCAAGCAGCTGCTTCACTTCAATGTGGATATATACGGGTGGCACGGGCTTTGGCTCGTCCAGACGATTACTTTTTTCCCTTACGCCTATGCCGTCATCTATGGCGTGCTGCAATCGTCCGCCGTCCATCTGGAGTATGCCGCGCATAATCTCGGCGCGACGAGATGGCAGGCGTTCAGGCATGTCTTTCTGCCGCTGTGCAGGCCCGGCATCGCCGGAGGAGCATTGATCACAGCGATGAACGTATTGGCCGACTTCGGAAATCCGATGATCATCGGGGGCAACTTCACGCTGCTTCCTACCGAGGCCTACATGCAGATGTCCGGCTGGTTCGACCTCTCCTCGGCCGCCGTGCTGTCGACGGCTCTGCTGCTGCCTGCTCTCGGCCTGTTCCTGGTCAACCGGCTATGGGTCGGAAGAAGCTCCTACATCACCGTAACCGGCAGAGAATCCAGCCTTCAAGCCTACCCGGCCGCTCCAGGGGTCAAGTGGACCCTGTTCGCATGCTGTCTGTCGATCTCCTTATTCATCCTTGCCGTATATGGGGTGCTGGTTTATGGCGCTTTCACGAAAACCTGGGGCTACGACTGGAGCTTCACCTTGGACAATCTGAACTACGTCACGGCAAAACAGCAGGAGCTGTACAACAGCATCCGCTATGCGCTGCTGTCTTCGATAGGGGCCGCGGTGCTGGGCTTGATTCTTGCTTACATCGTCCACCGCAAGCGGATCGGCATCAACCGGCTGCTCGACTTCCTGGCCATCCTTCCCGGCGCCGTCCCCGGCGTCTTCCTCGGCCTTGGCTTCGCGCTGACCTTCAATCAGCCACCGATCCAGCTCAGCGGAACATCCGCCATCATGATTCTGGCCTTGATGTTCTGGAATTTGCCGACCTGCTACAGCGCTTGCTCTGCCGGGTTCCAGCAGATCGGCCGTTCGCTGGAGGACGCTTCGCACAACCTCGGAGCGGGGAGCTTCCGCACGCTGCTCGGCATTCTGCTTCCGCTGCTCAAGGGACCGTTCCTGTCCGGAATCTCGGTATCGTTTCTCCGGTCCGTCACTTGCCTGAGCGTCATTATCTTCCTCTATTCCGCCCATACTTCGGTCGGCACGGTATCCATACTCGGTCTCGTTCAAAGCGGAGCATGGGGTGGAGCCTCGGCATTCACTGTCGTCCTCATTTCGATAGCCTTCGCCGTGCTTGCCCTGTCGCGGCTTATCCCGTTCACCCAGGATCGGAGGAAACGATGAATCCATCTCAAGCCCATATTCAAATTGAACATGTATCCAAATCATTCGGCTCGTTCGCCGCTATCCGCAACGTAAGCCTTGATATTCCGGCAGGCAGCTTCACGACGCTGCTCGGGCCGAGCGGCTGCGGCAAAACGACCCTTATGAGGCTCATAGCCGGATTCAACGAGCCGGACAGCGGCATTATCCGGATCGATGGCCGGCCGGTAAACGGACTTCCTGCTTTCAAGCGCCAAACTCCGCTCGTCTTTCAGGATTACGCGCTCTTTCCCCATATGACCGTGGAAGAGAATATCGCTTACGGCTTGAAGCTTCAAAAGGCATCCCGCAACGAAAGCCGGCGCAAAGTGGACGATATGCTCGGCATGTTCGGGCTGGATGGCCTGGGAAGCCGCTTGCCCAAAGAGCTGAGCGGCGGCCAGCGGCAGCGGGTCGCCTTTGCGCGCGCGCTCGTAACCGGACAGAAGATTCTAATGATGGACGAGCCGCTCAGCAATCTGGACGCCAAGATGAGGGTCGAAGTCCGGCAAGAGCTGCGCGAGCTTCAGCGCCGGACCGGCATTACGGCCGTATTCGTCACTCATGACCAGGACGAGGCTCTGTCGATGTCGGACCGGATCGCCGTATTCGAGCAAGGAAGCATCCGCCAGGCCGGAACTCCATGGGAAATCTATTTCAAGCCCAACGATGCGTTCGTCGCTTCGTTTGTCGGTACGGCCAATTTCATTCGAGGGCAAATAGCGGAGATAAAAGGCGGCGATCTGATCGTCCGCTGCGAGCCCTCGGTGATCCGAATCCCTTCCCATGGCCGGCACTATGTCGTCGGCGAAGAGATCGCGATGGTGTTGCGTCCGGAATGCATCTCGATCGGCGCCGACGGGGAAGGCGGTATTGAAGCCGTTCCTTGCTGGAGCGGCGAAATCCAGAGCAGCAGCTTCCTCGGCCGGATGATCCGGTATGAGGTCCGCTGCGGCTCGGCCACCTTCCTGGTCGATGATGCCGATCCGAGTGCGCGCGGCTTTCTGCAGGGCAGCGTCACCTTGCGGCTGGATCCGGAGCGGATCCATGTTCTCCCTGGCAGCGGAAGGAAAGAGTAAAGAGGAGGAATTAGTTTGCCATTGCATGCTGCCGTTCATTTCCTGAACGTCGGGTGGGGAGACGCCCACCTGATCCACGCCCCGTCGGGGAATGTGACCTTGATAGACGGTGGAGACGGCCTTCTCGCCTCCCACCGTGATCATCCGCTCTCCTGGTTGAAAAGGGAGGGCTTCGAACGACTGGATTGGATGATCCTGACGCATCTTCACGAAGACCATCTGAACGGCCTGCTGGATGTCGCCCGGAGCCTTCCAGTCGTCCAAGCCGTCCTTCCTTACGAAATTCCCGTGATGGACATGGAAGCGCCGGAGTCGGAGGCAGCGGGCTTGGAACTGAGCTCGCCACAATCCCGGGTCCTCGTCATCCTGGCCGCTTACAGGGAGCTGATCCGGCTGCTGAGAGAGCAGGGGACGGCGATCCGGTGGAGATCCGAATACGGGTCCGCAGGCGGCTCGACGATATGGGAGGAAGGTCCTTATCGGCTGGATCATTTGTATCCCTGGGCGGCAGATCCCCTTCCAGGCTTGGAAGTTCTCAGAGAAGCCGCTCGCGGTGGGAAGCTTGCATCGGAAGAATGGCTCGCGCAGCTGGAAGGCTTTTTTGACCGCTCCAACGACGACAGCTCCGTCTACCGGCTGGAAGAAGCCGGCGCAGAGGGGGAAGGCATCCTGTTCGGAGGGGATCTGCTGGCAGCCGGCTGGGAACGCCTCTCCGAGCGGACCGATTTGAGCTGCTGCGTGCTTAAAGCTCCTCATCATGGCCTGGACGATGCTTTCAATGGCCAGCTGTTGTCGGCTGCGGCTCCCGCGCATGCCGTCATTCCTATCTCCATCGACCGCTCGCAGCCGATGGAGGAACGCTGGAGCGAGCTGTGCTCCCCGCGCGGAACCGCCTATCACCTTACAGGCGCGTCAGCGCCTATGGAGAAGAAGAGATTGATCTCCGGATCCATCGAAGCGTGGATTGGAGGATGACGATGAACGCAAGGTACGATCGGGAGCATGAGGAGCAGCTGCTGGCATCAGCGATTGCGTATGCGAGAGAAGCCGGAGAGCAGATTGTGCGGCGGATGAAAGAACCTTATACGCTCGGAGACAAGGTCAACCGGAGCGATCTGGTGACGGAAGTCGACCTGCTGAGCGAGGCCCTTATTCGGAAAAGGATCGGCCTCGATTATCCGGACCATTGGATTCTATCCGAGGAGCAGGACGGTTCCGGGGATTGTTTCGGCTTTATCGGCGCTCCCCCTCCGGGTTGCGGGTGGATCGTCGATCCGATCGACGGAACCGTCAATTTTGTGCACGGCATTCCGCATTTCGCTGTCTCCATCGGTATCGTGAAGGACGGAATTCCCCTTCACGGAGTCGTGTACAACCCGGCAACAGGCGAGCTGTTCCAGGCTACAAAGGGAAGAGGGGCTTTTCTCAACGGAATCCGGCTTCAAGCCGATTCGGAAGGGGATATAGCCTGCTCGCTGCTTGCCACAGGATTCCAGGCTTCGGATTGGAGGCAGGATTCCGTCGCGGCTTCCCAGGTCGCGCGTGTCGCGGGCGTTTCGCGAAGCGTGAGGATATTGGGGGCTGCCAGCCTGGATTTATGCCATATTGCAAGCGGCCGGCTGTCGGGATTTTGGCATGACGGGCTTTACCCTTGGGATGTGGCGGCAGGACTGCTGATCGTGCAGGAATCAGGGGGTGTCGTAACCAATGACCGGGGCGAGCCCTTTGCTCTGCAGCACAAGAGGCTGGTCGCCTCCAATCCGAATCTGCAGCCTTCGCTGCTTTCTCTGCTGTTTACATAAGCTTGAGAAGCCGATGACGCAAACGTTACAAACGGCCTTTATGATGAATAAGCTGTCTGACATCAAGATGTCAGACAGCAATACAAATCAGGAGGTAGTAGGGATGAAGCAGCTTCGCAAATGGTTGGGATTGGTGTTGGCAAGCGTCATTTCCTTGTCGATGGCGGGACTTGGAAATCCGGGCCACGCTCATGCGGCTTCGGAACGGGAGCTCGCCGCTTACTGGGCGCCGGAGTTCTACCAGGACGTCAACGACACCTATGGGTACCGGGCCGATTATGTGACGAATTTCAATTATGACGGCGATTGGGTCGGCAACAACAACTGGGAAAATATCGATCGCTTTCCTTTGAAATCGTACATCTATTACTCGGTCGTCGAGACGGAGAGCCATTACTTCATCGGGTATTACGACTACCATGCCCGCGACGACGGCCCCTTGAGCCTGGACAAGCACGAAAACGACCTCGAGGGCCTGATGGTTGTCGTGCGCAAGGACGGAAGCGCGTATGGCTCCTTCCAGCTCATGGAGACGGTGGCGCACAACCAGATGTATCAATACAGCAATCTGCCTCTGACAAGCGGATCCGACAATCTGGACGGTGGCGTCCTGTTCAACGGCTCCCATGCGAAGGTATTCATTCAATCCAACGGCCAAAGTCCGATCGGGGGACACGGCAACCACGCTTACGACGGCACCGGAGCACCTGGCGGAGACGGCATCGTCTATTACTACGGAGCCCGTGCCGATGTCGTCACGGACGCTTCGGGAAGCTATACGAAACGTTACAGCTACGACTTGCTTTCCTTCGACGACTTCTGGAACCGCCGCTATGACATTGGAGACGGCCGCACCTTCGGCAGCTGGGGCAAGCTCGACGGCGACAATTATCAGCCTGACTCCGCCGCCATGCCTTGGGTTTGGGACGATCTTGACGACGGCCCGACATTTGCCGGCGATTTTCTCAGCGATCCCGCTCATATGGTGGATACGCATTTGAACGGGCTTGGCAACTTCTCGCATGTATATGTACGCCATCCGTATTATTCCCATCGCATTCAAGTCCAAAAAATGACCAGCCTGGCGAACCGGGATCCATTCGGAGGAAGCAGCGACATCTATGTCAAAATCCGCGCCAACGGAAGCGGGGTTTCCGACGACAGGCTATGGAAGAAGAACGATGCGCCGATTGGCCAATCCTTCTCCGTTGCATGGGGAACCGTGGACGCTGCCTTCCCGAATCAATACAGCTCGGCCTATAACGACCGCTACGTCAATGTTCCTGCCGGCAGCGCCATTTCCATCGAGATCAATGATTCCGACGGAACGAGCGGCGACGATGCGATGGGCTCGCTGACGGCCTCTCCTCAGCCGGGCCAGGTCGTCACCTGGTCCGATGCTCTAACCAGCAGCGGCGAAGCCAGAGTGACGGCAACCATCTGGGCGGTCAACTAACCGGCCTGAAGGCAGGCTGCACGCTTGATCCGGCATGAACGCAATTCTCTTCATGGGCAACTCCCTAGCGAAGAAACGAAAAAACCGCGGATATCCGCGGTTTTTTTTGTTTGGTCACTTCGGCAAGGATTTGCTCTTGGGTGCCGCACTGAGGGAATAGATCTGCTCCTCGATCACGTCGCTCGCCTTGCCCAGGAACTCTGTAATGAGCTTGAGCTCTTCCGCCGTATAGGAAGCAGCCAGCTCGACCATCTTCGCATGCAGCGGATCGTACGTCTCGCTGACTTCTTCCTTATCCTCATATTGGGGAACGATGATCACCTTGCGGCGGTCCTTCGGATCGGTCTGCCTGCGCACGAATCCGTTTTTCTCGAGCCGATCGATCAGCGCGGTGACGCTGCCCGTCGCAAGACCGGTGAGCTTGGACAGCTCGCCTGCGGTGATCGGGCCTTTTTCGTGGAGAATGTCGATGGAAAGATAATCGTTATTGTACAGCCCTAGAGAAGAGGCGACATATTGCTGGTAAAGGACGGTACGGGTGCCAAGGCTCCGCATCCGCAGGGTGAATTGCTCCTGCTCCGCGGTCGGCTGGTCATTTCGTTCGCTTGACAAAAGGGAACCCTCCTTTTACTATACATATATCTCGATTACCAAGATATTAGTCAGACGAGATACTTGATGAATTTAGATTAATTGTACCAAAACGCGATTCAATTGCAAAGAAATCCGGAATGGCCGAGATGGGAAGCGGGGAGCCTGCCGCTAACGATGGAATTGGGGAAGATGGAACTGCAAGAAATCGACGAGAGGAAGAGAAGCCATGGCAAAACCTAACAAAGTCGGCGTAATCATCGCAGCCCTGCTGCTGGCCACGCTTATGGCATCAATGGACAACACCATCGTCGCGACGGCGATCGGAACGATCGTAGGCGATCTGGGCGGCTTCGACAAGCTGATGTGGGTCACATCCGCCTATATGGTCGCAGAGATGGCCGGCATGCCGATCTTCGGCAAGCTGTCGGATATGTACGGCCGCAAACGATTTTTCATTTTCGGCCTCATCGTTTTCATGATCGGCTCGGCCCTATGCGGCACGGCGGAGACGATCGTGCAGCTGAGCATCTACAGGGCGATCCAGGGAATCGGCGGCGGCGCGCTCGTGCCGATCGCCTTCACGATCATGTTCGACGTAGTCGCGCCGGAGAAAAGAGGGAAGATCGGAGGCCTGTTCGGCGCTGCATACGGCATCTCCAGCATATTCGGTCCGCTGATCGGCGCCTACATCACGGACTGCATCAACTGGACCTGGATTTTCTACATCAATTTGCCCGTCGGAATCATCGCTTTCTTCATGATCGTGTTTTTCTACAAGGAGTCCGTCGAGCACGCCAGGCAAAGGATCGACTACTTCGGCGCCTTCACGCTGGTCGCCTCCATTCTCTGCCTGATGTTCGCGCTTGAGCTCGGCGGCAAGGAGTACGCCTGGAATTCCGGCATGATTCTCGGCCTGTTCCTCGCCTTTGCCGTTCTCATCATCGGTTTCGTCTTTATCGAGAAGCGGGCCGAGGAACCGATCATTACGTTCGGCATGTTCAGGAACCGCCTCTATTCCACGAGCACTATCATGGCCGTCTTCAGCGGCGCCGCATTTATCACGGCATCGGTGTACATCCCCGTGTTCATTCAAGGCGTATTCGGCGGCTCGGCCACGAACTCCGGACTGGTGCTGCTGCCGATGATGGTCGGTTCCGTCGTAACCGCGGCTGGAGGAGGCTTCCTGCTGGCCAAGTTCACCTACCGCTCGATTATGATTTCGACACTGACGCTGCTGGCCGCCGGCATTGCGCTGCTCGCTGGGCTCGCATCCGATACTTCCCGAATCGTCGTCACCCTGCTCATGATTCTGGTCGGTCTTGGCATCGGCTCTTCGTTCTCCGTCCTCAGCAATGCGGCGATCCATGGGTTCGCAGCCAAGCAAAGGGGATCGGCCAGCTCGACGCTCAGCTTCAGTAGGGAGCTTGGGATGACGCTTGGAATTACCGTGTTCGGCATCGTCCAGAGCCATTTGTTCCTGAACAAGCTGTCCGCTTCCTTCGGCGGCCCGGGCGGAACGTCGGACAGCGTGGATCTGAGCGATCCCAGCAGCATCCTGACTCCGGATACGAGGGACAAAATCCCATCCGATATTTTGGACAAAATTACGGATGCGCTCTCCTCCTCGCTCTCGCACACATTCGCCTGGGCGATCATTCCGGCCGTCATCGCTCTTGCCGCCGCATTCGCCATGGGCAGGGAACGGTTCGATCCGGCAGCCGAAGAAGAATATACGGCAGCCCACTGAGCAGGCCATGGCGGCCATAACGCCGATGGGGCTGGGCGAATGGGGTTCTTCCGGGTAAACTGGGAAGAGATAGGCGGGAGGTGGGAGTCTTCATGCTGGAATGGATCAAGTACACGCTCGAGGATATGGACAAACAGCTGCAGCGCATCCTGAAAAGCCTGAACCATCTCGACGAGGAGCAGATATGGCAGCGGCTGAAGTCTTCGACGAACAGCATCGGCAACCTCTGCCTGCATCTGGCCGGAAACGAATATCAGAGCATCGCCAGCTCCATCGGCGGCAAGCCTTTCATCCGGGAGCGCTCCAAGGAATTCACTGCCGAGGGCGGCAGGACGAAAAAAGAGCTGGGCAGCCTGCTGGTGGAAACGAGAGCCGAGTCGACGATAATTCTGTCCTCTTTGACCGGGAGCGATCTCGGCAGGGAAGTCCGGATTGTCTACCGGCTGGAAGACTGGAACCGGATGCTGAAGGTTCAAGCGGACGCGGAGACGGCCTTCGAGACGAGAGAGATCGGCCGGTTGCTGATCCAGGTGGCCGCCCATTACGGGTATCATGCAGGCCAGATCGTGCTCCTCTCCAAGCTGCACAAGGATATCCCGGAGCCTATTGCCGGGCAATACCATTAATTCCTTACTATGAACTCCTCCTGCTGCAGAAGATCAAAAAAGTCATCCATTATTATGCCGCTTTCCGAAGCGGCTTTTTTAGTTTCCATTCTTTTGCTGCGAACAATTGAACCTGTCCTAAAGAGTGGCGTGAAAGAAACATTATTTACATGCCTAAATTAATTGAGCGCCAAGAAAAAACGTTTCTCTAGACCCACTCGCTCCTTTCTTGTTACCATAACCAGGTTGATTGGAAGAGGGAGTCGAGGGGAGTCAGACCTACAGATGGAAGAGCAGCAAAAGAGATACGATAATCTAAAATTGGGAGAGCGCGGGGCGGTCATAAGCATTCTCGCCTATATCTGCCTGTCGGCGCTCAAGCTGATCATAGGGTATGCATCGAATTCGGAAGCGCTGCGCGCGGACGGATTGAACAATGCGACCGACATCGTCGCCTCGATCGCCGTATGGATCGGACTGAGACTCGCTCAAAGGCCTGCCGACGAGGATCATCCGTACGGACACTGGAAGTCGGAGACGATCGCTTCCCTGGTCGCGTCGTTCATCATGATGGCGGTAGGCTTGCAGGTGCTCTACGAAGCCGTCATGTCCATGTTCGAAGGCAAGGAGCAATCTCCGGATCTGATTGCCGCATGGACGGGTCTGGCCAGTGCCGCCGTCATGTACTTCGTGTACCGGCACAACAAAAAATTGGCGGCGAAGATCAACAGCCAAGCCGTCATGGCGGCCGCGAAGGACAATATCTCCGATGCCTTTGTCAGCATCGGCACCGTCATCGGCATTATCGGCTCCCAGTTTCATCTGCCATGGCTCGACCCGCTGACCGCCGTTCTGGTCGGATTCATCATCTGCAAGACGGCCTGGGACATATTCCGCGAAGCGTCGCATCATCTATCCGACGGCTTCGATGAAACCCGTATTCGATCGTTCAAGGAAATCGTGCTGAACGTTGCCGGCGTCCGCGGAGTCAAGAGCATCCGCGCGAGAAATTACGGAAACAACGCGGTTGTCGACATTGTCATTCTTGTAGCCGCCGATTCCGATTTTCAGACGGCGCATGATATCGCGACGGAAGTGGAGGAGGAGTTGATCCGTACCGAGGATGTGTACGAGGTTCATGTTCATTACGAGCCGACCCGGCCCTCCAAGCCGAAACAAATTCGAGAGACCTAAAAAAGCTCGCTCCTGCGTGGACCGCCTGAGGCGGACATTCGGGAGTGAGCTTTTTTCCGGCAGCGCTTTGAGCCGGCTGCCGTACCGGGAAGACGTTATCGCAGTCAGGTGCCGAACCGCTTGCGGTAGCCGCATTTTCGGCATAATTCCTCGACGGCTTCGCGGCGGGAAAACCCGTCGTACAGCTTGTTCGCGCGGTCGCCCTCGATAATCTCGGCGAACGGCTTCTGGTTGATGTTGCCCAGGTTGATGATTCCTTCGCCGTCCAGGCAGCATGGAACGACCGTTCCATTGGCGAGAATGGCGGCTTGGTTGCGGAGGCCATGGCAAAATCCTTTGCCGTCGTCCTCTTCGGCGTCCAGATCCGGCCATTCGAATTCGTGGTCCTGGTTCAGATAGAGCCGTTCGGCGATTTTGAGTCCCGAGCCGCGCTGGAACTTCTCTTCGATCTGATAATCCAGATTGAACTCCCGCTCAATGATCTCGAGCACCTGGCGGTTGCGCTTGATTTCCTGGTTGGTCGCGTTGTCCGTACGCAGATTCCAGAGCCGGAGCGAGAATAGAATGTCCGTCGACTCCAGAGCCTCCTTGATGAACGACAGGATCGTTGATACATACGCTTCTTTGTTGGTAGAGCCGATATGGCCGTCGAAGCTGTGCAGGGAAAAATTCATCTGGCGAAGCGCAGGCTTGTTCAGCAGCTTGGCTTTATTTTTCATGATCAACGTTCCGTTGGTCGTAATATTCACCTTGAAGCCGCGCTCATGGCTGAGATCCAGCAGCTGATCGATTTTGGGATGAAGCAGCGGCTCTCCCTTCACATGAAGATAGATATAGTCGGTATGAGGCTTGATTTCGTCCAGTCTCTTGACAAAGTCATCGACCTTGATGAAGCTGGCCTCCCTCTTGGTCGGAGGGCAGAACGTGCACGCGAGGTTGCATACGCTCGTAATTTCAATATAGAATTTTTTGAATTTCTTCAAGACGGATCCTCAATTCTCTCTATGCGGATGCAAGTTGATGATTTCAGGACAGATATGAATCTATCATAGCATCTTCATTCTCTATAATCATCTTAATCTATAATTCTGGCTGCCGCTGAGCCGGACGGAGAAAAGAAGGCCGTCAGGAAGGGGGTGTGGAGACCGAAGGAGAATATATTGCTGTTGGACCAACTCCCAAACAGGCCACGCCTAGCCTTGAAAAGGAGAACATGGACTTGCTATGAATAGCCGGACTATACGGCTGTACGAGCCTTCCGATGACCGATGCCGTTGCAGGTCACATCGCGCCGACTACGACAAGGCTCTAGGGCTGTATCGGCAGTCGGGCCGAGCAGCGTCAAAAAAAGAGAGGTGCTTACCGATGAATGAACAACATCCTGCCCGTTTCGTGAATCCGGACAAGCTGGCTCCTACTTTCGGTTATACGCATGTCGTAGAGACGACTTCCCGCAGAACCGTGTACGTCTCGGGGCAAGTGGCATTCGGAGAACAAGGGCAGCTGATTGGAGATGGGGACCTTGCCGCCCAGACGAGACAGGTGTTTGAAAATATCGCCGCTGCGCTTGAGGCCGTCGGCATGACCTTCCGGGATGTCGTGAAATTGACCTTCTTCATGACCGATATTTCCGGCATGCCGGTCGTCCGAGAGATTCGGGATCAATTCATCGACACGACTCAGCCCCCGGCAAGCTCTGCCGTGGAAGTCCGCCGGCTGATCCGGGAAGAGCTGATGATCGAGATCGAAGCCATTGCCGCCGGCAGCTGACCGTTAAGGAATTCCTTCTTCATCCATGGTATAATTCTTCTGATCGATAGGAAAAAGGACGTGAACAGCCTTGATAAGCATCACCATTCCGACACCGGAAGTCACCATTACCAAACAGAGCAATCCCGACCAGAGCCATATTTTCGGGTTTACGGATTTCCACCTGATTACGAGAGAAAAAGGCGGCATCTTCATGTTCTACAACGCCAAGGACGAGCTGCTGTTCGTCGGCAAGGCGCGGAAGCTGCGGCCTAGAATCAAGAAGCATTTCGAGGACTCTGTATCGCCTATGAAGAAGCATCGCGACGAAGTGGCCAAAATCGCGGTCTGCGTCGTAGAGGACGCGGTCGACCGGGACATTTACGAAACCTATATCGTCAATAAGTTCAAGTCGAAATACAATGTGGACAAGCAGTTCTACAACTGATCCACCCAACGAATCAACACGAAGCCCCCGTGCAAGATACAATCGTATCTTATGCGGGGGCTTTACGTTGTTCCTTATGCCGGCGGCGGAAGCCGAAAAGGCATGCCTGATAGGCTCTTGGTTAGTGCTCTTGGTTAGTGCTCTTGGTCATTTCTTCGTCGTGGAACCTTGTTTTCGTGCCGTTCCTGGCAGGCGGCCGTAACGCAGTATTTTTCGGTACATTTGTTTGTCCGGCAGCGCGTTGAAGATGGATTTGTCCGGCTTGGAATTCACTTCAATGATCCAGGGACGCAGCTTCTCGTCGATGCCGACATCGACTCCATAGGCGCGGAAACGCGGGAAGTAGGCGCCCACATGGCTGCTTGCCTGCAGTGCAAGCCGGTTCAGACGCTTCTCGTAACCGGGACGGTCCGCCTTCGGCACATGGGAACCGAGCAGATCCCACAGCGGCATCGGCTTGCCTCCGCTATGATAGTTGGTCACGATTTTGCGGGGGAGGGCAAGCCTTGCGACCGTTCCCGTTACTTCCCATTCATGCCGGGAATTGCGCTGCACCATGATTCGAAGGTCGAAAGGCCTTCCTTTGATGCGCATAAGCGGGATGCTTTTCTGAACCAGATACCGTTTTTTTTGCGACGAGGAAACGAATGCGGCATAAGCTTTTTCGTACTGCCCGAATAGACGGCTTCGAGTGCCGTTCTGAAGCCGGAATTTTCCGTTCTCCAGGGACAGCTTGAAGATGCCGAAGCCTCCTGTGCCGAGAATGGGCTTCAAATAAACCGATCCATGCTGCTCCGCCATTCGCCGGACGGATTCTTTCGTGGCCGTTGCCGTAGGCGGCAAATGTTTGGCTAGCTCTTCCTTCTTCATCATAATCCGATGTTTGCCATACTTGTTGTTCCAAAAAGGCACAGGATCCCTCCGTCGTTGGTTGTCTCCTACCAACTATATTCGCGATAGAGAAGGGTGACCTGGACCATTCAACTAGCTGGGGAAAAAATATAGAATCAGTCCGTAGAGGAGAGGCACTTATCCCGATGAAATCGATTGCAATCAAACCTGCGGGCGGATTCCCTTCCGGTACAGATCGGGCGACATGCCTGTGTATTTCTTGAACGTCTTGCTGAAATGGGATCCATGCTTGAAGCCGACCCGGTAGGCGATATCAGTGACCGGCCTTTGCCGGTCCATAGCGAACAGCACCTTGGCTTCATTTACACGTCGTTGGTACAAATAGTGGAACGGGGTGATGCCCGTCACTTCCTTGAACAGCTTCGCCAGGTAGTGCTTGTTCACATGCAGCTCCGCGGCCATGCCGTCCAGCGTAATGTCTTCCGCGAAGTTCGCCTCGATATACGAGATGACCCGCTGCGCGCTGGCTTGCTTGGCCGAGGCGGGAAAGGAGCCTTCTGCTTGAGGCTTCGAGGAAAGCTCGCGAATGAGCAGCAGCAGCTCGGTGAAGGCGAGGAGAAACCGGTCATGCGAGAGCGTGTCGCTGGCGGCATAGAGCAGGCAGAGACGCTGCAGCAGCGGCTCCAGCCTTTCCCGGTCGGATCGCTCCACGGAGAGGCGCATGTTCTTGCTTTCCTCGAACGGCTTCAAAATGTCGGTCTGGATGAATGGTGGCCGCAGCAGTTGGCCGGCAAACGAAGGATTGAAGTGGATGATCGTCCGAATGTAGCCGACCTGCTCATCCACTTTCGGATAATGCAGCGTCGTGCCGTTGAGAAGAATGAGATCGCCGGGCTCCAGATCATAGATTTTGTCTCCGATCAGATAGGTGCATCTGCCGCTGTGGAAATAGTAGATTTCGTAATCCAGATGGGAATGGAAGGTTGCAGGTATCCGCGAAGTATTATGAAGCGCTTCAATGGGAAGCTGGAACTGCTCGCGCAGCGTCATTTTTAGACGGCTCCTTATCGGGAGAGTTTCCTATTACCTTACCATAGCTTCCTTCTCATGACACCAATCAGATATAAATGAAAGGCCGAGCAAGCCAATGAAGAACATGCCGGGCAAGACCTTGCAATGTTACACTGGCCTTAATGCGAGAGATTTCGAAGATGAAGGAGAGCGACCACGATGATGACTTCAATCGGGCAACAAGCTTCCTCCGTGCGCGCCACCGTCATGCGGCTGGCCCGAACGATGCCGGTAACGGATATGCATACGCATCTATACGCACCTCAATTCGGAGACTTGCTTTTATGGGGAATCGACGAGCTCTTGATCTATCATTACCTGATCTCGGAATCATTCCGCTGGTCGGATGAAGACTACGACGCATTCTGGTCCAAGTCCAAGAAGGAGCAGGCCGACTTTATCTGGCAGCATCTGTTCCTCGATCATTCGCCCGTAAGCGAAGCCGCCAGCGGAGTCGTTTCCGTTCTGCATCAGCTTGGCCTGCCGGTCGCTTCCCGCAATCTGGACGACTATCGGCAAGCTTTCGCGGATCGGACGGCGAGAGAGCAGACGGACATCGTCATGAGGATTGCCGGCGTCAGCAGGATCGTCATGACCAACGATCCGTTCGATCCGGTGGAACGGGAGGTGTGGCTTGCCGGAAAGGGCTCTGAGGATGACCGCTTCCTGGCCGCCCTGCGGGTAGACGCTCTGCTCAATGATTGGCCGAATGCGGTGATCCAGCTGCGCGGTCTCGATTATGACGTGCAGGAGGAATGGACGGAGCGGACCATAGAGGAGACCAGACGTTTCCTATCGGAATGGGTGGACCGGATGAGCGCGCTGTATTTGGCCGTATCCATGCCGGGCGATTTCGCCTATCCTGCCGACGATCATCGCAGCCGGATGATCGATGAAGCGATGATCCCGGTCTGCACGGACAAGGGCATTCCGTTTGCGCTCATGATCGGCGTCCGCAGACGGGTGAATCCGCAGCTTCAGTCGGCCGGCGATATGAGCATGCGTTCCGACAGCGGAGCTGTGGAGGCGCTATGCCGCAAATATCCCCGTCAGAAGTTTCTCGTCACGATGCTCGCACGGGAAAACCAGCATGAGCTTGCCGTGCTGGCCCGCAAATTCAGAAACCTGATGATATTCGGATGCTGGTGGTTCCTGCATATCGACTCCATGGTGGAGGAGATGACCCGGATGCGGATCGAGCTGCTGGGCACTTCCGTCATCCCCCAGCATTCGGATTGCCGGGTGCTTGAGCAGCTGATCTACAAATGGGGATATTCCAGGACGATCATCGGAAATGTTATGGCCGACAAATACGAACGGCTGCAAAACAGCGGCTGGACTCTCACCGAGCAGGAAATCGAAAGGGATCTGAACGACTTGTTCCATAAAAACTTCTGGCGCTTTCTCGGCAAAGCCTGACCTATAAGCGATCTTATTGACAGGTTCAGATGATTCCGGTCAGCAGGCCTCCTGCCGCTCCGGCGATGACCACGATCCAAGGCGGCAGCTTCCATGACGTCAGCATGAGATAAAGAATGGAAACGAGAGCAAAGTCGGCGGGGCCGGCAATGGCGGCAGTCCACAGCGGATCGTACAATGCGGCCAGCAAAATGCCGACTACGGCAGCGTTGATGCCGGTCATCGCCCCTTGAACCCGTGGGCTTCGGCGAAGGGAATCCCAGAACGGCAAAGCGCCGGCGACGATCAGGAACGCAGGCAGGAAGATCGCGGCGGTAGCGACTGCCGCTCCGGATAGGCCTTTGGCCATCGCTCCCAAGTAAGCGGCGAAAGTAAACAGCGGTCCCGGGACGGCCTGCGCCGCACCGTATCCGGTGAGAAAGTCTGCTTGGCTTACCAAGCCTGCCGGAACCACTTCCCGCTCCAACAGAGGCAGCACGACATGGCCGCCTCCAAATACGAGGGAGCCTGCGCGGTAAAAACGATCGAACAGCGAAATCCATCCGCTCGGATACAGCCGGCTCAGCAAGGGGAGGAAGAGAAGCAATCCGACGAAGAGCGCCAGACATGCGGCAGAGAATCTGCGGCTGATCGGGACCGCCAGGCTCGGAACATCCGTACCATCGGATTTCCCGTACAGCCCTATTCCGGCCAAACCGGCCGCCGCGATCAGCAGAACCTGACTGAATGCCGCTTGCCACATCAGCGTAATGACCGATACGAGCACGACAATGGTTGCCCTGATCCTGTCAGGCGCCAGCTTCTGTCCCATGCTTGCAATCGCCTGGGCCACAATGGCCACGGCTACGATCTTCAAGCCGTGGATCCAGCCCATGCCTCCAATATCGAATCCCTTCAGCAGAAGGGCGAAGCCTGAGAGCGCGATGACGGATGGAAGCGTAAAACCGAGCCAGGCAACGAGGCCGCCTAACAAGCCGGCCCGGACAAGGCCGATTCCGATGCCGACCTGGCTGCTCGCGGGACCGGGGAGCAGCTGGCATAGCGCGACAAGATCGGCATAGCTTCGTTCGTCCATCCACCTGCGCTTGATGATGTATTCGTGATGAAAATAGCCCAAATGGGCGACCGGACCGCCGAAAGCGGTCAAACCCAGCTTCATCGACACTTGAAGGACTTCCATGAGAGCCCGCTGTTTGTTCAGCGGAACCATTTCTGCGTTCGTACCCGGATCCATCCGTTTCACTCCGATAGATTCATAGCATTCTCGATCGCGATTGACATGTCGACGAATCGGTTCTTCCATTATGGCATGAACGAGCCGAGGATAGATTCTCGACTTTTCTATAAAAGATTAAGATTTTGTATAGATGTCGATTCGAGAACATGCATGGCCAAACGGAGAGCGGGAGATGGGGGCTGGAAGGAAGCCGTGTCGGCTTCACGGAACGATCAGAGAGCTAGTTCAGCCTCCCGCTGCGGATCAGCTGCCGCATGCGCGCATGTCTGTAGACGAAAAACAAATATACGCCGATATAGGTGGGCAAAGTCAAAAGGCCATTGCTGAAATGAAGCTCATCTTGGAAGACGGCTGTTGTTCCCGACGATCCGGCATGTACCGCCATCGTATGCCTCCATGTTTTGATGATCGTGCCGGATTCATCCGTCGACAGGACCCGGCTGCGATCATCGATGGAGAGAAACGAAATCGTATGGCTGCCGAGCGGAATGAGCTTGAACAGATCCATTCGGAGTGGATATGCCCGCGTCGACCATTGTTCAGGCAGCCGGTCCCCGCCGAGCGGCTTGAAGCCCATGAGCGGAGAGGCGACTTTTTGAAAGGTGAGAGGGGATTTCAAATGGTTCCACAGGACGTCAGGAGAAATGGGCAGATTCGATTTCATGGAGATGATCATGGTTAAGGTTCCTCCTGGCTGGTCCGGATCAAGGATGAATGCTGCCGAGCCAAAATAAAGCGGGCCGCTGGAGCGGCTCGCTTTTTTGTCGATTCATCTTCAAGAGCCGCTGCTCCGAGTTTACATGGCGAACCGGATCGTCGCAACTGACGCGGGCGGCAGCTTCACCGCAAACCCGGACTCAATCGGTTCGATGCTGTCGAGCGGCTTCAGGACGACCCGCCCGGGATCTGAAAACGTATTGGCGGCATGGATGGAGTCGCCGGCCAGAAGCTGTCCGCTGCATTCGTATCGAACGCTCGATCCGCGCAGCTCCAGCGCAATGTCCGCCGGCTTCTCCGGATGGAGGTTGTACAGGCTCACATGGATAACGCCGTCTTTGCGGGAAGCCGTTGCCCCGACCTGCGGCATCGCTGCCGAGTCCGGGCCTGCCGCATACGATCCGAACTCTCCATGCAAGGCGAGCGCTTCGGCATCCTGATGCACGGCGTATATCTGGAACGCATGGTAAGTCGGCGTCAGCAGCAGGCGGTCGCCCTCGGTCAGGACGACAGCCTGCAGCACATTGACCATCTGGGCGATATTGGCCATCCGGACCCGGTCGCAATGCTTATGGAAGAGGTGAAAATGAATGGCGGCGACGAGAGCGTCCCTCATCGTATTCTGCTGGAAGAGAAAGCCGGGATTGCTTCCCGGCTCCGCATCGAACCAGTCGCCCCATTCATCGACGATGAGCCCGACCCGCTTTTGCGGATCGTACCGGTCCATGACGGTGCTGTGGCGCGTCAGAAGCTCATCCATATGGAAAGCCCTGACGAGAGTACGGGCGTATTCCTCGGCGCCGAACTCCGTTGCCGAGCCTTTCTCCTGCCACGTTCCCGGAACGGTGTAGTAATGCAGGCTGAGGCCGTCCATTTGTCCGGCGGCCTTCTGCATCAGCACCTCGGTCCAGCGGTAGTCGTCGGAATTGGCTCCGCCGGCTATTTTGTACAGCTTGTTGTCCCCGTATTGGCGGCAGTACGTCTGATATTGGCGGTACAGGTCGGCATAATGCTCCGGCAGCATAT
Organism: Paenibacillus humicus NBRC 102415; assembly: GCF_004000905.1. Classification (GTDB taxonomy): domain Bacteria; phylum Bacillota; class Bacilli; order Paenibacillales; family Paenibacillaceae; genus Paenibacillus_O; species Paenibacillus_O humicus. Next base: position 223,074 of record NZ_BIMD01000001.1, read on the forward strand.
TGCCGCCGCAGCCCCAGTTCTCGTTGCCGACGCCGAAGTAGGCGAGCTTCCATGGCTTATCCCGGCCGTTCTGCCTGCGCAGATTGGCGAGAGGGGACTCGCCGTCGAACGTCATGTACTCCAGCCACTCCGACATTTCCTGTACCGTGCCGCTGCCGACATTGCCGCATATATAAGGCTCGGCTCCGATCAGCTCGCATAGGCGGAAAAACTCGTGCGTTCCGAAATGATTGTTCTCGACGACGCCGCCCCAGTGGGTGTTGATCATCTCCTTGCGCGACTCGCGGGGGCCGATGCCGTCCCGCCAATGGTATTCGTCGGCGAAGCAGCCTCCGGGCCACCTCAGCACCGGAATATGGAGCTTGCGCAGCGCTTCCAGAACATCGTTGCGGATTCCGTCCGTATTCGGGATGGGAGAGTCTTCTCCGACCCAGAGACCTTCATAGATGCAGCGCCCGAGATGCTCGGCAAAATGCCCGTATAGATTGCGGTTGATCGTACCCGTTGTCCAATCGGTATGTACGACGGCTTTCAACATGGTGATTCTCCTCTCAAATTTGAGCGTGCGCTTCTGCTTGAACGGCCAGTACCCAGCTTGCGCGCTTGCCGGCCGAAGGGTGCGGACAATGACTCGTCTTGAGCCTGGCGCGGATGGCAACGAGGCAGCCGCAGTGCATGCAAGTCGTCCCATAAGACAAGCTCTCGCATGAGCCGCACGCGGACAGCCGCTGTTCGTACAGAAATTCGGACACGCTGTCTTCGGGACGAATCTTGGCCAAGATTCTCGCTAGATGCGATTCCGGAACGGCGACGCTCTCGCGGCAGCCTTTGCACAAGCTTTCGCTGCCGGCTGCCCTATCGGCCTCTCGGGCGATGTTTCGGTCTCGGGTCTGCATGCTCTCCGACATGCTTCCAGCCTCCTTTTTGTATACGCTTTCTCTATCGTTCTGGTATGATTATATCGGTCTACAGCGGCTTTAAACCATCCATTATGATCTTCTAAAAACTGACCTATCGTGCTGAGAGAGGAGAATGTCAGCCTTGTTCCATCTGGTCAGCTGCGGATACCATTATGTACATCCAGGCGGGCTTGCCATCGATCGTCCCCGCGGCGCGGGCAACTTCGCGTTCGTCTTCTTCCGCAGCAAGTCGGAAGTCATCGTGGAAGGAGTCCGCACGGTCGTCCCGTCCGGCACCCATATTTTGATCCATCCCGAATCTTCCCATCGTTATGCCGGAATCGAGCCGCCTTTCGTCAACGATTGGCTTCACTGCGAGGGCGCGGGAATGGAGGAATGGCTTCGGGATATCCACTACCCGATCAACCAGCCCGTAAAGGCGATCGATTCCCACCTCATCTCCAGATGCATCATCGAGCTGCAGAGGATCAGCAGCCATGGAGGACAGCTTGCAGCCTCCATACTGGATCTTGAACTCCGAAGCCTGTTCATGAAGATCTGCAATTCGAAGGGAGGCTGGACGCTTCCGGAAGGGCAGAACCATTACTACGGAGCATTTGTCGACTTGCGGAGCGAGCTCCATAATTCGCCTCAGATCCGAGTCTCCGTGGAAGAGCTCGCAGCGCGCGTCAATATGAGCAAATCGTACTTCCAGCATGTGTACAAGCAGTTTTTCGGGGTGTCGGTCATGGCCGACATCATCGGAGGGAGACTGGAGTATGCCCAGTATCTGCTCGTGAACAGCCGCCTGTCTGTAGCGGAGATATCGGGAATATGCGGATACGACAATGACACCCACTTCATGCGCCAGTTCAAGAAATTCATCGGCGTCACACCGAGGGGATACAGGGTGTCCAGTCTCGAAAAGAAGCCGTGACCGCTGCGGCGCTCCGCAACTGAATTCCGGCATAGCGGCTTACGCCTGAGCTCCGCTCAGCGATCGCCGATCGTCCGATGCTTCCTGCGGAATTCCCGCGGCCGGCAGCCGGTATGCTTGGCGAAGGTGCGCACGAAGAAGGGGAAGGAGCCGAAGCCCGCTTCCTCGGCAATGGAGCCGACGGGCTCGTCGGTATGGATGAGGCGCAGCTTGGCCTGCTCGATCCGATACCGGGTCAGGTAGGACAGCGGGGTGCAGCCGAATACGCTGCGCATGCAGCGGGAGATGTAGTTCGGATGAAAGTGGACCGCCTGCGCCAGATCTCCATAGGAGATCGGCTCGCGGTAATGCTGGCGAAGATAGGAAGCCGCCTGCTCCGCTATCGCAAGACGAGGGTTCGCGGGCGGCTGCATAACGGCGCCTTGAAGCAGCGTCAGCAGCATGTTCTGGAATAGGTTCTGCTGCTTCAGACGGTCGAGCGCGGAAGGCTCGTCCAGCAGCTGGTTCAGCTGGCGCAGCAGGCTGTAGACGGAATCGGGCTGGACGATGCTGCCGAACCGGGGAAGCTGAAAGGCGAATTGATGGATGCGGATGAAAGGATCGTCAGTCGTCACGGCGTGCGGCTCCACACTTTCGGCCGTCTCGCTCCAGGCTCCGAGCGTATGCAGATGAACCCAGAAAAAATGCGTTTCAGTGCTGCAAGGCCTGTAGGAGCGGTGAGCGCGATCCGGCCTCAGCAGCAAGTATTGGCCGGCAGCCACATCGAACGAAGACTGCTCTTCGGCGACATAGAGGCAGCCCTTCGCGACGACGAGAAGGTCGAACACGCCGATGTCCCTCCGCGCGGGATGGCTGCCTCCAGGCATATACGAATCTTCGCCGCTGAAGATGTAATGAGGCAGCGGCGGCGCGACAAAACGTATTTCCGACATAACCGTCTCCTTCATGCAAAATCAATTTGTCCAAGTAAATGCTTATTATATCAGAGCTTGCTGCTCGCGCTAAAGTCCAGATCGGACAAATAGATGTTGTCTTTCGATCTTATCGGCATGCATCGGCCTATGCTATATTCCCCTGGTAATCCTACCGAAAGGGGAATCGGGAATGAGCTTGAACAGTTCGGCATACGAGGCGCTGCCGCTTGGCCGCGTTCTGCCGCTTGGCTGGATGAAGGATCAGCTGCGGCTGCAGGCGGACGGCCTGACGGGTCATTTGGAGGAGCATTGGGACGATGTCGGTCCCGGCAACGGCTGGATCGGAGGCTCGGGGGAAAGCTGGGAGCGCGGGCCCTATTACTTGGACGGGCTCGTACCGCTCGCCTATCTGCTTCAGGATGAGCGCCTGATCGCCAAGGCCCGGCGCTGGATCGAATGGTCGCTGGCCAGCCAGCGGGAGGACGGCTCGTTCGGCCCGGACCGGATACAGTCTGTCAACGAGGATATCGATAAAAGCCAGGATTGGTGGCATTACATGATCATGATGAAGGTCATGATCCAGTACGAGGAAGCGACCGGCGACAACCGCATCGTTCCTTTCCTCATCCGATTTTTCCGGTATATGCATATGAACATGCACCACCATCCGCTCAAGAACTGGGCCGTTCCGCGCGGAGCGGAGCTGATGCTTGCCCTTCACTGGACATACGGCAGGACCAAGGAGCCTTTTCTTCTGGAGCTGTCGCAAACGGTTTCGGAACAAACGACGGACTGGACCGCCATTCTGGATCGTTTTCCGTTCTGGCGGAAGGTCGAGCACTGGGATCACCGCACGCATGTCGTCAACGTGGCGATGGGAATCAAGACGCCGGGCCTGCTCTACGAGCTGACAGGCGACGAGAAGCTCCGATCGGCCGTCCACCGCGGCATCGACAGCCTGATGGCTTATCACGGCCAGGCCCATGGCATGTTCTCCGGCGATGAATGGCTGTCCGGAACGCATCCTTCCCAAGGCGTGGAGCTATGCGCCGTCGTCGAGTACATGTTCACCTTGGAGCAATTGGTTCGCATTTTTGGGGATGGACGGTTCGGAGACATCCTGGAGAAGGTCGCCTTCAACGCGCTTCCTGCAGCGATATCGGCCGATTGGACTTCCCATCAATACGACCAGCAGGTCAACCAGATCATCTGCAACGTAGCCAAACGGGACTGGAGCAACGGCGACGAGGCCAATCTGTTCGGCCTGGAGCCGAACTTCGGCTGCTGTACGGCCAATATGCATCAAGGCTGGCCCAAGCTGGCCGCGCATGCCTGGATGTCGGACCGCCGAGGCGGACTTGCCGCCGTCTCTTACATTCCATGCATCGTGAAGGCCGTTGTCGGGAGCGGCAGCGAAGCCGAGCTGACCGTCGGCGGCGGGTATCCGTTCCGCGAGAACGTCTCCATCGGATTGTCGCTCGCCGGACCGGAGAAGTTCGCCCTGCATCTGCGCATCCCGGCTTGGTGCGCGGAGCCGGCTCTGTCCATCAACGGCAAGCATGTGCAGCTGCAGGTTGACCATGGCTTTGCGCTCGTGGAGCGGGAGTGGAACGACGGCGATGCCGTCGAGCTGAGCCTGCCGATGAAGGTCGAGCTGATCTCGCGCAATCTGTATGCGCTCAGCGTGGAACGCGGCCCGCTTGTATACGCGCTTCCCATTGGCGAGAACTGGCTGCCGCATATCTCTCGGGAGAAATTCAGCGATTGGGAGATCTATCCGACGACAGCATGGCGGTACGGGCTTGTCGAAGGCGCGGGCTTCGAATTCGCGAGCGGAGAGATTCCTTCCCAGCCTTTCCTCGCGGAGCAGTCTCCCGTCAAGCTGAAGACCAAGGGCAGGCTCGTCCGCAATTGGCCGATGGCAGGGAACAATGCGGATTCCCCGCCTCTGAATCCCGATGCGGAAGGGCAGAAGGAACAAGAGATCATCCTCGTTCCTTACGGCGGCGCGAAGCTTCGGGTCGGGGAGTTTCCAACCATTCGATCGCAACCGGATCGAGCTCAGCGACCGGCAAGCAGGGCAGAAGCTCATCTATGACGCCGGGACTTCCTATCGGCTATGGATGATTTGGAACAACGAAGCGGCCGAAGGCTTCTTCTGTCCGGAGCCCCAGATCAATCTGGTCAACGCTCCGAACGTCGGCATGGATCCCGAAGCCATCGGCCTCGTCTCTTTGAAGCCGGGAGAGATATGGGAAGAGACTTCACGCCTCTACGTCCTTGAAATGTAAGCCGCAAGGAAAGGACGATTGGCTGTGACAAGAGCTTGTTTTCGGACGGACTAAAGCGATTCACGCAGCCAGACGGCCATCTCGCCAGAACGCCGGTTGCCCCAGAGAGCATAAGGGACAAAGGTGAGCTTGCAGGTTTCGACAACGGGTGGAGAGTGACGATACAGGGAAGTTTCCTCCTCCAGCGGAGCGCGCAGCCTCTCGCCGCGAGCCTGCAGCAGTACTGCTCCGGTGCTCCACTCAGAAGGAACCTCCGTAATCTCGGAAACTGAAGGCAGCGAGAGCGCGGCCAGAGGGGCCTCGTTGTCGGCTTCCTCCAGGCAGTAGATCATTGGACCGCGCTGCAGCGCTACCTTGCCGACATCAGCCCGAAGCTGCGGATGGCTGTAAATCCGCCGGGGCTCCATGGCAAAGCCGATGTCGATGACGTCGCCCTGCTCCCAGCGCCTGTACAGATAAGCATACCCGCTCCTGATGTCCGGATCGGCCTCCTGCCCGTTGATTTCGAGGCGGAGGGTGCTGGACCAGGCAGGCATCCGAAGCGCAATGGAGAACGGGTTGCCGGCTGGGAGATCCGTGATGGTCAGGCTCGCTTCCGGCTTCCACGGAATTCCGCTCTCCAGCTTGATGGCCGCCTTGCCGCCGACGAGCTGGACTTCAGCCTCGCTGCCGATATAGAGATGAACATAAAGGTTCTCGTTATCCGATGTGAAAATATAATGTCCCAGGGAAGAGAGGAGCCGCGCGGCATTGGGCGGACAGCAGGCGCAGCCATACCAGGCTTGCCTTTCCGTTTTGATATGGTGCTTGCCGGGATTCCCTCTGCTGGCCTCCGGCCAGACTTCCATCGGGTTGACGTAGAAATAATGCTTGCCGTCTGCCGACATGCCGGAAGAGACCGTGTTGTACAGCGCAAGCTCCATAATATCTCCATACTCGCTGCTGACTTCGAGCAGAAGCATGCGCCGGGCAAAGAAGATCAGCCCGATCGAGGCGCATGTCTCCGAATAGTTCGTGTCGTTGGGCAGATCGTAGTCGATTGTAAACGCTTCCCCGATGGGAGTGGACCCGATGCCGCCCGTCACGTACATCTGCTTATGGACGATGCTGCTCCACAGCTTCCTGCAGGCAGCCAGCAGTCCTTCGTCCTGGCGCAGCCTGGCCAGGTCGGCCATCGCAGCGTACATATAGACAGCCCGGACGGCATGGCCGACCGCCGTTTCCTGCTCCCTGACGGGCAGATGGGCTTGATGGTAGTGCAGAGAGGGCGGGGTTTTCTGTACGCCTGGATGCCAGTGGCTGGTACGGCCGCGCTTTTCCCATTCCAGATGGAAGAAGTCCGGCTTCTGTCCTCGCTCGTCGATGAAGAAGCCGGCCAGATCCAAGTACTTCCGCTCGCCTGTGGCTTCGTACAGCCTGACGAGCGCAAGCTCGATTTCCTGGTGGCCGTCATAGCCGCGGAGCTTGCCCGGCTCGGGTCCGAATACGAAGTCGATATGGTCCGCGAGCTTGACGGCGATGTTGAGCAGGTCCGTCTTTCCTGTGCAGGAATAGCGGGCCGCAGCGGCTTCGATGAAGTGTCCCGCAGAGTACAGCTCGTGGCAGTCGGCCAGATTGGTCCACCTCTTGCCGGGTTCGGCCACCGTGAAGTAGGTATTGAGATAGCCGTCGGCCTGCTGGGCGGCTCCGATGAGCCTGGCCGCTTCTTCCACTTGACGCTCCAGCTCCGGGTCGAAGGCCGATCCGAGTTGATAGGATGCGGCTTCAAGCCATTTGTAGAGATCCGTGTCCTGAAAGACGAAGCCTTCGAAGCGTCCTTCCTGGAGCCCTGCTGCAATACGGAAGTTCGCTATCGCCCGGCTGGGCTCGGCGCCTGCGATCCGGTCATGGAGAGCCTCCCACTGATAGGGAAGAACGGTATTCCGCACCAGTCTCTGATAGGGGGTCCAGTAGCCATCCTCGACGCGGACGCTCGTTCCAGGCTTCGTCGCGTTATTATCGCTCATCGTGGAATTCTCCTTCATGCAAGGATTCGCGGCCGCTGCTGCGGCTCGCTGATTCCATCATAAAAAAACGGAGACGCCTTTGTCGGCAGGCAATCCCGTAGATTAAGTGTCAAAAACGGACTTCATGGCGGAAAGCCTCGGAGGTGGAGGATGGATTATTTGCCCTTGCATTTGCGTCAGCCTTACCGGTTTCATGAAGGGGGAAGGTTTATTTCCGACGAGGATTGGTCCCATATGGATCGAATCATTGAGGACCATGAACTGATGATCGGGGTTTCCGGAGTCGTATTCCTGGAAGTGGACGGCCGCTTGCTGGAGCTGAGGGAAAGCGACATCCTGATTTTGTTTCCAGGGCAGCGTCACCGCGGGTACAAGCTTTCCGCTCCTGGCGTTTCCTTCTACTGGTTCCACTTCGATCCTGCCGAGCCGCCATCGGGGGAGCCTCAAAGCCTGATCCCTCGCCATGCGCGCTGCTCCTTTCCGAGCCGGGTTCATATTCTGGCCAGGCAGCTGCTTCACGCGGCCAGTGGAGGATATGCCATCGCGGCTGCGGGCGACTATTTTCTGACCTCTCTGCTGATCGAGCTGGGAGAGCAGCTCCATGATTCGGCCGGGCTGCAGGAGACGGATCCGCGGCTGGCCGAGCTGCTGGCCTGGATAAGGCTGCATGCTCATGAAAGGCCGATCTCCCTCGAATCCGCAGCCAGTCGGATCGGCTACAACAAAGACTATCTGGCCCGCCTGTTCAAGCGCAAGTTCGGGGTCAGCCTGCTGGCCTATGTCCACGCCTTGAAGCTGGACGCCTCCAAGAATCTGCTGGCAGGCAGCCGGCTCGGAGTCAAGGAAGTAGCGGAAAAAGTCGGGGCAGGGGACGACAAGCAATTTTCGAAGTGGTTCAAGAAAAAGACCGGTTTGACCCCGACAGCCTACCGGCTTTCCTTTTCTGGCACGACGCTGAACAATCGTTGAGGCTGAATCCATATGGGATAATCGATGTCTTTCCATGCATCCGGCCAAGCAAGAAACCGTCGTCTTCGGTCATGCCTGCAAATGCTTTTCCAGCCACCCTGCAGGTGTTCAATCCATAATCGGTTTCCAGGTAATTCTTAACCTCCTCCTCCGCCGAAAAGCTAGGCTTGTTCTCCTTCGGCCGCCGCAGCCCGCTCGGCTCCTTGGCCCCGAAGCTTGCGGACAAGCGGGGGAAGAGAAGTCAAATAAAACGCGCTGACAGCCACCGTGCATAGGGCAACCGAATAATGCAGCCAAGCAATGGAGATCCAAGCCGGAAAAGCAAAGGCGATAAACCCGAGGGAAAGCGAATGGCCGAGCATCATGACCGGTTCGATCAAAGCGTTGACACGGCCCATTCGATCCGGAGGCACCAGCTCCGGCATCCAGCTCCCGAGCGCGATGTTGATCGGGGCGATGGCGATTCCGGCGAAAAGGATGAGGATGAAATAGATTTCGATTCGCTCGGCCATTCCGAGTCCGGCAATAAGCAGGCTGGAGAGGAATAGGCCGCCGATCAGAATCGGAGCTCTCGTCAGGCGGCGTATCATCCATGGGCCGAGCAGGCTGCCGATGAGGAAGCCAATTCCGAGGAAGACCGTAATCAGCGAGGAGTGGACGACGTATTGATCGGGACTCAGCTTGTATTTCATGGCAAAGAGGGGGAGCACGGCGAACACGCCGTTGACCAGGCCGAAAAACAGAAATCCGCTGATCAGGACCACTAACAGCCGATTGCCCATCAGATACCGGAGGCCTTGCCAAAATTCCTTGAGAAGCAGGGAGAAGCGGAGATCTCGGAGACGGCTCATTCCGTTCGGAGTGCGGGCATGGGCAGGGAAATCCCCCCTCGAAATCAACAGGCCGGAGACGAGGAAGCTGACGGCATCCACGATGATAGCGCCTTCAATTCCGATGAAATGATAGGCGGCCGCGCCGAGGCTCATGCCGAAAAGCATGAACATGCCCAGCACCATTTGATTGAGGCCCGATGCCTGTACATAAGCGTCCTGAGGGATGCTGCCTTGCAGCAGCCCCATTTCGGCGGGACCGAAAAACTTGGAGATCGCGCTGCGGAGAAACAAAACCAGAAAGCAGGCGAACAGCAGGTCGAAATGGACGAACAGAAGCAGCAGCGCGGTAAGGCCCGCCCGTATCCAGTCGCTGTACGCCGCGATGATCTTGCGGTCGAATCGATCCGCAATGACGCCGACGATCCAGAATACCGCCAGTGTCGGCAGAGAGTACATAAGCTCGGCCGTCGTCGCCAGCGAAGGCTTTTCGCTGTACCGGTCGACCAGATAGAAGGCGAATGCCATATTGCCGACTACGCTGCCCAGCTGCGATGAGAAGGCCGCGAAGAACAGCTTGTTGAACGTCGAATTGCGAAACAGCGTCTTCATAGCGTTTCCTCTCTGGATGGCCGGCGGCTGTCCGTCGCAGGCCGAAGCAGAGACTTCAAATAGTCCAGAAGCGCTTCGATCTGCATCGGGGAATTCGCCTTGGCGGCTCCAACCGCGTAGGTATGCGTTACAATGCCCTCTTGAAAAGAAGCGGCAAGCCGGGATATGTCCAGCACGCCCAGCACGGGATTGAACTCCCCGCGGTCGATGCCGGTTTGGAGAAGCTCAGCGAATTGAACGATGCCCTTCTCGTAGCGGCGGCGAAGAAGCTCGCGGCGCGCCTCATCTCTCCAGCCGACCAGGAAATACTCGTAGAATGCCGGCATGAGGCCGCGATCCGATGAACTCGCCCATTCATTCAACCGCATGGAATACGAAGCGGAGATCAGCTCCCATACCGATGTCGACGATGCCTCAAGCCCTGCAAGGTACCGTTCGTGATCGGCATCCTGATGGTCCAGGAGCGCCTCAAAAATTTCCTCCTTGGTCGGATAGTACAAATAAATCCATCCTCGGCTCATTCCGGCTTCCTCGATGATATCCTTGAGTGTCGCAGCTCCGAACCCTTTCTCGGCAAATACGCGCTTCGCCGCTTCAAGGATTTGTTGCCTTCGACGTTCTTTGCGTTCGTCAGATAGTTTGGGCGACATTCCTGTATCCTCCCACAAAATGAACTTCGTGTCATTTTGAGTATAGGGAAAACGGCTTCCAGTTTCAACTCTGTTTTCCATCCAAAACCAGTTGGCGGCATAGACAGCCATGATACAATGGTGATATTTGGAGATGCCAAGCCTGGATATATCCGGAAGGAGAGTGTTGATCATGTCGAAAATCTTGACCCGGTCCGAGGTCGACGCAGAGACGACTTGGGATTTGCGCGACATTTTTGAATCGAAGGAAGCCTGGGAGCAGGAATGGAATGCCATTGTGCAGGATCTGCCTTCCGTCACGAAATACGAAGGCACGCTGGGCGAAGGCGCGGACAAGCTGCTCGCCTGTCTGGTCGCGCAGGAAGAGCTGCAGAGCCGGATCAGCCGGGTATACGCGTATGCCCATCTGCATCAATCCGGAGACAGCATCGATCCGGACAATCAGATGAACGCCGCCAAAGCGCGCGATCTTTCCTCGCAGGCCGGCTCCGCCTTTTCCTTCATCAAATCCGAAATCATCTCGCTCCCGGACGGAACGGTCGCCGCGTACATGAGCGAGCAGCCCGCTTTGCGGGATTTCGAGCGGAGCCTCGGCCTGCTGCTGCAGACGAAGCCCCATCGGCTGACGGCGGAGACGGAAAAGGTTCTGGCTTCCTTCGGCGAAGTGCTGGGCGCGCCATACCGCATCTATGAACGCGGCAAGCTGACGGATATGACCTTCCCGGCCGCGAAGGACGGCAGCGGGAATGAGCTGCCGGTTTCGTTTGCGCTCTATGAGAACAAATACGCGGAATCGCCGGATACCGAGCTGCGGCGCAATGCGTTCAAAGCGTTCAGCGGAACGCTGCGCAGCTACCGCAACACCTTCGCCGAAGCCTACGGCACCGAAGTGAAGCGGCAGGTGATCGAGTCGCGCCTGCGGGGATATGATTCCGTCACGGACATGCTCTTGACGCCGCAGCAGGTCACGACCGAAATGTACGCCAACATCCTGGACATTCTGCAGGAAGAGCTGGCGCCTCATATGCGCAAGTACGCGGCGCTCAAGAAGCGGGTGCTTCAGCTGGACGAGATGACGTTCGCGGATCTGAAAGCTCCGCTCGACCCCGATTTCAGTCCCGGCATTACGTTCCAGGAAGCGGGAGAGCTGATCAAGGAAGCTCTTGCCGTCCTTGGTCCCGAGTACGGCGAGATCGTGTCGGATGCGTTCCGGGACCGCTGGGTCGATTATGCGGACAACGCCGGCAAGAGAACCGGCGCGTTCTGCATGTCGATTCCCGGCGTCCACTCCTATATTCTGATCAGCTGGGCGGACAGCATGAGAGGCGCATTCACGCTCGCCCACGAAATCGGGCATGCAGGCCATCTGATGCTTGGAAGCCGTTATCAGCGCCCGACGAACGCCAGGCCGTCGCTTTACTTCATCGAAGCGCCATCGACGATGAACGAGCTGCTGCTGGCGGACCATCTGCTGTCGCGCTCGGAGGATCCCCGCATGCGCCGCTGGGTCATATCCCAGCTGCTCGGCACTTATTTCCACAACTTCGTCACCCACCTGCTCGAAGGCGAGCTTCAGCGCCGAGTCTACGGCCTCGCCATGCAGGACGTGCCGATCACGGCCGTGAAGCTGTGCGAGCTGAAGGGAGACATCCTCTCTTCGTTCTGGGGCGGTGATGTCGTCATCGATGACGATGCCAAGCTGACCTGGATGCGCCAGCCGCATTATTATATGAGCCTGTATCCTTACACTTATGCGGCTGGACTGACCGTATCGACGGCGGCAGCGCAGCTCATCCGGGAGGAGGGACAGCCCGCGGTGGATCGCTGGCTGGAGGTTCTCAAATCAGGCGGCTCGATGAGTCCGCTTGAGCTGATCCGGCTCGCAGGCGTCGATATGTCGAAGCCCGATCCGATCCGCACCGCCGCAGCCTATGTCGGCTCCCTGATCGACGAGCTGGAAAGCTTGTACTGACCGGCCTCGCGCTGCGGGCCAACGATAAAAAAACCAGCTTTTGCCGACGGGATCGGCTGAAGCTGGTTTTTTTTGTCATGCATAGGATGAGCGGAACTCCGTCGGGCTGAGTCCCGTTTCCTTGCGGAAGCATTTGGCGAAATAGTGGGTGTCCGGGTATCCGGTCCGTTCCGCGACATCCTTGATGCTGAGGGAGGTGGAGGCAAGCAGCTTGCGCGCCATGTCCATCCGTTTGCGGCTGATGTATTTGGCCGGCGGCATCCCGAAGTGCTTCTTGAAGTACGAAATGAAATAGTTCGGGTGGAGATGAAGGGAAGCCGCCAGATCGTTGATGCTCAAGCTTTCCTGCAGATGGGATTCCACATAGTCCTGGATGATGCGGATTCTCTGCATGTCCTCGCTCCGATGGGTGAGCACCTGCACCGGGATGCTTTCCAGAAAGGAGGACAGGATTTCCAGCATGACCGCCTTCTCCCGGAGAAGCGAAACGAGGGAGGGGCTGGAATGCAGCTCCGCCAGCTCGGCGAACAGGCTCTGCATCCGCTGCGGGTCCGGCGCATCGATGCAGAGCGGGGCGTCGATCCACTGGAACAAGTCGAACGGGCCGACGCCGGCATTGAAGTGGCACCAGTATTTGGAGAAAGGCGGCTTGTCCGCGACAGCCGAATACGACTGCTTGACGAAGGCCGGCATCAGGCACAGCTGGCCCGGCTTCGGAAAGCACTCCCGGCCGTCCACCTGGAGCCAGCCTGTCCCGTCCAGGATGAAGTAAAGCCGGTTGAATTCCGGCACGAAGTCCAGATCCCGCCAGTCCGCCGTGCACTGGGTGCGGTGGGCGACCTGAACCCGAACCTGCAGATTGTCGAGCAATTCCAGCAGAGTGGATTCTTCTTGTCGAAGCATGATTCGTCCAGCCCCATTGCTTAGTTTTGTCCCCTAATCCCTTAGGAACTTCCATTCTCCCCCTCGGAACCGCGAACTATAATCAGTGTATCAGATTCCGGGAGGGACATCGATCATGACCAATAACCACAAGCCGGCTTTGCTCACAGACGAACAAATGAAAGCCTTTATCCGCGACGGAGTGCTGCTGCTCCAAACCGACTTTCCGCAGGAGTTCCATGACGGCCTGGTGTCTCAATTGAACGAGGTTTACAACGAGGAAGGCAATCCCGGCAACAACATTCTGCCCCGGATACGGGACCTGCAGAAAGTATTCGACCATCCGGTCGTGACCGGCGCGCTTACCAGCGTGCTCGGTCCCGATTACCTGCTGCACACCCACCGCCACGGCCACTTCAACGCCTCTCCGCAGCCGGGAGGCTGGCATAAGGACAGCTACTGGGGCTACGACCGGATGAGAAACCATCATCCCTGGTGGGCGATGATCATGTATTTCCCGCAGGACACCCCTGTCGAGCTCGGACCGACAGGGATCTTCCCGGGCACCCAGCTGCTGGAGTCCCGCATGTTCGAGGACGAGAATCCGAAGGAGGAAGTGACTGCGCAGGGCGGCGCCGGCACCTTCGCTCTCATCCATTACGACATCTGGCATCGTTCCACAGCCAACGTGCTTGGCCAGCCCCGTTATATGCTGAAGTTTGAATTCATGCGCACGACGGCGCCGTCGGCTCCATCCTGGGACTGCCGGAATCCGATCTGGGCGCCTTCGAAAGAAGCGGCAGCCGCGGAATCTCATCAGGCTGTCATCTGGGAAGAGACGTGGAACTGGCTCTCCGGACGAATCGGCAGCCTGGCCGATACGCAGCCGGACGATGCGGAAGCCGTTGAAAGGCTTGCGGCCGCTCTGGCAGGATCGGATGAGCGCTCAGCCCTCAACGCGGCTTACAGCCTGGCAGCCAGAGGCCAAGGAGGAATCGCCGCTCTGGAGGAGGCTCTCCGGCAGGAGAACAGCCGAATTTCCCGATTGGCTGCCTACGGCCTGTCGGCTGCCGGAAGAGGATCGGTCGCCGGCCTGCAGGCAGCGCTTGACAGTTCCGACGCCGCGACGGTCTGTCATGCCGCATTCGCCCTTGGCGAGCTGAGAGAGCTAGCCGGAGCTGCGGTACCGAGGCTTGCCGCGCTGTTATCCGGACAGTCGGCCGAGGTTCGCCGCCAGGTCGTCGATTCGCTCGGAATGATCGGAAGTCCGGCGGAGCGCATCGTGCCGGCGCTCATCCGGGGCTTGCGCGACGAGGACAATCAAGTGCGGTTCATGGCGGCTCTCTCGCTGCTGCGCTTGAAGGGAGCGGCGGCGGATGCCGTGCCTGAGCTGGCTGAAGCTCTGCAGGATCCGAACCGCTATGTACGAGGACATGCGGCGGAGGCTCTTCGCTACATCGACAGCCCGGAAGCGCGGGAGGTTCTGTTCCGCGAGCTGTTCAACCTGCGCTGGTGCTCCGATACGACCAAGGTCAGCACGTTCTGATCGCAGGCTCTGTCTGACTGCACAACTCAGCCCGATGCGGATGAAAGGAAGCAAGGTCACGAAGGAATGTTCAGGAGCGGCATGAAGCCGCTCCTGTTTTTTTATGCGCCTGTAGGAAAAACAACGGGCTTTATCCAATTGTAATATAGAGATTAAGAAAGGGTGGGGAACAAATGAATTCTAGACATGAGGTGTTGTTCCAACAGCTGCACGCTTATCGAAGGGAGCTCCTGGAGCTTGCCGCGGAGGTGACGGAAGCGCAGGCCGAGGTGATTCCGGCTGGCTTCAACAATAACATCCGTTGGAACCTGGGCCACATTTTCACGGATCAATACGCCTGGATTCATGCGCTCACTCAAGAGGAGCAGCCGGTTGCCGCAGCCTTCAATCTGTGGTTCGGATACGGCTCAAGCCCGTCCTCGTTCACGACGGAGACGCCTTCCTTCTCCGAGCTTCTGCAGATGCTTGAGCAGCAGCCTGCCGAGATTCAAGAACGATATCAGGATCGACTGGATGAGGAATTACCGCCGACCGAAATGGGGATGCACACCGTCGAGCAGGTGCTTATCCGTACGATTTTTCATGAAGGGCTGCATATCGGAGCTATTCAGGCTCTAAAGAGACAAGCAGTCGAGAGAGCGCAATAGGACAGACGACAAGACTGCGCAAAAGGATAGGCGACAAGACGGAATGGACATGAAATCTCAACGAAACGATGCCTTTTAAGGGATTCCAGCCTGCAAAAAAGACATTATTCGCGGTTAAATGTTCGTTCCCGAATCAGGAAACGAACCGCCGAAATCATCGCCATCCGCTTTCGTGTCCGATTCACCCGCCGGTTCCTCTTATCCGGGCGATTGGACCGTGAAAAGCGTCGTCGCCTCATCGCCAGTATCCACGAGCCGGACAAAAGCTTGATCGGAATGGAGGCAAGGGAGGCCGCTTCAACCCCTGGGAGATTTCGGAGCTTTGGGTAGAGGAGCTGCGCCGCTCTTTCCGCGCACGCCGGTAATTTGATTATGATTCGCTGCGGGCTGGGAAGAGAAAATAATGCAGATGGAGCGGCATCCGCTTAAGACAAGTATATCCGCTGCAGCCGAGGTCCCAGCCTGCTGAGCACCTCGTTCACAATCGTTCCGGCGGATGCCGCCACCTCTTCGGCCGCAATGGCTTCGGCTCCGTCCCGGCCGATCAGCGTAGCGGCATCTCCTTGCCTGACTCCTTCGATCTCCGTCACGTCGACTGTCATCTGATCCATCGAGATGCGTCCGACGATTGGCGCGCGCTTGCCATGCAGCAGAACCGAGCCGCCTGTCTCCGCCAGCCTTCTCGGGATGCCGTCGGCGTAACCGATCGACAGGGTAGCCAGCACAGTGGCGCGGGAAGCCGTGAAGCCCCGATTATATCCGACCGCTTCCCCGCATTCGACCCGGCTCACCCGCGTCACGCTGGCCTTGAGGGAGAGAACCGGGCGCAGCTCGATATCGGCCGGAATCCGGCCTTCCGGAGCGGAATTCAAGCCGTACAAGGCAAGGCCTGGACGCGCTGTGTCGAAGCTCCATCCGAAGCCGTTGAGAATGCCGCTGCTGTTCTGGATATGGAGCCTGCCCGGGTCATGTCCTGCGGACCGGATTTTCGCCGCGACTTCCAGCAGCCGTTCATATTGGAGCCGGGTAAAAGCCCGGTCTTCCTCGTCGGGACTGTCCGCGCATGCCAAATGGCTGAAAGTGCCGATGACATGCAGATGGCTGTGTCTGTACATCGATAAAATTTTTTCCGTATGGCCGAACGGCTCTCCGAGGCGGTTCATGCCGGTATCGATCTTGATATGGACGTTGATTCTCTTGCCGAATGCCTGCAGGCGCTCGGCATCTTCCGCGCTTACGACGGTCTGCGCGAGATCGGCATGAAGAAGCTCGTCCAGCCGGTCCGACGGGGTGTAGCCCAGAACGAGAATCTCGCCTTGGATGCCTTGCCTGCGCAGGGCGATCCCTTCGTCGATCTCGGCCACGGCAAAGGAAGAGATGCCGGCACTGTACAGCCGCTCGGCTACCGGTGCAGCTCCATGGCCGTAAGCATTCGCCTTGACGACAGCCATCAAGGCGGTGCCCGAAGGAAGGATGCGCTGCAATTCCTTCACGTTATGGTCCAGATTGGCCAGGTCGATCTCGGCCCAAGCGCGGCTGCGCGCGGCGGTTGTGCTTTTGAGCTTGGTGAGCATGATGACACCTCCTAACGATAGAGCCGCAGACGTTGCAGCGACCGCGATGAAATGGATCAGGCTGTTGCCGATGAGCAGAGCCTGCAAGCCAAGGAGCTTGGCTGCTCCGCGAACGGCAACGATCATCCATGGATGAACGACGTAGATCCAGGTGCTCAGCTGCCTGAGAAGAAGGCTTTTCTTGCCTCCCAGCCTCAATAGCAGATGGAAGAGGCTGTACATGGCAGGAACCAGAAAGACATACATGGCTCCCAGACGGGCGAAGTCCGCTTGCTTCAGCCAGATCCCTTCAATCAGAGTGAGCGCGAGGAAGAAGAGGAATGCAACGGCCAGCTTGGGAGCGGAAGCGGGCGGAAGAGACCGTTGCGCAGCGCCGGCTCCCATCGCAATGAACAGCGGAGCGAACCAGATGCCGTTGCGCGTGTAGTCCGACCAATGGAACGAGGAGTTGAAAACCGCGGCAAGAGCGGGGCTTACGGACGCCGTAAGACCAAAGTAGCTGTCTCCAAGCAAGCCTATGGCATACAGTCCGGCCGCAATGCCTATGACAGCCTTGCCGGGAAGCGCGGCCTTCAGCCCAAAGACGATGCCGACTCCGATCATGAGAGCGGGCAGGTACCAGAGATGATAGAAGGTGCCGTTGAAGAAGAGGCCGCTGACATAAGAACCGAAATTCCGGGATGAGTTGAAATCCCCTGAATACACATTAAGGGGCAGATAAAGGAGAATTCCCACCGCGTAAAGGAATCCGATCCGGGACATAAACTGTTTCAACGCGGCCCATCGGGACGGCTTGCGGGGCAGCGAGCGGAAGAAAAAGAAGCCGGAGGCCATGAAGAAAAAGGGAACGGCAACCCTTGACAGAAGTCCGCTGAGCAGGAAATCGGCAAACGGACTGTACGTCGTCAAAGGGCTGGTATGGTTGGCAACGACGAGCAGGCCGGCCAGGAGCTTGAACCGGTCGAGGCTGCCGAACCTGGCTTCAGCCGCCATGCCGTTTTCCGCCCGGATACGTCACCGTCACGACGAATCCGCTGCAGTTGTCGCCGGATATGCGCCAGCTGCCTTGATGCGCCGCCGGAATCGGAACCGAGGTCAGCTCGCCGGCGGCGGCCGCATAATAGATTTCAAACCTGTTGCCGAACGCGAGATGGTTGTCTCCGCCCGCAAACTGGCGGATGAACCCTGCATATTCCTCCAGGCACATATTCTCCCTCTCCATGATGGCCGCATGAGGAAAGCCGACATAGCGGTAGTGCCATGGCTCCCCGGCAATTCCCGTAAGCGATGACTTGCTCTCCTTGTATCTCTCGATGAATCCGTAATCGGCCGCCAGTCTCTTGAACCGTCCGCATGCTCCCTCCGTGGGGAACGATGGACGGATATAATCCATGCCGTCGGACGCCAGGCCGACATCGACGGCAAGGCCGGTCTGGTGCTCGCTTGCGCCTGGCCTTGCCACGTAGCTTTCCGTAAAGGCGATCCCGTTTTCCCGTATGGAATTGTCGTACAGGTTCTGCTGCGCCTGCTTGGAACGGTAGCCGCTCACGACCGCGATGCTGTCCAAGCCCCGGCATGCTGCCAGCAGGGCGGCCAGCTGCCGTCCGCATTCGCACTCCAGGGAACGGGTCGGCTCTTCCGCGTTGAAGGCCTGGATCATGCCGGATGGAAGCGGCGCCAGCTTCATCTCTTCCGTCCTGACCGGATAATTCCGATTGACGAGAATCAGATAGCCTTCATGCATCTGCTTCAAAGGGACCCGCACGCTCTCTGCCAGGGCTGATGCCGGTTCGGATCGCCATGGCGGACTTGTATCGGCCTTCATATACGCGGTTCCTTCAACGCATCATGGATCAAGCGGTCGAGCAGCTCGGGAAAGCCGATTCCCGCTTCGCGCATCATGCCGGGATACCTGCTCTTCTCCGTAAACCCCGGAATCGTATTGACTTCATTGAAATACAGCCGTCCGTCCTTCCCGAGGAAGAGATCCACCCGGGCGAGTCCGCTGCATCCCAGAATCCGGTAGATGCGCAGCGCCATTTCTTTTGCTTCCCGGGCTGTGCCTGCGTCGATGCGGGCAGGGAGATGGATGGAGGCCGTGCTCAGCGAATATTTTTCCGCATGGTCGAAAAACTCCCCGTGCAGCGCGATTTCATCGAGCTCTCCGGCAATCGGATCCTCATGGCCGAGTACCGAGCATCCCAGCTCGAAGCCCTCGATATGCCGCTCGATGACGAGGCGGCTGTCGTGAGCCCAAGCTTTCCCGATTCCGGCCAGCAGCTCGTCCCGCCCGTGTGCCTTGGTGATGCCGATGGACGAGCCTGACCGCGAAGGCTTGACATAGAGCGGATATCCGAGCTGTTCCGCAGCCGCGACGGTATCTTCCATCGAATCGCCGGCTATGGCGCTGACAGATGGAGGGACGTTGATTCCGTCGGACTGAACGATGATTTTCGCCATCGTTTTGTCCATGCATACCGCCGAGGACAGCATGCCGCAGCCTACGAACGGAATGCCGGACAGCTCGAGAAGGCCTTGCATCGTGCCGTCTTCTCCGTTTTTGCCATGCATGACAGGGAAGAGGGCGTCGAGCGGGGTGAATCGGAATTCCGTGCCTGCAAGCTCGATCAAGCCTGGAAAAGCGCGGTTGGCGGACAATACAACGGGTACGCAGCTTGGATGCGACCTCCAGCGGTCCTCGCGGATCGCGCTGGAATCGCCGCCGTACCGGTACCATTCTCCTTGTCTGGTAATGCCGATCTTAACGATTTCATAGCTGTTCCGGTCCAAGCTGTCTATGACCGCAGCTGCGGAGGAAAGGGAAACTTCGTATTCAGTCGAGCGGCCGCCGAAAATGATTCCGATCATGGATCTTTTCATATGATTGTTTCACTCCTATGCATGTTTGCAAGCAGGACGATGGGCTTATTGTTCTCTTGCATGGATGTAGGAAAGACGGAGATAAATAAAAAAATGTATCAGGCGGAGTCCAAACAGACTTATAATCCAATCCATTTCATCAAAGGTCGAGCCCTTTTGCCGCGCCATTCGGGCTTTACGCCAAAAAAGGCCCTCTGCCTCGAACAACAAGCAGAGAGCCTTTTATGGAATTCAATGTGGCGTGCAGTCAGGTCAGCTATGTCTGGACGGTTTCCAGTCATATCTTTTTTTGCCTTCCGAAGCGGCCGGTTTCGCCGCTTCAATCGATTTGCCGGTCGTTGCAGCTACGGAGGCCTGCTCGTCCGATTGAGGGAGATCCACCGTACCGCTGCCGCCAGGAAGGACATGACGAGCGGTCACAAACGTGTTGTCCCAAGTACTGCCGGCAAATGTCGAGACGGTGACGCCGATGCCGACACGGTAAGTATGAAGCAGCTTGCCGTCTCAGATGTAGAGGCTCACGTGGTTGATGACTCCGTCCCGATTCGTATCCGAGAACACGAGATCGCCCGGCTGCAGCCGGTCCTTCGCCACCGGCGTGCCGACAGCGGCTTGCTGCCTGGACGAGCGGGGCAGATCGATGCCGTTTTTCTTGAAAATATATTGCATGAACGAAGAGCAGTCGAAAGCATCCGTTGATCCGGAGCTTGCCCCGAATTTGTACGGCACGCCCAAGTATTGCATTCCCGTTGCAACAACAGCATCGGCTGTGGAAGCATTCGCATTCCCATTTGCAGCCGCAGCATGAGTCGTGCTCGGATCCAAAAGCATAGCTCCGGAAAAGGCCATGGACAGGCTCAGCGCAACGCCTAGCAGCTTGGTTCTCACTCGATGGTTGCGAGGTTGCATGGTTGAGTTCCTCCCGCTCGGTATAGTAGGTTGATGATGGCTGTCGTGATCGCCTGGGAACACCATAACACAGCCGTAATCCCCACTACTTCCCAATGTGGACGAAAGTCCTGACCGCCCTTGCGGTTGAGCCCGTTTGTTAGAAAACCATGAGAAAAAAATCATCCAGGCCGTATTGACGATGAGAAAAAAGCCGGATCGCCAAGGCGGAGCCTGAAAGGGAAGCCGCCCGGAAATCCGCGCATCCTTGCGCTTCCCGCCAAAGAACGGCTGGAAAAGCTGTAGGCAGACAAGCCCATCTCTTTTATACTTAGTGGAAATATGGAAATCCTAACCGAAGGAGAACAAACATGTCCGAGAAAATAGCCTGGTCAAGCGGAGAATGGCTGACAAAGCCGTTGTCCTGGGAAGAAATCGATGGCAAGCTTCATGTGGAGGCAGTGGAAGGAAGCGACTTCTGGCAAAAAACGATGTACGGATTCCAGCGCGACAGCGGCCACTCCCTGCTTGCTCCATGGAATGGCGACAAGGCCATCGAGGTCGGATTCCGCCTTGACGGCATGGATCATCTGTACGATCAGGCAGGACTCATGCTGTGGAGCCATTCGGAGCAATGGATAAAAGCCGGCATCGAAATGAACGACGGCATCCCGCATGTGGGAGCCGTAGTCACTTCGGGACTGTCGGACTGGTCGCTTTCCCCGGTTCCGGAATGGGCGGGGGAAGTCGTGACGATCCGGGCATCCCGGCTGGAGGATGCGGTCATTGTGAGAGCGAGAACGGAGCGTCATCCCTGGAGAACGATCCGCGTCAGTCCTTTGCCGAGCCGCGAAGATTGGCAAGCCGGTCCCTTCCTCTGCGCGCCTACGAGCGGAGGACTCAAGGTCGCCTTCACCCGATGGGTGCTGGCCGAGCCTGATACGGATGTCCATGTCGAGCCTGTCGAGGACTGATCCCATCCGCCAGAAGCCCAGGG
The DNA here is from genome assembly GCF_004000905.1 of Paenibacillus humicus NBRC 102415. Taxonomy (GTDB): domain Bacteria; phylum Bacillota; class Bacilli; order Paenibacillales; family Paenibacillaceae; genus Paenibacillus_O; species Paenibacillus_O humicus. Next base: position 244,568 of record NZ_BIMD01000001.1, read on the forward strand.
ATCCCGCCTCGTTCCGGAGGCAGGATCCTTGGGCTTTTGTCTCATCTACGTAATCTGCTGCTCCATTGCCATCAGGCCTTCTTCTCCAGAACAAGCGGAGAGATCGGCAGCGTATGCCGGATATCCAGCAGCTCTCCATAAGCCGTTATGAGGACATCGGCCATGGCAAGGTCCTGGTTGCCGGATCCCGGATTGCGGAAGCCGATGCATCTCATCCCTGCGCTCTTCGCCGCCTGGACTCCATTGCGCGAATCTTCAATGACGAGACAGGAGGCAGGCTCCGCATTCAGCAAGCTCGCCGCGCGAAGGAAAATATCCGGCGCCGGCTTGCCTCGATCGACTTCCTCGCCGCTGACCACGACGTCGAAGTACTTGCCGAGCCCGGTGCGCTCCATGATGATCTCGATCAATGCCCGAGGGGAGGAGGAGGCGACAGCGAGCGGAACTTGCCTTTCCTGGAAATACCTCAGCAAGCATTCGACATCGGGCATGGCCTCGAGACGTTCGTGCCGGGCCAGAGCCGTCAACACCATTTCCTTGTGATGGGACAAAACCTGCTCGAGTCCGGCGTGGATCCGATGCTTGTCCAACACCCGCCGCCACATCGTTTCCAGCGTAATGCCGACATAGCCATGATGCTCCTCTTCATCGACGGAAGCGCCGAAGTGGAGAAACGAGCTTCGCTCGATTTCGAAATAAATCGGCTCGCTGTCGACGAGCACGCCGTCCATATCGAACAGCACCGCCTGTATCGGGCTTTCTTTCCAATCGGATAGACTCCATGCGTTCATGGCTTTCTCTCCCTTGATTCCCAGATTGATTGGTACGGATCAGCTGGATTGAAGAATGACCTTGATCGCATGGGAGGACGCACTGAGCGTTCTTTCGTTCAAGTCGCATCCGAGAGCGTGAAAGGCTTCCTTGTACCGGTCCAGCGGAAACGTATGGGTAATGATTTCTTTGGCGGGAACGATGCGCTGCTCGATCAAGTAATGGGCGGTCGAAAAGGTTCCCAATGAATCGATGGAGCCGATGATTTTCAAGCTCCGGTCCACGATTTCCTTCGGATTGAACGTGCTTGTGCCGTCTCTTAAGCCGACCAGCATCAGGTAGCCGCCGTTCGCCAGGTTGGAGATGACCTGAGTGCCGACCACGCCTGTCGTGTCTACGATCAGGTCGACCTGCCGCCCCGACGGATCGGCCGCCTCGACGGCTGCCTGGAACGAATCATAGGCTTCCCAGCGAGCCGGAGCGATCGAGCCCGCCTTGAGCAGCCTTTCCTTGGAAATGTCCACCAGAGAACCCGTTACGCCTTTCGATGCGAGCGCATGGCTGTACAGAATGCCGATCGGCCCGGCACCCAGAACGATCGTCCGGAAGCTGGGAAGAAGGTTGATTTGGTTGATGCCGGTCAGAATGCAGCTGAGCGGCTCGGTCAAGGTCGCCTCCTCATAGCTGACATGGTCCTGCAGCTTATACAGAAAGCGGTCTTCGGCCACATAATAGTCGGTGAAGGTGCCGTCGGCGCTGACGCCCGTTTCCGTGACGGATTTATGGGCGCAGTGATTTTGCCGTCCCGTCCTGCACATCCCGCACTGGCCGCAGTAGTAGGTCGGATCGATCACGACCCGGTCTCCTGGCATAAGCGTCGTGACGGACTTGCCGACAAGGACCACTTCTCCCGCCGATTCATGGCCGAGGATGATGGAGGACGACGCCTGATATTTCCCGCTCACGATTCCGAGATCCGTGCCGCATACGCCAGTGGCCTTGATGCGGACCAGCACCTGGTTATCCTTCTCGATGGCCGGTACGGGCCTTTCTTCGAGAGCGACATCCCAAGCCGAATTGTACACCAATGCTTGCATCCGTTTCTCCTCCTCAACTGTATTCAAGACTGTCCAGAACCGAGTCCAATCTGCCGACGATTTCCACGAGCTCATCCGCGGTGACCGTCAGGGAAGGCCTCACCTTCACGACGTTGCCGAAGCCGTACCGCGATCCTCTCAAGATGAGGCGCTGATCGCTGAATGCCCGCTCGATGGCCGCATTTGCCTTCGCCACATCGGGAGCGTCCTCGCTGTCGACGATTTCAAGGCCCCACATAAGCCCTACGCCGCGCGCTTCGCCGATGCACGAGTGCTTTTCCGCCAGCTCGCCCAGCAGCTCGCCCAATATTTCGCCTTTCAGCTTCACCTCGTCAAGGAAGCCCGGCTCGGACACGACATCCAAGGTTGATTTGGCGGCTGTAACCGAGATCAGATTGCTGCCGGACGTGAAGGAATGCTCATGCTTCTCCAGCACATCCAAGCGGGATTGCATCAGCACCGCCGCCACCGGCACGCCGATTCCGCCGAGCCCTTTGGCAAGGGTGATCATATCGGGACGGATGTCGAAGAGCTCGCTTGCAAACATGTAGCCGGTGCGGCCGATGCCGGTCTGGACCTCGTCGGCGATAAGGATGAGGTTGTATTCATCGCATAATTTGCGGAGGCGCTCGAAGTAGCCGTCAGGGGGGATGATATTCCCGCCATTGCCCAGAATGGGCTCGATAATCATGCAGGCGACCGATCCCGAGCTCGCATATTCGATATGGTCGGAAATGGCTTCGATGCATTGAAACCCGCAATTCGGGCGCGAAGCGTTGAAGGGGCACCGGTAGCAATAGGGAGCGGGCACATGCAGGGAATTCGCGGCGGCGGAGTTGGGGAATTTCCTGCGCCGGAAAGCGTTGCCTGAAATGCCTGTCGCAAACTGGGTTTGGCCGTGATGGGACAAGAACAGGCTGATGATATCCGTGGACTCGGTATACTTCTGAGCGATTTTCGTCGCGCATTCGTTGGCGGTGGAGCCGGTGATATCCCGCATCCAGCCGGCATTGATCCCGTTGGGAGCATATTCGACCAGATGATCCAGCACTTCATTCACATAAGGCTCGGTAAAAGAAGAGGACATATGGGTAAGGTTGCCGACCTGCTCCTGCACTTTTTCCACGACATAGGGATGGTTGTAGCCGAGAGAAAGGTTGAAGGTGCCGGATACTCCATCGAGGTATTCGGCTCCTGAATCATCGATCAGCTTGATTCCTTTTCCGTACCTGAACCGGTCTTTTGTCAAGGTTTGCATGAGTTTACCTCCACTATGAATAAGGATGACTTCGTCGGAGCCCCACGTAGTTGCGCATCACCTCCTCAACAATGACCTTTCGATTGAAATCCGAAGTCCCTACAGCTCCTTGCCCGGCTGGATCAGGGGAACGCTTCTATGCGCGGCGCTCCATTTATCAGCCAGACCAATGGACAAAAGCAGCACAGCACTAAAGCCCGCAAACAGCCAGATCGTATGGATGGCGGCGCCTTGGGCCATGCTCCAGCCGATCAAATATTGCAGAACCGCGCCGCCTATCCCGCCCGAAGCGATCAGGATGCTGGTTGTTTTTTCGGTCTGTCCGGGAAGCAGTGTATCGGCATACACGAGAGCGATGGAGAACAGCCCCGACATGCATAGACCGACTCCGAACACGAGCAGATAGGGAGCCCATTCGCTGGAGATGACGGCCATGGCGGAGAGAAGCAGAAGCGTTCCAGCTGCGCTCCAGAACAAGAAAGGGATATATCGGATCGACTCCGCGATTCTCCCTACGAACAGCCGGCCGATCACCATGGCAGCCCACAGAATCGTAACGCTCAATGAAGCTGCGGAATCCTTGGCATGAATCGTCTCGATGAAAAGAGAAGGAAGGAAATTCATGAGTCCCAGCTCCAAGCCCATATAGACGAAGAAGAAAGCCGCGAATAGAATCAAGATCCGAAGGCTCCTTCCCGAATACCGGAGCTTCCGATGGCCGGGTTCCGCCGGTCCGGCTTCATGAATACCTGCCGAGCTTGAGCCGGGAACCTTGCTCCAGAGCAGCAGCAGCAGGATGGTCATGGCCGAAAGGGTGAAAAAGGTGAAGCGCCACAGTTCGAGGAAGATGTACAGGCTGGCCAAGGCCGGAATCAGCAGCGCGCCGACACCGAAATAAACGTCCAGCTTGGTCATCGCAACCGCTTTTTGTTCTTCCGCGAATTCAATCGTGAAGGCTCCGATGGTGGATTCGATCATGCCGGAGCCGAAGCCTGCGGCTATGGTCATGATGAGGATCCAGGTCCAATCGGGCAAAAAGCCCATCACGAAATACCCAACGGCAATGGATGCCAAGGCCAGGATCAGCAGCCTCTTCCGTCCTAGCCGGGCCGACATGACAGGAGACGCCATCACACCAGCCAAAAAGCCGAGAAACTGCAAAAACAACAACGTTCCGCCATCGCTGTAAGAGCGATTGTAGGCGGTCAATAGCTGGGGCAAAAGAGAGCCCAAAACAACGCTGGTAACACCGATCAGGAAGTAAAATCCGCAGCTTAAACGAAAAATTCTTCTCAACAATCAATCCTCCCGCTCTTTTTTTAGTTTACAAATGAATAACAATACCAGTTGTTATTTCATTTCAAAACTAGTACGTATTGTACATTTAGAACTTGTCCAAATTATATAGACCGATTGAATCAAAATAAAAATCGATTTTCATGTCGAAATGAATCGTAAATAGATGGATTAATATCACATTAATATTATTTCTTCACATGTTGTCGACAGAGCGCGAAAACCATTGGCCGAGCCTTCCTTCCTGAGGTTGACCAGACTGAATGGCATTTATAAAACGGGGAAACCAGTGCGGTTTCCTCTCATGCCGGTGTCATAAGCGGAAGAAAAATATCCAACTGGGACTGAAGGCTCTTGTGCAGCAAGGCCGGGGGAAAGGAACGCAGCAAAGGAATAGAACCGGCTTGATTCAGCGTGGAGCGCCGACGATGGCGACCCTATTCGACAAGGGCGATGACGGGCCGAGCGCTTCGAGGGCGCATGCCGACAACGCAGCGGGCGGACCGCAGACATAGTCTTGTCCATAGGCAACAGACAAAAACGTTCATCGCATGCCGTCGAAGGCATGAACGGGATGTCGATGCAGCTCGCTTGAAAGGCTCAAGAACGAAAAAGCGGATGCCCTATGGGCATCCGCTTTTTCGTTACTTCCATGGATGATGACCAGGAAGAAGGATCGGTTCCGGTTCAGTTCATGCGTGCAGCAGGCTAAAGACGGGAGGGCTTCGTGTATTTTTGATTGAACAGGGTTTGAAGGCCTCTGGCAAGCAGCTGGAATCCCAGAATAAGGACGAGGTAAGCGGCGAGAGGAACAAACAGGATCCATGGGTAGACGTCCAGGCTGCTCCGTCCGGCCGCGATCAATCCGGCCCATTCATTGGTGCGGCTGTTGTATTCGATCGGATCGAAGGTCATGACTGTTCCTCCAACGAACAGATGGAAGATGGCCAATTGCCCGAACAGAGTCAAGACGAGCACGATTTCCTGGACGATCAAGATCAGGAAGCTGTCCTTCAAGTGGGGAAAGAGATGGGCGCCGATCATTTTCCGGTGGCCCGTGCCGATTGATCGAGCAGCGAGGATGAACGGCTTTTCTCGAATAAGCTCCGTTTTTTCCTTGATCGAGATGACAACCGACGGAATCCCGACGGCGGCAAGCACTGCTCCCATCACGACGCACAACCGAATCGGCGAAAGGCTGGAATTGATCGATAATCCGGCCAGCAGCAGCCAAATGACCAAAAAAATCGGAATTCCATTCAGCAGCTTCCAGGTTGTCGCCGGCTCTCGGCGTTTTGCGGGCTTCCTGGCGAAGTAACCCAGCAGCATGCCCGCGATTCCGCCGAAAAACACTCGGGCAAAAGCAATCGCGACGGCTAAGAAAATCGTGTACTTGGCGCCAACCAAAATCCGGGTCATCAGGTCATAGCCGTAATAGTCGGTTCCAAGCGGATAATCCTTGCCTGGAGGAAGCGGCGGCGCAACAATCGTTCCTTTTCCGCTGCTGTCGACTGCATAATGAATTTTCAACGGCTCGTCCAAATCATGCCGGATAAAAAACTTGCCGAAAATGGCTGCGCCTATAATTGCCGTTGTGAGAATCAAACCTGCCAGCAGCGTTTTGTTCATCGAGACAACACCTTTTCCCATCCCCATAGATAAGTTTTCAGCAACGTATAAATAACGGCGTATAGAAGAAGCAGCGTGAGGAGTCCATTCACGACAAGCGGGAATTGGTATCCGCTATAGGAGTAGACATTGCTGAACAAGAGCATCGTCAAGCCATGCAGATTATACAAATACTCCACGATAAAGATATTCCCGATCAAAATTCCCAGAAACTTATGCAGATCCGCTCGTATGAAAGGAAGCACATTGGGAAGAGCATGATAGAAAACGATGTAGAGTTTCCTTAATCCGCGGGCTTTGGCAAAGCCGATATAATCTTCGGCCAGCGTATATGTCATCTGCATCGTTACGTTTCGAATCATATAGCTGGCCGGAATGAGAATCGACGATACGAGGGGAAGCACGATCGCAGGCTCCTTGACCGATAAGGTCGCGATTTGAAAAAGGACGACTCCGGTTTTCGATGCCACGAATACGACCAGAAATTGAAGGAGAAGGATGGATACGAAATCGGGCATCGCGCCCAAAAATTCCACGGTCCGCTTCAGCCATTCCGCACGGGATAACGAGAAATAGATTCCGATCAGGACGCCAATCGTCGTCCCGATCAGAGCTCCGCAGGCGAGATAACCGAATGAAATGATGAAATAGCTTCCGATCTGCTCCCAGAAGGAAAGCGTGTTCTGTCCGGATAGAAACCGGAAGGAATCGCCGGTCGGGATGCCGGAAAAATACGCCTTGATGCTTGCTGCGCCCTGAGGCCAATCGAGCCGGATAGAGTGGCTCCCGTCCGGCTGCAGCAAGAGAGGCAGCTCGGACATGATCAAGACGAGGATGAAGACCATTGGAATGCTTAAAACAATTCGGTTCATTTTTGACATCGCTATCGCTGGATTCCCTTCCTTTGGAAATTCCATTAAGTATATCTTTTAAATCCTTGAAAAGTCTAGATCCGTTTCGTTTCTATCGGCGGGAAGCCGTTTCCCGCTTGACTCTCTTCCATCTCTATCCTCTTGTGATAAAATAATCTAGCATTCAAAAGAAATAAAAGGGGAAATGTCGTCGATGAGAGAGTCGGGATGGAACAAAATTCGGAAAACGGCCTTGTTCGGCCTTTGCTTGCTGATGCTCGCAGCCGCAGGCTGTCAGGCGGTCGGAGGCCTGGACTTGAACGGCGCTATCGCCAAATCGCTTGCGACGCAATCCGGCGAAAGCCGGGGCAGCTTGATGCTGAGCGTGGATTTCAGCCGATTCGCCTTTGAAGATGTCAGCGCTCGCAGCGAGCAGGCAATGAAGCTGCTGGAAAATGTGCAGGTGCGCATCGATTCATGGAAAGTCGAGAACGAAAAGCGTCAATCGCTTCACGGCGCGCTGCTGTTCGGAAGCCGCAGCATCGGCTTTTCCGCACAAGCGGATGAACAGCAGGCCGTTATCCGGATCGAAGGACTTAAAAAGCCCTTGGTCATCCCTATGAATGACGAGGATTACAGCTACGGGGACAGCCTCGGCGCTTCCGCTGTCGGAATCGGCGGCTCGGTAGACCCGCTGCAATCCGCGCTGATCGGCCGCGAGCTGGTGGATAAGGCAGGCGGATTCTGGATCTCCAAGCTGCCGAACCCCGAACGCCTCTCCGTGCTTCCTGTATCCGCTGACGTATACGGCGGAGGCCAAGCAGCCTGGAAAGTGACGACAGAGTGGCAGGGCATGGAGCTTTGGAGCTGGCTCAAAAAATATGTAGCGGAGTTGGCGTCCGATCCCGACGGGCTGAATGAGTCCATCAGCGCCCTGTACGATGTCATTCTGGCGCATCCCGAGCTTGAAGCGGCCGACGACAACGGCGAGCCTTTGACCGCAGCGGGCAAGGACGAGCTCGTCGCCAGCGCGGTCGAGTCCATCCGCGACGGCCTTGCATCCGGTCTGGACAGCATGGACCAGGCGGAGGAGGAAGGGGGGCTCGAGGATCTGTTGACGAAGGGCTCCTCGCTCAAGGCGGAGCTGCTGCTGGATTCCTCTCTGCATATCCGCAGCTTGAGCGCTGCAGCCGTATGGCAGCCGGAGCAAGCCACGGTGGAGCGGGAGAAGCTTCCGATCCAAGGAATCAGCCTGGTTATCCAGCGGGAACAGTGGCATGTCAATGAAGAGGTGGCCGCGGACAAGCCGGCAGCCGGCAAGGACAGCTGGTCTTCGAATCGCTGGGCGGACGCCCCGAGCTTCCGGATCATGCAGGATTTCGATAAAGGAAGCGCCGCATACGAGATCCTCAAAAACGAGCTGCAAGCCGGCCGGCAAACGGCTCTGTTCTTCCCGTTCGGACCGGATTCGTTCATCCTGACGGCATCCGGACAATCGCTGGTGCCGCTGAGAAGCGTTGCGGAGCGCATGGGAGGAACCCTTATGTACGATTCCTCAAAGAAGAAATGGAGTCTGCAGGATGCTGCGACCGGCAAGACGGCTTGGTTCCAAAAAGACAGCCGGTCGATTCAGATCAACGGGAAAAACGCAGAGCTTTCCTATCCGGCAACTGTCGTGAGGGGCAGCCTGTACGTCCCGGCGAGGGATATTGCCCGTTTCCTCGGAGCTTCGATCAGCGTCCAGAAAGAAAGCTACACCCAATATGTCACACTTGAGCGCGAGGTCGGCTAAACGAGCTGCCGCAGCGCATGCCGGACGATTGGCCCAAGGCTTAACTCGCCCGTTTTGCAACCGATCGGTGATAGCGTTTCATGCAATGACAAAGAACGCGTTTCGGGATCAGGACAAGTCTTCCACGGCTTCCTGAACCGAACGCGTTCTTTTTTGCTTGCCCTTGCAGAACGGAGCTTCACATCACGGGACTACGGCACTTGGAGCTTCACATCACGGGACTACGGCACTTGGAGCTTCACATCATGGGCCTATGCATTTCGCCGCATCGCCGGCAGGGTGGCCGATCATTCGCTTATCTAGTCGCATCTCAGGCAAGGTGACCTAACATGGGCTTATCTAGTCGCATCGCGGGAAGGGTGGCCGATCATGGGCTTATCTACTGGCAATGCAGCCGGCGCGGCCCAACGAACGTTCACATCCGCGCCGTCGTCAATTGCTCCACCGTGCCTGCATGGCCTTCCGGCCATGTCACTTGAATGGCGATGTCGGATGGCGCTTCGATCCGAAGCGAAATATACTTCCCTGCAACCCGCCAGCTGACGTTGATCTCGCCTCCGTCCGGCAGCGGCACGACGCCTTCGGCCCAGCTCAAGCCTGCAGGCTGGGGAGCGATCTCTACGGAACGCCAGCCTGCCGACAGCTTGCGGACGCCAAGAATGGACGCGCCGAGGAAATACCCGGGAGCGGCCGACCAGGCATGGCAGTGGCTGCGGGTAAGCAGATCGGGATTGGCCCGGTTCTCCGCGAAATCGGGGTACATCTCCCAGCAGGTCGTCGCGCCATGCTCCAGCATCCGGCCATAGTGAAGGCGGATGTCGTCCAGCATGAGCTCATGGCGGCCCAGCTTGGAGAGCGCCTCATAATAGAAGAAGCTTATGAACGGGCTTCCGATCTGGACCCACTCAGCCGGCGGCTCCGCCAGGTATTGCTCCAGAGCGGCCAGGCGCTCTCCGTCAGCCGCCTCGCACAGGTAGGCAGCGACTTGAGTCTGCATGCTGAATACGGATGACCGCCTGCCGTCGGCATGGATGCAGTCCAGATAGGCCTGCTGCCGCTCATCCCAGAGGCTCTCGTTGACAGCGGCCTGCAGGGACGACGCCTGCTCCAGCCAATGATGGGCCGTGCCGGATTCGCCCGCGGTTTCGGCCAGCCGGGCCGCCTGGCGAAGCGCCTTGATCATGAACAGGTTCTGATGGGTGACGATGCCTTCGCCGGGCTGGTCGATCGGAGCCCAGTCGAGCAGGTTCCAGCCCCGCATGTTCAGCAGTCCTGAGCTGTCAATGTGGGAGGAATAGGCTTCGATCGTCCGGAGGATATGCGGCAGGATTCCGCGGGCGAACTCCAAGTCTCCCGTATGCTCCACGAACTCCTCGCAGGCGATGATCCAGAAGAACGTCCAGTTGGGAATGACGCTGCTCCAGCCGCTCGGCACCTGGTCCAAATACAGCGGCGTATCGGAGGCGGAGCCCGGAACCAGCTTCAGGCAGCGCTTCACGATCTCGGTCGCTCCGAAGACATAGTAGTTGACCAGCGCCTCGTTGCGCGCGTCGCCTACCCAGAACACCTGCTCGTACGAAGGGCAATCGACGAACGTATCTTCCATGCACAGCCTCGTCGTCCTGCGGCTGATGCGCCAGATCTCGTTCAGAAGGGCATCCGAGCAGCGGAAGCTGCCGTTGTCGGCTGCGGGATAAGAGCTTTGGAGGATATGAATCTCCTGCAGCAGAACGGGACGGTCTGCCGATCTTACGGTCAGGATCAAGTAGCGGCAGCCCCGCCGGACGGGGGACAAATAGCTCTGCCTGCCCTCGCGGCATATGTAGCGCAGCGTGTTGTCCAGTCCGTACGTATGCTGCCTGAAGTCATGCTGGATATGCTCGATGCCGTAAATATCCACGACCGTTCCTGCCGCAGCATCCAGCTCGAATCCGATGAAGCCGGAGCGCTGCTCGCCGAGATCGACGACAAGCTCGCAGTCCCAGCCGGGGAACAGCGGCAGCTCGGCCGGCTCCGGCACGGCCAGCACGGCGTTCTGAAGCGAGGCCGGCACGGCCAGCCGCTCATGCTCGCGCTGCCAGACGCTGAGCCCGAAGGCATCCTGCCCGGTAATCAGGCGGGGATCGATGCGGCGAAGCCAGCCTCTCAAATCGGGATCGTCCATAGAGACCTTGCCTGCCTTCAGGCGCGCATAGAGCGGATGATCGGTATCGAGCTCTCTGCCGGCTCGGTGATCGACATGCTTGACGGCGTCGAACGGTCCGATTGCGGAAAAAGGAGCCTTCGGGGAGGTCATTTCCGGTAATCGCGCAGCAGAAGCGGGATGGCGCCGCTCTCCTCCAGGCGCTTGCGCCGGAGCCGCAAGAGCGAACGGCACATCCGCATCCACGCCAAGATGGAAGCTGCTTCCGTGGTCGCCGGAGGTGACGTCGATAAGCAGCGTATGGGGGCCGGCGGCAAGCTCCAGATCGTAATAGCGTTCCGGCTGGACGCCCCGGTACGCATCGATGGAGACGCCGTCCACGACAATGCCCCCGGGCCGAGCTCCTCCGGGAAAACCGATCGTGACACGGCCCTTGTCCTCCAGCTGGAGCACAGAGGCCAGAAATCCGCAATAGCTGACAGGGTTGGCGTGGCCGGCACTGTCCGGAACCATGATTGTCCGCAGATCGATGGCAGCCATGAAGGCAGGAGGCTTGACGCGGCTCAGCCCGGCAATACGGGATGGATATCGCTTCTCTTCCGTCAAGAACGGGATGTCGCGGGATACGAGCTTTTTCCAGGGTCCTTCTCCGGCAGCGCAGACAGCCGCCGCAGGCGACCAGTCCATGAGCCGGGATGCTCCCGTCGTCCAGCCTTCGTCCTGCCCGCCGGCATCGATGACTTCGGCGAATGCCTGCTGGCAGGACATCCGTGGCGAGCTGGGCAGCTGGCCTCCGAGCAGGGCGGTTTCCCAGTCCCCGCCGGTAGGCAGGCTGATCCCTGAGGGGGTTTCGAGCTCCGCAATGAGACCGCCTTGCCCGCGCACATAGCAGAAGTTCGAGATGCCGAAGTGGAGCACAAGCACGGCAATCGCGTTGCGTTGGCCGGGCTTCAGCAGGCGGCCGATATCGTAGCTGTCGTAGGACTGCTCCTCCGGCCAACACCTCACCGGCCCGCGGCCGGTCAAGGCGCCGTTCACATAGAGGACGTAGCGGGAGTCGGCGCTGATGTGAAGGGCGGCTTCCTTCTCTGCAGAGAGAGGATGGTCGAAGCTGCGGCGGAAGCAGCGCCATTCGTTCCGCGGACTCGCTTCCAAGCCTCCCCATATCCATTGGGCTTGCCAGGTGCGCTCGGTCATGATTGCTCCGCTTCCTTTCGGGCTGGGATGGCCAAGCATGGCCTTGATGGCGTTGTCTTTTTCTTATTGTAAGCGCAGGCATTTGTAGAAAAGGGGTTGATCAGGCCAAATCGGTTGGTTATCCTGACAAAAAGGAGGGATTCGGATGGCGCAGCAGTCGGTTGCGGTCACGCCGGCGCATCTGTTCTTCGACGACAACCGCCCTTACTATGTCAACCGGGTATCGGAATCGTTCGAGCTGCAGCTGCACCGGCATGAATTCACGGAGATTTGTCTGGTGATGGAGGGAACGGGAGTGCATTACGTCGGGGAGCATTCCATGGATGTGCAAGCCGGGGATGTCTTTGTCCTGCCGCTCGGAACCCCTCATGTGTTCCGGCCCCGATCGACATCCTCCCGGTTTCCGCTCCTGATCGGCAACTTTATCCTTGTTCCCGGACAGGCGGAAGCAGCCCTGAGCAGCTTCCCCGGCCTGGACGAGCTGCAGTCGGCCCGGAGGGCGCTCAATCTGCTGCCCGGCTCACCGGAATGGTTCCGGCTGAAGGATGACAGGGGCGTTGTCCGCCGCATCATGGAGGAAGGACTGGAAGTGCTCCGGGATCAACGGCCGGGAGGAACGGCAAGACTGCATGCTCTGTTCATCCTTCTGCTGGCGGAGCTGGAGGAGCATTGCCGTGGAACAACAAAAAGCTATTGCCGGGAGAGCGGGAACCGCCCCGGAATCGAAGCCGTTATCCGGAAGCTGCGCAGCGATCCTTGCATCCCGTTCCGGGCGGAGGAGCTTGCCGGCGAGGCGGGACTCAGTGTCCGGCATTTCCACCGTCTGTTCGCCGAAGCGGCCGGCAAGCCTCTCAGCCGCTTCGTGCAGGAGCTGCGCATTCGTGAAGCATGCCGTTTGCTCCGCAGCACCTCAATGGGCGTCGAGCGGGTCGCGGAGGCATGCGGCTACCAGGACCGCAGCTTCTTCTCGGTCCTGTTCCGCCGGCATACGGGGCTGACTCCGCGGGAGTACCGGGTGCAGCGATAGCCCCGTTCAACTCCGCAGGTAAATAGGACCGCTACGAGCCGAAAGATAAGCCGCTTCCGATGAAGGAAACGGCTTATTCGGCATGCGCAGAATGGGGCGGACGCGCCTGTCGGCGGAATACGCCCGGCGGGACATGCATCATGGACGTGAACGTGCGGGAGAAATAGTGGACGGAAGAAAAGCCGGCCATCTCGGAAATCTCTTTGATCGGCAGCTCGGATTCATTCAGCAGGCGTGCCGCCTCGCGCACGCGCTCCCGGCGGATATAACCGGTGAAGCTCTCATGAATGCCGCCTGAGAACAGCCTCGACAGATGGCGTTCGGACACATTGAGCATCGCCGCCATCTCGGGCAGCGAGAGAGGCTTCGACAGATTGTCCCGGATGTACAGCTTGGCCCGGCGCAAAATCATGTTGTCGCGCGGGATGCCGGGTTTTGGCGCGGCTGCCGGCTCTCCGAAGAGCTCAAGGAAAGACAGCAGAAGTGCGGAAGCGGCTGGCGCAACCGCTGCTCCGGGGAGATTGTACGCGTTCTCTTCGCGGATTAGGAGAGATTCCCAGAGCAGCGCGGTCGGCGTCCGGGAGCCGTCTTCCACCCAGACTCTCTCTGCTTCGGCCAGAGCACGGAATGCGGCGAGAATTTCCGGATCCGTCTTCGCTTCATCGGGCTCAAAAGCGACAAACAGAAGGCTGAGGCCGTCTTCCGTAACAATCTGATGGGCGACGCCGGGACGGGAAAGGAACAGAGTCCCGCTCTGAAGAGGGTATGGCCTTCCATTGTCCGTATACGTCCCCTTCCCTCCGAGCACATAGCAGGCCTCGAAAAAGGAATGCTTGTGAACCGGATTGCTGTGCAGCCGCTCGTCGACTCCCCAATAGTAGATGACAAAGCGGGCATTCGGATGGATCGCTTCCATGATCCGGCTGTTCAGCATGACATCGCTTGCCTGATATCGGTACATCGGCTTGTCCTCCAGTAAATGTTGGCGTCAACGTGCAAAAACCAGACATCTATTCGCAAAGACGTCCATCGGGACTTTGACTATGATTATAAGCAAGAACCGCTTGAAATCAATCTTTACTTTTAAGGAGGAGCATGCATGATCGGTCAGCACGATGTGGATTTTTACAAAGAAAACGGGTATCTGCTCGTCAAAGGAGTATTCGGCCAGGCGGAAGTGGAGGAGATGCGCGAAGCGGTGGAGCGGATCATCCAGCGCGCCGCCCAGGCCAAGCGGGACGAAAACTCCGCCTGGCAAGGCGACTTCCTGCCGCCGGCGGAGCTGAAGAAGCTGGTGCTCAAAGGTTTCCACGATGTCCATTACCATGAGGCCTGCTTCACGCGGGCAGTCGTGCACCCCAATATGACAGCGATCCTGTCGCAGCTCATCGGACCCGACGTCCAGCTTCACCATTCGAAAATGCTCGTCAAGCCGCCGGAAAACGGGGCTGCCTTCCCTATGCATCAGGATTATCCCTACTTCCCTCATGAAAAGCATTCCATGCTGGCGGCAAGCGTGCACCTGGACATGGCGGACGAGAAGAACGGCTGCCTGAGGGTCGTACCGGGCTCGCACACGCAAGGCGGCCTGCCTCATGTCGGCTCTTACTATTTGAACCACAAGGAATATCCGATATCGGACGGACTGCCATGTCCTGCGGAGGCGGGAGATGTGCTGTTCTTCAACTACCTGACGATCCACGGCTCGGATGCCAACCGCAGCGAGCGCACGAGGCGGAACGTGCTGTTCCAATACAAGGATGCTTCCGATTATCCGACGGAAAATGTCCATATCGACTGGGGCTCGGGTCTTATGGTATGCGGAGGCAATCCGCGGTTCGACAAGGCGAAGCCGGACTTCAGCATCAAGGGTTAGGCTCCCGCAACCTGTACACGACGGCTTCGGCTGGGCGGATGCCCATATTTGCGCTTGTACATTTTCTCGAAATGAGTCAGCGTATTGAAGCCCGAAGCATAACAGATCTCGGATACGGGCAGGGAGGATGCCTGCAGCAGCGACCGGGAAAATTCGAGGCGCAGGTCGAGCAGATGCTGCTGGAAGCTGACGCCGAGCTGCTGGCGGAAGCATTCGCTGAAATAATTGGGCGAGAGGCTTGCAGCCTTGGCAGCCTGGCTGAGCGTCAACGGCTCGCGGAAACGATGCTGGAGATAGAACAGAGCCTGCTGAATGCTGGGGTGCAAGGGAGCTGCGGAAGCTTCGCCTCTGATCGCGTCCTTCTCGTCCCGGCACAGCATCAGCAGCAGACATCCCAGAAGGTTCCGCACGATCAGCTCTCCGGTCCTGCTGCTGCGGCTGTCCTCCTCATCCAGGATGGCGAACAGCTCTCCAGCCCGCCGATCTTCAAGCTTCATCAGCATGGGCGACAGCATGCGCCCGTTGAATAGAAGCGTCCGGATTTCCTCCGAAATCATCGATTCCTTGAAGATCAAATTGTAGATCTTGAGCGTAGACGCTTCCAAGGGACGAATTTCGTGAAAATCGGCCGGAGTCAGCAGGAACAGCGTTCCCTCGCCGATCGGGATGTCCGTTCCGTTGACACGGTTGACGCCGTTGCCGGAGCGGACATAGGTCAGCTCGTAAAACTCGTGCCAGTGCAGATGGCATGGCGTATCGAGCTCCTGCCGGAACAGGCAATGGGACGATTCCGCCATGTACTCGTCGATCGTCAAGCGATCCGGATGCTCCTTCAGTTCCATGAAGGGATCAGCTCCTTCGTTTCATTTATCCGGATTATACCGGAAGAGCGGGAAGACCGGAAGATATGCGTATCATTCCGTAAGCGAGGAGGAGAGGCCCAGAGGGAGGCAGAGCTACAATAAGCTCGAAGCCAGCTCAAGGGAGGAAGTCATCGACATGGAATCTACGATATTGAACCAAGAAGAAGTCGAGTCATACGGGGAGCGCGGGTATTTGCTTCATAAAAAGCCGCTGTTCAGCGCCGAAAAAATGCGTACGTTGACGGATATTTTCGAGGAGCAGCTCGCCATGAAAGGAAGCAAGCTGTCCGACGAGCTGGACACGCCTCATTTCCGCGACGAGCGGCTGCTCGACTTCCTGCTCAGCGATGAAGTCCTCGATCTTGTCGAGCCGATCATCGGCCCCAACATCGGACTGTGGTCCAGCCACTTCATCTGCAAAGACCCCTATGTCGGCCGGGCGACTCCATGGCATGAAGACTCCGCTTACTGGAAAGGCAGATTGAGCTCTTTCGACAAAATCGTAACCGTATGGCTGGCCATAGACCGAAGCTCGAAGGAGAACGGCTGCATGCGGGTGCTGCCAGGCACCCACGGCAACGGATTTTCGGACTATGAAGCTATTGACGGGACCAAGAATACGTTCTCCACCCAAATCAAAAACGTGGACGAGTCGAAGGCCGTTTATTTCGAGCTGGAACCGGGAGAATGCTCCTTGCACGATTCCCGGATCATCCACGGGGCGGCAGCGAACAGGAGCGAGTTCCGCAGATGCGGATATACGATGCGGTATTTTTCGACGGAAGCGGTAGTATACCCCGATAAAAATCCGGGCTTCAAAATATGGCTGGCAAGGGGCAGGAATATTGGCGGCAGCCATTTCGTAAACGAATAAGGAGTGAAGCTGGAATGCAAATCAAGCTCTTCCAGGCGTTGTGGGGGATGGAAGGAACCTATTCGGAGCTGATGAAGCGGGCAGCGAGGGAGGGTTATGCGGGAATCGAGGCGCCATTGCCGCCTCTTAATCTGGAGAGGGAATTCAAGGAGCAGCTCGCTGCACACAGGTTGTCCTATATTGCCCAGATCGTCACATCCGGGGATCACGCGACCTCGTTCGCCGCCCAGGCGGAACGCGCCGCTGCCTTTGATCCGGTGCTTATTGTTTCCCATAGCGCCAGAGACTTCATGCCCTTTTGGGAGCAGCTTCTATTCTTCGAAGGCGCGCTCAAGGTGGAGCGCTCGATCGGCATCACAGTCGGTCATGAGACGCATCGCTCCAGAGCCATGTTCACGCCCTGGAATACGTCGGCTCTCCTAAGGGAACTGCCGGATCTATCCATCACGGCGGATTTCAGCCATTGGTGCTGCGTAACCGAAACGATGCTCGAGGAGTTCGAGGAGGACTTGCGGCTTGCCATCGAACGGACGGTGCATATCCATGCCAGGCTCGGCCACCCGGAAGGCCCTCAGGTCGCCCATCCCGCCGCACCCGAAAACAAGGATGTTCTTCAAGCCTTCAAGTGTTGGTGGGATGCTGTTCTAGCCGGAAGAGAGCGCAGCGGCGCAGCCGTGGCGACGGTAACGCCTGAATTCGGACCGGTCGGTTATATGCCGTCGCTTCCGTTCACGCGTCAGCCGGTAGCGGATCTCCGTGAAGTCAACGATTGGATGGCAGGCTGGATCAGAGAAACGTATCCGTCTTCCTGAAGAGGACGCGTTGCATTTTGGAACCACGCTGCTGAAAGCGCGTAGTACCGATAAATCCAAAGGAGGAATGAAGACATGATCAAACGTTTTATTACTAAACTGTTAGGATCGGCCCAGCATTCCAAGCATGGACGCCATCGGTACAGCTCCAGCAGCGGTAAAAAGCATTACGGCCACAGCCGGCTCAGCTCATCCGATCGCGCGTATGGACATAAAAACAACGGACACAGCTATTACAAAAGCCGTAAAAGAAGCTCCAGCTGACTGTAATGTGCATCTACACTGCATCTGCATCAGGATGAAGCCCCTGCAAGCTTCATTCTGATGCCCGAGCCAACCGTATATCGGTTGGCTTTTATTGTTCCGAATGCGCCGTCCGACATTGCTCCAGATCGCGCATGAAGGCATCTATATCCTCATAAGGAGCTTCAATTTGCAGAAGTCTGCGAAGAAGCTGCCGAGTTGCAGAAGTCATATCCAGCTCATGCTCCCATCCCGTGTCGGCCATCTTCGTCGGATGATAGCTTGAGTACAGCATGAACAGCAGCAAATGGCCTATATCCGACAGATCGGATGCGGGTTCGGCATCTTGAGCCAGCCTGGTGCCCGACCGGAAAGGCGGCTCCGGCGACGCAGCTTCGCCGATCCGCCTGGCCAAGCCGAAATCAATCAGATGAATCCGATTTTTGCCGGCAATGACATTAGGGATGCGGATATCGAGATGCACATATCCTTGCCGGTGGACATAAGCGACAATATCCGTCAGCCTGCTGATGAAATCCAAAGCTTCTCTTTCCGAGAACAGGCTGCCCCGCTCGAAGATCAGCTCCTCCACCGTCTGTCCTCCGGCAAACTCGCTTGCCATATAGAGCTGGTTCCTATCGACGAGCAAATCCCAGGCGCGCGGAATGGACGGATGGCGCAGCTTGTCCAGCACCTTCATCTCCCGCCGCAGCAGCTCCCGGCCGACCTCTCCCTTGCTCGGCTTGGCTTGCTTCATCGCCGCTTCTTGTCCCCGCTGCAGATCCAGGCAGCGGTAGGTCAAGCCGTAGCTCCCGATGCCGAGCAGCTCGACAATGCGGTATCGGTCTGCAATGACATCGCCTTCCTGTAGGGGATAATCTATCCAGGCTTGATAAAAACCTTTCACATATTCGATTAGGTTCATTTCTATCTCCTCATCCAATTGCCAACTAGCTCAATGAATTCGGCTGGTGCCGCATTCATTTCTTTGATTGTATTTGTCGGCTTCGATTGCTTTAACAGCAATACGATTAATCTGGAGGATGTATTCATTTCTTTCAGGCGCGTGATGCAGGCGGCAGGAATGGGGGCATACCAATCATTGGAGAGGTCGTCGGCGGTACGAATGAATCTCTGTCCAAGGCGACAATCATATGCCACATCTGAACGAACACCGCTGAACCGTCTGTCGTCCTAACAGGAGGCGAATCAAGCTTTTCCGGACTTTGTAGTTCCTCGATCTGAATCTCATCGACGGCCCCATCCCCGTACCGAGCGGCTTTATTTATTCCGCCCGCATTCATCACACTGAATGCGGGGCAAGGTCTCACTATTTTTTCTCTTCAGCGAGGCTTTTAAGTTCCTCTTCTCCCTTGAGGATCGAGAAATAGCCGAATATGTCTCCGATCACGTTTAATGTGAGTCCAATTTTAGCTAAATCCAAGGAGGAAAATTCGTCGATCCAAGAGGTATTCGGATTGGATTTGGCCACACCATCACCCCATGAGTCCATTTTTTTCAACATATGTCGATGCTGCCCCGCGTTCCTATGTACCCGCCTATTCAAAGGATTTAATGGGCAGCACGGCCTGCTGAATGATCCTTATTCAAGAAATGGCAGCCTGTTTAGTGTCAATAGACTCCATATCCAGGTAAAGAAAGCATTTAAGAGACAATCAACATAAAACAAACCCATCTCAAAAGGCTAAGCTTTTTGGGGTATCGTCTAAGGTTTTCTAAGTGATAAATGTAGAATAACTTTGATAAGATTGTTATTGTAACCGCTTACAATAAAACATGAAAGGGAGTGAGAGCGGAGGCCCGTGCGGTCTGCATGGCATCCAGGTCATACTAACTTGCTCGTTATCTAATGGAGGAGGAATGAATGATGAAACCAAGATCGGTGAAATTCCTATTCGCGATGTTCATCTGCTTCGTGCTTGCCTTGCCTGCAGGGATCGCAGAAGCGGCCACAACGATCACTTCGAACCAGACGGGCACCCAGGACGGGTATGACTATGAACTGTGGAAGGATTCCGGCAATACGAGCATGACGCTCAATAGCGGAGGCACGTTCAGCGCCCAGTGGAGCAACATCAACAACGCCCTGTTCCGCAAAGGAAAGAAATTCGACTCGACCAAAACATACTCCCAGCTGGGCAACATTTCCATCACCTACAACGCTACGTTCAATCCCGGCGGCAATTCTTATCTGTGCGTATATGGATGGACGAAGGATCCGCTCGTGGAATATTACATCGTCGACAACTGGGGGACTTATCGTCCGACCGGCACCTTCAAGGGCACCTTCTCCGTTGACGGGGGAACCTATGACATCTACGAGACGACCCGGGTCAACCAGCCGTCCATAATCGGTACGGCAACGTTCAAGCAGTATTGGAGCGTCCGCCAGACGAAACGCACAGGCGGCACGATTTCCGTCAGCGAGCATTTCAAAAAATGGGAAAGCTTAGGCATGCCGATGGGCAAGATGTACGAAGTCGCGCTTACCATCGAAGGCTACCAAAGCAGCGGAAGCGCGGATATTACGAGCCACACGCTGACGATCGGCGGAGGCGGTGGAGGCGGAACTCCTGGCACAGCGGCCAAAACAGAAGCCGAGTCGATGACGAAAGGCGGACAATACACCTCGGCAATCAGTTCCCCGTTCAACGGAGTCGCCTTGTACGCCAATAATGATCTGGTGAAGTACACGCAGAATTTCACGACCGGCACCCACAGCTTCTCTCTCCGCGGCGCTTCGAGCAACTCCAATATGGCCAAGGTCGACTTGAAGATCGGCGGCGTGACGAAGGGAACCTTCTACTTCGGAGGCAGCAGTCCTGCGGTCTATACAATCAGCAATGTCAGCCATGGAACCGGGAATCAAGAAATCCAGCTCGTCTGCACCTCCGATGATGGGACATGGGATGCATACCTGGATTACTTGGAAATCAATTGAGATCCGAACAACCGGACGGCTCATTTAAACTCGGGAGGTGGAGAGTTCATGATCAAAGCCAAAGCAGGAAAGTGGGCCGCGATCGGGACGCTTGTCGTATTTTTGTTCACGGGTTCGTTGGCGATATCAGGCACTGAAGCTTTTGCCGCCAGCTGCACGAACGGCTATGTCGGCTTGACGTTCGATGATGGCCCGAATCCAAGCAACACCGCGACGCTTCTGAACACGCTGAAGCAAAATGGCCTGCGGGCGACGATGTTCAACCTTGGCCAGAATGCTCAAAACAACCCGTCCCTCGTCCGCGACCAGCAGGCGGCAGGCATGTGGATCGGCAACCATTCCTGGTCCCATCCGCATATGACGCAGCTGAGCAGCGCGCAGATGTCGACGGAAATTGCGAGTACGCAGCAGACAATCCAGTCGATTACGGGAACGGCTCCGAAGCTGTTCCGCCCGCCGTACGGAGAAACCAATGCGACGTTGAAATCCATTGAAGCCCAGAATGGACTAACCGAAGTCATCTGGAACGTCGATTCCCAGGATTGGAACGGCGCGACGACGGCCCAAATCGTGGCGGCTGCGGGCAGGCTGCAGAACGGCGATGTGATCCTGATGCATGACCAGTACCAGACGACCATTCAAGCCATTCCGCAAATCGCACAGAATCTGCAGAGCCGCGGCCTATGCTCCGGCATGATCTCGACGAGCACCGGCAGGGCGGTCGCGCCGGATGGCGGCAGCGGAGGCGGAGGCGGAACACCCGGCACAGCGACCAAGATGGAAGCAGAGAATATGACCAAAGGGGGGCAGTACACCTCGACGATCAGCTCGCCTTTCACCGGCGTCGCCTTATATGCCAACAATGATTTGGTGAAATACACGCAGAATTTCACGACCGGTACCCACACTTTCTCTCTCCGCGGAGCTTCGAGCAATTCTGCGATGGCTCGAGTCGACTTGAAGATCGGCGGCGTGACGAAGGGGAGCTTCTACTTCGGAGGCAGCAGCCCCGCCGTCTATACGCTGAACAACGTCAGCCATGGAACCGGAAACCAAGAAATTCAGCTCGTGTGCACAACCGACAACGGAACATGGGATGTTTACTTGGACTACTTGGAGATCAATTAATGAGGCATGGAATATCATGTAAGGAATGAATAAATTCAGATCATGGGCTGAAGTCTTGCGCCTCTTGCGGCGGGTTGCCGCAAAGAAATGATTGTCATCCTGGAAAACCGTCCCGGCGAGCTCTTTCGCCGGGATTTTTTCATGATCATGGCGCATAAGAGCGCCGGTGAGCCTGACGGGCAGAAGGGGATGCGTTCAACCCATTCGACATGCTCCAAAGCTCATGAAGGAACAGTCGAAGGAAATCGTTGTCGCCGTGGAGAAATGATTGTTATACTAGTCGGCCATGTCACGCCAATTGGGCGAGAAGAGGCCATAAGGAGGCATGTCCATGTTTGAGTATGAGTATTTGCATCATGTCAGCCTTTCTGTCCGGAATTTGGAGCAGGCGCACAAGTTTTATTCCGGACTCCTGGGTTTCACGCAGCTCGAGCGGCCTCCGTTCGATTCCAAGGGCGTTTGGTACGCGGTCGGCACACAGCAGCTTCATCTGCTGGAGAACCCTCTAGGAGAGACGCTGCGGCAGGGGCCGATCGATACGATCGACGGGCATTTTGCCGTTTGGGTGAAAAGCTTCGCGAATACGATCGCGGAATTGGAGGCAAAGGGAATTCCTTATGAAGCGAGGCCAGGCAGCCTGGCGGGATTCTCGCAAATATTCGTACTCGATCCGGACCACAACATCATTGAGTTCGACGCCGCTTACGGTTCTTGATTCGACTCACGGTATAATCGAAAATTCATCCCGTGATATAATGAACTATATATTATCATAAATAGGGATGGTGCAGATGTCGGAGCAGCAAGTATACGTCCGGTTTCCCGAAGAAGCCGACGCCCGCGATTTGTCTGAGCTTTACAAGCGCAAT
Organism: Paenibacillus humicus NBRC 102415; assembly: GCF_004000905.1. Classification (GTDB taxonomy): domain Bacteria; phylum Bacillota; class Bacilli; order Paenibacillales; family Paenibacillaceae; genus Paenibacillus_O; species Paenibacillus_O humicus. Next base: position 267,256 of record NZ_BIMD01000001.1, read on the forward strand.
CGGGAGTTCTTTGAAAGATTCTCTCCAAGCAACAAGGATGAGTACTATACGGAAGAGCATCAGCTCCAAGCGATCAAAAAGAGCAAGATTGATATGACGGAGGATCGTAAATACGAATTTGTCATCTGCAGCAAAGAGGATGACCGAATTATCGGCAGTGCGGGGCTTACTTTTGTGGCGCGGGGACCGCTGCAGAGCTGCATGATCGGATATAGCCTGGATCAGGCTTATAATGGCAAAGGCTATATGACGGAGGCCGTCATGCAGGTGGTTCGTTATGCCTTTGAAGAGCTGAAGTTCCACCGCATCGTCGGGGAAGTCTCCCCCCGGAATCCCGGATCGATTCGTGTGCTTGAAAAAGCCGGCTTCCACAAAGAAGGCATTTCCCGCAGCAATCTGAAGATCAACGGGGTATGGGAGGACCATCAGGTACTGGCTATTATCAATCCGTCCGGGGATGCTTAGGACTAATCATTTTTAATGCCTATCGGATGGCTCTTTTATTGGGAACGTTGACAAAAATTTCCGAAAAATTCGAACTCCAGAACGGATTGCAATGGTATAACACAAAACCGCGCCAAGCGCGGTTATTTTTTTAATGATAAAAAATTCCGTCCAGTATATATTCACATGAAATATCGATAATGCAATTCCAGACATTTTTTTGCGAGCCGCGATCTGGGATGCCCGCGAGGTCTTGTGCGATTTGCTGAATCGCTTAGGATCGTAGTCTGATATTGGTCATGTCATGCGCATCACAGGCATTTTGAAGAGTTATAGGAAGTCAAAGACACGATTAAAACTGATGTGCATGAAACCAATTGGAGTATTGGGAACACAGTGCATGCAATCAATTGAAGCACTAAACAAGATGAAGTCTAGCCTCATTTTAATAAGGTTATTCACAAAACTCGTATTTTGTACATATGTCTAAAAATCAGCTCAACTCCTTGTGTATCAGCCATTTAGATATATTGTTACACAAAATATGAATTGTTTTGGGATTCATCAATAAATAAGTTACCAATCCTCACTCTATCCCACTCATACTTCAATCCAGGCAATGTTGAAGAAGCCGATGTTCTGGATTTGTGAGTCAGATTAGTATGTTAAGCGTAGCCCCTTCTACTGGCAACATGGCGGAAGGGGCTTTTCCATTGTCCGGAAAAGCCCCAGGCTACATTCATTTAAGAACTTCATTTTGATTGGGTGATGCCTCGGTCACAAACTGCTGAAGAGATCTGCTACACATGCCGCTCATTCCCAGGAGTGCTGGAGCTGACGCATCAAGAGGCGGAGTACCTCCGTGAGCAGTTGATTGATGATTACATCCAGTTCTTCTTCGGTGATCGCAAGCTGAGTCTGTACCTGTATTCAGCATCTTCCAAAATCACGGGTACCTGGTCGAGAATGGCCGTATGGAAATGCGCTATCCGAGCCGCGCTCCTGAAGCTGAACATCCCGCCGGCGTCACCAACGTCGTTTTAACCAGCCGAGCGCTGTTTTTTTTTCGTTGCCGTCAGAAAAGATGGCCATCGCGTAAGCGATGCTTTTTAAAAAAACAGCCACAGTTAAAGTACACTGTGGCTGAATAACTATTTTCTTTTTGAACTTAAGACGACACTAGTAAGTAAGGAAATTTGAATCGATATAATTATGACTACAACATATACACTTTGAATATCGGTAGATATATTTGCAATTGATGATATTATAAAGTATAAAATGAAACTGAGTAATAAGGAGGATAAGAAATATAGAATGTTTTTACCCATTTCACCCCTCCTATACATCGGTGATTTGATTTACCAACTGAAATGTATCAAATAATCTTTTTCCTCGGTTTGAGCCATTGGAACAACGGACAGTCCGAGATTCAGCTTATAGTTGCGCCAACCTGCCCTTTAGCTTAACGACAGAAGGAGCAGCAGCAGCGGCGGCAAACTATTCCTGGATCACTGAACTAAAGTTCTCCGTTAGTTCAATAGGATATGGCTACGTTAAATATCGAATAACCCTCTGCCAATCAAGTTTACAGTAACCGGCTTCTTTCCGATTTCTCGTGACCATATAGACAATTGACCGATGCGGTGGATTTCGTGGGCGATCACGTGCCGCATTACTTCGCCGTATTCCACGCGTTTCCCGTTAGTTAACGAAACATAGAGCAGTTGCAGCTTGAAAAATGGCGTAAAGTTATTAATATTGAAAACTAATTGCCGGGTAGTTGAATGCCGCGCCAGCTGCTTACATCGCATTGGCCATATTCATTATCACCCACAGCAATCATCGTGCCGTCCAATTTTAGACCGACTGTATGGGCACAACCAGCCGCAATCGCCACAATATCGCGCCAATCACTTACATTACATTGGCCATACTCATTCCAACCCACAGCCGCCACAGTACCGTCCGATTTGAGGCCGATGGTGTGATTACTGCCCACCGCTATCGCCACAATACCGCGCCAGACGCTCACATCGCATTGGCCATGTTTATTCAAACCCACAGCCGTCACCGAACCGTCCGATTTAAGACCGATGGTATGAAGATAACCCGCCGCGACCGACACAATATCGCACCAGCCGCTTACATTGCATTGGCGATACCGATTATTACCCACAGCCGTCACCGTGCCGTCCATTTTAAGACCGATGGTATGCCAGTCACCCGCCGCGACTGCCACAATATCATGCCAGCCGCTTACATTGCATTCACCTTCATTATTTCGACCCACTGCTACTACCGTCCCAGCCGATTTAAGCCCAATGGTACGACGCCAACCCGCCGCAACCGCTACAATATCACACCAGTCGTTTACATCGCATTGGCCATGCTTATTCCAACCCACAGCCGCCACAGTACTGTCAGATTTAAGACCGATTGTATGAGCATTACCCGTGTTCGTCGCCATATGAACATTACCAGCCGCGACCGCCACAATATCGCGCCAGTCGCTCACATCACATTGGCCATATTTATTATCACCCACAGCCGTCACCGTTCCGTCAGATTTAAGCCCAACGGTATGACGACGACCCGCCGCTATGGTATCTTTAGGCCAGCGTTTCACCTTTAACGCCGCCTGTCCGAGCCAGTCACCTTCAATGTTCACTTGTTTATCACCTTCTATTTTTTGATTACATATTCCATTAATCTGCTCTTAACGAGGCTTCCATATATTTCTTGGCAACCTCGTCAGTTTCCTTTATTTAACTAACGTGTCCTGTTACTTCAATCATCGGCTGCAGGTACCGACAGAGCCGGCAACGCTTCAAGTCATTGGTAATTCTGATCGCATTTGGACCATCAAGAATCAACAAAGTCCCATCCAATGCAGCCGATCTCACTTCAGCCATATTAGTTCTGAATCTCAAGGTTCATTTTCGACTTCCCTTCTTGCTTGGGCCTCTAAAAGGAGTTCTTACAGTTTGTCCATTCAGTCTTTATCCCTGCACAATAAGAATAAGCAATCTTACGTCAGGTAGAACATCCATTGCATTTATAGGCGCAGCTCGATCAGATTTTAGTGAATGCATAGACTTGGAGGCTCTTTCAATGATCATCAGTGCTGTGCCTTGGCGAGAAGTTTTTACAGACGAGGCCGCTCACACCATCACGGGCGATGTAAACATATACGAGTCATTCCCGATTCCTCAGTTGGAGTCGGAGCGTAGGATTTGGGTTTATTTGCCGAGGAGTTATAATGAAAGCAATCGAAGCTACCCGGTCTACTACATGCAAGATGGCCAAAACATGTTTGATCAAGCGACGTCCTGGGGAAGCGAATGGGGTGTCGACGAGGCACTGGAACAGATGGCACTGGAGGATCCAGCGCTGGAGGTGATCGTGGTCGCTATCGATCATGGGGGTGATCAACGCAACCATGAATATAATTTTACAACCAATGCGGAGTATAAGTTCGGAGGCAAAGGCGAGGCGTATGCGGATTTCCTGGCGAAAACACTTAAACCCTATATCGACAGCCACTACCGGACTCTCCCTGAAGCGGAGCATACCATTATTGCCGGAAGTTCGTTTGGCGCTTACATCTCGTTGTATGCGGCTATTCGCTATCCGGATCAGTTTGGCCGTGTAGGCGGGGTTTCCTTTGTCATGTGGCACGACAGTGGCGGAATCATCCAACTGATTGAAGAGTCGGATCTCTCCCCTGCGCTTCGCGTCTATCTAAGCATTGGAGAGCTGGAAACCGACAATCCCGATTTCAATCGGGCTGCTCGCGAGCATGTCGCGTTGACCTGCCAGACCTTGATCTCATCGGGGGTTCCGGAAGAGCAAATCCGATTCGACTTTATTCCTGGCGGAACCCATCACGAGTCCACATGGAGCGTGCTGTTTCCTGACATGCATCGATGGCTGCTGCAGCCATAGGACGGTTATAAGGAAGGAAAAGCCCCCCCCCTCTTGTAAATGAACGATAGCTTTTCATTTACAAGAGGACATTTTGATGTCAACCCTTTTTTTGGATAATCGCGACTTACGCTGACATTAAGCGGCATTCCGTTTGTAAGCCCGCACCGCAAACAGATAAGCGACGATCATGATTCCTAAGCACCACGCTAAAGCGACCCAGATATCGTTGCCCGCCGGTTGATTGGACAATAGTGCACGTATGGCTTCAACGATAGACGTCACTGGCTGATTTTCGGCAAAGGCGCGTACAGCCGCCGGCATCGTATCGGTAGGGACAAAGGCCGAGCTGATAAAGGGCAGAAAAATCAACGGATAGGAAAAGGCGCTTGCACCTTCCATCGTCTTGGCGGACAGTCCGGCAATGGCCGCGATCCAGGTCAGAGCCAGCGTAAACAGTACGAGGATGCCGGCAACCGCAAGCCACGACAGTATCCCTGCCGACGAGCGGAAGCCCATCATGAGCGCGACGAGAATGATGATGATAATAGTCATGACGTTGGATACCACCGAGGTCAGCACATGCCCCCACAGCAAGGCGGAACGTTCGATCGGCATCGAGCGGAACCGCTCGATGATGCCCCGCTGCTTATCCATGAACAGGCGGTAAGCCACATAGGCCACTCCGGTGGCGATAGCCATAAGCAATATGCCGGGCAACAGATAATTTACATAGTTGTCCGTACCGGTCTCGATCGCGCCGCCGAACACATAGACGAAGAGCAGCATCATGGCGATCGGAGTGATGCAGACGGTGAAGATCGTGTCCATGCTGCGGAAAATATGACGCATGGAGCGTCCGATCATCACGCTCACGTCGCTGAAAAAATAAGTTTTTTCCGTTTCCATCAGATGGCCTCCTTCTTGCCGATGATGGCGAGGAATATTTCCTCCAAGGTCGGCTGTTTTTCAACGTACTCCACCTGCGTCTTCGGGAACAGCTGTTTCAGTTCCGCGAGCGTGCCGCTGGCGATGATCCTGCCCTCGTGCAGAATGGCCATTCGGTCCGCAAGCTGCTCGGCTTCCTCTAAATACTGAGTGGTCAGGAATACCGTCGTTCCGCCGTCGGCAAGCTCTTTTACAATCTTCCAAACCTCGATGCGCGCCTCGGGGTCAAGGCCGGTTGTCGGCTCGTCGAGGAAAATGATCCGCGGTTTGCCCACAAGGCTCAAGGCGATGTCCAGCCTGCGGCGCATGCCGCCCGAATAAGTGGACGGCTTGCGGTCCGCCGCGTCCATTAAGCCGAAACGGTTCAGCAAATCGTCCGCAATTTGACTTGGATGATCCAGATGGCGCAGCTTGGCAATCAGGATCACATTTTCCCGTCCGGTCAATATCTCGTCAACGGCGGCAAATTGCCCGGTAAGACTGATCGCATGCCGCACATGCTGAGGTTTTGACGCGACGTCGAATCCGTTTACGGTGGCGATGCCTCCGTCCTGCCGTTGAAGCGTAGTAAGGATATTGACAATGGTCGTTTTGCCCGCGCCGTTGGAGCCAAGCAAGGCGAATATCTCCCCGCGCTTCACTTCCAGATCGACGCCCTTCAGGACTTCCCTGTCCTTGAAGGACATGCGCAGACCCTTCACTTCAATTGCTTTTCCCATCCCGATCCCCCCGTTTATTTTTGTTTTCGGCCATTTTTTTCATCGCCTTGTTGACCTCTAGAGCAACAGATTCTTGATAGATGTCCGCGTACGTTTTAGAACCCTTGATCAATTCGTCGCAGAATGCCGCTACATCCCTGCCTGTCACCTCAAGCACGCCTTTCCCCAAGGCGGCCCCCTCTTCAAACAGGTCGACAATCCCCGAGAGCAAACCCGTCCCCACGGTCAGCTCGATCGGGCCGACCTTGAAGTAATAGTTCTCAATCTCTTTGTATACAATCTGATAATCCGGCGGGAGCGCTTTGACACGCGCCTTATGCGCACGCCACTCTTTTTTGCCTTTGATGATGTCTTGTATGCTCATAATCATCCCCCTAATTTGCCTATTTTTTTTGCGACAGCAGCATTGAGCTGCTCGCGCCACTTGTCTTGATGGGACTTCGCTCCTTCTTCGCCGGCCAGCGCCGAACAGAAGCCTTTGATATCGTCGCCCAAAACCTCCTGGACACTTTGACCGTTTCCCGCCGTTTCTTCGAGCAAGCCGAGCACGCCGTCAAAAATGGGCATGAGGTTGCGGCCGGTGAAATCTGAATTTGGCCAAAGATAAGCATTGATTTGCTCCCATGCCTCTTGATAATCAGCCGGCAGCTTTTTAACACGCGATTCAAAAGCCTTCATTTCTTTCGTCATGTCGCTGCCCGTGATTTTTTCCCAAAAGTTCATTGTTTGTTCTCCTTCAACTCATTGATTTTTGAAGATACGAACTCCCATTTCTCCCAGAACTTCCGCAGCTCCTCGCGCCCGGCGTCGTTGATTGCGAAAAACTTCCGTGGCGGCCCCATGTCCGATGGCTTCTTGGTGATTTCCACCAGCTTGTTCTTCTCAAGCCGGATCAGGATGGTATACACCGTCCCCTCCACAACATCTGCAAATCCGAGGGCATTCAGCCGCCGCGTAATTTCGTACCCGTAGGTTTCCTGGCGGCTTATAATTTCAAGAACACAGCCCTCAAGCGCTCCTTTAAGGGGTCCCGCCAACATTTTAACGAAAATATACGCTAAGCTTTTGATCTTAAGCGGATAGTATAATTGGGAGATGAGACACTTCCTATTACGCATTTAACCCCCTATGTTAATTTTTTTATCCATTTGTTTGAACGATAGCGATAATATAGAAAGCCAGCCCTTAGGTAATTGTCTATCGCAATCGCAATTCTAACCCCAACAATCCCTAGACCAAAATGAATACCGAAGACATAAACGCCAACAGTCCGAATTGCCCAAATCCCAATGGCGGTCGAATACATTGGAAATTTGGTGTCTCCACCAGCTTGAAGAATGGAGGTATAGGCAGAAACTGTCCCAATCGCTGGCTGAACGAGAGTGTCGATCCCAAGAGCAATAATAATAAGGCTAGTTACAGTTGCGTTAGTTGTAAAAATTGGCGCGATCCAAGGAGAGGTCGCAAACATAATGAGGCTTATTATAGACATACTGACAGAAGTGATGATAATAGAGACTTTCGCGTATTTTTTTGCGCTATCGCTGTCGTTGGCTCCCAGGCTCTTACCTATAAGGGTCGTCGTTGCAACACCCAACCCGGTTCCGACAATAGTAGCAAAAATCGTAAGGTTGCCTGTGATCGTATGGGCAGCATAGACCTCCGTTCCCATTCGAAGAATCATCCCGAAATAAATCACTTGCCCTACTCGCATAAATAAGCGTTCAAAGCCCGTAGGCAAGCCGAGGTTTAATAAACCTTTAAATACGCTTATATTCATTTTCCAGTAACTAAACACTTTGGTTATCAGTTGCTTACTGATTAGTGATCGAAATAATAAAATGACTCCAATCAATCTTGCCACTACTGTGGCTGCTCCAGCTCCTGCAATGCCGAACCCATCAAAAAAGACACCAAAGATAAGCACATAATCCAAAACGATATGCATCACATTCATGATAATTCCCACTCGCATGGGGGACTTTGTATCTCCCGTACCCCGAAGTATCGCCCCTAAGGTATACATAAGTGAAATAAGTAATGAGGGGGTAGTGACAATTCGAAAATATAGAACCCCTTGGCTTAATACCTCATTACTAGCGCCCAATAGCTTTAATAAATTTTCGGCAAATAGCCAAGAAACCAATCCAAACAAAAGCCCTACAATTATTGTAAGAATGAGAGAGTGAGTAATCGTGTGTTTCACTTTCTCAGGTTCTTTTGCCCCCGTGTATCGACTGATATAAATTGTTGATGCGGTTGAAATCGCCATGAAAACGGCAAAGTAAATTTGAATTATGTTGTTGGCGATCCCGACAGAGGCGACTTCATTAATCCCTAACTTGGAGATGAACAAAGTATCTACAAATCCGACCAAACTTTGTAGGGAATTTTCGATGATGGCTGGAATTGCCAATGTAATCAATGAAATCAAGTAAGCATTCTTATTCACTCTTTCGCCACCCAACTGCAAGGTTATGATGCCTTATAGCTTTTTATATTCACATTATAATACTCTATCCCCTGTATCACGCAAAAAAACATTGACTAACAAGTATGGATTGTTCTAAAATAAGAAAAATGTGAATAAGGCGATGGAGTTCGCCATTAACCGCCTTCGGGCTAATGACTCCTACCAATGTGTTTTTTGCATTGGTAGGAGTCTATTTTTTTACCCTTAATCACATTCAAAAATGACGATAGGAGAGGAATTGGAGTTGAATAAAAGTCACTCTAAGGCGTATCTTTATGCCGAAAAGTTCATGCACATTGCTTTACTTGGGTCATTGCTAAAATGGATTCTCTACGGTGGGATTGTAGGGATACTCTCAGGGTCTGCTTCAGCATTATTCCTAGCGAGTCTGGATTTTGCCACAGAACAACGCTTGAATTATCCGTGGCTGCTGTTCTTACTTCCCTTTGGGGGGGCGTTAATGAGTTTTTTGTACTCGAAATACGGCAAGAATGCCGGAAAAGGAAACAATCTTATTTTGGAACAAATTCAACAAGGGCAGGAAACGATTCCTTTCAGAATGGCACCGCTAGTCCTGCTTGGAACTTTCCTGACCCATCTTTTCGGGGGTTCAGCTGGGAGAGAAGGAACAGCAGTCCAAATGGGTGGGAGTTTCTCGGAACTGATTGGTAAGGTTTTCAGGGTAGATGAAACTGATCGTAAAATACTTTTAATGTGTGGAATCAGCAGTGGATTTGGTTCCGTATTTGGAACCCCGTTAGCAGGAACGATTTTTGGCATCGAGGTTATTGCAATAGGACTTGTTCGTTATCAAGCAATAATCCCTTGCTTTATCGCCAGCTTCGTTGGGAACTTGGTGACAACCGCATGGGGCATACATCACATCCATTACCATATGGGCGAGATACCAAGCCTTACGGCAATGGTTGTAATTAAAGTAGTTATCGCTTCAGTTCTGTTTGGATTAGCAAGCATTTTGTTTAGCGAACTAACTCATTGGTTGAAAAAAATGTTCGCAAAACTATTTAAAAATCCTGTAATTAAGACTTTCGTAGGCGGGGTTATTATTATCGTTCTCGTCTATATATTTGGCACGAGAGACTATCTTGGATTGGGTATCCCATTGCTCCAGGAATCCTTTGAACACCCAGTTGCTCATTTAGCTTTCCTTTGGAAAACTTTATTTACAGCCCTGACTCTTGGAGCTGGTTATCAAGGTGGCGAAGTGACCCCCCTATTTGTAATTGGTGGTACGCTTGGCAATTCTCTTGCAAGCATTTTGCATATTTCAGCACCCTTTTTAGCTGGCTTGGGACTTATTGCTGTATTCAGCGGCGCAACAAATACACCTATTGCTTGCTTTATCATGGGAATAGAGCTCTTTGGGGCTGAAAGTGCGCTATATATGTTTATGGCATGTATCATCAGCTACATGTTTTCAGGACATACCGGAATCTATACTTCCCAGCAAATCGGTGTATCGAAGTCTAAACTTCATTTAATTCCCGAGAACTCAACATTAGCATCCATTAAGATAAAAAAGGCTAATGAAACGAGGAGGAATGGATAATGGTCGCCGTCTTGTCTATGATGATAATCGTCCTGATTGTGTCGGGAATGGTTTTTTTGCACAAAAGATTCCTGCGAGTCATTGTTTGCGATAACAATGAAGGAGCACACGAGTTATCTGGGCAATTCAAGGCTGGAGTGTCGAGTGCCCTATTACCGAATCCCAAAGGGGTTCACACTTATAGGATAATGATAAGTAACGGTAAAGCGAGACTTAACCTTTGTTCATATAATCCGGATGGAGCAACATGGTCATTGCCGCCCAATAACAATAGGCAAGCCCATTTTGATTTGGATATAGGGGGAACTTATACTTACGAGATTACAATTGGTGACAGCTTCGGAGAGAACGATAGGCTAGAATTGGTTAATACAAATCCCAGGCAAACTATTAGGTTCAGTTACGTACTAGATTGAACCCTTAAACACAATTAAAATTATCGATTTGGATGGTGAAAATGTATATGTACGATATTATTGTTGCAATTATTTTGGGTATTGTTGAAGGTCTTTCTGAATTCTTGCCGATATCATCAACGGGTCACTTAATTATTGTGAACCAGTTTTTTAATTTTACAGGCGGTTTTGCTAATATGTTTGATGTAATTATTCAATTAGGTGCGATCCTCGCTGTCATCGTTTATTTTCGAAACAAGCTCTTCCCTTTCGGAAGTAAGAAGACAGCAATAGAAAAGAAGCAAATATGGATGCTGTGGTTTAAAACGGTTGTTGGAGTTTTTCCGGCTTTACTTATTGGTGCAATCTTTGGTAAAAAGGTTGAAGAATCGTTATTTAATCCTACAACAGTTGCAATAGCCTTGGTCATTGGGGGATTTGTTTTAATTTACATTGAAAACAAAAAGAGAAAAAGCAGCATTAATTCATTAGAAGACCTTACCTTCAAAACTGCCTTCCTAATTGGTGTCATACAATGCCTCTCAATGATACCAGGTACTTCGAGATCAGCTTCTACCATTATTGGAGGCATGCTATTTGGAGCTTCGCGCACAATCTCAACAGAGTTTTCCTTCTTTCTTGCGATACCAACAATGATTGCCGCTTCTGGCTATTCCCTTTTAAAAGGCGGTGTTGCAATGACCGCACAGCAATATGTAATTCTTGGTGTTGGCTTTATAACTGCCTTCTTTGTTGCTTGGATAGTCATTGCAAAGTTCGTAAAATATGTACCGAACAACAGTTTTAAACCATTTGGTTACTATAGAATCGTACTTGGAATTTTGGTTTTGGGCTACTTCCTAATAAAATAAGCAAATAACTAAGCGATATTCGAACTCGACGCATTTATTCTTCTTTTCGAAAAGACAACATGGAAGAACAATAAGTTACTACGCTTGGCTTGCGATTATTTTGCAACTATTTTAAGATTTTTAATGACCGCTAATCAAGATTAGCGGTCATTAAGTGTTTTCAAAGCATATGCTTGATGTCCGCTAATGTTTCGTTTAAAGTAAGAATATCATGTCCGCTAATGTAATTCAGTATTTGGAGGCTTTGCTAATGAGAAAGGCGACCGGAATTTCGGAAAAGGGCGAGCAGACGATTCAGGACTTCATTCACGCTCTCACCACCCACGAAGATTTGAATCCCAAAACACTAAAAGAGTATGCAAGCGACCTAAAACATTTCATCGGCTGGTTTGAGACCGCCGACCACCAAGAGGAAGAGATTATATTTCGAATTGAAGATGTGGCTACTCCAACATTAACGCGATATCGGGAAACTGCTCAAAAAGTAATGGAATTGAAACCGACAACCATTAACCGGCGGCTTATAACCTTAAAACGTTTTTTCGAGTGGGCCGTGTCGGAATCCAGGATTCGCCGCGACCCTTCGAAGCCGGTTAAATTGGTTCCTGAAGAAAAGATCAGCCCCAGGCAGATGACAGACAAAGAAGAAGCTGCTTTGGTTGCTGCGGCCGAGCATGGCGGTTCTCTTCGGGATCAGACGATTCTAATCGTGATGTTTCACACGGGCTTACGAACAATGGAAGTGTGTGACTTGGTTCCCGGAGATATTCAAATCGGTAAACGCAGCGGTCAGCTTACGGTTCGATCCGGAAAACGGAATAAACAGCGGGAAGTCCCTTTGAACGCTACGTGTAGAGCTGCTATAGAAAAATATCTGGCAGAACTCCCTCCGGACAGTCCTTATCTATTTCCATCGGAGAAGACCGGTGATCGATTAACCGAACGCGCTTTACGACATTTGATTCAAAAATATATGAAAGCGGCCCGGCTTGAAGGATTGAGCGCCCACGATCTACGTCACCGGTTCGGCTATGTGATGGCAGAAAACACACCGTTGCACCGTTTGGCGCAAATTATGGGACACGATAGTCTGGACACAACGATGATTTACGTAAAGGCAACCCGTGCAGATCTGCAAGCGGAAGTCGAAAAAATAGCTTGGCAATAGGGGGATGAAGTACGATGTACGCGAGAGTAAGGGAACTGCTGACTCTGGAGGAACGGCTGCAATATTTGCAGATACCGCCTGATCTCGGCGAATGGGAATTGGGCACTCATTTCACATTTACGCAGCATGATCTTGAAATCATCCAGCAGCGGCGAAGAGATTATAATAGACTTGGCTTTGCCGTGCAGCTGTGCGTACTTCGTTATCTCGGATGGACGCTTTCTGATATAAAGGAAGTGCCGGTTCAAGTTCTTCGTTATATTGCAAAGCAAATCAATGCCGATGTGGATTCTTTTTCAGCTTACGGCGAACGGGAAGCTACGAAATATGAGCATCTAGAGGAAATCCGAAAGGAGTATGGCTACCAGACCTTTACATTGAGTGAGTATCGTTCTTTGTGCAAGCATCTTTTTAGCCATGCAATGGCAAATGGAAATCCCTTACACCTGATTCAGCTTGCGCTCGAAGACTTACGTAAGCGTAAAATCATATTACCCTCAATGGCCACAATTGAAAGAGCAGTTTGGGAAACTCGCAAACGGACAGAAGAAAAAATATTCAAGCTGCTTAGCAGTTCACTGACAGAATTACAAATTGCTAAGCTGGATCGCGTCTTAACCGCCATGCCGGAAAGCAACAAAACCTACTTGGCATGGCTAAGGGAAATTCCAGGAACCAGCTCTCCGGATTCCTTTTTGAAGGTTATTGAAAAGCTCGAATACATACGGGACTTGCAACTGCAAGTCGATACGAAAGGCATTCATCCGAACCGGCTGCGGCAGCTTTCTAAAATCGGTTCACGTTACGAACCTCATTCCTTCCGCCGCTTTAATGATCCGAAAAAGTACGCGATTTTAGTAGCGTACCTATTGGAATTGATTCAGGATTTGACAGACTTGTCTTTCGAGATTCACGACCGGCAGATCATGATCCTGCTTTCAAAAGGGAGAAAAGCCCAAGAGGAACTTCAAAAACAAAATGGTAAATCAATCAACGAAAAGGTTGTTCATTTTGCCGATCTTGGAGCCGCTCTTATTAAAGCCCGAAGCGAAGGCACTGATCCCTTTGTAGCGCTTGATGCCGTCATGCCGTGGGATCAGATCATCGCATCTGTGGAGGAAGCTAAACGGCTGGCACGTCCAGTAGATTACGACTATTTGGATTTACTTGAAAAGAAATTCTATGCGCTCCGGAAATACACGCCAACGCTGTTAAAATCGTTGGAATTTCGGTCAACCAAGTCGGCAGAGCCGCTTATGAAGGCGGTCGATATCATCCGCGATATGAATGAAACCGGAAAGAGAAAGGTTCCGGAAGGCGCACCATTGAACTTCGTTTCGAATCGCTGGCAAAAGCACGTCTACGACGATGATGGAACGATCAACCGCCATTACTACGAAATGGCTGTCCTTACAGAGTTGCGGAATTACGTTCGTTCTGGGGATGTATCCATTGTCGGAAGCCGTCAGCACAAGGATTTCGAGGAATACCTTGTGCCGAAAGCTGATTGGAATGGTATCGATCCTAACGCGACAAAGCTTGCCGTCGACTTGTCTGCAAAGGAGTATCTTGAAGAACGGACTGAATCACTTCTTCAAAGATTAAACTGGGTTTCGGATCACATCGATGAGCTGGACGGCGTTAATTTTGAGAACGGAAAATTGCACATTGAGCGATTGGAGAAAGATGTTCCCGATGAATCCCGGAATTTCAGCCTTTCCCTCTATGATCTGCTGCCACGAATCAAGCTAACGGATCTGCTCATGGAGGTAGCCAACTGGACGAATTTTCATGAGCAGTTTATTCACGCTTCCAGTAATCGCGCTCCGAACGAGGAAGAAACGACAATCCTTATGGCTACCCTTATGGCAATGGGGACAAACGTTGGGCTTACAAAGATGGCTGAAGCTACGCCGAGCATTTCATATCGGCAAATGGCTAATACAACACAATGGCGGCTGTACGAAGACGCGATGAATAAAGCGCAGGCTGTTCTTGTTAATTTTCATCACAAGTTGGTGCTGCCCTCATATTGGGGGAACGGGACGACCTCATCATCTGATGGTATGCGCGTCCAGATTGGAGTTTCGGCACTTCACGCTGATGCGAATCCCCATTACGGAACCGGAAAAGGAGCTACGATTTATCGATTCGTGAGCGACCAATTTTCCACTTTCTACACGAAAGTCATCAATACGAACGCTCGGGATGCCGTACACGTCATCGACGGTTTGCTCCACCATGAAACGGATTTGGCCATCGAGGAGCATTATACGGATACAGCCGGTTACACCGATCAAGTCTTTGGTTTAACGCATTTGCTCGGATTCCGCTTTGCGCCGCGCTTACGTGACTTGGCTGATTCCAAGCTCTACGCTATGGGGAAACCTTCCGACTTTCCTAAATTGGAGAAGCTCCTTCGCGGACAGATTAATACAAAGATCATTCAAGAGAACTACGACGATGTACTCCGGCTGGCTCACTCCATCCAGGAAGGCACCGTTTCGGCATCACTTATTATGGGGAAAATCGGTTCCTATGCAAGACAAAACAGTTTAGCTACCGCGCTGCGGGAAATGGGGCGTATCGAGAAAACAATCTTCATCCTGGATTACCTTTCGAGCGAAGCGCTGCGACGAAAAATCCATCGGGGATTGAACAAAGGGGAAGCCATGAACGCATTAGCCAGAGCGATCTTCTTCGGCAAACATGGCGAGTTGCGAGAACGTGCACTACAAGATCAACTCCAACGGGCGAGTGCATTGAACATTATCATCAATGCAATTAGTGTTTGGAATACCGTCTATCTCCAGCAAGCAACTGAACACCGTAAAAAGCAAGGTAAGCTTCAGGAAGAACTACTAAACCACATATCTCCCCTTGGATGGGAGCACATCAATTTTTTAGGCGAATATAAGTTCAATTTCAGGCAGAATACGTCTCTGAATTCATTACGACCGCTGAAACAACAGGAAGTTGAATGATCAAAAGTCCGGGCGGTGTAACCCGGACTTTTGAGCTTAGAGTAAGAAAAAACGTTAAGCCGGTCACATCCGAAGGCTTAGCGTATATTTTCGTTAAAATGTTGGCGGGACCCCTTTAAGCATTTCCGTCAAATTTTCCAGCATAATCACCCTTTGCTATTCTGTACGACTGGTATCAAGTGTCACTTACTACCACTACAAAGTATCACGCAGTAGCAAGAATGTCAACGGCCTTTGAGCAAAAATCTCAACTGTCTCGGCTATGCCGTCCAGCCTCTCCAATATTTAATATGGCTATCTATCCCTCCCCCTGCCAGCAGCCCACTCCCTAGAGGAGATGTCCTTCATAGGATAGTAAGGGTTCAAGCAATGCCATCATAGGAGCAGATGGAGCTGGGCATAAGTGAGATCCAAAACGAAACTTACCGGACAAGTGATCTTTAAGGACGATCCCGGGTACGAGGTAGCGCGTAAAAATTGAGATCCCCATACAGACCGATTTCCTAAAGTGTTTGTTATTACGAAAAGAACGCAGGATGTGGCTAATGCCATCAAATGGGCCAACGAAAACAAGGTTCCCATCCGTCCGAGAGGCGGAAGGCACTCCTTGGAGGTCAATCTCTCGCAGGTCAACGGCGGTATTGTCATCGATGTAAGCAAAATGAGGAAGATTCGCTCGATAAAAAAAAGAGCAGCGTGATTGTAGGATCAGGCAATACAGTGGGGAGAATCGCTAAAACGCTTGCGCCGCTAGGCTATATCGCTCCATTTGGAGACAGTCCGACGGTGGGGATTGGCGGAATCACACTCGGCGGAGGAATAGGACCTTTGCAGCGGACTGTCGGCCTCGTCAGAGACAATCTGATCGGGCTTGAAATGGTGGACGCAAAGGGCAGGGTCATCCGCGCCAACAAAAAGCGCAATTCCGATCTCCTGTGGGCTTCCAAAGGCGGCGGCGGCGGAAACTTCGGCGTATACACCAGGTACAAATTCAAAGTCCATTCCGCACCGGAGAAGGCTACGGTATATCGCATCACCAGTTCTCCAGCGGCTTCGGCCGGCATCCTTTCCCGGATAAAGCGATCATGTCCATGCGGAAGTTTTTGGAGCAGGTTGAGGGGCAATTCGCAGGATTTTTCTTTCTCAATTGGGGTGGAGCCGCAATTCGCGTAGCTCCTAGATCTACGGCGTTCTACTGGCGGAAAGCGAAGTTTTAGGTCGAGTGGAACAGCTCCTGGGTCAAAAAGTCCGATGCGGCCAAAAATATTGCTCTGGCACGCGGATTGCGCAAGAAGCTGCAGCCTTATATCGTAGGCTCCTACATTAACGTTCCGGATCATGGGATCAAAAATTCCG
Organism: Paenibacillus humicus NBRC 102415; assembly: GCF_004000905.1. Lineage (GTDB taxonomy): Bacteria > Bacillota > Bacilli > Paenibacillales > Paenibacillaceae > Paenibacillus_O > Paenibacillus_O humicus. The sequence continues at coordinate 284,112 of NZ_BIMD01000001.1, forward strand.
GGCCGGTATACTATGGGGCAAACTATCCTCGTCTGAGGAGAGTGAAGGCGAAATACGATCCAGGCAACGTTTTCAATAATCCGCAAAGCATTCCGCCGGCAGGCAGAACATAAGCCATAAGGCAAGTCTGGCAACCGACAGAAAGCAATGAGCATCCTTTTCCCTGCGCCCCATCTTAAATTCAAGACAGGGCTTTTTTTACTGAGCCGTTAATATCAGCGGTCCGTCCGAAGTGATGGCGATCGTATGCTCATATTGCGCCGACAGCTTGCCGTCGGCCGTCCTCGCCGTCCACTGGTCGTCATCGATGGCGATGCGGAACGTGCCTTCGTTGACCATCGGCTCAATCGTAAACACCATGCCTTCCTTCAACCGAATGCCTTTGCCGGCTACGCCGATATGCTCGTAATTCGGCTCCTCGTGCAGGCTGCGCCCGATTCCGTGCGCCAGAAGATCGCGTACGAGCGAATACCCGTTCGACTCCGCATGCTGCTGGATCGCCGACGTGATGTCGCCGAGCCGGCCTCCGGGGAGAGCCCGGGCGATTCCCAGCTCCAAGCATTCCTTCGCCACCTTCATCAACCTGCTCGCCTCCGGCCGCACAGTGCCCACCGCATAACACCAGCAAGAATCGCCGAACCATCCGCCGTATTCCACGACGATGTCGAGCTTCAGCAAGTCCCCGTCCTTAAGCGCCCGCTTCGAAGGGATGCCGTGGGCTACGACATCGTTGAGCGAAGTGCAGGTTTCGGCGGGAAAACCGTTGTAGCCTTTCGTGAACTGCTTGCCGCCAAGCTTGGTCATATGCCGGGCAACAAAGTCATTGATTTCGCGTGTGGTGATTCCAGGCTCAATTATTTTAGCCGCCTCGCGGTGGCAGTCCGCAACGATTTGGCCCGCTGTCTTCATTTCTTCGATTTCCCTAGGCGACTTTATCACGATCATCCGGGCTCATTCCCTCCCTATCCAGCCTATAAGTTTAAAAACCCGACGATATCTCTCGCTTCTTCGCCAAGTTTGCCGCGGCGAAGCGAAAGAGAGGCGCAGCCGACCAAGGCGGACAGCAGCATCTCCGCGCGATGCAGGCGGTATGGCGGCTCCGCTGCAGCACCGCCGGAAGCGGCTGCCCCGTCCGTTTCAAGCCCGCTGTCCATAAGCGCGGCGAGCGGTACGAGCACATCGCGTCGGAAGGCGGCCGCGAGCGCGGCCGAGCGCGCATCGGGCAGCGCGGTAAATTCCTCGCCGGCCTGCTTATACAGCAGGTACAAGGCCCGGTCCTCCGCCCAAAGCTGCAGCAGCCGCATTCCGGCAGCGGCGACGGGGCCAAGCTCCTCGGCAGCGGCCGCTTCGCGGCTTCTGCTTTTGGAGCCCGCGGCAGCATGGCTGCCGGTGTCCACCTCAGCTATGCTCAGATGTCTTGCCCCCGGCGCCTCCCCAGAAGCTGAAGCGCGCGCTTCCAGCGGGATCTTCAGCATGGCTTCCGGTCGGTTCTCCAATCGAGCCTCCACTGAGCCGTCGAGCCATCCCGCCGCGCGTTCCATCGCGTCCCAGAGCAGGTCATGGAGCAGATCCCCCTTATTGGTGTAATAATGGTATACCGTGCCGTAGCCGAGTCCCGCTTGCTGAGCCACATCCCGGATTTCCAACAGGGGTCCTTTCGTCAAAAAAACGTCGGCAGCGGCTTTCCTTATTTGCGTCAGACGACGCAGCCGAATTTCTTCGTTCTGTTCCTTCGTGCGTGGAGTCATCTCGTCCGTTCCCCTCTTTTATTTTTGACCTTCTGTAATGTCAATATAAAACAACGGCTTGCATATATCAAGAGATCCGCCGTATTGCTGTTGCCCTAGGAGCGGATTCCGCTATAATCCCACCGGACAAGCCTAAGCCCGGTACTACGAAAAAGGCCTAAGCTGTCGTGCAGCCTAACTCCATCGTATCGAACGGCCTGTCAGCTGCATAAGGCCATCTCAACCGTGAATAGCGGTCAGCCTAGCAGTCGTATGCATGATCGTGAATCACCTGGAAGCCTTCAAATCTCGGTTTGGATTAAAATCAGAAAGAGCTCTCCGCTTAGGTTTTCTAAGCAAGAGAGCGTGATGGCTGTCCTTCATCCTTAAACAGCTCGGTCAGGCCGGGAGCGAACTTGACCTGCGGCTTCTCGCCTCGTGCGCCGATACGAGCAGCAGCGAGGCGCCGAGGGCGGCGCAGAACAGATACATCGCCGAATAAGAGGTCAGATCCGCGACCGGACCCATGGCGATTGCACCTAGAGAGACACCAAGATCGGCCATGGCGATGAACAGCCCCATGAGAATGTTGCGGCTGTCCTTCGGCAGGATGAAGCTCAAATACGTTGTGAGCGTCGGATATACCATCGCCTGCGCGATGCCCATCAGGAACGCGCCTGCGTAAAATAGCGCGCCGCCCCCGTAAGCCGCCAGGCCGACGCAAAGCGCCGCAGCCGCCAGACTGAGCAGGATCAGGCGCATGAACACGGGATGCCACTCTCCATCGGACGGTATCCGCTTGCGCAGCCAGAAGCGGGCGGCGACCACCGTGCCGGCCTGCAGCATGAGGTACACGGCGGCGCTGGCGCCGCTCACCTTCGCCGCATACAGCGGGATGAAGGTCGTCGCCGCGCCGAATATGACCGACGCCCCGAGCATGAGCAGGCTGCAGCGAAGCAGATGGGGATGTCGAACCAGCTCTCCGAACCATCGCAGCATGCCAGCTCCCTCGCCGGGCTTTCCGTCCTTCGTCTCTGGCTTCGCCTCCTGTGCGGCCGATTCTCCAACGCGGGCGGTGAAGCCGACCGCACCCGTGAGCACGCCCAGACCGATCAGCACGATGGCGAGCAGAGCCGGATTGTCCGCCTCCCACAAGCCGATCGCCAGCAGCGGACCGACGATGCCGGGCATCGTGGCGCAGAGCGAGTACATGGAAATTCCTTGGGACCGCTCCCCTTCCGGAAGAGCGTCGATCAGTCCTAGCTGGAGCGCCATGGAAAAGAAGGCCGTGCAGACGCCTTGAAGGACGCGGGCGGCGAAATATCCCTCCAGGCCCGTGAATGCGTACAAGGCGAGCGCGAGCGCATTGAGCGCCAGGATGGCCCGGAGCACGGTGATCGGACCTTGCTTGCGGATGATGTGCCCGGCCCATGGACGAAGCAGCATCGTCGTGAACAGATAGGCGCCCATTACGATGCCGATCACCGCATTGCTGGCGCCAAGCGAGCCTCCCTTGAGCGGAATGATGACATTCAGGATGGCATTGGCGCAAAAATAAAGCGCCGTCAGCAGATAAAGCCGCATGAACGGCCAGGACAACGCCCCGTTCATCCCCTCTCCTCCTTTGTTATGGCCGCATGCTGTCGCGGAACTAGCGCATGGCCGAGCCGGAACTTATCGAGCAGCTCGCGCGCGTATGGAGTTCTCAGCTCGCCGAGCCGTTCCGTCTCGATTGTCTCGATGATGCGTCCTTCATGCAGCACGGCGATCCGATCGCACAGGTAAGCCGCAGCCTCCAGATCATGCGTGATGAACAGATAGCCGGTTCCGTAGGTGCCGCGAGCCTCCCGCAGCAGCTCCAGCACCTGCACCTGCACGGGCGCATCCAGCGAGCTGACCGCTTCATCGAGCACAATCCAGCGGGCTCCGGTCAGCAGCGCCCGCGCCAGGCCGATCCGCTGCGCCTGGCCGCCCGACAGCTCATGGGGATAACGCTCCAGATAAGAGACGTCCAATCCGACCTGCTCCAGCGCGGTCTCCAGCTTGCGGCTGCTTCCCCGCTTGGAATCGCCTGAGCGCCGGCTTCCTCCCAGCGCCTCCTGCAGCGCCTGGCGGACCGTGAAGAACGGGTGGATCGACGAGCGGTAGTCTTGAAACACCGCGCTAACCGCGCCTCGGCGCGACCGGCGTCCCAGCTCCTCTCCGTCGATCCGGACCGAGCCTGCGTCCGGTTGCTCCAATCCGAGAATGAGGCGTCCGAGCGTCGACTTGCCGCTGCCGCTCGCTCCGATGATGCCGACACATTCACCCGGCCGGCACTCAAGCGACACCTCCTTCAGCACCAAATGCCTGCCTGGACCTCGCCAACCGTTACTGGAGTACGACTTGGCGATCTTTTCAACGCTCAGCATGTGTTCGTCCTCCCAGCGCTTGAACGAAGCGGCCGCTCAAGGCATGCTTCGACTCCACGAGATGGCGGGTATAGGCATGCCTCGGCGAAGTCAGCAGCTCTGCGGCCGTCCCCCGCTCCACCGCCATGCCGCCGCGCAGGACAAGCACCTCGTCGGCAATCCGCTCCACGGCGGACAAATCATGCGAGATCAGGATCATGGAGCAACCGGCCTGCCTGCGCAGCGAAATCAGCTGGCCGATGGCTTCCTGGCGGGAGGCCGCATCCAGCGCGGTCGTCGGCTCATCGGCGATAACGAGCTCCGGCTGGAGCACGAGCGTCAGCGCGATCATGAGCCGCTGCAGCATGCCGCCGGACAGCTCATGCGGATATCGATTCAGCACCGCCGTTGGACTTTGCAGCAGCAGCAGCTCCATCGCCTCCGACAACCGCTCTCTGCTCTGCTCGCGGCTCCACCCGAAATGAGCCTTCAGCACCGAATGCAGCTGCTTGCCAAGCCTCAGTCCTGGATCGAAAGCACGCATGCCGTTCTGCAGAATCATGCCGATCTGCGCACCCCGCAGCCCGCGGATCCGGTCGTCGGACAGCTCCGTCAGCTCCGTGCCCTTGAACCGGATGCTGCCGCTCTGCCGCAGCGCCGGACCGTTCAGCCTCATGATCGCCTTGCAGACGATCGACTTGCCGCTGCCGCTTTCCCCGACGATCGCCAGGCAGCTTTTTTCCTTCACACAGAAGGACAGCTCCGGCACAATCGCCGCGCCGGATCCGGCATGCGCGATACTGAGCCGGCTCACCTCCAGCACATCCATGTTCATGCGACCTCCCTTCCGATCAGAGCCGCCTCGGCCCTTTCCGGCTGATGGCGCTTGGACGAGCCCGCTTGCGGATCGACAGCCTGCTGCATCGCATCGGACAGGAAATTAACCGCCGAAACGGTAAGGACAATCATCAGCCCCGGCGCCAGCATGAGCTCCGGCCGCGAAAACATCGACTGCCTCGCTTCGCTCAGCATCATTCCCCACTCCGCTTGAGGGGCCTGGATGCCGAGGCCGAGGAAGGAAAGCCCCGACACCTGAAGCAGCGTCGAGCCGAAGGAGCTGCTCGCGACGACAGCCAGCTCGGGCACGCAGACCGGCAGGATATGGCGGAACAGAATCGCCAGCGATCCGGTGCCTAGCGTCCGGGCGAAGCGCACATAGTCGGCATCTGCGATCTGGCGAACGGATGAGCGTACGATCCGCGCGAACCAGGCCCATTTCATCAGAATGAACGCCAGCAGGATGTTCTGCAGCCCGACGCCGAGCACGCCGATTACCGCGAGCGTCATGACATAGCCGGGAAACGAGAGCATCACATCGCACAACCGCATGAGCAGCGCGTCCGTCCGGCCGCCGGCGTAGCCTGCCGCCATGCCGACTGCCGCGCCGATCAGAACGGAGGCGAGTACGGCAGCCAGCACGAGCAGCACGCTCGGACGGATGCCGTATAGAATCCGGGACAGCACGCAGCGGCCGAGCTGATCGTTGCCGAGCGGGTAATGGAGCGACCACGGGCCATAACGCAGCGCCATGTTCACCTCATCCGGCGGATGGGGCGCCAGCCACGGAGCCAGCATGCCGGCAGCGGCGATCGCCGCCAGCACTGCAAGCGACAGCAGCGCCAGCCGGTCCGACAAGAGCCGTGAAATTCGTTTCATTTAGAGGTCCTTTCTCAATCGGGGATTCAGAAGCCCGCTTAGAACTTCCGATACGGCGTTGAACACGACAAACGATGAAGCCAGCAGCAGCACGAACGCCTGGATGACGGGATAATCGCGGCCGAGTATCGCCTTGACGCTCAGCGTGCCGAGACCCGGCCAAGCGAATACGTTTTCCACGACGACCGTGCTGCCGAGCAGGATCGGGACCGCCATGCCGAACATCGGCACAGCCACCTGCAGCGAATTGGCCAACACACGCCTTGTAATGGCCCTCTCCGTCAAGCCGTTGGCGCGTCCGTACAGGACGTAATCCTCGTTGCGCCCGGCAATCATCGAGCTGCGGATGACGCGGAAGTAGACACCTGCATAACCTACTGCGAGCACAGCGGTCGGCAGCACGAAGCTGGCGGCCGAGTCCATGCCGCTAGTCGGCAGCAGATCCAGCTTGACCGAGAACAGCCAGACGAGCCAGGCAGCCAGCCAGTACGGAGGCATCGCGGTCAGCAGGAAGGCTGCGCCTCGGGTAGCCCTGTCCGGCCAGGCGTCCTCGCGCAGGGCGCAGTAGACGCCGAGCGCGACAGACAGCAGGATGATCGCAGCCGCCGAAACCGCCGTCAGCTGCAGCGTATGCATGAAGGCAGGGCCAAGCAGGCTCCAGACCGGCTTGCCGGTCACATAAGAGAGGCCGAAATCCAGCTGCACGCTGGAGGCCAGCCAGGAAGCGTATTGCCGCAATAGCGGCCGGTCCAGGCCGAGCTCCGCTTTTTTCTGGGCTATCAGCTCCGACGTCACTTGCGGCACGCCCTGCGCGTGAAGGACCGCCTCTGCGGGATCGACCGGAGCGAGCTGTTGCAGCAGGAACGCCAGGAACGAGATGACAAGAAGCAGCAGGACTGCTGTCAGCAGCCTGCGTGCCGCATATCGGATCATGCGTGCCTCCTCCTTCTACTTGAAGTGCATAAGCTCGAAAGGAAGCTCGAATTGCGTCTGCTTGAACGCAACGCCCTCCAGGTCGTTCGGGGCGAGCACCGCCATGCTGCCATGCGTAATCGGAATGAATACGGCCTCGTCATGCACCGTTGTCAGAATCTCCTTGTACAGGGCCTTGCGCTTCTCCTCATCCCTGGTGCCGGTTACCTGTCCGATCTTGGCGTACAACTCCTCCACCCCTTCGATGCCGCCGGTCGTATGGGCGTAAGAGGACTCCGCCGTAAAGGCGGAAACCGTGCTCTGTGGATCGTAGGCAAGCCCCCAGGTCTGGTTGAACAGCAGGTCATAATCGCCTGAGGCCCGGCGTGCCGCGACAGAGGAGGACTGCTCGCCGATCAGCTCCAGCTTCATGCCGATCGTTTTGGCGGCGCTCTGAATCAGCTCGGCTTCCGTTTTTTGCGAGGAGGAGGCGGCATCGTAATAGAGCTTGAGCGCGAGCTGCCTGCCATTCTTCACACGCGTCTCGCCTCCGTTCTCCAGCTTCCAGCCGGCGTCCTCCAGCAGCTCGGCCGCATGCTTCAGATCGTAGCCGCGCTTGGCCAGCGGGATGTCGGCATATTCCACATTGCCCGAGAACAGGCTGTCTGCCGGCGATTCGGCCCCATGAAGAATCTGTCCGGCGATCGTCTCGCGATCGACGGCATGCCATAAGGCTAGGCGCACCGCTCTTTCATGCACCGGACCTGTGCTGCTGCTGTTGGCGGCAATCATCTTCGTGTTCATCGGCTTGCTGCGAAGCAGCTGGTACCGTCCGCTGTCCACAAGGCTCTGCATCGCCTCGACGTCCACGCCGTCCGCGCCGCGGTCGTCGGTGAAGATGAAGTTCACTTCTCCTTTTTGCAGCGCCAGCAGCGTCGTTTCTCCCGATGGCAGCACTTTCGCGGTAATCCGCTTGACCTGCGGCGCGCCGCCCCAATAGGACTCGTTGGCCTCGAACACGGCATACTGCTCCGGCTTCTGGTCGGCAAGACGATACGGGCCGGTGCCGTCGTAGCCGGCGACGCCGTCCTTGGTCTGCCCGTTGATGAAGTCTTTCGGCGAGAGGAACACATACGGACGGGTCATCGACAGCTCCAGCAGCGTTGGATAATAGGGCTCGTCGAGCAGGAGCTGAACCGTATACTCATCCGTTGCGCGGACTTCCTTGATCTTGGTCGACAGCTTGATCCAGGCATGGCGTTCGGCATTGGCCTGCACGGCGTCGATGTTCACTTTCACCGCTTCCGCGTTGAACGGAGATCCGTCATGGAACGTCACGCCATGCCGCAGATGGAACGTATAGCTCATGCCGTCCTCGGAGATGTCCCAGGATTCCGCGAGCAGCGGCTTGATGCCGTCTTCGGTCTTTTCGACGAGAGATTCGTAGATCATGCCCTGCGCAGGCATCGAGCCGGAATACAGATGAGGATTCATGTCGTTGATGTCCTTGGAAGAAGCATAGATGATTTCCCGTGCTTGGCCTTGCTTCGCCGCTTCAGCAGCAGGCTCGTTCCCGCTGTCGGAGCAGCCGGAGGAGAAAATCAGGAATAGGATGAAGATGGCGGATAGGGCGTTTCTCGAATGCTTCAATGGATTTCTTCCTCCTGGATGGGCGCCGAAGCGCCTGAAATTGGATCAAAGAATAAGCGCGACCTGTCCGGCAGGCCGCGGACGATCAGCTCCAGCTCGGCTTCATGGCCGCCCGGATAAAACGCCTCCGAGAGAGCTTGGGCAGCAAGCTGCGCTCTCGCCTGGGCGAGCCGGCTCTCGTACAGGCCGAGCAGCCGATCGATCGTCGGAGTCGGAACGCCGAGCCGCCGGGCGATGCCCTGCAGGATGGCCGTCCGGTAGTAATCCTCCTTGGGCATGCGCGGCACCTCCCATCGGCCCTCGTCGTTCACGGCCAGGCTGCGGATGGGAACCGCCGAAAAATCGAAATAGCGTCCTTGCCCATCCGGCTCGGAGAAGGGATCGATCAGCAGCGAGGCATAACGAATGTACAGCAAATACTGCTGATGCACGGCATCCAGCTCCGGAAAGCGCTCCAGCTCTTCGCTCGAGAGGCTTTGCGGACGTACCGGGTAACACTCCTCCGTCATGAACCGGAGCAGGTTGATCGGCCGCAGTCCTATCGCTTGAACGATGGCGCTGATCTCCAGCCAGCAGGAGCGCATGTCGCGGATCAGGGACGGCGTTATCGGCCCTTCCGGATACAGCTTGTATACATAGGTCTGAACTCGGTCAGATTCCAGGGAGAACACCGCCTCAAGCGCAAATTCGTTCATGAACAGCGGCGGATGCACATACAGCGAGATGTTCCGCGTTTCGGCGGCAAGAGGCGATTCCAGCGCCTCCATCGCGATGCCGGAACGGGCGCAGGCTCCCTGCAGCTCCTCCATGACTGCCGACGAGCGGCCGCATGAGGAGCCGATGAATACCTTGCGCTTCACGCCTGTCGTCACGGCGCGGGAGCCGGGCCGGCCATCCGGCCAGCGGGTATCGCCCAGGTAAGTCGAAAAGCTGACGACCTCGGGCCGTGCAGCGGGCTGCAGCCTCTGCAGCAGCTGGCCGACGAGACTGCCCGAGCCGAAGGTCGGCGAGACGAGCACGAGGCAGCGGGCAGCCTTCAGCACGGACGGCGGCAGCTGCTCCAGCACCGGGACATAGGCGTCCGCCGTCACGGCCAGCACGAGCGTCGGCCACTCGCCCTCGATGCGGTCGTAGCCCTCGTGCCAGGCATCGAGCATGCATGTTCCACCCAGCTCCCGGTGGGCCGCATTCTGAACGTCCGCGACCAGCGCTCCATCCCCCTGGGCGAGAGCGGCAAAGAAGAGTCTCGAGCGGGGCGAGCTTCTCCCCGCAATGCCGACCCGGATGGACAGCTGCCTGCGCAGCAGCACGGCCAGCTGAACGGCCGCAGGTCCCGTACCGAGAATCAGCGAGTCCCCGAGCGCGCTCATTGCGCACCCCCGTCCAGCTGATGACTCACGGCAGCCTTGCGGTACAAGGCGATGTCGAAAATCCGCCCCGGCTTCAGCAGGCTTTCTGCCAGCCGCCAGCGGCTGTCCGCAGCCTGGCGGATCGGATAATTGAACAGCGATTTCAAGCCGCCGCCATAACGCATGGCCACAACGGTCTGTTCTCCGGTGAGCGGATGCAGCCGTTCGAGCAGCTCGTATTTGACGGGGACCGTGGAGCTGAAGATGATATGGGTCACCGTGCTGAGCCCGTCCAATTGTTCGACCGAGCTTGCCTCCAGCCGGATCGGGAGCTCCGGTCCGAGTCTGCTCACGACCTTGCGGCCGAGCTCGACCGCCTCCGGGTCGATGTCGATGCCGACGACTTGGGCGCCTGTGCGGCGGGCAATCAGCAGCGGCGTCATCGGGAACGAGCCGGAGCCGACCATCAGCACCCTGGACTCCGGCGTTACCGTGAAGCTGCCGAACTCCTCCTCGATGCAGGCCTCGATGTTGCGGAAATAACCGCTGTCATTCTCTGCGCCTTCCAGCAGCTTGAGTGCGCGGTATTTTTCCATCAGCGCTACGCAGAGCGCCGAACGCTCCCGCAGCCGATAGGCCAGCCGCTCCGTTTCCTCCGGCTCCCGGCGTATGAGCTCCTCCCACATAAGCGTGTTGCGCGGCTCCAGAATGAGAGAGGAGTAGCGGTCGATGACCGCCTCAAGCTCGGCCGAGGAGCCGGCCGTCCCGTCATAAGCAGCTGCCAGTGAAGCGAAGCCGTCGGCGTATTCGGACAGCGTCCGGTGAAAATCAGTCCATACGATCAATCGTTTTCTCTCCTTTCCTTACGTCAAGCCGTTATGTAAGCCGTGCCGCGGGCGACGATATTGACGAGCCCGGCTATGTTCAGCCTCCTGATGCTCCCCCCTTCGCTCTCCGCCTCGACCGCGATCTTGCCGCCGGGCTGTCGAAGCGAAAGCGAAACGGAGCGTCCTTTCTTCCAGCACAAGTAAGCTCCGACAGAGGCGGACCCCGAGCCGCAGCCGCGTTCCCAGACGAGGCTGTCGAGGGAAGGAATATAGATCAAGGGCTGCATCTCCGACACTTCCGGACGGTACAGCATGATGCCGATCAGTCGATCGTCGAGCATCGCTCCGAGCAACCGCGCCAGCTCGCAAGCCTCGGTACGAATCGATTCGGAGAAGGACTCGACCTCGAGCACCAGATGCGTAGACTCGGCATAGCACACCAGCCCGACGCTGCGGGCCTCTCCGCCGAGCGTAATCGATTTGGTCTCGATGCGCCGGGGAAGCGGCATCTCCACCTGGCAGCGGAAGCGATCCTCCGCGCGGCTCGCCTCGCAGCGGACCAGCCGTTCGGCGCCTGAAGCCTCCAGCTCCACCGTCATGACCTTTCCCGAGGGCAGCCCGCTGTCCTCGGCGATCAACGCCGCCAGCGCCATGCAGGCGTTGCCGCAGAACTCTCCCCCAGCCATGCTCAGGCGGGCGGATGCAGAGCACTGTCGCGGCTTCTCGATGAAGCCCACCTGCTCGGCGAACACATTGTCATAGGCCATCATGCGGGATGCGACCGCTGCATGAGCTTCCTGCGGAAGCGGCGTGTTGACGAGAACGGTCATGTTCTGAGTCGGATTGAGCTTGACGAATTCAACTTCGAGGTTCATCGCCTCTCCTCCGGTTTGATAGTAATTATTACTAATTAATACGTAATAATTACTAATAATAGCTAGAGTACCCGGTTGCGTCAACACATTTCTGTCAGTCCATTCCAGCTCCCGAACGGGATGAGGCGAAAAAAAGAGGCCGTTGCCCCGCGCCTCGCCTAATGCCCCCCCGATTCTGCCGAAACAACCTTCCTCCAACAATTTTTGTTTTCAACCTATTCCTCCAATCGCGTATCTAGTCCTGTCGGGCCTCCATTTTTCAGCTTTCAATTCCATGAAGCACGAGGCACATAGGTGAACATTCAAAGGGTTTCTTCAAAAGGTTCTCCTCATAGAAATGTTTTCGGCACCGGGCCATACGGGCAGCAAAAAAAAGCAACCGATCGTAAGGACCGGCTGCCTTTGCTTCATAATTGAGCTATCAGGGTCTAATCAATACTTTGAGCGCTTCACGCTTGTCCATGGCGCGATAACCGTCCGGAACCCCATCCAGGTCAACGGTTGCATCAAATACACGGCCAGGTTCAATAGTTCCGTTCAGGATGTCGGGCAATAACTCCTCCATATAAGCACGCGTTGGCGCCGGTCCCCCCGTAAGCGTTATATTGCGTCCAAAAAGACTGGCAAAGCCAACGGGAGCATCGTCATACTGAGGCACGCCGACCCGGCTTATGACTCCGCCAGCCCGCACGACTCCTATGCTCATCTCATAAGCAGGCATGAGTCCGACACATTCAAGCACGACATGAGTGCCTTCCCCGTTCGTCATCTCCCGAACCTTCGCCACACCTTCTTCTCCGCGTTCAGGAACAACATCCGTGGCGCCAAATTCAAGGCCCAAATCCGTCCGTACCTTGTGGCGGCCCATGAGAATGATCTTCTTGGCGCCGAGCTTCTTCGCCGACAGGACGGCAAGAAGACCGACGGCTCCATCGCCGATAACCGTCACCGTCGTATGTTCATTCACTCCTCCCTTCAGCGCCGCATGATAACCCGTTCCGTATACATCCGACAATGTCAGCAGGGAGGGCAGCAAGGGAGAGCTCTCATCGATTTCGTCAGGCAGCTTGAACATGCTTCCCTGTGCTTGAGGCACTCGAACAAACTCCGCCTGGCAGCCGGTCATAAACCCGCCGTGTACGCATGAAGTCATCAAGCCTTCCTGGCAAAATGGACAGGTAAGGTCGCCATAAGCGAAAGGAACGACAACCAAATCCCCTTTTTTGAATCCGGCAACCTGCGATCCCATTTCTTCAATGGTCCCAATCACTTCATGCCCCATCGCTTCGCCTTCGCCATGCTCATGGGCATGCATGCTGTGATAAGGATGCAGATCGCTTCCGCAAATGCAGGCGGCAACCACTTTCAAAATGGCATCCGTCGGCTTTTGCAAGGTTGGAACGGGCGCTTCTACGACACGGACATCGCCAGCAGCATACATCACATTTGCTTTCATATCCTAATTCAACCCCTTTTTCACTAAATCTTTTTGTTTGGATTGGAGCGGTCGGCAATCACCCGCAGTTCAATGCTTATTTGCCGGTCCTTCTCTTTTCTGCTTCCGGATAACGGTCGCCGACAATTTGGATGCTGGCGATTTCTTCATTGATCTGCAGCATCTCCCGCTCCGTAAAGACGATTTCAGCAGATGCGGCATTTTCTGAAATTCGACTGACAGTTGTCGTCCCCGGAATGGGCACAATAAAGGGCTTCTGGGACAGAATCCACGCAAGTGCTATTTGGGCGGGGGTTGCTTGCTTCTGTTCGGCCACTTTATTCAAAAAATCGACGATCGTTTGATTCGCCTCCATGGCATCCTTGGCAAACCGGGGAAGCTCCCCTCGGTTGTCATTCTCGGAAAAAGAGGCATTCTTGTCTATTTTTCCGGTGAGAAATCCCCGTCCAAGAGGACTGTAGGCAACCAAGCCAATGCCCAATTGTTCGAGCGCGGGGAATATGCTGTTCTCTACTTCCCGCCACCAGATTGAATACTCGCTCTCCACTGCCGCCAGCGGCTCAACGCCGTGGGCGCGGCGGATGGTTTCCGCACTCGCCTCCGACAACCCCCAATGGAGGATCTTCCCGTCTTTTTTCAGCTGCTGCATCGTCAGCGCCACTTCTTCAATGGGTACATTCGGATCTACACGATGGATATAATAGAGATCGATGTAATCCGTACGCAATCGTTTCAAAGACCCTTCGACCGAGGAGATGATGGATTCCGGCCGGCTGTCAGGCTCATTGGACGAACCCGTGATCTTAAGGCCGCCTTTTGTCGCTATCTGCACCTTGCTTCGATGGCCTGCAAGCGCTTCGCCGACAAGCTCTTCATTGGTGTAAGGCCCATAAACCTCTGCGGTATCATACATGGTAATGCCGGCATCGATAGCGGAATGCACGACACGAGTCATTTCGCTGCGATCTTTTGCCGGACCCCGATGATAGTTCAATCCCATGCATCCGAATCCAAGCACGGAGGTTTCCAAACCGCTGGTTCCCAATTTTCTTTTCTTCATCCGATCTCTTTCCTTCCTTATTTGAATTTGTATATCAAGTCTTCGAACTTGCTTGAAAACAGGAAGCTTAAAGCATAAATCCCCTTCGAAAAGAATCCTAAACGTCTTTCATTAAACCATATAAGTTGTTTATTCAACTTATGTCTATTATTATAGGAGCATGGAAGCGGAATACAAGGGTTAAATCAAACGGATTTGTCGAGTTCACAACAGATATTCCCGTTTTGTTTATTAAATTGACTGCACAGGGAGAATAGACAGATGGCAAAAGTAGATCGAAGAATTTTGAAAACGCAGGACTCGTTGAAAAAAGCGGTTATAGAACTGATGGCGGTTAAAAACTTCGATGCCATCACCATTCAGGATATTGCCGATCGGGCCAACGTGAACCGAGGCACCATCTATCTTCATTATCAGGATAAATATGATCTCTTGGATAAAGTCATTGAAGCACACATCGATGAATTAAAGGAAATCGATACATGGGCCTGCAAGCTGGATTGGGCCGATGCTCTGGTGCCTTATTTTGAGTACTTCGAGAAGAATTATTTGCTCTTTTCAACGATGCTAGCCGGCAAAGAAGCCCCCTCTTCGTTTAGAACCCGTCTTCTTGATTCTTTTATGGAAGGATTCAAGGGTGAAATCGAACACGAAAGCGGAAAAAACAAGGATTTAAACGAAGATGTGATGCTGCAGTATGCCGGTACTGCTTATGTCGGGGTTATTGAATGGTGGATCCGCAATAAAATGCCCTATCCGCCGCAAGTCATGGCCAAGCAAGTCGGAGCCTTGCTGGAAAGAAGCTTATAGCCGATCCGATTGGAATCCTCCTGGTTGACCGATGCGGTTTCTTAGGAGGATAAATATCAGGCTCAAGCTCAAAAACAGGAATCCACCCGCGATTACAGCCTGCGTACCCATGCCTGTGATCAGCCATCCTCCTGCAGTTGTCCCGATGGTAACTCCGATGTTCCCGGATGCCAAAAACAGTCCATTTGAGAATTCGGGGGCTTCAGGAGCTGCAGATGCAATGCAGTATTGCGAAATATTGTTTCCTACAGCCACTGCGATTCCAAAGACAAACATAATGAGGGCCATAGGTACGGCAAGCCTTCCCATCATAATGAACAGAAGGTAGACAGCTCCCAATACGAAAGGAAAAGATACGACCGATTTGGCGGTGCTTTTTGTAAGCAGCCTGCCAGCCAAGATGTTGCCTATTATACTTGCCCCTCCGAATACGAATAACATGAAGCTGATCGCTTTCCCCGGTATATGGGTAATGGCTGCAAGATAGACGGCAAGGTAGCTGCTGACTCCATACATGGCGGCATTTATAAAAATGACGGCCGCAATGGACAGCCAAGTAAAGGACCGTTTCAATGCATTCAGCTGAGACCCATAGGAGAGCTTTTCCTCAACAGGCATGGAGGGCACAAATAGGATCGCAATAAATGCAATTACATTCACGATCGTAAAATACAGCATGGCCATTTCGATTGAAGCTGAACTGGCTATATAGCTGGAGATTGGCGATCCAAGCACCATTCCCCCCGTTACGCCCATGAATACGATTGAAATGGCCTTTGGCGCTTCTTCCTTGGGGACGGATGCTGCTGCTGCCGTTAATGCTATGGAGACATACACAGGATGCAAAAAGGCTGGAATAACACGGGCAAGCAATAAAACGGCAAAGCTTGAAGCGAAGATGGAGACAATGTTGCCAAGAACGAATACGCCCAGTACAAGCAGCAGTACTTTTTTGCGATTGAAGCCCGAAAACAGCAGCGGAACAATCGGTCCGGATATGGCAACGGCAAGTGCAAAAAGACTTACTAGCAGCCCTGCCTTTGATATACTTACATGAAAGTGGTCCGCAATCGAAGGCAAAATGCCGACGATGCCCATTTCCGTATTTAAGATGCCGAAAACGCCTATCGTCAATAGCATCAATACCAACTGATTTTTTCTAGCCATGAGTTTGTCTCCTTCTTTCAGCAACCAAACAGTTATCCAACACATGAACAATTATCGATTTTAATTGCTTTATAAACATATGTTCATTATAGTAGCCGGGCATTGAAATACAATGAATAAAACACCGGATTATGTTGAGAATTCAACATCAAGCCGGAAGGAGTCGTTTATCCGAGAAAGCATGGTGGATCGTACCCCTGGCAAAAGTGGATGGCGAAATCGGCCGGATTTGTTGGCCAAGCATGGGTGAGGACTATGAATGCAATAAAAAAACAGCCGGTCAAAATGACCGACTGCTCTTATGGATTGCATTCATGGCGATACCGCTTTGAGAATTGCCGCTGCTGCACGCTGCCGATGACGGCCACCCCGAGCGCAGATCCTAACCGGTTCTGCCCTTGGAACAGCATCCTATCAAAAACAGCTGCACCGAAAGTGTTTTACTCTCCAGCTTCTCCGATCAGCTGCAGCTCGATTTGCTTCATCTCGTACAAATAGCCCTTCTGCTCCATCAATTCCGCAAAAGTACCCGTTTCCACGATTCTGCCTTGGTCCAGAACGACAATACGGTCCATCGCCTCCAAACCGGCAAGCCGATGACAGATCAGGAGAAGCGTATCGTCCGCAGCCTGTTCGAAGAGATGCCTCATGACGCGCTGTTCGGTTACATCGTCCAGCGATGACGTCGGTTCGTCCAGAAGCCACAACCGGCCTTTGCGGAGCATCGCCCGCGCCAGAGCAAGCCGCTGCTTCTCTCCATCCGACAGATTCTCCCCTTTTTCAACTACCCTATCGGTCAACGATACATGCTGCAAGTGCATCTTGGCGAGCATATCCGTCAATTGCCCGTCTTCATAGCCGTCTCCATCCAGCAGCAGGTTGTCCCGGATCGTGCCCCGAAAGAAATGGCCTTGCTGCAGCACGACATTCGCCCCTTGCCAAATGCCCGTCTCCTCCAGTTCCGTCAGCGGAACGCCGCCCATCTTTATCTCGCCGGCCGTCGGCGGACGCAGCTTCAGCAGCATGTCGACGATCGTAGACTTTCCCGATCCGCTCGGCCCGACAATGGCCGTTTTGGACCCGGGCGGAAAATGCAGGGAAATATCCCTCAGCGCAGGCCGCCGCTCCCCTTCATAGTAAAACGAAACGGCCGACAGCTCCATTGAAACGGCATGAGCGGCAGACAACGACCGGCATGGCTGCGCTGCGGGCTCAGCTGGCGGCTTCAGCGTCTCCGTGAGCCGTCCGGCCGCATGCTCGCTATCCTGCTTATAGGCGGGCAATACCGACATGGCCGCCGCTTCTTCAAACACGGTGAGCGAGGCCATCACCAGCATCGCCAGGAAAACGCCGGCAAGCGATCCATTCTGGATCAAATAGGCCCCGAGCGCCAGCACGCCCCAAGTAATCAGATACGTAACAAAAGCATGCATGAGCTGGCCGCGCAGCAAATGTCCCGCCGCTCGCCGCTGCTCGGCTGCCAGGGCAGCGGAAGCTTCCTGAAGCTGCTGCTCCCTCTGCGCCAATTGTCCGTACAGCTTCAAATCCCGGAAGCCGTACAAGACTTCCGTTACTTCCGCCGATAACAACGCCCGCTGCCGGCGGACGCGTCCATGGATCCTCCGCTGGCCCAGCAAGACGATTCCCGGCACCGCCAATGCCGTCGCCAGCATTCCGATCACGAACAGACACGCCATCCAGAAGGAAAAGGCCGAGGTGAACAGCATCGTGGCCAAAAAAACCATGACGACAATGATCGGCGGGTAAGCGACCCGCAAAAAATAATGCTGCAGGCTTTCCACGTCCCCGACGATCCGGGAAAGCAGGTCGCCGCTGCGGGTTTTGTTCAGCAAGCCGGGCGTCAAAGGAATAAGCTTGGCAAAGTAGGAGGTTCGCAGCCGGCTCAGCATGGAGAACGTCGCCCGGTGGGAATACAGCCGTTCAGCGTACCGGCTTGCCGCCCTGATGAGGCCGAGCAGCTTGACCAGCGAGGTGAGGACGATCAGCGTATACAGCGGCGGCGCAAATACCGTCTGCGAGATCAGATATCCGCTTGCAGAAAAGAGGCCTACGCCTGCAATGCCGGCGATAAAACCGCCTAGAATCGAAAGGAAGATATCCTTGCGCTCCTGAATCATCGCCTTGGACAGAATAGCCAGCCCGCTCATACCGCCATGCCCCCTTTTCGTTGGACGCGAACCATCTCGGCATACGGTGGGAGCCGCTTCAGAAGCTCTTCATGGCTTCCGGAATCCACCACCGCTCCATTTTCCATGAACAGCAGCTTGTCGGCATTCCGAATCGTATGCAATCGGTGAGCAACCGTAATCATCGTCGCTGTTTCGGCCAGCGCCGCTATCGAGCGCTGCAGGATACGCTCGGTATGCAGATCCAGCCCTACGGTAGGTTCGTCGAACAAAATAAGCGCGGGCCGCTTTAAAAAGGCCCTTGCCAAGGCCAGCCGCTGCTTTTCCCCGCCGGACAGTCCCCTGCCACCTTCTCCCACCAGCGTATCGAAGCCCTGCTCGAACTGGGCGGCAACCGCAGCAAGTCCGGCTTCCTCCGCCGCCTGCTCTATTTCGGTTCTGGATACGCTGCGCCCGGCTCCAATCGCAATGTTTTCAGCAAATGTGCCGGCGAAAATATACGGATGCTGCGTAATATAGCTGACATGCTTGAACCAAGAGGCCTCATCATATTCGACAAGAGGACATCCGTTTACCAGAATCTCCCCGGATGCCGGGTGCAACAAGCCGGACAGGAGATTCAGCAGCGTCGTTTTGCCGGAGCCGCTTTTGCCGACAATGGCGGTGTGCTCTCCCGGTCCGATCGCGATTCGGCCTGTCTTGATCTCAAAAGATTCCGGCGCATAGCTGAATCGGACATGGTTCAGCTCAAGAGCCGGCGGCAGTGCCGATCCAACCGCAGGAGCTGCGCGGCATCCGTCCTTACTCGCCATCGCCTGGGTTCCGGCTTTCGCGGCGGCCCCCTCCCCGCTATCGGCCAGACCGCTTCTGCTGCTTGCCGTCGCAAGCATCTCGTCGACCTTGCGCACCGCTCCCATGCTCGTTCGGCCGCTGTGAAAAGCCGTTCCCGTATTTTTCAGCAGGCTGTAATACTCCGGAACGAGCAGCAGCAAAAAGAAAGCGGTGTGGAAAGCAAGAGAGTCGAAAACGAGCAGCTGAAGGGCCAGCTCCAATGCGACAATGCCGATGCTCAGCATGACGATCGACTCCAGCATGAAGGTGTTCGTAAACGCGATCTGCAGAATGCCCATCGTGGCATCCCTGTAGCCGATGCTGCTGCGTTCGATTTCCTGCTGCTGGCGGCGAGTCCGTCCAAACAGCTTCAATGTGACGAGTCCTTGCAGGGAATCCAGGAATGTACCGGAAAATTCGGCCAGCTGCTCATATTTCTGCTCCGATTTGGCCTTCGTCTTCAGTCCAACCAGAATCATGAATAGCGGAATGAACGGAGCGGTAAGCAGCATGATGAAGCCGGTATTTGCATGCTGGAAAAACGCAACGGCTAAAATCATGAGCGGGATCATGGCGGCTTCCATCATCCGCGGCATGTACTGGCTGAAATAGCTGTCCGCCTCGTCCACGGCATCCAGTGCAATGCTGACCTTGCCTCCTGTCTGGCCGGAAAGGGCCGACGGCATGTCAGCATGGGTCAAATGACGCAGCACCGCTGCCCGCATGTTCCGCTTGGCGTCGGCGGCCATACGCAGGCCGATCTTGCCGTTCCCATATGACAACAGGGTACGCGCGGCCATCGCGGCCAGCAGCGTGCCGAGCAGCAGGACAACCGATGAAAAGGAGGCTCTCTCCACAAAAATCCGTTGGACGGCTTCCGCGAGCAATGCGGCCTGGCTGATTATGGCTGCGCCAAGCGCCAGCGAGAGGACGGCAAGGAGAACCATGTTTTTTCTTTGCGCAGACATTTGCTGTGACATCAGGCTCGTTTTCCGCTTCACACCATTCTCCTCCTTGATCTAAGGCCTGTAAGGATGTGAACCATTGGGTTTATTTCTTCCCTTTGACATAATCCGCATCGAACAGGAACAGCTTGAAGACAAGAGCCAGCGAAGGAATCAGCAGGCACAGGCCTCCAATGAAAGCGACGACAAGCGCAAATCCCATCGACGGCGAGGTAGCGCCGCCTTGAATCGTGATGTACGGGTCGAGGATATACGGGTAATGCCCGATTCCATAAGCGAAAAAGGCGGAGAAAAATTGCAGCATGATGCATATGAAAGCCAGACCGTACCGGCGTCCTTGATATAAAAGCCACATAGCGACCATGAAAAAGGCAACGGAAAGCCCGAGCAGCCACCATAAATCCATCATGTTTTGAAAATGCCGCTCATTATGCTGGCCCAAAAAAATAAACGCCGTCAATGCGGTAATGATCGTCGGGGTGCTCCAAAACAGGGCATAGGTCCGCAGCAGCTTCAGAGCGGAATGATCCTCTGCGCGCGAGGCGTAAAAGGCCAGAAAAGAGCTGCTGATGAACAAGACGGACACGATCGCCAGGCCGACGATGCTCCAGGACAACGGATTTGTGAACAGCGCCCAGTAATCCAGAGAAACGGCGTCCGCCTCCTTCAAGATAAAGCCGCCTTCTGACACGGTCAGAGCCACCGACAATGAAGCCGGAATCAGCAGCCCCGTCGCTCCGTACAGAAACAGATAAATGATGTTCGTTTTGGAGCCATAGTTTTCAAAGGCGTAAAACGAGCCTCGAATGGCGAGCAGGATGACGGCGATGCTTCCCGGTACAAGCAGCGCGGAGCCGTAATAATAGGCCGTATCGGGGAAAAAGCCGACGATGCCGATATAGAAAAAGACAAAAAATACGTTTGTAATTTCCCAAACCGGAGATAAATATCGGGAAATGAGACGATTCATGACGTGATCCTGCTTGGTCGATCGAGCATAAAAGGCAAAAAAGCCCGCTCCGAAATCAATGGAGGCAACGATCAGATAGCCGTACAGAAACAGCCACAGCACCGAGATGCCCATCAGCTCGTAACTGATCATGCCCTCTCGCCCCCTTCCTTGGATGAATCCCGCTTTTCTTTCATCCATGTCTCCATCTCCGCTTCCGCCGGCTTATGATGGAACAATCGGCGCAGCACGAGCACGCATACGACGGCTAAGGCGATGTACAACAAGAGGAAAAGGAAAAACAGCAATCGTACGCTTGGCGATGTCGTGGCTGCTTCTTCGACACGCATATACCCTCGAATAATCCATGGCTGCCTCCCGAGCTCCGCATACAGCCAGCCGAACTCCACGGCCAGAAATGACAGCGGCGCGGTCAGCGCCAGGATGCGGAGCAGCCACTTGTTGAGCTCGTTGCGTTTTTTCCAGAATACGAACAAGAAATACAAGCAGGCTATTGCCAGCAGCGCGAATCCGATTCCGGCCATGAAATCGAACAAGTAATGAACGAGAAGCGGCGGACGCTCATCCAAAGGGAATTCCTCGAGGCCTTTCACCTCGGCATTAAAGTCTCCGAAAGCGAGGAAGCTGAGAAGCTTCGGCAGATGAATGGCTCCGATGATTTCATGCTCCGCGTTGAGCCATCCCATCAGGATCAGATCCGCGCCTTTTTCCGTCTCGAAATGCCACTCTGCCGCTGCCAGCTTCTCCGGCTGATGCTCGGCCAAAAACTTGGCCGATACATCTCCGGCCAGCGTGTTGAGAAGGCCGAACAGCAGGACAGCCGCCATGCTGAGGTTCAAGGCTTTTTTGTGATAGGCGCTCCTGCCTTTTCTAAGCATCGTAAAAGCTGCGATGCCGGCCAATAGGGCGGCTCCAGTCAGGTAGGCCGAGCTTAAGACGTGGAAAACCTTGGAGAACGTCGCCGTATTCAGCATCGCCTGCACCGGATCGACCGCCGTGAAGTGCCCCGCTTCCATGACGAAGCCTCCGGGCTGGTTCATGAATCCGTTCACCGTTGTAATGAATACAGCGGACATGCCTGCCCCGGCGACGATCGGAATCGTAAGCAGCCAGTGGATATACGGATTTTTGAACCGATCCCATGTGTACAAATAGATGCCGAGGAAGATCGCTTCAAAAAAGAATGCGAACACTTCCATGAAGAGCGGAAGAGCGATGACATTGCCGGCCAGCTTCATGAAATGGGGCCAAACCAGCGCCAGCTGCAGGGAAATCGCCGTGCCGGTTACGACACCGACAGCGACCGAAATGATGAATCCTCGCGACCATCTTTTGGCCATCAGGATGTAGTGAGGATCCTTCTTGCGGATTCCGATGAACTCTGCGATTGCGATCATCAACGGGATGCCGACGCCAATCGTCGCAAAAATGGCGTGGAACCCCAACGTCATGCCCGTCACCATCTTGCTCCAAAATACCGTGTCTACTGCCAACCTTTATCGCCTCCGAGTATGAGAATATTTTCACAAAGTATGAAGCGAACAAACGCTTCCATCCTTTCCTTGCTTTTATCTCTGTTTGCTGCAGGGAATTGACAGCCTTGGCGACCGACCGGCGGGAACCGTGGATGAAAAGCTGTCCAAAGACGACTGGCCATGCAGGATTAAATTCATTGTACCGTTGTCTGGCTGCAATTCAATGCCTGTCATTTCTTCGACCTTAAACGTTCAACAAAGGATCAACTCTTTCCGACAACTGCGTGAAAAATGAAAAAACCGCTCGATCGGGCTATTGATTCGACCGCTGACATATGCTGATGCCAGCCTGTTCGGAGCGTTGAAACCGGACGAAAAAAACGCCGTGGAGGATATCCTCCACGGTTTCTCGAACCGACAGGCCAGGCACCGTCCTTCCTCGTTCACGCCGGATTCATCTCGGTTCCGAGGGCATTCTCTTCGATCTCAAAGCCCAGGTCTTCAATCATTTGATAGTCGGCCATCGCCTCCTGACCTGCCGTCGTCAAATAGTCGCCTACGAAAATCGAATTGGCCGCATATAGGGAAAACGGCTGAAGGGAACGCAGATTCAACTCGCGGCCGCCCGCGATGCGGATTTCCTTGGAGGGGCACAGGAAGCGGAACAATGCCAGCACCTTGAGAGCCTTCATGGCCGGCGTCAGCTGCGAGCCTTCGAGAGGCGTCCCCGGAATGGGGTTCAGGAAATTGATCGGAATCGAATCCGCATCCAGCTCTCTAAGGGCATAAGCCATTTCCACTATCTCTTTGTTTGTCTCGCCCATGCCGACAATGACTCCCGAGCAAGGAGACATTCCGCTCCGCTTCGCCGCAAGGATTGTCTCGATCCGCTGATCGTAGGTATGTGTCGACGTAATGGACGGAAAGTTTCCTTTGCTTGTGTTCAGATTGTGGTTGTACCGGTGAACCCCTGCATCCGCCAGCTTTTCCGCCTGTCCTTCCTTCAGGATGCCGAGGCAGACGCAGATTTTGAGCGGCAGCGTTTCCCGTATTTCTTTGACCGCTTCGACAACCTGCCCGATCTCCTTATCGGTCGGACCTTTTCCCGATGCCACGATACAATAAGTGCCGGCCTTGCGCTGCATCGCCTCGCGCGCGCCGGCAAGCAGCGTGTCCTTGTCCAGCAGCTTGTATTTTTCGATCGGGGCCGCCGATACGATCGATTGCGAGCAGTAACCGCAGTCCTCCGGACAGAGGCCGCTCTTGGCATTGATGATCATGTTGAGCTTGACCTTCGTTCCGTAAAAATGCTTGCGCACCGTGAAAGCCGCCTGCAGAATCGATAGGATCTCATCATTCCCCGCCTCCAGAAGGGCAAGTCCTTCCTCCAGCGTCAGGCATTCTCCGTTCAACGCTTTTTCCGCAAATCGGTTCCAATCCTTTTTCTCGGTCCTAGCCATCCGCTTTGATCACCCTGTTCGTATCCTTCTATTGTTAACCTTAATTAAAAGGTATGTGGTTAACAATGATCCAGGCCATTGTATCAGTGGACCGGCAGCCTGTAAAGGAAATGTTAACCTGTCATAACATTTTTAAGTTAACACAAATGGCCGATGCGTTCCCTCCCAAAAGAAGCTGCAGCCGAAATGACCCCTTCGAGTCATGTTGAATAGGTTCCGGTTCCCTATACTTATGAAGGTCGATAAGGACCTAATTGAATGGGGGTTGTTCATACAGATGAAGATGGAGCCTGAGCTGCAGACATCGACTGGCAGCATCCGGACGGGCGGCAATCGCGGCTTGCTTCCCGCCCTGTATCAAACCGTCTGGAGATGGCATTTCTATGCCGGAATCATCTTTGCGCCGTTTCTCATCCTTCTTGCTTTCAGCGGATCCATGTACCTGTTCAAGCCGCAAATCGAAGGTTATCTCTACAAGGATCTGCTCACCGTTCGGGAAGTCGGCGCTTCCAGGCTTTCGCCCGATCAGCTTTCGGCAGCCGTCAAGCAGCAGCATCCGGGCCTGAGCATCCAGTCCATTACCCTGCCTGATGATGCGAAGTCGACGGTAACGTTTTCGGTCATGAATGAAGGGGCGCAGGCCGTTCTTTATGCCGATCCCTATGACGGAAAAGTGTACGGGATGATGAACGCCGAGAAAACCTTCTCCTCCTTCTTCAAAAAGATGCACAGCCAGCTGCTTCTGAGCGGAACGCTGCCGAACCGTCTTGTGGAAATGGCCGCTTGCTGGGGAATCGTTCTCACGGTTACAGGGCTCTATTTATGGTGGCCGCGGGGCCGATTCAGCATCTGGGGAACGGTGCTGCCCAGGCTCGGCAAGCGGGGGAGCCGTCCATTCTGGCGTGATCTGCATGCCGTACCCGCATTCTGGCTGTCCCTGTTCATTCTCATCCTGATTGCGACCGGACTCCCTTGGTCAGGCGTCCTTGGCGGACAGATCGATCGGGCGGCCAACGCCACCAATACCAATACACCTCCCTACGCATACCTTTTTTCGGGGCAGCCGGAATCCATTACCGTCGCCAAGGATATTGCGGACAATATTCCATGGGCGGCCGAAAATACGCCCGTGCCGAATTCCATCTCGGGCGGTTATGTAAGGCTGTCTATGAACGAAATCGCCGCCATTGCGGAGCGTCAACATGTCCTTAAGCCTTATACGATAACCATGCCGAGGGGTGACTCCGGCGTATACAGCGTATCTACCGATCATGTAAAGCCGGGAAAAGAAGTCACTCTGCATGTGGACCCATACAGCGGCGCCGTCCTTACCGATGTCCGCTACCAGGACTTCGGTGTTATGGCAAAGCTGATCACCCTGGGCATCGCTTTTCATGAAGGCAGGCTGTTCGGCCTGGCCAATCAGATCATCGGACTAGTGACATGCCTCGGCCTTGTGCTTATTTCGGCCGGATCCTATGTCATGTGGCGCAAGCGAAAGCCTTCAGGCACATTAGGCGCCCCCCGCAAGCCCAAGGATAAACGCGTCATGATCGGCGTTCTGGCCATCATGGCTGTACTAGGCATCCTTATGCCGCTCGTCGGCCTCTCCATATTGGCCATCTTGATTGTCGACCTTGTACTCATTTCTCGGATCCCGGCTCTGCGCCGCTGGCTCTCTTCCTAGGAGGAATCGCAGTTGAAAAGAAAAAAACGCATAGCTGGAATGATGATCGCGGCGAGTTCCCTCCTGTTCAGCGGCTGCACGGCCGATATGTCCGGACGAGATGCCAACGGCTTTATTCCTCATCTTAGCGTGGATATGAAAGTGCCTACTGACCTAAAGCTGGGCATGGACAAGACGTTTTCCATCCAGGTCGAAGAAAACGGCAAGCCGTACGAAGGCTTTTACAAAGCCCAGTTCCAATTCTGGCCGGAGGACGGCTCCTCCCCTCCTCTCACCGTTCCGGGCGTGATGTCCTCTCCGGGTTGTTATACGGCTTCACCTGCTTTCGATAAGGAAGGGGTTTACAGGGTGAAATTCAGCGGTATATCAGCGGAATATGAGATTATGCCGGCAAAGCGCTTTGCGATCGGCGCACAGGCCTCCAAGCATTTGACCGAGCTTGAAAAGCAAGAAAACGATGCCCCCTCCACCCCTGCTGCCGGCGGGCATCATCACGGACAGAAAGAATTCAGAACGAGGTCATGGAAGGAGCGAACTCAATCATGAAATGGTTCATGGGGATTGTCCTTCTTCTAGCGGCTGTGCTGGCTGTCTATTTGCTCTCGTTCCGCCTGCCTGAACCGCAGCGGACGGCAGTCCAGGAAAACGCGGCATTTCCGAGCACGCCCGCAGATGCGGCAGCTGCGGCAACCATCTACAAGTCCAGCTGCCTTCCATGCCATGGAGGCAATCTCCAAGGAGGCATGGGGCCTTCCCTGAAGACGATCGGAAGCAGCTGGAGCAAAGAGCAGCTATTCCGGCAGATCAGTCAAGGAGGCGGCGGCATGCCCGGCTTCAAATCCAAGCTGGAGGAGAACGATATCGTCAACCTCACTCTATGGCTGTCTGAACAGAAGTAGGGGGATGCCATGAAGCGGCCAACCATTCTGGTCATCAGCGAGAAGCCTTCCGTCCGCAATCAAGTCATGCGCAGCGGCTTGAAGGCGAACTGGACGGTTCGCGTCGAAGGGGACGGAGCAGGCGGACTTCTCCAAGCTCTTCAGGAGCCTTACGATGTCGTCCTCGCCGAATCCAATCTTAAGGATATTGACGGCTGCACGATCTGCAGCGAAGTTAAAAAGCAAACGGAAGCTTCTTTTATTCTGCTCCGAGCCGAGGAGCAGAAATCGTCTTCTATCCAGGCGTTCGAGAATGGCGCGGATGATTGCCTCAGCTGGCCGATCAGCGAAAAGGAGCTTGTCCTGCGGGTGAATGCCCTTGTGTACCGATCCTTTGCCGTGCTTTCTCCCCTCCATAAGTCGAGACGACCCTATTTGCTGAAGCTTGATCCGGCTCACCTGATCTGTTGGATCCACAATAAGCCGGTCGTACTGGCGCCCATGGAGTACGAGCTCCTCTCCTGCCTGAGAAACAGTCCGAATCAAGTGCTTTCCAGAAACGAGCTCTTGATCCGCACACGCTCTTCCGCTTTTCGAAAAAACATGCGGAGTCCATCTATTCATGCCAGGACGATCGATACCCACATCATGAATCTGCGGGCCAAGCTGGAAGAAGCTCTTCCGGGATCTTCGAAATGGATCCAGACGGTTCGCGGAGAAGGGTACCGGTTGATCGAGAGACTTCAGCGGTGACCGGCATGCCCAGGCTAGAACCGATGACGATCCGGCGGCAGGACGTCGCGGTCTATGAGACCTTGCTCGTAAGCGTACCGCGTCAGCTGGACCCGATTGGCGAGCTGAAGCTTGGCCAGGATGTTCTTCAGGTGATTTTTGACGGTATGCTCGGAGATCGTCAGCTCCTCCGCAATCTTTTTATTGATCAGCCCTTTGGCCACGCAGGAAAGAATTTCACGTTCCCTGTTCGTTAAAGGCGACACGGCGGAATAATCGGCAGGATAGGCTTGAAATTCCTTTAAGACCATGGAAGCGAGCTCTTTGGACATGGGGGTTTCATCGGATACGATCGCTCTTAGATAGCTCAGCCAGGTTCCGGGTTGCAGGTTTTTGAGCAGGTATCCCTGCGCCCCTTTTTTTACTGCCTCGAACAGATCGGATATATCATCCGAAACGGTCATCATCACGATCTTGATCCAGGGGTAGACCATCTTGATCCGTTTTGTCGTCTCCAGGCCGTCCATTCCAGCCATGCGGATATCCATCAGAATCAAGTCCGGCTGCAGCAGCCTGACCAGCTCCAAGCCTTCCTTCCCGCTTGAAGCTTCTCCCACGATGACAAAAGCGGAATCTTCCTTTAAAAGCTCTCGAACGCCTTCGCGCGCCATGGAGTGGTCATCCACGACAAGCACCTTTACTCTTGTTTGCATCGTCTTCTTCACCTGCTTCTTTGTCCTTGTTCCCCCATTGTGCAGCAGCGGGATGAAAAGAACATGACTCTTTGGAGTCACCGGGCAGCAATCTCAAGCATTCATTGCGGCTAGAAAATGGATACGATAAAAAAACCCGCTTCGATCGAAGCGGGTTTTTCGGTATTCATAATGCCTCAGCAAGGGATTTCTCGATGTCCGCGACACTTTGAAATTGTCCTTGGACGATGCGGGCGATCTTTCCTTCCGGAGAGATCAGAATGGAAGTCGGAAGCGCATTCGCCCGATAAGCGCTGACCGCTTCCCCCGTTATATCCACGAATACGGGCATGTCGATATGGTTGGCATCCATAAATTCACGAATCGTTCCGCGGCTTTCCCCTACATTGACGGCCAGGACGGCCGTCGTGTTTCCAGTCAGAGCCGAGCGGGCTGCTTCGCTGATCAAGGGCAGCTCCGTGACGCAAGGAACGCACCAGCTGGCCCAAAAGTGGACGAGCACCGCTCGGCCGCGATAGTCGGATAAATGAATGCTTTCCCCGGTCAGTGACTTGACCCCGATATCCGGAGCCGCCGAGCCTTCTTTGACCGAAGCGCCCGTCCCTTGCGGCCGGTTGTCGGCGATCGTGGCGACGGTCGCAAGAAGAGCCGCAGCCAGAAGAAGCAAAGTCAGCAAGATCTTTGGCCTTCGTTCGAAACGGAAGCGGCCTCTGTTCATAAATCCTCCTTATCCGCGACGCGTATCGCTGAACGCTGCATGCAGCCCGCCTGGTCCGTACTCCTCCAAAAAGGATGAAACAGCGCCCTGCTTGACGGCCGATCCTTCCTGCAGGAACAGGACGTAATTCGCGGAGGCTTCGGCTACAGGCAGCTGATGAGTCGAGTAAATCACGGCATGCCCATCCTCGGCGGCCCTCTTCACCAGCTCCACAAAAGCATCCATCCAGTAAGGATCGAGGCCGTTGGTCGGTTCATCCAGCACGAGCAAGGACGGGCGCGACAGCAGCGCCTGGGCAAACAGCAGCCGTTGGCGCATGCCTTTGGAAAAAGAGGCGACCTGCTTGTTCCTTACTCCCGTCAAGCCGACTTCTTCCAGGACCTCCGCGGTCCTCCCGCGGGACAGCCCCCGCAGCGAAGCCCAGAAGCTCAGCGTTTCCCAAGCCGTCAGCCCTCTGGCAAAAGAATAGTCGTCCGGCATATAGCCCATCTGTTCGGCGTAAGACCGGCGATTGTCCTTCCAGCTCAGGCCGTTCACTTCGATCCGCCCGGCCGTCGGCTGGAGGATGCCCATCACCATGCGCAGCAGCGTGCTTTTGCCCGCTCCGTTGCCGCCGCAAAGGGCATAGACGTCACCTCTTTGCAAAGACAAGGACACAGGACGAAGGATCGTCTGGCCTTTGATCGTTTTGCCGGCTCCCTCGATTCTAAGAACAGGTTCATCCACGGGAACGCCCCCTTTCCCAAGCCCAGGCTGAGACTCCGGACGCCGCCACGATCCAGAGCAGGCATACGGCGGCAAAAAGGATGGCTCCCAGCGGCTCGCTCATGACGTCTACCCATTTGTAATAATCGGGACCAAGGATAGAACCGCCGCCAAGCTTCACCACGACGAATAATCGCACCAGCTCGGCCGGATTGAGAAACGTCAGGAAGATCAACGCCGGCTTGATCCACAGATAGGGAACGAACCCAAGTCCCGCGATCAGCAGCGCCGGCCAGCCGATGACGGTGAAGAACCAGAAGGCGACACCGTAAGTGAGCGCCTGCCAGCGGTTGCGGGCCGCAGTCCCGATCAGGAGAGCGACGGCCAGGAAGAGCAGAATCAGAAGGACGGAAAATACAAGGAACAGCAGCAAGGTCCGGAGCTGGAAGCCTCCTCCTGCAAGCGCTCCGGCTACTCCGCTCACGCCGTACGCAAAGGCGGCGACCGTCATCAGGACAATGGCGAGCCCGGCATATTTGCCCAGGATGAACGACCATGTTCGCAGAGGGTAGGTGGACAGCAGCTGCCAGCTCCCTTCCTCTTTTTCCGCCGTCAGGGAAAAGGAGCCGATCAGCAGCGTCATGAGAGGCAGCAGATACAAGATCAGGCTTAACATGGAACCGGTCGTGCTTGTGTAGCCGGATATCGAGCTGCTCGAATGAATCAGCAGCAGGACGAGGGTGAACAGGGTGAACAGCGCTAGAAAAGAGTAGGCCCACGGGTTGCGGAAGCCGAGCTTGATTTCCCTTCGCGCAATATGCAGCATATTCATCGCTTAATGGGAATCGGAGCCCATATTTGCAGTCGCTCCCGCATTTGCGCCCATATCCATTTCACCGCCTTCATCATGCGAGTGTCCTTCTCCCATATCCATGCCCATTTGGGCTTTATTCTGCGTCCATTCATGCGAAGCCAGGTCCGCGGCTGTCATGAGCCGGCCTTTTCCTTGTTCTTTCGTGAACGCTTCCGCTGAAGCCTTGTCCTTGAAGCTGTAGATCCCGTACGCCATAGGCGACTTGAAATCGGCATCGTAGACATAAGCGGCTTGGTCATAAGGAATCCATTCCTTGTCATTGTAATCACGAACGTATTCGCCGCCGATCTTTGCCTCCGCGTTTTTCTCCTTCCACTCGTTCATGCATCCGATATCGTCGAATTTGAATGTCTTGCCCTCGGTTGTCGTCAGTTGAGTGGCGAAAGCATCGTCCTTGATCTGCATATTGCAAATGGCGCATTTGTCCACCGTCTCGTCGATCGGCACCGGCTCATAGGTTTGCTTGCCGCAACCGGCAGCCAGCAGGATGGTGAATAAGGAAACGAACAGCACGAGCGTAATTTTTTTCATGATTTTTTGACCCCCATTAGTGTAATGATCGTTAGTGCCGCCACGAGCAGAGCCGCTCCGGCTATTCCCGTCTCCGCTGCGCTCCATGGATTCGGCCGGCTATCGGTTGAAGCGGATGATGACAAAGCAGGCTCCATCCTGGGCTCGCGATCCTGCGTCCATTGCTTTGCATCCGCAGTGAAGAGACTTTCCAGAAACCTCATGCCCGGAGACTGGAAAAAAATCTGATAAGCCGGTATTCCTTTCGTCAGCCTTTGAAAAAAAGGATTCATGACGTACGGGATATCGCTGATCCCGTCGCCGCTGGGATCCAGTCCTTGAAAGGCATCCCAATAATTATGGAGCAGCTCGTTGTCCTTGCTGCCATCCGCTTGCGTTTCGATGACATTCGAGACGAAGCGGTTGTTCTCGAGCCGATTGCTCTGAGAGTCCAGCAGTTGAATGCCGACGAAGTTGTACGAAACGTCATTGTGCTCCCATACGTTGTTCCGGGACATCTCGATGTAAAGCCCGACGCGGTTTCCCGTCAGCTCGTTGCCTGCGACCCGGGTATTCTGCACATCGAAGAACAGCATGCCTTGCGAGTTGACGCTGCCTTTCTGCCGAGTAAAGACGTTGTCGGTCACCTCGGCTCCCTTCACGATCATGGCCATAATGCCGGTAACGTTGAACTCGCCGCTGTTGCGCCTCATGATCGTGCCGTTGGTATACATGCAATGAATGCCGTACCGGGAGTGGTCGATCTCGTTGCTTAGGACGGCATTGTCATGGCTGCTCTCCATGTAGATCCCGTCGAACATGCCGGTCACCCGATTTTCCTGAATGAGATTGCCGTTGGACTGAAAAAGGTCGATTCCATTTCGCTTGTCGGTCTGGCGAGCCGATTTTCCCTTGAGATCATCCGTGGGAGCGACGACCGAGCCCCTGATGGTGGATCCGTTGGATTTGCGAAGCTGGATGCCGTAAGAGCGGGACTTGATTCGAAGCCCATCCACGACGACCCTGTCGGCGGATATGAGTACGGCCGGAGCTTCGCCCGCAGCATCTTTTTCAACGGCCATTCCGTGCAGCTCCGCTCCTTCCGCGGCCAGCTTCACGACAGGAGCATCCCCGCCCGATCCGGTCAAGGTCACGCCTTCGGCTTGTACGATCAGTCTTTTCGAGATGACGATCGCTTCCGCGTACTGTCCGGGCGGCAGTGTTACGGCTTCTCCCGGCTTGGCTGCATCCAGCCTGTTTTGAAGCGAAGCCGCTCCAATCTCTGTCGGGGAAGCCGCTGCCGAATCGGCATGCCCCGATGCTCCCGGCAAGCATGCCGTGCATACGGCCAGGACGGCTGCTCGTCTGACGAGCCTTCCTAATCGGCAATCATGGTTGAACTGGATAGCCAGGAAACTCCCCCCTCTGTGCAAAGCCCGTTTCTCCCCTTCCATGATCATAAAAGAAACGGAGATTTTGCACATAACCCTTTCGGGCTATGAGCAATGACGATCCCGTGACAGGCTGTCTCGATATCCATGCTTGCTTGATGGAAGAACCGAATGCAGGGGAATGGGCATGCCGCAGCCGGTATGGACTCAATCCGCTAAGCAAGCCGTTCATTCCGTGCTTGAAACGGCGAGAACATCCAGCAAGCTCGGACAGAACTCCGGCTCAATCGACTGTGCGCAAGCAACAAAAAAGAGAGCGCCGGATCGGTGCTCTCTTTCCTTTTTTCTTTTTTGTTAATGTCATCAACAATCCGGATCAACCATCGGGAACATACAATTAATTGGATTAATGATCTACACCCTTAAGTATCAAACAAACCTTTAGGTTCGCGGCTCGACCACTCAATCGGCTTTCCCTTTGGCGTCAGTCGACCGCAGCAGAGCTTTGATCTCTTCCATATCCCTCTTCGTTTCGCTGCGAAAGCTTGCAAAATCCGCCTCGAGGCGATGCAGATGCCCTTGCATATCGTCGATTTCCAGCTCGGCCTTGTAATTGATCGCATAATCGATTATGCTCTCGCGCTTGTCGCGGGCCGCTTGGCGGTTCTGGCTCATCATGATGATCGGAGCCTGGAAGCCCGCCAGGAACGACAGCACAAGGTTGAGCAGGATGAAGGGCGGCCCGTCAAAGCGGATCGCCTTTGTCAGCGCCAGGCTGTTGATGACGATCCATAAAGCCAGCACGGCAAAAAAGATAACGATGAACCGCCAGCTTCCGCCGAACTGGGCGATTCGGTCCGCAAGCTTGTCCGGCCAACGGGTATTTTTGTCGTACTCCTCGTTCACCTTGGAATGGATCACATGCTCGAACTCGGCTACGAATCCGTTCAGCCTGGACGAATACGTACTCAGATCGTCCCTTGACAGCTCGGCCTCCATTTCAGCCTCTATTCCT
Source organism: Paenibacillus humicus NBRC 102415 (assembly GCF_004000905.1). GTDB lineage: Bacteria > Bacillota > Bacilli > Paenibacillales > Paenibacillaceae > Paenibacillus_O > Paenibacillus_O humicus. Next base: position 317,122 of record NZ_BIMD01000001.1, read on the forward strand.
GCAGCATCCATAGCCTTTGTTTTCGCCATCGATCATCTCTCATCTCCGCTCTTTGTCATCTCATCATGGATCTATAGAGACAGGGAAGAAATCCAGAAGCTTCCGTCGCGCGAATAATCCCGGAAAGGACCCGGCACGATCATATCGATGGCATCCAGCTCTTCGCTCGTCCATTGAACGGCCAGCGCGCCCAGGTTCTCCTCGAGCTGACCGCGGCTTTTGACGCCGATGACGGGAATGACGTTTTTCCGCTGCAGCAGCCAGGACAGGGAGAGCTGGCTCAGCTTGACGCCTTTTTGATCCGCAAGTGCCGCCAGCTGCTCGACGATTTCCAGTTTCTTTTGATTGCGCGGTTCAGCCAGATTCATGCGCTCGCCGCGGGAATCGGCCGGAAGAGGCTGATTCTGCCTGTATTTGCCCGACAGCCAGCCGCCGGACAGGGGCGAATACACAATCGTGGCCAATCCATGCCGCTCCGAGGCGGGCAGTATTTCCTGCTCGATCGTCCTGTCCAGCAGGCTGTAGGAAGGCTGATTCGAGACGAACCGCTCCAGGTTCATCCTGTCGCTGGTCCAGAGCGACTCCACGATCCGCCACCCCTCGAAGTTGGAGCAGCCGATATAACGAACCTTGCCCTGCTTGACCAGATCATCGAGCGCTCTCAGCGTTTCGTCCAGCGGAGTATGGGGATCCGGACGATGGATCTGATACAGGTCGATGTAGTCGGTGCCGAGCCTTTTCAGGCTGTGCTCGACCTGCTTCATGATCCGGTAGCGGCTGGCCCCTTCTCCATTGGGGCCGTCCTCGGTCCTCACCTTGAACTTGGTCGCAACGACGACCTTCTCCCGGCGTCCCTTCAAGGCTTTGCCGATGATCTCCTCCGAGGTGCCCTTGCCGTAGGTGTCGGCTGTATCCAGGAAATTGATTCCGGAATCCAGCACCTGGTCAATGACCGCGAGAGAGCTTTTTTCATCCATATCCCAGCTGCCGTAAGTCATCGTGCCGAGGCAGAAGCGCGAAACCTCCAGTCCCGATCTTCCCAAGTACGTATAGTCCATGATTGCATTCCTCCCCAAATGATTAGTTGAACACGAACCAGACCAGAGCGACGACGCTGAGCACGGCCGTCACGGCATACAGCATGCTGAGCCTTGCCCATTTTTTTCCATGCGCGCGGTCATAAGCAGGGTTCCCATTTCGATTTTCCTTGGAAAAGCCAACCGCCAATGTAGCGCCGATCGCCGCCAGAATGACGGCCCCCACGAGAATATAACTGAACATGACAATCCCCTTATCGATTTAAAGTTAGGCTTGATAAGCGACGATGCCGTTGACGACCGTCATGAGCGCCTTGGCATGAAGCAGCTCGTCGGGATCCATACCGTCATGGATCGGGCGGTCGACGACGGTGAAGTCGGCATGCTTGCCGATCCCGATCGAGCCCCTCCGGTCCGACTCCCCCGCCGCGGCCGCGCTGCCGTGCGTGAACAGCCCGATGGACTGGGAGATGCTCAGCTTCTCCTCCGGCAAATAGCCTTCATGCCGCTCGCCGGGCTTGCGCCTCGTAACGGCGGCGTGGATGCCGAGGAACGGATTCAGCGGCTCGATCGGCGCATCGCTGCCTCCGGAGCAGGGCAATCCCGTCTGCAGCCATTTCTTCCAGGCGTACAGATAGCTTGTCCGCTCCGGGCCGACCCGGTCCATGACCCAAGGGAAATCGCTCGGCACGAACCGCGGCTGCAGATCGACGGCCAGATTCATCCTCTTCATGCGCTCCACCGTAGCCGGCTGCACGATCTGGGCATGGATGAAGCGGTCCGGGAGCTTGGCGTCCGCGGCCAGCGGATGCGCCTCCAGCACATCCGCCATCATCTCGGCGGCTCCGTCCCCGATCGCGTGGAAGGCGATCGGATATCCCTGCCGCCGCGCCCTGCCGACAATCCCTGCCAGCTCCTCCGCTGTATGCATCGCCAATCCCAGCGCGGCGGGCGCGTCGTGATAAGGCTCCCGGAGCAGCGCCGTGCGGCCGCCGACCGCCCCGTCGGCGAACAGCTTCACCGCTCCGATCCGCAGCCAGTCGCTGCCGCTGCCCGCCCGCATCCCAAGCTCCTGGATCTCGTCCAGGAAGCCGTGGAACATCAGCTGATGGGTCCGGAAAGCCAAGCCTTCCTCCCTCAGCTCGCTCTGGATGCGCAGCATCGCTTCCACGCTGCCGAGCAGCCGGAGATCCTCGGTGTGGGCGGCCGTAAGTCCGAGCCGGAGCGCGTCCTCGCTGGCCCGCCTCATCGAGCTCTTCAGGAAATCGTAATCCGGTGCGGGCTGGACGGCGGCGAATGGAGCGGATGCATTCTCGTAGATCCAGCCGTTCAATTGACCGCCGGCATCTCTGCCGAAGGCGCCCGATTCCGGATCGGGAGTGTCCGCCGTAACGCCGGCTCTGCGGAACGCTTCCGAATTGCCGAGAAACGCATGGAAGCAGGTTCGAGTGAGATAGACGGGATGCCGCTCCGTGATTTCATCCAGCTCTCTCCGATGCGGCGCCGTTCCGTCCGGGAAGTTGTTCTCGTTCCAGTTCAGTCCGAGAATCCATTCGCCCTCCGGCGTGGAGGCGGCCCGCTCGGCAATCATGTGCAGCATCTCTTCCCTCGATGCCGCTTCGGTAAAGTCGAGCATGCCGAGCTTCATGCCATGCATCCCGAGATGCATATGGGCATCGACCAAACCGGGCAGCACCTGCGCCCCGTTCCAATCGACTTTCGCGTAAGGACGCCCGCTGAGCTGAAGCTCCAGCTCGGAAGCGGTTCCAATCGCCCGGATGATGCCATTCTCGACGTAGACCGAATCGGCCGCGGCCGATTCCGTCATGAACAGATTGCCGCGTACGAATAAGACGGCAGACATGGCGACCCCTCCCCGTTTTTTTCTTTCATTATACCAAATCGCCGCTGCCGCAAAAGACAAAAAACCGCCACGCGCGTGACGGTCTTGTGCCTGATGGAGGGATGCTTATGGCGACTATTTCCGATGCAGCTGCCTGTATTCATCCTCGAGAATGGCCATGAGAATGGAGTCATGATAGGCATGCCCATAATAGAGCGCCTCGCGCTGTACACCTTCGCGCTTGAAGCCGAGCTTCTCGTAGACATGCGCCGCCCTTTCGTTGAACGCGAATACGTTCAGCTCGATGCGATGCAGATTGAGAATGCCGAATCCGTAATCAAGCATGAGCCGCAAAGCCTCGCTTCCGTAGCCTTTTCCCTGATGGGACTTGTCGTTCAGCGCGATCCGTATGCCCGCATTGCGGTTGTTGCGGTCGATGTCCTGAATCGCGATGTCTCCGATCAGTTCATCGGTATCCCGGAGAGCGATCAGAAGAAGGACGGAGGATGCATCCTTCTCCTTGCCATGGAGGTAATCGACGATTTGTTCCCTCGTATAGTGCTTCTGCGTGCCGGTGAGCATCCGTGTCTCGGAGTCGTACAGGCCGGCGTAATACCAGTCGGCATCCCCTGCTTCCACAGGTCTCAGATAAACGGATTTTCCTTCCAGAAATCGGACGGGTTTCATGATGGCTGTTCTCCTTTTCAACGAACTCATTATTTCAAAAGATTACCAGCCCGTCTGCGGCCCGTCCAGAACCGAAATCGGTTAAACCCGTTCTCTACCATCCTTCTGGAACGGAACATAGACGAAGGACGCCTTGGCAGGCGTCCTGGCCGAAAGGTCGATCCGGGAAATCAATGAAGCGGCAGCCTGCAGCTTGGCAAGCTCTTCGTCCAGCAGCTTGCGGTACAGATCGGCGCTCATTTTCCTGCCGTCCTCCAGATTTCCTTCTGGATGGCGGATCCATTGCCACAGCTGCGCCCTGGAGATTTTGGCCGAAGCGTCATCCTCCATGAGGCTGTTGATCGGCACGGCGCCCGTTCCACGCAGCCAGGCTTCGATATAGTTCAAGCCGACCGACAGGTTCAGGCGGACGCCGGCTTCGGTAATGGGCTCTCGTGGCGCTTCAAGCAGCTGCTAGGCACCGACGATGCCGTCCGGGTGGATGAAGAGCTGGCTCGCCCCCGGCATATGTTCGTTGAATCCCCCCTCTGCCACTGCGACAAGCCCGGGATGGGCGACCCAAGTGCCGTCATGGCCGATCCGGACTTCCCTCAGCTTGTCGAGGCGAACCTTTTCAAGCGCCCGTTCGTTGGCGGCGGGATTTGTTTTTGAAAGGAATTTGCGCCGCCATGCCGCCGATGCAGACGCTCCCCGCCGGTGGCAGGTCTGGACCGCAAGCCGCGCATAAGCGGCCATGAACGGCGAGTCCATCTTGAAGAGGCTGCGGTCGGGAAAAACAAGCACAAAAAAACCCGCCTTCATCGCGGGTTTTCCATCGGACTGATACCGATCATCGGCATGCATCGGCCAGAGGCGGCTATTCCATCAAACGCGCTGTCAGCATGGACTGCGCCACTTGCCGCCGTCATGCAAGTAAGCATCCTTGATCGCCCGGTATGCCGTTCCTTCGCTCACCGATGCCCAAGGCATCGCCGCAACAGACTCTACGGACGGTTCTACCAATCCGTGCCGCCAGCCTGCGTCCTGTCAGGCAAGGCTCTATTTCTCGCCTGCGACGGCGTCATGCCGACATATTGCTTGAACAGCCTCGTAAAATAATTGGGATTGCTGCAGCCGACGCGTTCCGCGACTTCGGTGACGGACAAGCCGGTTTCCAAGAGCAGCTTGGCCGCCTGCCGCATCCGGCAGCGGTTCACGAAATCGGTGAACGTCCTTCCGGTCAGCCTCTTGAACATCTTGCAGAAATGATGCGGGCTCACGCTCACCATCCTGGCCGCTTCCCTGATTCCCATGGGCGCGCCGCTGTCTTCCACGTGCCGAATCAATTCCTTGAACCTTTCCTGCCGGAATCCGGCTTCCCTTGCCCGTCCCGCCTGTCCCGGAGGCAAATGAGTCCGAGCCAGCCATGCAAAGGCAAGAAACAGATAGGTTTTGGCGATCATCCGCCCGGAAGCGGAGAACCCTGTCCCGGACTCCGCGACAGCCATGTCGATCAAGCGCCGCGCTTCTTCTCCGCATCGGCCCGGATAGGCAGGCAGGGAAGCTCTTCCATCCAAAAAGGGCTGAGCAGCGTGTCATAGTCCTCTTCCTTGGCCCAATCGCTGAACAGCGCCCCGTTGAACACGATAGAGACATACTCCACTTGCTCCGAGCCGCGGCTGAACCCCGTATGCAGATCGCCCGCCTGCACGACGAGCAGCGTTCCCGGCTCGGCCTCGCATACCTGGCTGCCGATATGGAATACGGCCCGTCCCCGCCGCATCACGATGAACTCGAAATGTTCGTGCCAGTGCAGGAACAGGACGCATTGGCCAGGCTTCGTTTCTCCCGAAGCGTTGAAAAACAGTTTGAATGGATAGCTGCGGTCCAAAGGGTTGTTCTCCCAATGCTCCCGGTTCATCTCCATCGGCTTCACCTGCACAAGATAAGAGTGGTTTTGCGCAATTTAGGATCGAGAATACAGGGCTGGAATGCGTTATAATTCACTTGACAGCGTTTACTATAGCTCACAATCAGAGTGAATGACAAGCCCGATAGGAAGGGCCAGGCTGGAGGAGGCAAATACAAATGAAAGAGAAGATGTTTCGAATTGTCGTCGCCGGATGCGGCGGCATGGCGAATACTTGGGTGGAATACGCCATGGGCAGGCAGGACACGGAAATTGTCGGACTCGTCGACATCCGTCTGGAATCCGCTGAGTGCATGGCCGAGAGACATGGGCTGAGCTGCGGGAAGTATGTGTCGCTTGAGGAAGCAATCAGGGAAAACGAAGCCAATCTCGTGTTCGATGTCACCATCCCGGCCAGCCATCATGAGATCGGCACAGCTGCGATGAAGCTTGGCTGCGACGTATTCTCCGAGAAGCCGCTCGCTGAATCGCTCGATGGCTGCCTCGATCTCGTCCGGGTATCAGATGAGACGGGACGATCGCATGCCGTCATGCAGAACAGACGCTTCGACCCCAATATACGGGCGTTGCGGAGCCTTATCAAGGAAGGAACGATCGGCAAGCCCGGTTTCGCCGGAGCGGACTTTTTTATCGGCGCTCACTTCGGCGGCTTCCGGGATGCCATGGAAAGCCCTCTCATTCTGGATATGGCCATCCACACGTTCGACCAGGCGAGGCTTATTCTCGGCGCCGATCCTATCTCCGTCTATTGCCATGAATTCAACCCCGCCGGCTCCTGGTATGCGGGAAGCGCGGCTGCCGTCTGCATATTCGAAATGTCCGACGGCTCCGTGTTCAACTATCGGGGCTCCTGGTGCGCAGAAGGCGCCCCCACCTCGTGGGAAGCTCAGTGGAGGATTACAGGCTCTGCAGGAACGGCGATATGGAACGGCTCGGACAGCCCATATGCGGACATCCTCACCCCTCAGCAGGAGGAGCAAGCCTTCTTGAAGGCGACGAAGCGGATCGAAACCTCCCCTGCAGCCGGCGGCGCGTCCTGGCATCACCGCTGCCTGGACGAATTGTTCGACTCCCTGCTGCAGGAACGCCCCGCCGAAACGGACTGTCGGGACAATCTTCTCAGCATGGCTATGGTGCTCGGCGCGATGGAAAGCTCAAGAAGCGGGCGGAAGGTGCTCCTGTCGGAGCTTCTCGGACGCTAGCGCCGGCTTCACCTCGATCCGATCGGGTCCTCACAGGATCGCCTCTCCAATCTATCCGTTTTAGACTATCACCGGCTGACTTCTCCGATCATGGGATTTTTGAGAGCGCCGGAATGGCTGATTCGAGCATTGACCTTGATTTCCACAACCGGCTTCATGTCGAACAGCGAGGTATCGTTCCCAAGCGCTTTCCACGCCCGATTGGCTTTTTTATACATGGCATGCTCCAAATTCAGAAGGTCCGTCTTGGTGCGAACGGATTGCTCGACCATCTGGCGGACCTCTTCTTCAATTTTCCTGTTGGATGCTGCCTCCAATTGGGACAAAGACATATACTTCTCGTCTTGCCGCGACGATAGATACCCTTTGGTCTGGATTTCGACCTCGAATGTTGGAATCGGGCCCGGGCGGACGGAAATGCTGGATTTCGGATCCAGAAAGATAATCTGCACATCCGTTTTGTCCTCCGAAGGCACAAGCAGCGAAATCCGGTTCGACTCTTGGGCAAGCCAGCGCATTCCCTGCAGCTGCTTGATCGGAACGAGCGATTGCAGCCGCTTTTCCTTGATAAAGTAAGCCCCGCTTACATACGGCTTTTCCTCTTTCCCTTTCTGATCCTTCCACTGCGTCTTATTAATGGACACCGCCGGTATATAAGCGGTCTCTCCCGGCTCGAAAGCGCTGCGCATCAACTCGAACAATTGCACGGGCTCAAGCTGAGAATTCTGAATGAAGATGGACTTGGGCTCATGCAAAATCGTATTCAGCGCCGATTGCCGGAAAAATCCGTTCATCATGAGAATATCCTCCATCTTGTCCTTCGTCCCGTATACCCATGGCGTCAGCCTGATTTCATGGTAGCGGGGCAAGCTGTCGAATACATGCTCGAGTCCGTGCCGGATAGCTCCTTCGCCGAAGATGACAGCCGTCATATGCGACCAGACAATCATGGATTGGCTCGTTTTATAGATTTGAAACATCGCGTCGTTCAGCGTGGAGCCCTCGCCATGGCCGACCCAGATCATCGGGCTTTGATCGTTCGCATTGGGTTCCGTTTTGGCGACGGATGCAAAATCGAGCATTTGATAATACCCGACGTACTTGCCGTCTACATAGTCGATTCCGATCGCGGTGACGTAATTGAGATCCTGAGGATCGACGATATCCGTGTTTCCCGAGCAGGATGTCAGCGTCAGCAGGACCGCGATTCCGCCCAGCGCGCGCCGCAACATAGATTATCCCTTCTTCCGTTTTTTCAGCATCGTTGCCGTATAATTGCGCCTTTGGCGCGGATTCAAGGCCAAGGCGGACATCCATTCCCGGAACTGCAGGGAAGCGATCGGCTCCAAATAGTTGAGCCCGAACGAATCCAGCCGGCAAAGATAGATCAGGATGCCGATGCCGGACAGCATGAATCCGTACACGCCCAAGTAAGAGGAGAAGAACAGGACGAACAGCCGGATGACGCTCACCGTGCCGGATAGGGATTGGTTGACGAGCACGAACGTCGCGACTGCCGATGTCGAGATGACTACGAGCATCGTAGGCGAAGCCAGTCCTGCACGGACGGCGGCATCGCCGATGATGATGCCGCCGACGATGCCCACCGTTTGGCCGACCGCTTTGGGCAGCCTGACCCCCGCTTCCCTAAGAAGCTCGAACAAAATCAGGAGAGTAAGCGCCTCCAGCGCCAGCGGAAGCGGAATGCCGCTTCTGGAGACGACCACCGTCGCCAGCAGCTGAAAAGGAATTTGGGATACGTTCACCGAACCTATCGCGACCCAGAAGCCGGGCAGGAAGATGGCGATCAGAAACCCGACCATCCGGATCAGCCTCTGAAGCATGACGAAATGATACGGGTAATGCACATCCTCCGGCGACTTGAGCACCTCGAAGAAATTGATTGGACCGATCAGCACCATCGGAGACCCGTTGACGATGACGATGAACCTTCCTCTAAGCAGGCATTCCGTAGCAAAATCGGGCCGGGCAATGTAATCGAGGAGAGGAAACAGGGAAAAAGAACGGTCCGACAGCCACTGCTCCAGCTGGCCGCTCCCAATGATGCTCTCCGTCTCGAAGCTGGAGAGCCGCTTCCTGATTTCGTCGATTAGGACCGGATCGGCTTTATGCTCGAGATAGACCAGGTATACCTTCGTGCGGCTCAAAGACCCGATATCGAACTGCTCGCTGAATAGATGGGACGTCTGCAGCCTTTTGCGGATCAGGGCCAGGTTTGTATTCACCTCTTCGGTGAAGGCGTCCTTGGGTCCTTTGATGGAAATTTCCGTATTGGACTCCGCAGGCTGCCGCTTCGGAATATCCGCGATGTTGAGGGCATGGAACCTGCGCTCTCCCGCCTGATGAAAGAGGACATAACCGGTGAAAAGCAGATCGATCATCCAGCTGGCGGTATCCGCCTCGATGATGGGCGGGGACACCGGCGGGCCGCCCTGCTCGCTCCCTCCTTGGTCGAGCCAAGCGATAAGCGGGTTCATATATTCGTTCAGCTCGGCATGATCGATCATTCCATCGCAGTAGAAAACAGCGAACCTGGATGCATAACCTTCCGGAACGGGAGCGAAGCATAGATCCGAGTAGACCGAAAGCTCTTGCTTCAGATGCTCCCCCTTCAGCTTGCCCGCCGCCAGCAGCTCCTCCAGATGCGCTATCGCCGGCGGCTGTTTTGGCTCCTGATTATCCTTCATTTCGGCTCAACCCTCTTCCAGGCGGAATGAAGCTGGCGATGAACAAGATCAGCAGCATAGCCAGACCGAACAGGACGAGACCCGGATAATAAAGGAACTCCATGAATTGCTGCATCGTGATGTCGCTGATCGGCAGCAGGATCATGACGACCAGTGCGAGCGCTATTCCCGTTGTCCACCACTGACGGAATCGGATCGATTTCGTCTCGAGAATATCCGTCAGCAGGAACAGCATCAGAGCGACCCGCACGAGAGAGCCGGCCATCAACTGCAGGATGGCCAGGAAATCGACATGGGAAATCCTCTTGCCGACAATGAGCAGCCTCCATTGCTCGAAGGCGGGAAAGCGCAAGCTGCCGGCCACCGACGGTCCGAACGAAGCGAGGCTGCCCGTTACGGGTCCAATGACCAGTCCGCATAACAGCGTGATCAGGATGACGAGGCTGGTATAGTTGAGAGGCTTTTTGAGCTTGTGCTGAAGCAGAAGCAGCAGCAGCAGATCCGTCGTACCGCCGACGACGATCATGCTTCCCTTGAGCACAGGACCGGCTCCGTTGGCCAGGACGGGCATCAAATAACCGTAGTCCTTGGCGTAGAATGTAAACGCCGATACGAAATGCCCCAGAAGCCAGATGATCGGCAGAAGCAGGGCCGACATTTGAAACAGCGTGCTTCCTCCTTTGTAAGAGGCGCCCAGGGCAAACAGCATGAACAAGACGGTAACAATCCAGATGGGCGTAAAAGGCAGGAAAAAAATCGTCACGACCTCGATCATATCGAAGAGGGCAATATACCCCGCGAGAAAATAGTTCAATGCCATAACCGCGATAAGCGGAACGGCGATCCAGACGCCCATCCGCGATTTCAGCCAGCCGTACAGCTTCTCCTTGCCGATGGATTTCGATATCCGCACAAAGAACAGGCCCCATGCAAGCAGAAATACATATGCGACCAGGACGCTGATCCAGGAATCCCTTCCGGAAGTCTTCAGCAGCTGCGGCAGGATAAGAACATGATTCGATATGCCGAGCGATAACAGGAGAAGGAAAATGACCTGCGTCCGCGAGTACATGTAGTTTTCGCCTCCTATGCAGCAAGTAACGCTTAGAGTATCCATTTTCATCCATGGATATTCGGCAGCAGATCCTCTCCTTGCTGGCGGCTAATGCCTTCCCGTTGCCGAGCCAAAAAAAAGAACCGCAGCTTCGGCCAAAGGCGGAAGCTGCGGTCTGCAGGCGATCTCGGCTGAAACATACAAGCGGCTATCCACGCTTCACCCATGTCGGTATTTTGCCGGCAACGGAATCCATAGCCTCTCGCAGCTGCTTGTTGTCGATATGCGTATAGATTTGAGTCGTCTCGATGCTGGCGTGCCCGAGCAGCTCCTGCAGCGTCCGGATATCCGTGCCGCTGCGGATCTGCATCGTGGCGAAGCTATGCCTCAGCTTATGGCTCGACAGCTTTTTCATCGACAGCTCCGGCAAGCTGGCCTGCAGCCGGGAGAGCGTGGAATCCGCCATGTTCTGAATCATCCGGATCGACAGGCGCCTGCCCAGCTGAGACACGAACATCGGCTGCTCCTTTCCTTGCTTCATCTTGAGCTCGGAGGTTTCCATCATTTGGAGCAGGAGCCGCGCGAGCGATGACGGCAGCGGCAGATAACGCCATTTGCGCCCTTTGCCCAGCACGGACAGCATGCCTTCGGACGTCAGGTCGTGTCGGTTGAGCCTGTGGATCTCTCCGACCCGAAGTCCGGCATAGGACATCAGCAGCAAGATCGAAAGATTGCGCTCGCGATGCCTGCCTTCGATATGCTCGAACAGCAGCTGCAGCTGCTCCTCCTCCAGATAGACCGGGATGCGGTTTTTCTGCTGCCTGGATTTGGCTGTAAGCGCGGCCGGATTCACATTCAGCTGCTCCATCTCGTTGAGCGCCTTGTAAAAGGCTCTCAGCGAGGACAGCTTCCGGTTGCGCGCTTCATCCCCTGCCCCCGCTTCTCTCGTGCGGGACAAATAACGCATGATGTCGAGCTTGGTGGACTGCTCCAGCGGAGCGGGATGCATCATCGAGAGAAATTGGCCGACATCGGCTTTGTAGGCTCTTTCGGTCGAAGACGTCATGCCCTGGTTTTTCATCCAGATGCCGAACAGCTCGAGCTCCGTTCCATAGGTGTCCTGAAGCTCATGATTCGTTGCGTACAAGTCCTCCAACCTCCCGCTTTGAATTCATTTATCGCTTTAAAATCGAAGTTGCGTAAAATATGTATTTCACGCCATTTTTGAGGCAAGAAAAATCGGCAATCCTAAGGCTAGGAATGCCGGATATGCTGCAGCGTCTGCGTGAAGATTTGCTCCACATGGTCGTCGTCCAAGGAGTAAAACACGGTTTTGCCTGCCTTGCGGCGTTTGACGATGCGCATATTGCGCAAATATCGAAGCTGATGGGATACAGCCGACTGGTTCATGTCCAGCAGCACGGTCAAGTCATGCACGCATAATTCGGCATGAAGCAGAGCTCCGACCAGCCGCACTCGAGTAGGATCCGAAAAGGCCTTCATCCAATCGGCCAGCTGGCCGGCGGAATTCTCGTCAAGCATCGATGCCCGCACCGCATCCAGATTGGCTGTCGATCCTTCCCCGGAGTCCTCGTCCATCGATTCGGCCGTCTCCAACCGCCCGTCACCGGAAGCAGGCCGCTCAGCCGAAGAATAGAATGTTTCATCGGTCATTCTTCATCACTCCGGTTTCTCTAAGGTGGTTTCATTATATCAAACGGGGAGTTAAAGCGGAACTTTTACGGATAATAAAAAAAGAGACGCTCTATGGGCTGGTTGCATTGACACTCCAACGGTTTAATCATATTATATGAGCAAGTGATCATATGTTATATTAATTCTCTTTTTGGAAAGTAGGTACCGACGATGACGGAATACCGGGTAAAAGGTCTCAGCTGCGGCAATTGCACGCTCGAGCTCGAACGTGAAATTCGCAAGCTTCCTTACGGCGATACGGCTACTCTTCATTATTCCTCGGCTCGGCTTGTCATCGACGAGCGGGTGCCGCTCGATAAGCTGCGAAAAATATTGAAATCGGACGGAGCGGCTTTGATCGGTTCAGCCGCGGCGGCTTCAAGCCCTCATGCTGGAGTTTCCTCTTCTTGCGTATTGCCGGAATCAGGCCAAGGCCATTCGTCGGAGCATGAACACGGCAGCAGCGAAGATAGCCATAACCATAACCATAGCCAATCGAAATGGAACAGCACTGCTGGCGTAGCGGCGGCTGCTTCAGGCGAAGCCCCAGACACCGGCAATGCTCAAACAGGTTCTCACACCGGCAGCGATGGCCACGGACACGATCACAATGACGGCCATCATGACCACGATCATGGAGATGGAAGCCGCTTCACCCTGTATCTCATAGGCGTCTCCTTCCTGCTGTTCGCTCTGGCGGCATGGTCGGGCTCCCTCCTCTCCGACACGATGCAAATCGTCTTTTATGTCGCGGCGATAATTTTGAGCGGCTGGTCGACGTTCTGGAGAGGACTCCGCAATTTGCTGCGCTTTCGCTTCAACATCGATACGCTCATGACCGTCGCGCTGGTCGGCGCGGCAGCGATTCAGGAATGGAAGGAAGCTACGCTCGTCGCCATCCTGTTCGGCATCAACGAGCTGCTTGAAGGCCTCGGCATGAGCCGTGCCCGCCGTTCCATGGACCGGCTGCTGCAGGCTGCGCCGAAGGAAGCCGTGCTGCTGGCCGACGGCGGCCAGCAATCCGTCCCGGTAAGCCGGCTTCGCGAAGGCGATCTCGTGCTAGTGAAAGCAGGCTCGCAGATCCCATCGGACGGCACGATCGTAAGCGGTCAGAGCTCTGTCAACGAAGCGGCGATTACAGGCGAGTCGCTCCCTGTCGACAAGAAGATCGACGATCAGGTTTTCGGCGGCAGCCTCAACAATGAAGGCATGCTGACAGTCCGGATCGACCGGGCTTACCAGCAGTCCTCGCTGGCCAAAATCCTGCAGCTCGTGCAGGAAGCCCAGGAATCGAAAACGCCGACAGAGCTGTTCATCAACCGCTTCTCCCGATACTACACGCCCTTTATTATGCTTGTTTCCCTGCTCGTCATCCTCATCCCTCCGCTGCTGCTCGGCGGTTCATGGAACCACTGGCTTTATGAAGGGCTGGCCGTCCTTATCGTAGGATGTCCATGCGCTTTGATCCTCTCCTCGCCCGTTGCCATCCTGGCCGGAATCACCCGATTGGCGCGCGAAGGAATTCTGGTCAAAGGCGGAGCCTTTTTGGAGCAGCTCGGCAAGATCGACTTGATCGCCTTCGATAAAACCGGAACGTTGACCAAAGGCCGGCCGCATGTCGCGGCCGCGGAAAGTTGGGATGACCGGTTCCTGCCGATCGCGGCCGCGATCGAGAGCGGTTCGTCCCATCCGCTTGCGGGAGCGGTTCTGGATTATGCCGAGCAGCACTCCGTGCATGTCGAGCCGCTGGAATCCGAGACGGCCGCAGGACGCGGGCTGAAGGCGTCGAAGGACGGAGCCACCTATACCCTCGGCAGCCAGCAGCTCATCGAGAGCCTCGGCCTTGCCGACTATGACAACATCAGAGCATCGGTCGATTCGTTCTTGAAGCAAGGTTATACGCTTGTGCTCGTTGCCGACGATACCCGCGTGCTGGGCATGTTCGGCATATCTGACGAGCTGCGGCCGGAAAGCCCGGCGGTGCTGCAGGGGCTTCGCCGAGCCGGCATCCGGCGCACGGTCATGCTGACCGGCGACAACGCTCAATCCGCAGACCGCATGGCAAAAGCAGCCGGCTTGACCGATGTGTATGCCGGCCTGCTGCCGGAAGATAAAGTCAAGCGCATCCAAGAGCTCAAGTCGTCCGGCAAGGTGGCCATGATCGGCGACGGCATCAACGACGCTCCTGCGTTGGCGGCGGCCGATCTCGGCATTGCCATGGGAAAAGGCACGGACAGCGCCATTGAAACGGCTGATCTGGTACTCATGCAGGACAATCTGACGAAGCTTCCTTCTGCTGTCCGGACCGCAAAAACAACGAACCGGATTATCCGCTTCAATCTTGGCGTAGCTCTCGGCCTCAAGCTCATCGCCCTCTTGCTCACCATTCCGGGCTGGCTGACGCTTTGGATCGCGATCCTGTCGGATATGGGCGCCACGATCTTCGTGTCCCTGGTCAGTCTGACTCTGCTCCTTCCTGTACGAAAAAAAGATAAAGCCTAATCATAGACCTCATTTAAGGCGCCTTTCCTCCAGGAAAGGCGCCTTTATCATTCCGATATGATGCAAGGCACGAGAAGAGCGGCTTCGATGCGATCCGTATTTTAATTCCGGAGCCCCCAGATACTTCCCGCAACGGTTTGTCCATGAGCCTTTATCGATCTTCATTTCAGCATCTTTCGACTTCTCTACCAAACGGAATCTTCCAAACATTGCCTTTCAACAGTCAAATAAGGTACGCTGGATACGGTCTGAAGCGAAAACGCAGGGGAGGCAAGGCTTGTGGAGCAGGAACCGATCATCACTCTTTCCAATATCTCCAAATCTTATCATAAGCGAAAAATATTATCTTCCGTCCATTTATCCATTCATCCCGGACATGTCTATATGCTGCAGGGAAGCAATGGCTCCGGCAAAAGCACGCTCATCAAAATTGCCGCGAACCTGGTCGCCCCTACTTCCGGAATCCGCAAGGTAGCCGCGCATAAAACCATTCGGATCGGCTACGCGCCCGATCATCTTCCCAAGCTGAAATTGTCATCGTCCGAATACCTCCGATATATGGGACGGATTGCCGGCATCGACAAGCATGTCTTAGCGGACAAAATCCTCGAGCTCCATCGGCTTTTTCAGCTGGATCCCGGTTCCTCCGCCTATTTGCTCCACTATTCCAAAGGGATGCTCCAAAAAGTAAACCTCATGCAGGCTTCGCTGCAAAAGCCGGATCTGCTTTTGCTGGATGAACCGCTGTCCGGCCTGGATGCGGAATCGCAGGCTCATCTGCTGGAAGCGCTGCAGAAGATTCATATGGAAGGCACAGCGGTTGTGGCAGCCGTGCATGATTCCTTGCTGATCGAGGCTCTTGGCGGCACCATGCTGCAACTGAAGGAAGGCGTCCTTTCGGTGGAATCGAACGTTCCATCCCAGGCGGCGGCAGCGCCCTCCCACAGCCAGGTCGAAATCAAAGGCAGAGCCGAGCCGGACATGCTGGCACAAATTCTGATGAGATATCCGCAAGCCAGACGTCAGCTGGCCGAGTCCAACGATTTGCTCGGGTCCGATGATTTCATTGTTCATCTCCCCTATGGACAGTCGCAGCAGCTCCTCCTTGCGCTGCTGCAAGCCGGGGCGGTCGTCGACGTCGTGATACCGATAAAGGAGGGCTGAAAATGCGCCACCTGCTGGCCTACCATTGCCGCTGCCATCTTCGTTCTTACCGCTATGCGGCGCCGCTCTCGCTGTTCTTGCTGGCCCTTTTGTTCATCTACGCCCAGGTTCCGAATCCGGTCATGGGCAGCTATGCGTTTTCCTCTTCCTTCTTGTTCTTGATTATGATATGGGTCTGCATCGGAGTCATGGAAGGGGAAGAAGCCAATCAGGACATGATCCTCTCGCTGCAGGCGGGTTCGTTCCTGCGGCTGTTCGCTTCCAAGCTGCTCTACGCGTGGTGCTTTTCGCTTCCCTTGGCAGCATTCGCCGTTCTGTACCCTGCCCTGTTCCACAAGTTCGCCAGAGCTCCCGAGGTGTCCGAATTAGCCTTTTCATTCGGCAGCCACATCATGATGTCGGTGCTTGGCGTCGGAATTGCATCGTTGTTCAACAGCCGGTTGATATCTTCCCGCTCGATCTCCTATCTGCTGCTGCTGGCCGTCATTGCCCTTTCCTTCTCGGGACAAGGCATTCTGGACCAGCTTCCGGCGCCGGCAAACGGATTGGCCTGGCTTGCTCCTCCGGCCTGGCATATGGTACGCACATTGACGCAGTATGACGGCGCAGCCACCTCCGTTCGATTGGCCGCGATTGTCTATCCCTTGCTATACGGCGTTGCCGCGGCTGCATGGGCATGCAAGCTCATGAACAACCGGAAGCTCGACCTTCCATTGAAGTAATGTTGGAAACAAAAAAGCCCCGCTGTCAGCGGGGCTTTGCATTCATTAAGGAACGAATTGTTGAACGATCTTCGTTACGATTCCGTCCTTGACGGTGATGTGATACGGGAAATAGCTCAAATCAAGCACATCGGTCTGTGGATAAAGCTGGGCGAATTTCTCGAGCGAGATCGGCTCGTTCCACTCGGTATCAGCAGCGTCGTTTCCTTTGTCATAGATCTGCATAAGCACTTCGGCATTGGGAGCAACCTCGTAGGTTTGGACGGAAGGATCGTCGTTGACGATGTAATAGCCGTCCGGAGCTCCGTCCAAGCCGGAATCCGGCTCATGCTTGAGGAACTGCTCATCCGCCTGAGCGCCTTCGTACCAGTCGATCTTGTCGGCGGTTATGTACCATTTGCCGTCTTTATGAGTCAATCCATTAATATAGTCCGTTTGGGTGTCTGCGGTCTTCTTCACGGGCTGATAATCGCCGCCGACCGCGTTGGCCGTGGAGATGAAGTAGAATACGATTGCCGCTGCAGCCATCATGCTGAACATCGTTTTTTTCATTGGGGTTCGACTCCCTTTCTCTTCGCAGGCCGATTCATTGGCATATTACCCGTTCTCGATCGCCCTGAATCATTTGCCCTCGTTCCCTATTATAAACGGCTCATCTCCCCAAGAAGTTGCAACAAAGTTACAAAAGGCTGTAACCTGTATTTAAAGACTATGTTCTTGTCCAAACGGATTCCAGCGCGGACAATAAAAAGGAGCTGCCAGACGACAACATGAAGGTTAAAAGAAGCGCAGGAGCCGCGGTATTTATCCTCATCTACGCGGCCATTACCTATTATATTGGATGGTCCGCATCCGCATTCATGCAATCCTACCATCTCCAGACGGGCTGGATATGGCTGCCCGTCATTTTCTTCGCCCTTTCCTACTTTGCGGCCATGGGGTTGATCCGCGTCTGGGACTCGGCGCTCATTCGCGGAGTCAAAGTCGTCTCTTCCTTCTATGTCGCGATTCTCGAATACTTGATTCTTCTCCTTCCCGCTGCCGGACTTATCGGCCTCGCATGGAACGCCGCAGGCGGCGATACGGATGCTTACGTCCAAGCAGCCGGATGGACGGTGCTGGCGCTGCTCGCGATCCTGCTTTTCTGGGGCTCCCGGAACGCATGGAGCCCTGTCGTCAGAGAACATACGCTTGAGATCGCCAAATCCGTGCCGGGACGAACCGGCATCCGCATCATGGTCGCATCGGATATCCATCTGGGCAACATCGTCGGCAACAGGCATCTGCGCAAGCTCGTGCGCAAGGCCGAACAGCTGAAGCCGGATCTGATCCTGCTCCCCGGCGATGTCATCGACGACAGCGTCAAGCCGTTTTTGCGCAACAAGATGGCCGATACGATCTCCGGGCTCAAAGCTCCGCTCGGCACTTACGCCGTGCTCGGCAACCACGAGTATTACGGCGGCCATATCGATGAGTATGCGGCAGCCATGGCTCAAGCCGGCATTCCGGTCCTGCAGGACGAGCTGGTCGAGACCGGCGGCGTCTTCATCGCCGGACGCAAGGACAAAACAGCCGAAAGTCCGGCCTTCGGCGGCCGTCTTTCCGTCCAGGAGCTTGTGCGCGGCGCCGATCCATCGGCTCCCTTGATCGTCTTGGACCACCAGCCCTACGCCTTCGACAAGGCAGCGGCGGCCGGAGCCGATCTCCTGCTGTGCGGGCATACCCATAGGGGCCAGTTCGCTCCCAATCATCTCGTCACTCGCCGCCTTTTCGAGCTGGATTGGGGATATATGATCAAGTCCCGCATGCATGTGCTCGTTTCTTCCGGATTTGGCACCTGGGGACCGCCGATCCGGCTGTTCAGCCGCAGCGAGATTCTGCATATTACCATTCATTTTGTTTAAGCATGGACTTGAACACGATTTTCAGGTACAGGCCTTTTTCCGGCCTGTTTTTTTATTTTCTGCAATATGGTTTACATAACTATTCTTACTTATAGATGATTGTTGGAAACGTCCCGGCTTGATAAAATAAAGGTCTAGACTGGAGGCCGTTCATGCCATGAATATTTTAAAAATAAAAGACCGTCAGGAGCTCGACCGGCGCGTCCCCTCCATGCCCTGGTATGTGGAGAAGTTCATCAACTACAAGCTGCCGGACCTCTCCCCCTCTTCCTTGCTTGAATATGTACGGGATTACGAAACCTTCTTCGGCTGGATGATCGCCGAAGGCTTGGCCGAAGGCCCAGCCCTGCGGGACGTCGCTTTGCTGGAGCTGGAGAAGCTGCACATGGACAGCATCGACCATTACCGGATGCACCTGGCTTCCCGCCCCGAGCACGCCAATACGCGGACGACGATATCCCGGAAGCTGAGCTCGCTCCGCTCGCTTTTCCATTACTTGAGCCAAATTGCCGAGGATGACGACTTCTACCCGCTGCTGAAGCGGAACATCATGGCCAAGGTCGCGATCAAGCGCACCCACAAGCCCAAGGATACAGCGGCGAAGCTGGAGGGAAAGCTGCTCCAGGAAGAGGAAATCTCCGAATTCCTGCATTATGTCCGTGTCGGCTATGGCGCCGATGTGGCGAACAACAAGCAGGCTTTGTCCGCCTACGAGCGTAATTCCGTCCGGGATGCGTGCATTGTCAGCCTCATCCTCCACTCCGGACTGCGCGTCTCCGAGGTCGTCAATCTCAACGTCGACGATATCGACCTCAAGAAAAAGCTTACCTACGTCTACCGCAAAGGGAGCAACGACGACACGTTCAAGACGCCTGTCTATTTCCGCCAGGAGGCGCTTGACGACTTGGGCGGCTATATCCAGCTTCGAGACAGCCGCTACAAGGCGCCCCGCCGCGAGAAGGCGATGTTCCTCGCCATCGCGAACGGCAATCAGGAGGGCTCGCGCATGACGAAGAGAGCCATCCAGCAGATGGTCCTCAAATATGCCAAGCGGTTCGGCAAGCCTTATTTGTCCGTCCACAAGCTCCGGCACTCGTTCGCGACCGACTATTATTTGCGCAACGACCTGTACAAGACGCAGGAGCAGCTCGGCCATGCTTCCCCGGATACGACGCAGATCTACGCGCATCTGACCGACAAAACGATGTCCGAGGCGATCGACCGGAACAAAAAAGAGGAATAGTCCGCGTCTCCGCGGGCTGCTCCTCTTTTTTTGCCGCCTTAAAGCTGCGGCGCCTCCTCCAGCGCATAATCGAAATCCTCGATGTCGAACACAAGCACCGGCACCTCGGCCTCGATCAGCTTATCCTGGAACTCGTACTGATCCGACAAGAGCGGAATCTGAAGCTTGGATGCCGTAAGCAGCAGCTCCGTCTCCACAGGGTCGAAATAATCCCCGTAATGCGCATTGTCTACGGCATTCACGACCGTGAATTGAATCCGTTCATCCAATATAAGCGGAGAGCTTTCCCTCCACGGCACTTGGAGAGCCCTCTCGATTTTTTTGCGGTTCAGCGAATCCTCGAAAAACTGGATCAGCTCGGCCACTTTGCCGCGCACGAACACATCCTCGGCCGGATCGTCCATGATCGGCTCCTCGCTGTCCTTCATTTCGTAGAGCTCCAGAATGGTGGAATAAGGCAGCACGAAGTCGACCGGCAGGCTCGGAACGAGCAGCTGTCCGTAAGTCGCAACCATGACCGCTTCAATGACGAATCTCCGCCGCATCCCAGATCCCCCCTCACCCAATAAACTTTTGAAATCAATGAATTCATTATACATGAAATAGAGGCTCCGTACACAGAGGCGCTTGCTCAGCTTGCCCCTCCCCGGCTTGAATTGTACAATATAGGTTACAGTTGCATGATCGGAGGTCGTCAGCAAGTGCAAGAAGAAGAAATCATCATCGTCGGAGCAGGCCCATGCGGCTTGGCCGCAGCGGTCGAATTCCAGAGCCGCGGCATCGGCTCCTTGATCATCGAGAAAGAGAATCTGGTCCATTCCATCTCCCAATACCCTACTTACCTGCAATTTTTCAGCTCACCCGAAATGCTCGAGATCGGAGGCTTGCCGTTCACGACGGCGATGGACAAGCCCTCGCGTCTTGAGGCGCTGAATTATTACCGGACCGTGGCGCTTCGCAGCGGCGTCCGCGTGAACGCCTATGAAGCGGTCACTTCGATTACAGCCCGGCCGAATGGAGGCTTTGTGCTGGAAACCGACAACCGCTACGGGGAAAAGCAAGTTTATTCCGCCAAAGCCGTCGTCGTGGCGACCGGATATTTCGACCATCCGAACCGGCTCGGAATTCCGGGAGAGGACATGGGCAAAGTGTCCCATTTCTTCCGGGAAGCTCATCCTTATACCGGCATGGAGGTCGCCATCATCGGAGGCAGCAATTCCGCCATCGATGCCGCGCTCGAGCTGAACCGCGCCGGCGCCAAGGTGACGGTCGTCTACCGCAAGCCGGACTATTCGCGTTCGATCAAGCCGTGGGTCCGACCAATCTTTGAAGGCCTGGTCGCCAAGGGCAAGATCTCCATGCTGTTCGGCTCCCAAGTCATCGAGATCAAGCCGCGCGCCATCGTCGTTCAGGATGAGGCCGGCATCCGCGAGCTTCACAACGACTTCGTGCTTGCTCTTACCGGCTTCCATCCCGACCGCGAATTCCTGATGTCGGTTGGCGTCGCCATCGAGGCAGAGGGCTACCCCCGCTTCGACGAGGAGACGATGGAAACCAATGTTCCCGGCATTTATCTCGCCGGAGTCGTTGCTTCCAGGCATCAAGCCAATGAAATCTTCATCGAGTCAGGGCGTTTCCACGGACAGCGCATAGCGAATCATTGGCTCCGCACACGGTGAACCAGGGTTTACGTTTTTTCGAGTTCAATTCAGGGCTGATTGGGGATTTCTCCCCTTTTGGCCCTGGTTTGAAACTTTGCCTCATTTTGGTTTACATAATTATCTTTACTTGTTCAAATTATTGATTCGCGTCGTTAAGGTTTCTTTCCAGCTGCTGGAAAGTTCAGGGATGGCCGCCAGCATGTCCATTTCCGCTTTATCGGTTTTGTGCAAATAATAGATGACATTGGCTGCCGCCACAGTCATCCCGTGCTCCGGCCTGCTGACAAGCGTCAAGCTGTCTCCGGCCTGAATGTCCCCTTCCCGTAGAACGCGCAGATAGAATCCTGTCTTGCCTGTCTGCTGCACCTTCAGCGGCAGGTCGGCTTGTCCATGCCGCAGGCCGAGCTTGAAGCATGGCTGCCGCGGCTGGCTTACTTGCAGCAGCGCCGTTCCGGCCGCCAGAATATCTCCGATGACGACATCCTGCTCCGTAGTCCCTTCCAGCGTGACGTTTTCCCCGAAAGCACCGGCCTCGAGCCGCTTGCCCATTTCCCTTTCCCAATAAGGATAATGGTCATGAACATAAACGCATAGGGCCTTGTCAGGTCCCCCGTGATGCTCAAGATCCCCTTGGCCGTCGCCTTCCGGGCCTGTCCATCCGACTCGGACCGCTCCCTCGCGCGGAGTTTTCCTTATTCCCGTCGTAATCGTCTGTCTGCCGTGGGCCATCTCGGCCGGCAGCCCGGTATTGACCGATGTGATCGTTCCCAATTCCATGGGCTCCCCTCCTTTTTCAGGCTCCATTATAAAGGATGGACGGAGGGAAAGAAATGGCTGCAGGTGCGAAACCCTCCCATTTCGACATTCGGTTCGCATTGACGACAACGGCTGTCGAACTTTTCTCCATCTTGTTGCTTTATGCGCTTCCCCGGGAAATAGAGAGCGGGAAATTTCCCGCTCTCTCGATGCTCTGCCCCGCAAGCCGTATTCCGTTTTTATTGGGGATGATACCTCTCCGTCCGCAGCAGCTCTTCCTGGCTAAGTCTCATTCCCTTCTCCATGCCCTCGTAACGATGTCTGCCCTTGAGCAGGAACATGCCTCCGGAGACAAGCAGCCATGCTGCCGCAGCAGCGGCTGCGGCAGGAGCTGCGAATGCCGCGGCGGCCATCAGCGCCGCCAGCGCCGCGACGGCGAGCGGCTTCGCATAAGTGCCCGCTCTTCCGAGCGACCAGAGAGGCTGCATGGCCGCCAGCTTATCCTTCCCTTCCCGTGTCATGGACAGGACGAGCGGTATCAGCTGGGCACTGTGCTGCAGCACAATCGCCAGCGCCAGCAAAAAGAGGACGGCACCCGTCATCGCATTCATCAGCATGCCGGCCGCCAGCGCCAGCAGAGCCGCGCAAGCTGCGGCAGCGCATGCACCCCAGGCGAATGTCCTGCCCTTGCGAACAATGGAGGACAGCTGCCTGCTGAACGGCAGCGCCTCATCCCTCGAGAGGCTTCCGGCCAGCCTGCTTGCAGCGAACAGCACCGATCCGCCCGATACGCACAGGCTGACTCCCACCGCTGCGGCCGCTGTTACCCTCCAGCCGCCGCCCCAAGGCGCTGCCGCCTGCAGAAAGAAATCATGCTCCGCTCCAAGCGGAAGCTGGAGAAGCGCCATAGCAGCCAGACCAAGCAGGATGAACCCGCCGACGTATACATAAGCCCCCGACAGCACATGCCCCCAGGGAAGCCTGATTCTCGGCTCGACCGTCTCTTCCGACAAGTGCTCCGCCGTCGCCGACCCCATGAACATCCGGTAAAGCAGAAGCAGTCCCATGATCCATCCCGCTCCGACGGCTCGCGGCTCCCCGGCAGCCGCGAGCGACCGGGCGGAATAAAGCTTCTCCAATCCGAAGGAAGGCCATAAGTAGGCCGTCATGACGGCAATAACCGCTGCGACCGATGCGATTTGCAGCAGCGCCGCGCTTTTTTGCAGCATAGAAAAGCCGTAATTGCCAAACAGGCACAGGGACAGCTGGACCAGCATCAGCACGGCAAACAGCATGGCAACGCCTGCTGCATGGCTCCATCCGTTCCATGAAGCCAATAAGCCCTGCATCCAATCCGCTGCCGCCAAATTCACGAAGGCCAGCATGCTGATTTGGCCGCCAAGCTGCAGCCAGCCTGTCAGGAAGCCCCTTCCCTTGCCGCCCAGAAGCAGCGCCGCATGGTAGCTGCCCCCGGCTGAAGGAACCGCAGACATGAGCTCCGCTTGCCCGGCATGGATCGAGAGCGCCAGCAGTCCGAGGACGGGCCAGGCCCATACAAGCAGCCATTCTCTGCCTGTATTCCATGCGTAAGCGTAGAACAGCGCCGCTCCTCCAAGCAGCGACAGGGCATTGAACGAGACGCCGAAGGCGGCGAACGGTCCGAAAGCTCGTTTGAGCTGCTGCGGTATGCCGAGTCTGTTCAGCTCCCTTTTGTCCTGCATGAACTGGATGTAAGCGGCGTAGCGAGTCATGGAGCGATACCCGCTTCTTCTGAGTCCGTTCTCCGCCGCAGCTGCGGCAGCAAGCCAAGCGACCGCCACCAGGCAAAACAAAGCAAACCCCGTCCACATCAACATGCTTCATGCCCCCTGTCCGTATCGAATATCTATCCGTCGTCTCCAAGCAGGCGCCCGCGGCAAACAACCCGTCGCAATTCAACAGGCGCGGGCAGACCGGTAGTCGAACCGTTAATTTTCATTCATTACGGATAAAGGGCCTTCGTCGGCGACAATGTCGGACAGGTCATAAACGGAAATCGGAAAATAAGGGAAGCCGTACACATAAGGGGTAATTTCGTAAATGCTGAACCAAATCACGAGGGCACGGTCCGCGATGTAGTAATCCTGATCGGCCCGGATGCCCTCGAACGGCTGCAGCAGCTCGATCTGCCGGCTCTTGATCTGCGCCGCCACCAGCTCGCTCAGCCTGGCTCTGTAATCGGATCCCGGCTTGAAGAGGCTGGCGAGCTTGCGGTTATGGCCGTCTGCAGTCATGAAGGTAAGCGACTGCTGCAGCGTCAAGCCATGGGCTCCGCCCGTGAAGGCATAGTTGAAGAGAGAAAGGCTGAATACGCCTCTCTCATTGGTTTTGACTTCATAATAAGCGGTCATTTGGGAGGAAGGGTCGGCCAGGGAGCCTTGATCTTCGATCATCTGGCGGACGGACCTGCGGATGGCGGAATTCATATGCGCCGCAGCCAGCTCCCCGCCTTCCAGATGGACGACGGGAATGAACAGCTCCGTGCGGAGCCTGGTAACCTTGGTCGTATGGACCGATAAGGGAGGCTCGAATGCCATGGGCGCCACCTGCTTCCTGCATGGGATCTTTGCTCCTATCCTATGCGCGGCCGATCCCCATTCATGCTCTAGAGCAGCATTTTCTCCTTGCTCGTCAGCCGTCTGCCGCTCACTTGCAGCACCAGCTTGCCGCCGCTCAGTCCCAGAATCCGGTCGGCGAACCTCTCCGCCCAGTCGCCTTGGTGAAGAACGGCGATGACGATGAGCCCTTGATTTTTGCACAGCTGCTTGAGGTCCGCCAGCACTTGTTCCCCGGCATGGGGATCGAGGCCGGAAATCGGCTCGTCCAGCAGCAGCACCTTGGCGCCGTGCACAAGAGCGCGGGCGATCGCGACCCGCTGGCGCTCGCCTCCGCTCAGCTTGTCCGCCTTGCTGTGCGCCTTGTCGAGCAGTCCGACCTTCTCGAGCATATCCATGGCTCCCATATAATCGTCGTTGCGTACCATGCCGGTGGCGCGGCGCAGGAGCGAAGCCTGTGCGGCCGATCCGATCAAGACGTTTTTGAGAGCGGTCCGGTTCGCGCTGAGGAAAGGCTTCTCTTCGACGAGCGTCACCTCCCTGCGGATGCGCATCCTTCCGATGGCTGTAGTCGGTATTTGCCTGCCGTCTATCTTATACGAGCCCGATGTCCAGCCTTCCTGGAGAGCCAGGCATTTAAGGAGCATCGACTTGCCGCTCCCGCTGCCGCCTTTGACCGCGATGAATTCGCCTTCATCCGCGCGGAAGCTGATGTCGTCCAGCACGAGAGGTCCCGCCGGAATCTGTTTCTTGAGATGGGCTATATGGATCATGGAAGTTGAAGCACTCCTTTGGCCGCTTCCGGAACTTGGCCGGCAAGCTCTGGGTTGTCCAGCTTATTTCTTCAGTGTACGGGATAAAAATTCCTCTTTCCACCCGAACAAATGTTTGCTATAATAAAAACAGAACAAACGTTCCTAAACCTCTCTTTCCCGAAGGAGTGAGTTCCGATGAGCTGTCAGCATTTTCGCTTTGTTGAACGTCATCGCCCTTTCCGCGATTTGACTTTCAAGTTCTATGACGACGGGCGTCTCACCATTATTGACAACGAATCCGAATCCATCGTCACTCCCAACGATCTTCGCGGCGACAGCCGGGACTTCTATGTCCGCAAGCGGATCGCTTTTATCAAGAAAGATCTGCAGATCAAGGTGCAGAAGTACGCCTGATTGCGCCGAACCGCACCGGTATTCGTTCTTCTTCAATCTTCTCATCCGATTGAGTTTCCTTTCTTCAATCGTCCTCATAGATCCGCACCATGGCCTAGCCCCATTCGGGGCTTTTTTTCGTTCTCATTCCTTCATGCCTGCCGCTTAATGCAGCTGGCAGCGGCTTCAACCCCCAAGGCTGGAATTGACGGCGCGCATTCCCTTGCTGTAGATTGGATAAAAATAGATTCACGCAAGCCTACAAAAGGGGTTAGACCATCATGAACGCGCCAATCCGACAAACGATTCTGTTCGATCTCGACGATACGCTCATCCACTGCAACAAATATTTCAACCTGGTCATCGATCAATTCGTGGATGCCATGAGGACCTGGTTCCACGCTTATCCGGACATGACAGAAGCGGCCATCCGCCGCAAGCAGGTCGAAATCGACATCGCCGGCGTGCAGGCAACCGGGTTCAAGAGCGACCACTTTCCGCAATCCTTCCTCGACACCTACGTCGACTTTACCCGGTTGACCGGCAGGCCGGAGGATTCCAACGAGATCGACCTGCTCTGGAGCATGGGACAGAGCGTCTACGAGCAGGAGGCAGAGCCCTATCCCGATATGGAAGAGACGCTTCTGCGCCTGAAGGACGAAGGTCATGACCTGCATCTATATACCGGTGGCGAGCCGGAGATCCAGCGGCGCAAGGTGGACAGGCTTCGCCTGGACCGCTACTTCGGAGACAAGATCTACATCCGCCAGCACAAGAATATCGCAGCGCTGGAGCAAATTTTGGCGGAAGGGCATTTCGACCGTCACAACACTTGGATGATCGGCAATTCCATCCGTACGGATGTCGTGCCTGCATTGACCGCAGGCATCCATGCGATCCATGTGGAAGCGCAGACCGAATGGGAATACAACAACATCTCCATCGAAGTCGCGCCTCAAGGCGCTTTCCTGCAGCTCCATCATCTAAGAGATGTTCCGGACGGCATCCAGCGTTACATCCTGGGCCACTAAAAAAACGAAGGGCAGGGTTCAACCGGTTTTATCGGTTAAGCCATGCCCTTCGTTTTTTGCTTGCCTTCGCTTCGGCTTGCCGCTTGCGGCCGCTCATTTCTTCATGCCCATGAACAAGATCATGGCGTGGACCGGTTTCCATACTTGGCGGCTCGCTCTGCCCTTGTAATCGGTCCGGTTGGGCTCGACAGACTGTTTCCAGATCGAATCCGCGTGTTTGCTCTCGTGGCTGGACTGGTGGAATCGCTTGATTTCCATTTCGTTACGGTAAACATGTTCGTAGCTCATTTTTATTGACACTCCCTGTTGTTTTCGTCGGCCTGGTTTTGATTCTTCCCTGCCGTTGAATCAAGTATCTCATGACATAACAGGAACAAAAAGTGTACAATAATTTCAAATGACTTCCTCTTTTTCAGCATGGAAAGGGCTTCCATTCCTTCATGCCGATTGCATGAAGGGTCATATCGAGCAAAAAAGGAGAAATCTGCGCGCATGCTCAACGCCGAACGATACTTGCTGCTGCTCAACCGATTCCAAATCGAAGAGCCCGATACTGAAGCCGAGACCGCTCTGGACGAGCTCGCCGAGCTGTTTCACTGCACCGAGCGCAATGTGAAGCTCATCGTGCGCAAGCTCGAGGAGGAAGGGTGGATCCGCTGGGTTCCGGGCAAAGGAAGGGGCAACCTCTCCAAGATCCATTTCCTGAAAAGCCGGGAACGCTTCCTGCTTGATATCGCCAAAGAGCTTGCTTCGGAGGGGGATTACCAGAAGGCCTTCCAGCTGTTTCAACTCCATGGCCAGCATACTTCCGTTCGCGACCGCTTTGTCGAATGGCTGAGCGGACATTTCGGATCGGATCGGATCGAGGAAGGCTCTCCCGCGCAGCGGGATGTGTTCCGGCTTCCCGTCTACCGTCCCCCTTATTCCCTCGATCCCGGGAAGCTGTTTTTTGCCTTCGACTCCCATCTGATCCATCAAATATTCGACCGGCTGCTCGGATTCGAGGCTGAAACCAAATCGCTCGTTCCCGGTCTGGCCCATTATTGGGAAAGCAACGATTCGGCAACGGCCTGGACCTTCCATCTTCGCAAAGGCGTCCGCTTCCATCATGGCCGGGAGCTGAATGCAACCGACGTCTGCTTCACGCTGAGCAGGCTGGCCGACGGGCAGCCCAACCGCTTCCTGCTGGAGTCGGTCGAAGCCATCACCGCTCTGGATGCACGGACCGTCCGGATAACGCTGAACAAGCCTAACCGCCTTCTCCCCCGCCTGCTGTGCTCCGGAGCGGCCTCCATTCTCCCGGCCGATCTCGTCCAGGAAGACGAGAGCCGCTACTGGATGCTTCCCTCCGGCACAGGTCCCTTCCGGGTCGACTGCTGGACATCCGACCGGATCGACTTGTCTGTCCACGAGCAGTACTACCAGGGAAGAGCCTATCTGGACGAGGTTCAGATCGCTTTCATGCCCGAGGACATCCCGCCCGAATTGAGGCTTAAATGGGGGCAGATCATGGCCAGCGATTCCCGCATGGCTTCCAAGGATGAGCAAGGCTGGGGCATGATCAGAACCGTCCATCAAGGATGCACGCTGCTCAGCTGGAACCGGCTCAACGGAGGGCCGCAGCAGTCGCTCGCCTTCCGGCTGGCCGTCGGACTTTCCATGGACCGGGTCGGCATGATCGGCGCCGGCGGCGAATTGAGCTATCCGGCGTATGGCTTCTTCCCCGTTCCCGGCGCGGAGCTGTCGGCAGAGCGCTACGAACCGGATACAGCCATCCGGATGCTGAAGGAAGACGGTTATGACGGCGCTCCTCTCAAGCTGCTGACAACGAACCAGCATGCCAAGGAAGCGCTTTGGATCAAGGAACGCTGCGGGGAGATCGGCATCCCCGTGGACATCCGGTGCGAGCAGCACAAAATCGTGCATACGAGCGATCTCGTCAAGGAGGCCGATTGCATCCTGATGAGCCTGGTCATGGCCGAGGAGGAAGTCGGAGAACTGGAGACCTACCTGCAGGAGCACAGCTATATCCGCCAGCATCTGGATCCCGCTCTGGAACGCTGGATCCGCCGGGTGACCGATGCCATTCTCGCTTCGGATCGGCGCGATACGCGGCGCACCCTGTTCAGCCAAATCGAGCAGCGGCTCGTTCAAGAAGGCCAAGTGCTGTTCCTGCAGCATCGCTCCCTCAACACCTATGTGCACCCTTCGGTCCGCGGGATCGGCATCAATACGTTCGGCTGGATGGACTTCAAGGATATTTGGCTGGTCTCGGATAGTCCGGCATGAAAAAGATGAAAAAGAACCTCATCCCATCTTCTTGATCCAAGAAGGCGGATGAGGTTTTTTGTTTGATGGCATTAATTGTCCGTCATGTCCATTCCACGACGGTATCGCCTGTCCGGGCATCCTTGAGCCGCAGACGGCCTTTGGCGCTGCCCTCCGCACGCGGGAAGGCGGCTGCTGCCGTGCTCCCCTTGGCGAGGAGCGATTGCAGCATGGCCGGCGTCAGCATCCGGCCATGCTGCTCCTTCCAGAGGACGAACTTGCAGCCGTCACGGAACCGGGAGCAGCCGTAGCCCCGCTTGCCTTCGACGATGCTGCCGCCGCAGCTCGGGCAAGTTCCCAGCGGCTTCAGACCGGCGGAAGTTGTCCGCCCTGGCGAGGAGGCTTGTCCGGATTGGTTTGCTTGGCTGGATGAGGAGGCTCTTCCTGCTCCTGATGATGGAGAGGCTGCCGCTATTGAAGCTGCACGCGCACGTTCACCCTGCGGCAGATTCGAAGCCGATGCCGCAGCGGACGATCGGGCGGAGCCGGCATTCTCCGGCTTCCCGCTGCGTCCAGCACTTGAAGCTGCCGAAGGGCTTGAGCCTGTCCCGGAGCGGGAAGCCCCGGCGGCTGTGCGGCCCGCTCCTGCTCCGAAGCGGGAAGCGCGGGAAGCTCCGCTCCGAGCAGCCGCTTTGCCACGCCGCGAGCCGCCGCCCTTGGCGGCCGGCTTGCCACGCTCCGGCTCAGCGAACGTCCCGGCAGGCGCAGGCGTCTGCTCCGCTACCTTCTGGACGATCATCCGGGCGAACTGTTTGACCTGCTCCATGAACTTTTCGTCGGATGCCTCATCCCGGGCGATCTGGCTCAGCCGGCGCTCCCACTGTCCGGTCATGACCGGCGAAGCCAGAAGCTCTACCCCGGCTCCCCGGATCAGCTCGATGGCTGCGCAGCCTTTCGCTTCAATCTCCAGCTTTTTGCCGCTGGCACGGATATAACCTACCGTCTTCAGCCGCTCGATCGTTGCCGCGCGCGTGGCAGGCGTTCCCAAGCCGCTGTCCTTCATCGTCTCGCGCAGCTCTTCGTCTTCCATGGCTCTGCCGGCGCTTTCCATCGCTTTCAGCAGCGTTCCTTCCGTATAGGACTTGGGCGGCTGTGTCGACTTCTCTTCGGCTTTGGCCTGCTTGCACAACACCGGCTGCGATTCGTCGACATGGAAGGAAGCATCGGTAAGCTCCTGCTCTTCATCGTCTCCGTCCTCGTCCGGCTTGGCCTTGCCCTTGCCGCGCTTGGGCTTGTCCTCCGTCTCCGCAACTCCCTGGGTAACCTTCCATCCGGGATCAAGCAGCTGCTTGATGCGGGTGCGGAACGTTTCTCCTCCCACCTCGGTCAGCACCGTATGGTTGAGATACAAGGCCGGTCCATAATAATGGGAGAGAAACCGGCGAACGATAAGATCATAGATCTTTTTTTCGTCCGGACTCAGCGCGCCTGGTTTTTTGGGTGTCGGCAAAATGGCATGGTGATCCTCCACCTTGGCCGGATTGCAGACGGCTTTGTTGCCTTTATGTACCCGGGACCTGTCCGCCCCGGCGGCAAGCTCCGCATACTCGGTTCCCCGCAGCATGTCGAGCGCCTTGCCCATGACGGGAACCGTTTCCTCCGTCACATAATTCGAATTCGTTCTCGGATACGTGATGACCTTATGCTTCTCGTAGAGGGCTTGCGCCACGTCAAGCGTCTTTTTGGCGGGAAAGCCGTATCGCCCGTTGGCTTCGCGCTGCAGCAGCGTAAGATCATGCAGACGGTAAGGAAACTCCTTGCTCTCGGCCTTGTCGTAACGGACGATGGCTCCTTTTTTCCCTTTGACCTTGGCTGCGATCGCTTCCGCCTTGGCTCCGTCCGTCAGCTTGTCGCCTTGCCAGATGCCGTTGTACTTGGAGCTTTTTTGATCGAAAGAAGCCTTGATCCTGTAATACGTTTCCGGCTTGAACGCCTCGATCTCCCGATGGCGGTCGTACAGGAGCGCAAGCACCGGAGTCTGAACCCGTCCTACCGACAGCAGCGACTTATGGCGGATTGTGAAGGCGCGCGAGGCGTTCATCCCGATCAGCCAGTCGGCCTCGCTGCGGGCCTGAGCCGCCTTCGTAAGCGGCGCGTACTTCTCGTCGCTGCCAAGCTGCTCGAATCCCCTGCGGATCGTCTCCGGCGTCAAATCGGATATCCACAGACGGTCTACGGGCTGATGAAGCTTCAAATACCGTCGGATCAAATGGAAAATAAGCTGACCCTCCCGCCCCGCATCGCATGCATTGACGAGCCGTCCGCATTGGCGGGCGAGCTCGCCGATGACCTTGAGCTGGTCGCGGGTGCGGGGATTGGGAGACAGCTTGAATGTATCCGGGATGATGGGAAGATCCTGCGCCTGCCATTTTTTGTACCGGGGATCGTAATCATCCGGTTCCGCGAGGCTGACCAGATGCCCGATCGCCCAGGTGATGATATAACGCTCGCCTTCGAGATGCGTGCGGCGGTTCGTCGCCCTGGGCTCGATCGCGGACGCGATATTGCGGCCCATATCCGGCTTTTCTGCGATAATCAATGTCTTCAAGGAACCGCCTCCTTCTATTCCGGGTGGTCCTTGGCCAACAATGCCGTCAAGCGGCAACCTTTTCCTGAAGCATCGCGAAAATCTGGCGGACGCCGCGGGACCATTTGGGATCTTCCGCGTATTTGCGGTTGATCCATGTCAACGGGTCGGCATTCGGCGGCCTGTTCTTGCTCAGATTGACGACGGTCTTGGCTGCGATCCGCGAAGACTCCTCGATGCTGGTGTTGAAATCCTGCCAGCTGTAATGAACATTGAACGGATTGTTGGCCATCTTGGCCGCGCGCTTGTGATCGTCGGGCACGAAGCTCTGTTCTTGGCCGGTAATGGCGAACAGAAGCAGCGGATGCACGTTGTACTGCTTGGCGGCCGCGATAATGGCGTTCATGTATCGGGGCTTGGCCAGCATCGACGAGCGGCTCTCCAAATAAGCCGTCAGGCGCTCCACTTCAATATCGGCATATTGAAGCGACTGTGGAAGCTCGTTTTTGGCTAGCGGCGCCGCAGGCGCGGATTGCGCCTTCTTGGCGACGGGCTGCGCCTTGGGAGCCGGGACGGCCGCCTCCGCAGCAGCCGCGACGGGAATCTCGGCGGCATGATGATGGAACAGCGACCAGCCATATACAAGTGTACCTCCAAGAAGCATGACGGACAATACCGCCATCATCAGAACCCGGGTGCTGCTGCTTCCCAGCATGGAGGATTCTCTTTTAGCGGAGAGATCGGAGACGGTCTCCGGCAAGTTGAGATGATCCGCCACGGCCGCCAGAAGCGCTTCTTCGCGTGAGGCCGCGAACGGCTTGACGCGCCTGAGAATGCGCTCGAATTCGGAATGCTCGAGCGACACGTCCAGCTTTTTTTCCACCCAGTTCATCAGAGGACGGGCGATGCGCTGATCGCGGAAGTTGAGGCTCAGGCAGGCGGCAAAAATATCGTCGCTGTTGACGATGCCTTTTTTGGAGATGATATGGGTACGAATCAATCTTGCCGTCAGCTCTTTTTTGATGGTTTCGGCGAAATCAGGGAGCTGTTGAAAGATGATTCGGCAAATGGCGTCGGATAAAATTTCAGAACGTTCACTTTGAGGTTTGTCAAAGTATTTCACATCAATAAAGGTTCTGATATGGTGAATATCCGCCGGCGTCAAGACAGATGCGCCTTCGGTTGCGTTCACGGGCAGCCTCTCCTTTAGGTATATAGACTTATGGACAATACGAATATTGTATCATAGGTCCCAATGGAAAGGCGACTCCACATTATGGCTCTGCTCAGGACTTTCCTCATGCTCTCCTCCTAAGCCCCATTCCAACTGCCGCTGGCTTCCCTGTCTTCGTTCCTTCCGAAATGGAAAAAGAAAAAGCGCCGGAGAGGCGCTTTTTCGAGCCATGCAGAAGCATTTAAGGCAGCATCGTCGTTCCCATCAAATAACGGTCCACTTCACGGGCGGCTTCGCGGCCTTCGTTGATGGCCCAGACGACGAGGCTTTGTCCGCGGCGCATGTCGCCTGCGGCGAATACCTTGTCCACGCTTGTGCGGTAGTCGCCTTTGCGGGCTTTGACGTTCGTGCGGCGGTCCTGCTCGACGGAGAACGCATCTACAAGCGTGGATTCCGGACCTTCGAAGCCTACGGCGACGAAGACGAGATCGGCCGGCCATACTTTTTCGGTGCCGGGAATTTCCTTATAGATCTTGCGGCCGGTCTCGTCGACCGTCCGCTCGATCTGAACCGTATGAAGTTCCTTGAGCTGGCCGTTCTCGTCGCCGACGAACTTCTTCGTCAGGACGGAGAAGGCGCGGGGATCTTCGCCGTATACAGCCTTGGCTTCCTCATGGGCGTAATCGAGCGTATAAACGTTCGGGAACTGCGGCCACGGGTTGTTGATGCTGTCGCGCTGAAGCGGAGCCTTGGCATGCGTGCCGAACTGGGTGACGGACTTGCAGCCATGACGCAGGGCGGTGGCCACGCAGTCGGTGCCGGTGTCGCCGCCTCCGATGACGATGACATCCTTGTCCTTGGCCGAGATGTAGTTGCCGTCTTCCAGCCCGGAATCCAGGTAGCTCTTGATCGTTCCGTTGAGGTAGTCCATTGCGGGGTAGATGCCCCCGAGGGTGGAGCCTTCGATGTCTACTCCGCGCGCCTTGGTGGCGCCGCCGCAAAGGACGATGGCGTCAAAGCCTTCCAGAAGCTCCTCCGCTCCGATATCCTTGCCGATCTCCGTGTTCGTCACGAAGCTGACGCCTTCGGCTTCCATCAGATCGACGCGGCGCTGCACGATGCCCTTGTCGAGCTTCATCGTCGGAATGCCGTACGTGAGCAGGCCGCCGATCCGGTCCGCGCGCTCGTAGACCGTCACCGTGTGGCCGGCTTTGTTGAGCTGGGCGGCGCAGGCCATGCCTGCAGGTCCGGAGCCGATGACCGCAACGCGCTTGCTCGTGCGCATCTTCGGAGGCTGCGGGACGACCCAGCCTTCATCGAAGCCGCGGTCGATGATCGCCTGCTCGATCGTCTTGATCGTAACGGAATCGCCGATCAGGCCGACCGTACAGGAGCCCTCGCAAGGCGCCGGACATACGCGTCCGGTGAATTCCGGGAAGTTGTTCGTTTTGTGGAGGCGCTCCAGCGCTTCGCGCCATAGGCCGCGATAGATCAGATTGTTCCATTCCGGAATCAGGTTGTTGACAGGGCAGCCGGAAGCTCCGCCGGCAATCTCCATGCCGGTGTGGCAGTACGGAGTGCCGCAATCCATGCAGCGGGCTCCCTGCGTGCGCAGCTGTTCATCCGGCAGATGCTTGTGGAATTCTTCCCAATCCTTGACCCTCTCGAGCGGGCTGCGGTCCGCAGGCAGCTCGCGCTTGTATTCCATAAAACCAGTAGGTGTCGACATCTTGCCCATTCCTCCATCCGTAAGGTCCCTATCGTTACGTCATCTGTCTGTCGGCTCTAAAGGACGCAGCCCCGAATGCCGCTGCCGGAAAAAGCATAAAGTTGCATTCCGGCGCATACTTTGTACCTCATCGTAGCATTGTTGACCGGTTGATCATAATGGAGTAAGCGTACAATCATTTGCACTTTGTCGCATGACAGCAATAAAGACTAATCCTTCACCCGTTCATAACGGTTGAAGCGGTAGGCGACTCCCAGCTTCTCGTCGCCCTTGCCGGGATAGGAATCCGCAAGTCTCCATTCTTCCTCGCGGAAGGATGGAAAGAAGGCGTCCCCGCCTCCGAATGAAGCGTCGATCTCCGTTAGCAGCAGGCAATCGGCATGAGGCAGCAGCAGCTCGTAGATCTGCTCGCCGCCGATCACCATCAGCTCCTCCCCCGCCGGCTCCAGCTGCAGAGCCTCATCGAGGGAATGCACCGTCTCGGCTCCTTCCGGCGTGAAGCCGGCGTCCCGGGTCAGGATCACGTTGCGCCTGTTCTTGAGCGGCCGGCTGCCGAACGACTCGAACGTTTTGCGTCCCATCAGCACCGTCTTGCCCATCGTCCGCTCCTTGAAGTAGCTCATGTCTTCGGGAAGCTTCCATGGAAGGTCGTTGCCGCGCCCGATAAGGCGGTCGCGGTCCATGCAGGCGATCATCGTAATCATATGGCGACCTCCGCCTTGATCGTAGGATGATGCTGATAGCCTACGATCTCGAAATCCTCGTAGCGGTATTCGAAGATGGATTCCGGACGCCTCTTCAGCACCAGCTGCGGCAGCGGATACGGCTCCCTCGTCAGCTGCAGCTTCACCTGCTCCAGGTGATTGCTGTAGATGTGGACGTCTCCGCCGGAATAGATCAGCTCTCCAGGCTCCAGATCGCATTGCTGCGCAATCATATGGGTCAGCATCGCATACTGGGCGATGTTGAACGGAAGACCGAGGAACGTATCCGAGGACCGCATCGTGA
Source organism: Paenibacillus humicus NBRC 102415 (assembly GCF_004000905.1). Taxonomy (GTDB): domain Bacteria; phylum Bacillota; class Bacilli; order Paenibacillales; family Paenibacillaceae; genus Paenibacillus_O; species Paenibacillus_O humicus. Next base: position 352,748 of record NZ_BIMD01000001.1, read on the forward strand.
ACATGCAGTTCAGCTTGCCGGCAGCCACCTGGAACTGAAAGACGAAATGGCATGGCGGCAGCTTCATATTGTCGACCTCTGCCACATTCCAGGCGCTCACCATATGGCGCCGCGAATCGGGATTGGTGCGGATGGAATCCACGACGCTCCGGATCTGATCGTGGACGTTGCCGTCCTTCCCTTCCCACGCCCGCCACTGGGAGCCGTACACAGGCCCGAGATCGCCGTTCTCGTCCGCCCATTCGTTCCAGATCCGCACCCCGTTCTCCTGCAAATAACGAATATTGGTGTCTCCGCTCAAAAACCACAGAAGCTCATGGATAATGGACTTCACGTGCACCCGCTTGGTCGTGACCAAAGGAAATCCCTTCGACAAATCAAAGCGGAGCTGCCTGCCGAAGACGGCAATCGTTCCCGTGCCCGTCCGGTCGGAACGCTCCGTGCCGTTGTCAAGAATATCCTGCAAAAGCTCCAAGTAATTTTTCATGCAACCTTCCCCTTTGTCCCAATCTGTCTATAACCCGCTTTGAAAACCTTTTTCCTATTCTACCATCAGCAGGCGAGTTTTGTCTCCATTATGCAAGGAAATGTCGCAAGAAAACGATCGAATCGGCCTATAATCCTTTGGCGCGGTAACGATTAGGGGCAATAAAGGATTTTGGGCAGGAAGGAATAACCAAATAAGAAAAACCTCGTAAGCAGCTATAACGCTCCAAGCGCATCGATGCGTTGCAGCCGCTTTTACGACCCCCCGGCGCGTCGCCCCTCCTGCCTGCTCCCCAGACCAAACAAAAAACAGCCGGCACGCGGGGTGCCGGCTGTTGCTGCATGCCGCCAGAAATCGGCAGCGGATGTATTACTTGACGAAAACGTGGATCGGGTGGCCGAGAGCCACTTCCGCCGCATCCAGCACGATTTCGCCGAGCGTCGGGTGGGCATGGATCGTGAGGGCGATATCTTCAAGCGTAGCGCCCATCTCGATGGCCAGGCCGAGCTCGGAAATCATGTTAGAAGCTTCGATGCCCGCGATGTGGGCGCCGAGCACGAGGCCGCTGTCTTTGTCGGCGACGATTTTGACGAAGCCTTCTCCAGCGTTCAGGGAAAGCGCGCGTCCATTCGCCGCGAACGGGAATTTGCCGACTTGGACGTTGTAGCCTTTGTCCTTGGCTTCCTTCTCGGTCAGGCCGACGCTTGCGCATTCCGGATCGGAGAAGCATACCGCAGGCATGCACTTGTAGTCGACTTTGCTCGGCTGTCCGCCGATGACTTCAGCCGCGACGCGGCCTTCATACATCGCTTTGTGGGCAAGCGCAGGACCGGCAACGATATCGCCGATAGCGAAGATATGCGGAATGTTCGTGCGTCCTTCGTCGTTGACTTCGATAAGGCCGCGGTCCGTCATCTTGATGTTGATGAGATCAAGGCCAAGCTCTCCGTCCGTGTTCGGACGGCGTCCGACCGTTACGAGCAGGTAGTCGGCCGTGATTTTCTCTTCCTTGTCGCCGACCGTGTACGTAACGGTGACGTCCTTGTCGGTCTGCTCGGAGCTTTTCGCCATCGCGCCGGTGATGATGTCGGCTTTTTTGGCTTTGAGCTTTTTCGCCACGAGCTGGGACATGTCTTTGTCGAAGCCGGGCAGGATGGAATCGGATCCTTCGAGAATCGTCACCTTCGTGCCGAACTTGCTGTACATTTGGCTCAGCTCGATGCCGATGTAGCCGCCGCCGATGACGACGAGGCTCTTCGGAATCTCAGGCAGCGTCAGAGCGCCCGTGGAGGACACGATGCGTCCGCCGAACGGGAATGCCTTCAGCTCGATCGGACGGGAGCCCGTCGCGATGATGCAGTTCTTGAACCGGTAGCGCGGCGCTTCCTGATCGTTGAAGACACGGGCTTCGTTTTCGTTGATGAACATGACTTCGCCGGCAAAGTACTGGACTTTGTTCGCTTTCAGCAAGCTGGCTACGCCGCCGGTCAGCTTCTTGACGACGCTGCCGCGGAACTCCTGAATCTTGGACCAGTCGACCTTCACGTCGGCGGCCGTAATGCCGATCGCTTCGGAATGGCTTACCGTGTCGAATTGATGGGAAGCCGAGATCAGAGCCTTGGAAGGAATGCAGCCGACGTTCAAGCAGACGCCGCCTACATATTCCTTATCTACGCAGAGCACGCTCTGGCCGAGCTGAGCGGCGCGGATCGCCGCTACATATCCGCCTGGGCCGGCACCAATTACCAGTGTATCGATATCGAGAGATGGATCTCCTACTACCATGAGTTATACCTCCATAACGAGCAGCTGAGGGTCGCCCAGAAGCTGTTTAATGTAGTTAAGGAAATTCTGAGCCGTCGCACCGTCGATGATGCGGTGGTCGAAGCTGAGGGACAGAGCCATGACGGAAGCAGGAACGATTTGGCCGTTCTTGATGACAGGCTTGTCGGAAATGCGGCCTACGCCAAGGATCGCGACTTCAGGGAAGTTGATGATCGGCGTGAAGAACATGCCGCCGGCGGAGCCGATGTTCGTGATCGTGATCGTGCTGCCTTTGAGCTCGGCGCCGGTAAGCTTGCCGTCGCGGCCGCGGATAGCCAGGTCGCGGATGGAATCGGCGATCGTCCAGACGTTTTTGCGGTCGGCATGCTCGATGACCGGTACGATGAGGCCGTTGTCGGTATCCGTCGCAATGCCGATGTTGTAATATTTGCGGAGCACGATTTCCTGGGACTCCTCATCCAGCATCGCATTCATGATCGGGAACTCGCGGCAAGCCGCTACGAGTGCTTTCACGATGAACGGCAGGTAAGTGAGCTTGACGCCTTTTTTCTCGGCGACGGGCTTCGCTTTTTGGCGAAGCTCGACCAGAGCGGTCACGTCGACTTCATCCATCAGCGTGACATGCGGAGCCGTATAAGCGGACTTCGCCATCGCGCCGGCGATGATTTTGCGGATGCCCTTGAACGGCAAGCGCTCTTCCGGACGGTCTCCGCCTTGGGATGCCACCGGAGCGGCTTTCGCTTCTCCAGCGCCTTTGGCAGCAACAGCCGCGTTGTCGGAAGCTGCCGCCGGAGTCGATTTGCCGCCGCCTGCAGCGAACTGCTCGACATCCTCGCGGGTCACCTTGCCGTTTTTGCCCGTGCCTTGGACGGCCGTGATGTCCACGCCTTTTTCGCGGGCGAGCTTGCGTACGCTAGGAGTGGCAAGCACGCTGCCCTTGGCTGCGCCTTCGGCCTTGGCCGGCTGCGCGGCGGGAGCCGCGTCCTTCGCCGTCACTTCGGCATCGGCTTTGGCTGCGCCTGGAGCGACATTGGCCGCTTCGTCCTTCGCTACTTCCTTCGCGCTGTCCTCGGCAGGAGCCGCGCCTTCCGGAAGATCGCCTTCGGCATCGATGATCGCGACCACTTCGCCTACATGGCATACCTGACCGTCCTTCGCGAATACTTCAAGCACGGTGCCGTTGACCGGACAAGGCACTTCCACGACGGCTTTGTCGTTCTGCACTTCCATAATGATGTCATCGTCGGTTACTTTGTCGCCCGGCTTGATATGCATGGTCATGATTTCGCCTTCATGCAGACCTTCGCCGAGCTCCGGGAACCGGTATTCGAATTTTGCCACGGATGTACCTCCTTTTGCGTCTAGAGCTTGGTGATGGCCGCGGAGCTGGGACAAGCACCGGCAGAGACGGGCCTGCCCGCTCCTCGCCATCGGAACCAGCCGGCAGTCCGGCCGGATGGATTAGAAGTCGAGGACTTTCTTCACGCCGGCGATGATGCGCGCAGGCGTCGGAAGCCATTGATCCTCGATCTGCGCATACGGGTACACCGTATCCGGTCCGGCTACGCGCAGGACAGGAGCTTCCAGATGGAGAATGGCCTTCTCGTTGATCTGAGCGATGACCTCGGCAGCAGCGCCGGAAGTTTTTTGCGCTTCCTGCACGATGATGACGCGGTTCGTCTTCTTGATGGATTCCACGATTGTATCGATGTCAAGCGGCATCAGCGTGCGCAGGTCGATGACTTCGACCTTGACGCCTTCCTTCTCCAGCTCCTCGGCTGCTTTCACAGAGGTGTGGACCATCATGCCGTACGTAACGATCGTCACGTCGCTGCCCTCGCGGACGACGTTGGCCTTGCCGAGCGGAATCGTGTACTCTTCTTCCGGCACTTCGGCGCGGAAGGCGCGGTACAGGTTCAAGTGCTCCATGAAGAAGACCGGATCGTTGTCGCGGATGGCGGAGATCATGAGGCCCTTGGCGTCGTATGGATTGGAAGGAATGACGACCTTGATGCCTGGAGTCTGCATCGCAAGGCCTTCCAGGGAATCCGTATGCAGCTCGGCTGCCTTCACGCCGCCGCCGAACGGGGTGCGGAATACGATCGGCGAGTTGTAGCGGCCGCCGGAACGGTAGCGCATGCGGGCCGCTTGAACGAACATTTGATCCAATGCTTCATAGATGAAGCCGACGAACTGGATTTCAGCGACGGGGCGGAAGCCTTGGACGCCGAGGCCTACCGCCATGCCGGCCAGAGCGGATTCCGCGAGCGGCGTATCGAATACGCGCTCCTCGCCGAATTCCTTCTGCAGTCCTTCCGTCACGCGGAAGACGCCGCCGGTATGGCCGACGTCCTCCCCGAACAGCATTACATTATCGTCACGCTTAAGCTCGGTCCGCAGAGCGTCGCGGATTGCTTCAAGCATATTCATTTGAGCCATGTTAACAGGTTCCTCCTTCGGTGGATCGGCCGCTTGGCCGCTTAGAAATCGGCTTTTTGCTCTTCAAGATGCGCAGGCGTGTTCTCGAACATCGAGTCGATCAGGCCGCCGACCGTCATTTTCTCGGTCGCCTCGGCTTTTTTGATCGCATCGTTCACGGCTGCTTTGGCTTCTTCTTTCACGCGAGCCGTATCTTCCTCTGTCCAGAGGCCTTTTTTGTCCAGATATTTGCCGAAGCGGATGATCGGATCCTTTTGGGTCCATTCGCTTTCCTCGTCCTTCGTACGGTACTTGGTCGTATCGTCGGAGAGGGAATGCGGACGGAAACGGTACGTCAGCAGCTCGATCAGCGTCGCGCCTTCGCCGTTGCGTCCGCGCTCGGCAGCTTCGGATACCGCTTTGACGACAGCCAATACGTCCATGCCGTCAACCTGCACGCCTTTGATGCCGGCAGCGAGAGCCTTGTGGGCGATCGACTGGGCAGCCGTCTGCTTGGAATAAGGAGTCGTAATCGCGTAGCCGTTGTTCTGCACGACATAGATCGCAGGCAGCTTATAGGCGCCCGCGAAGTTCAGGCCTTCGTAGAAATCGCCCTCGGACGAGCCGCCGTCGCCGGTGTACGTGATCGCAACGCGCTTCTCGCCGCGCTTCTTGAATGCCATCGCAACGCCGGTCGCATGGAGGATCTGAGCGCCGATGATGATTTGCGGCATCAGGACGTTGACGCCTTCGGGAATCTGGCCGCCATGCTGATGGCCGCGGGAGTACAGGAACGCTTGGTACAGCGGAAGGCCGTGCCAGACGATCTGAGGCATGTCGCGGTAAGCCGGGCAGATGAAGTCTTCCTTGTTCAGCGCGTATTCGCTTCCGATCATGGAAGCTTCCTGGCCGGATACCGGCGCGTAGAAGCCGAGACGGCCTTGACGGCCGAGATTCACGGCGCGCTCATCCCAAGTGCGCGTGAAGACCATGCGGTACATCAGTTCCTTCAATTGTTCGTCGCTGAGCTCCGGCATGAGATCCGGATTCACGACTTCGCCCTCCGGCGAAAGAATCGTAAGCGGCTCTACGTTATCACTGTGGACTTCGTAAGAATGCTTGTTCATGAGCTTGCTCATCAGGGAGGTTCACCTCGATTTGTTATTTGAATCTTGATCTGCTCTGTTATAGAATTATTATAAACCTGTTACCTTGAAACGGTCAAAAAAAATTGCGTGAAAGCGGCGATTTTTCATGATTTTCAAGAAATATGTGCATGAATTGTATGTGTAACAGCCTTGCAATTTCAGTAGTACAGGATAGTACAACAAGCGTTTTCATAAGCGGCGGACGTTCTGAATGCCAAGGAACGGCGAGAGCCGGCTGCGACGGGATGGGATTTCCAGCCGTGAGATCTCCATTACAGAAAAATGAAAAACAGCTGCAGGCCGGAACGGCGGGGCGCGGGACATCTCCTTATTGTTTACCCTAAGCTCCGCTTCCCCATGCAGCCCAAGGAGGACATAAGCATGACCGACGACAAATACTTGAAACGGACCATCGTGAAGGAAACGGTGCCGAGCGCCTTCCTGGATACGGGCTCCCGCGATCTGAGGATCTACCTTCCCCCCGGCTACAACGAAGTGCTGAGCTACCCGGTCGTGTACGGCCAGGACGGCGAAGACCTGTTCAACTTCGGACGGATCGCGACGCTCGCCAACAAGCTGATCATCGACGGCGAGATCGAGCCCTTCATCATTGTCGGAGTCGACGTGGACAAAAAGAAGCGCACGGCCGAATATTCCCCGGACGGCAGCCTGCACGAAGCCTACGTCCGCTTTTTCGCGGAAGAGATGCTTCCCTTCGTCGAGGAGCGCTATCCGGTCCGGCGCGAGCGCTCGGAGCGGCTGCTCGTCGGCGATTCGCTCGGCGGCACGGTGTCCCTTCATCTCGCGCTCCGGTATCCGGATATTTGGAGCCGCGTCCTCTCGCTGTCCGGCGCATTTTATGAGGCCTCGCAGCAGCTGGCGGCGCTGGAGCAGGAGCTTGGCTGGCTGCAGCTGTACCAGTATGTCGGCTTGCAGGAAACCGACTACCAGACCGATACGGGCATCTACGACTTCGTCACGCTGAACCGCGAGATGCGGGAGCTGCTCGAGGCCAAGGGCGCCGGGATCCTGTATACGGAAAAAGACGGCAAGCATCAATGGGGCTTCTGGCAGCGGGAAATTCCCGACGGCCTCAAGCATTTCATGGACTGATCAGCTGTCATGGCGAATAAAAAAAGGGAAACGGCCGGAAAGCCGCTTCCCTTTTTTTATTCGCCTTTGGCGTGCTGCCGCCCACTTCTATACGCGCGCATGGCCGGCAAGTCTGGCCTGATCGTTCTTGATTAAGCTCAGCAGCCGGTCGCAGCCTTCGTTCACGAGGCGGAACGTCTCCTCGAAATCGCCGGTATAATATGGATCCGGCACCCCGGCACGCTCCTGCCCCGGAAGCAGCTCCATGAAACGAAGCAGCTCGCCGTCCGGTTCGATGGACCACTCCCGCAGCAGCTCCCTCACATCCTGCTCGTTCTTCTCGTCCATGCAGACGATATAGTCGGCCTGCTCCAGAGCCTGCCGGCTGACGAGCGTCGAGATCATTCCCTGGCAGGAGATTCCGGCCGCGTCCAGCATCCGGCGCGTGCCCTCATGAGGCGAATGGCCGAGATGCCAGTCTCCGGTTCCGCAGCTGCCGGCTTCGACGATTCCGCCAAGCCCCTGTTCCTCCGCCTTATGCCGGAGAACCGCCTCGGCCATCGGGGAACGGCAGATGTTGCCGAGGCATACGAACAGAACCTTCGTCTTCTTGTTGTCCGCCATCAGAACAGCCCTCCCTTTCTCATGTCTCCCGAGGCGGGACGCAGCGACCTTCTCGGCAGCCTCCACTTGAATATGACCGAGAACATGCGCATGACGATGATCAGCACGAACAGGACGATCAGCCCGACCGTGCTTCCCGGCCATCCGAGGCCGATCGCGGCGCCGGCGAGAATGGCCCATACCGCGTAGATCTCGTCGCGCAGCACGAGCGGCTTGCGCCCGGCGAGCAGATCGCGGATGATTCCGCCTCCAATGCCGGTAAGCGTGGCGGCGACCATGACCGCGCTGAGCGGATGCTTCATGCCCGTGGCGTACAAGGCGCCCTGTATCGCGAACGCCGACAGGCCGATGGCATCGAACAGCGCCTCCATCCTGCGCCAATGCTGGATCCAGCCGACCGGCAGCAGGAAGGCGATCGTCATCGCCGCCAGCGCAACCTTGATGAGAAGGCCCTGGGTCCATAACGTCGTGACCGGAACCCCGATGAGCAGGTTGCGGATGACGCCGCCTCCGAATGCGGTCACAAGTCCGAGCACGAAGACGCCCAGAATGTCATACTCTTCCTCCATGGCGACGATCGCTCCGCTGACCGCGAACGCAATCGTGCCGATAATGCTGAATACGGCAAAAATATCGGTGTACAAGTTCTAACGCCCCTTAAGTCTCCATCATCCTACCTATAATAGCCGCGAGGGATGCAGGACGCAACCGTCATTGCGGCATCGTCTCCGGACAAGCTATAATGTCGGCAGATTCAATCCCGAAAGGATGGAAAACCTTGGAACCGTCAACCTTCAATGGCCGGGTCGTCATCGTATCCGGAGGCAGTCTCGGCAGCTGGATTCTGGATTTGATCCAAGAAGGCGACCGCATCATCGGAGCCGACGCCGGAGCGCTGTTTCTCGTGCGCCATGGCATCAAGCCTCATCTGTCGCTCGGCGACTTCGACTCCGTAAGCCCGGAGGAGCAGAAGGATATCCGCGCCGAAAGCCTCGAGTCGGCTTCCTTCGATCCCGTCGACAAAAACTACACGGATACCGAGCTTGCCTTCCGACGTGGCCTTGACCTGAAGCCGTCGTCGATTCTCCTGCTGGGCGCGACGGGAAGCCGCCTTGACCACACGCTCGCCAATGTGCACTTGCTGCGGTTGTCCGCGGAACAGGGCATTCCCGCAGCCATCGAGGACGCTGCGAACCGGATCCGCGTGCTGCCGCCGGGCTCATCGATGGCATTGGGCCGCAGCCGCTTCGAGCATATCTCGCTGCTGCCGCTCAGCATGCGCGTAGCCGGCATCAACCTTGCCGGATTTCAATATCCGCTGACCGACGCAAGCCTGGAGATCGGCCAGTCGCTCGGCATCAGCAATGCTTTGGCCGCCGAATCCGGCACCGTATCGTCGGCGGAAGGCTGGCTTCTCGTCATCGAGAGCATCGGCTGAGATCCCGTTTGCCGACTTTGGCCGTTCGCGGTCTGCTGTTCGCCGTTCGCCTTCGGCCGCTTGCCGCTTGCCTCCGGCTTGACACCGGTCATTCCTTGCCGCCGTCGCCCGGCGTCTCGATGCTCAGCCCATCGACATGCTTGCGGGACATCAGCTTCCTGGCCTTGCGGTTTTCCTTCGAATCGAACACGATGTCGAGATCGTACTCCGTTCCCGGATAGAGCTGCTCTTTCTCGATATACAAGGACAGCCGCTTGCGGTTGAAGCTTCTCTTTTCCTTTTGGACCTGAACCCCGACCTCTCCCCGCTCATCCGCTTCACGGAAGACGATGCCCGTTCTCCGGAGCGGGTAGATCCAAACGCAGTCTCCGACGCGGAAATGCACCTTCTCCTTCCCCTCCGCTTTTTTGGCATTTCCCGCCGAAGCGGGCTCCGCCTTGCTTCGCTCCTTTAATCCCGTCCGTTCCGGATCACTTCGCCCCTTATCGACAGGCTTCATTGCAGCAGCTTCCGAAGTTCCTTCCGAAGCTCCTTCCTGCCGCTGAAACTCCGGAGACCGATGCGGCCTCAGCTGCTCCGCACGGTCGAGGATGGACTTGGGCAGTCCGTATCGCCTCGCGATCGCCAGCGCGTAGCTGTCCCCCGCTTCTCCCGGCTCCAGCCGGTACAGCGGCTGCAGAGATTCCGGATCGAAGGCCATGCGGGCGTTCATGCAGCGTCCGGTGCGCGCGGCATACGCTTTGATTTCATTGAAATGAGTCGTCACGGCAAGCTTCGAGCCTCGCCGTCCCAGCTCCTCCAGCACGGCGATGGAAAGCGCGATCCCTTCACCCGGATCCGTCCCTGCGGCGAGCTCATCGAGCAGGACGAGCGTCCTCCTTCCAGCCGTGGCCAGCACTTCCCGCAGAACGGCCAGATGGGCGGAAAAGGTGCTGAGAGACTGCTCGATGCTCTGCCCGTCTCCTACATCGGCCAGCACATCGTCGAACATGCCGATCGCCGTTCCTTCGGCCGCCGGCAGGAACAAGCCTGCCTGGGCCATGAGCACGAACAGGCCGATCGTCTTGAGCGCCAGCGTCTTGCCTCCCGTATTGGGACCGGTAATGTACAGCTGATCCCATTCCAGGCCGAGCTCGGCATCGATAGGCACCGCTTGCTCCCCGAGCAGCGGATGGCGCCCGGACACGATTCTGAGAGCGGGTTCGGCTTCAAGCGCGGGCTCCGTCCCGTTGTACGAGATCGCCAGCTTGCCTCTCGCGAGAATGAAATCGAACATCGCCATCGTCTCCAGGTTGATGCCGAGCTGCGGCCCATGCTCCTCCGCCAGCTCCGACAGCCCGGCCAGGATGCGCAGCCGCTCCTGCTCCTCCGCCGATTTCCATGAAGACAGCTCCGCCTGCAGATCGGCAATGTCGGCCGGCTCTACGAACAGCGTCTGGCCGCTGGCGGATTCATCCCATACGGTTCCAGGCACCAGCTTGCGGTGCTCGCGCCGGACCGCGAGGACGAACCTGCCGCTGCGCTGGCTGATGACGGCTTCCTGAAGGGCATTTCGATATTTGGCCAGCGAAGCGTCGAGCTTCCTCCGTATTCGGTCCTCCGCCACTCCGTAAGCGCGCCTGATCCGGGACAGCTCGGGCGAAGCATGGTCATGCAGCCATCCTCCCCGGATGCAGCGATCCAGCTCGGCCCGCAGCTCCGGACAATCGCGCATGGAAGAGGCGTAGCCGGACAGAAGCGGCGCGGCATCTCTCTTGGCCTCCATGTAGCGCTTCATCTGCGCCACGGAGCCGAGCCATGCCGACAAGCCCGACAGCTCGCGCTCGTCGTAGATTCTGCCCTTGCCGAGCAGCGCAAGGAACGGACCGATGCCTTCCATCGCGGACAGCGGTACGCTCGCTCCCGACGCCAGCAGCGACTCCGCTTCGGCCGTCTCGCGGAGCCACTGCGCCGCCTGTCTCCCTACCGGGCTTGGACGATGCTTCTGAGCCAGCCTGAGGCCGGGCTCCGATACGGTGAAGCCGCACAGCTGCTCATGGATGGCGTCGTATTCCAGTCTTGCCATGGATGCTTGATTCAACTTGATTTCCTCCCCGAAAATGCTCATGTCCATATCGACCCAGCCGCTAGAAGGCGTTCAAGGACACAAAAAAAACAGGAGGGAACGCGGAAGCGCTCCACTCCTGTCGGGCTAGGTACCTGCTGCCGTCTTTCCCCAGTACGCCTCCAATGACCGGCTGCCGCAAGCCTCGGTGAACGGCTTGCGGCGGCAGGTGCATGGGAAACGAAAAAAACCGTGCTCGAAGGAGCACGGAATACCGGTAAGACGATTGTCCGCAGACCATCGCTCAGGGTGAGTATCCACATGTTCTCAACTCTTCATAAGCGCACCCGAAAAACCTAGTGAATGAATCCATTCATAAGGGTAATGACTTCGAGAAGCGCCATATAAAATTTAAGAGTTAAGAACACCTGTAATCATCAATAGCTCCCCTTTGGATGAAAGTCGGCTGGAATCGTATAGCTCCCACGAGCATACAAACAAAATCGATTTTCGTCAAGAGCTTCCGCCGCCCGAATGCCGTCTCCCGAAGACCCCTTTTTGTTTAGTAGTGAATTATATTCGGAGCCGCCTTATAATGGAACCAACGCTGCATCGCAGGAGGTACGAGATGAAATTAAGGCTGCTGACCCCTTACCTGGCTTCAAGAGGCTGGCTCTACACCGCCTCGCTGCTGCTTATCGCCGCCGGAAACATCATCCAGTCCTACTACCCGCACATTCTCGGAGAGTTCATCGACCGTCTCAAAAACGATGATATCGCGATGCCCGACATCCGAATGTACGCGCTCATGCTCGTCGCCATCGCCGTCTGCTACGGCTCCATGGCCGGCCTCGGACAATACCTCATCATGAGGCTCGGCAGAGGCTTCGAGCGGCTGATGCGCAAGCGTCTGTTCCGCCACTTCACCCGGCTGAGCGAGTCCTACTACGCCAAGCACGGCGTCGGCCAAATGCTGAGCTACGTCATGAACGACGTCACCTCCGTCCGGGAAGCCATCTCGGTATGCCTCAATCAGACGGCCAACGCCGTCATCCTGCTCCTGTCGGCCTTCGTCATGATGGCCGCTTCGGGACTTCCTTGGGGACTCATCGTTCCTTGCGTGTCCCCCCTGCTGCTGATTCCGTTCCTGGTCGTCTACTTCGGACCGCGGATCCGCAAGCGCTCCCGCATCGTGCAGAACGCCCTCGCGCGCATGACCGAATCGGCCGAGGAGCAGTTCGGCGGCATGCGCGTCACCCAGAAATTCGCCGCCGAGGACGTCATGGCGGAGAGATTCGGCGGCACCGTCGACCGGATCAGGGAAAGCCAGCTCGGACTGGTGCGGATGTCTTCCTTTTTCCAGGCGCTGCTTCCGTTTCTCGGCGCCCTGTCGCTGGTCGTCACGATCGCTTACGGCGGCTATCAGGCTCTGAGCGGAGCCATTACGATCGGAATGTTCGTCTCCTTGACGCTTTATGTTCGGCTGATGATCAATCCTCTGCAGCAGATCGGCAACGTCATCAACACGATGCAGCGGTCCCGCGCCAGCCTTGAGCGGCTGCAGGAGCTTCTGTCCATCATCCCGGATATCAGCGATGCGGAGCAGTCCGTCCCGCTCTCCGGATCCGGAATCGAGCTGCGCGGCCTCAGCTTCAACTACCCCGGCTCGCCCATGGAGGCGCTCCATGATATCCAGCTCTCTGTTAAGCCGGGCATGACTGCGGGAATCATCGGCCGGACCGGCAGCGGCAAAACGACGATCGCCAAGCTGCTGCTGCGGATCTACGAAGCACCCCCGCGAACGATCCGGATCGGCGAAACCGATATCCGGGAGCTCGGCCTCGGCAGCCTGCGCGAGAATATCGCCTATGTCCCGCAGGACGGCTTCCTGTTCAGCACGACGATGCGCGACAACATCGCCTTCTCCAGGCGCAATGCCGAGCAGAGGGAGGTCGAGGACGCCTCCCGCCAAGCCGGCATCTACGAGAGCATCCAGCAGTTCAGCGAGGGCTTCCAGACCCGCCTCGGCGAGCGAGGCGTCACGCTTTCCGGCGGACAGAGGCAGCGCACGAGCCTGGCCAGAGGGCTCATCAAGGACGCTCCCATTCTCATTCTCGACGACAGCGTCAGCGCTGTCGATGCCGTCACTGAAACGGCCATCATCCGCAATATCCAGCAGCTCCGCCAAAACAAGACCACGCTGATCATCGCGCATCGCATCAGCGCGCTCAAGCATGCCGATGTCATCTTCGTCATGGACGAAGGCCGGATCGTCCAGCAAGGAACGCATGAAAGCCTGCTGGCGGAGAAAGGCATCTATGCGGAGCTGTTCGCCCTGCAGCAAGGAGGGACTTCACATGGCCAAATCGGCTGAGCATGCCGAAGCAGCGAAGCAGCAGCAAAACCCGGCCCGCTCCAAGGAAGCCCGAAAAGGCATCATGATCTATGCCAAGCCGTATCGCAAAGCGTTCGCAGGCGTATTCTTCTGCACGCTGATCGCGGTATTCGCCGACCTGCTCCAGCCTTATCTCGTCAAGATCGTCATCGACGACCACCTCATGAAAGGCAGGACGGAATTTCGGCCGCTGCTGCTCATCGGCGTCCTGTATCTTCTTCTGTCCATTCTCGCGCTGCTGTTCTCCTATCTGCAGAACAACCTGATCCAGCGCACCGGCCAAGGCATCGTGGCAAGCCTCCGCAAGGACTTGTTCCGCCATATATCCCGGCTGTCTCCGTCTCTCTTCGACCGGACGTCGAGCGGCAGCCTCGTGACGCATGTATCCAGCGACACGGAGACGGTCAGCCAATTTTTCACCCAGGTGCTGATGAGCCTCATGCGCGACGGGATGACGCTGCTGCTCATCATCGTGCTCATGTTCCAGCTCGATCCCGTGCTCGCTTCCTACAGCATGGTGCTGCTTCCCGTCATCGGCATCATCGCGTTCTCCTTCCGCAGCTACATGCGCAAGACGTACCAGCTGTCGCGCAGCCGGCTGTCGCGCCTGATCGCCTTCACGGCCGAGAACCTCTCCGGCATGAATCTGGTGCAGGCTTTCCATCAGGAGAAGGAGCAGGAGCGCCAGTTCGCCGAAAAGAACGAAACGTACTTCGAGGCCAATCTGAGGGAAATCCGCACGAACGTGCTGTTCAACCGCTCCTTCGACCTGCTGGGCAACCTGTCGGTCGCCTTCATCGCCTGGCTCGGAGGCCGCGCCGTCCTGGGCGAAAGCCTGGAATTCGGCATCCTGTATGCGTTCATCACGTATATCCGGCAGTTTTTCCAGCCCATCAATGCGATTACCCAGCAATGGAATACGCTGCAATCCGCCTCCGTATCGATGGACCGGATCTGGGGTCTGCTTAGCACCAAGCCCGATCTTCCGGATGAAGGAAAAGCCTCCTTCCCGGTCTTGAACGGGGGCGGCAGTCCGAAGGTCAGCGGCGCCATCGATTTCCGCAACGTGACGTTCGGCTATGGGGACGGGGAGCCGGTCATCAAGGCGCTGAGCCTGAGCATCCGTCCCGGAGAGAGAATCGGCATCGTCGGCACGACAGGAGCAGGCAAAAGCTCGCTGATCAGCCTTCTGTGCCGGTTCTACGACGTGCGGAAGGGTTCGGTGCGGATCGACGGCATCGACGTGCGCGAGCTCCCTCTCGCCACGCTCAGCCGGACGGTCGGGCTGGTCCAGCAGGAGCCGTACCTGTTCTCGGGCTCGATCATCGACAACATCCGCCTGTTCGACACCCGCTTCAGCCGGGAGCAAGCGATGGAGGCTTGCCGGTTCGTCGGGGCCGACGCTTTGATCCGCCGTCTGCCGGACGGTTATGACACGATGCTGAGCGAAAAAGGCAGCGGACTGTCCACCGGAGAGCGGCAGCTGCTCAGCTTTGCCCGCATCGTGCTCTATCAGCCTGCCATTCTCGTGCTGGACGAGGCGACGGCGAATCTCGACTCCAGCACCGAGCAGCTCGTCCAGCGGGCGCTGGACGCCGTTGCGGCGGGAAGGACGACGCTCGTCATCGCCCATCGCATTTCGACTGTCATGGATGCGGACCGCATCATCGTCATGCGCAGCGGCATCATCGCCGAGCAGGGCAGCCACGAGGAGCTGGTCCGGCAGCGCGGCTATTACGAGCAGCTGTTCCGCCATTCCCAGGGCCGCCCGGAAGAACGCGGAGCCGGCTAGACAGCCCGTAGACCAAACAAGCAGCCCCCGACGGATGCGATGACGCATCTTCGGGGGCTGCTTGTTTGTCGAGTTCAATTAATCGAGAATACGGCGCATTCCCGCCTCGGCGAACTTCACGTTGTCCGGCAGGCCGTACTCACGGCGCAGATCGATATCATGCGACATATGTGTCAGCAGCATTTCGCCTGGCTGCAGCTCCTCCCGCAGCTCCAGAGCTTCCGTGACGTCGTATACGGAGCGCCCGGCGTAAGGATAGGGCTCGCGGTAAAAGCTCGTCCCGAGCACGATGAGATCGGCGCCGCGCAGCGGCGCCTTCTGCATTTCGTCAAGGCCGATGGAATCCGAGCAGTAGACCCAGGCGTATCCGGTCTCGCCATGGTCGAACCGATAGGCGTACGAATAACCGTTGAATCCATGATGGACGCGCCAGCTTCGAATGCTCCAGCAGCCGATCACGAGCGGCTCTTCGATCGGCGTGAAATCGATCCATCGGTCCAGCCAGGGAAAGCGGGCCCGAATATCGGGGATGACCTCGGCGGGAGCGTATGCCTGGCCCCTCTGCTTCGTCCATCTGCATGCATCCGCCCACTCCACGAGGCCGCCGATATGGTCGAAGTGCGCATGCGTGATCAGCATTCTCCTGATCGAGCGCAAACCTGCCGCTTCCATCTGCCTGCCCCAGTCGGGTCCGCAGTCGATCAGCGTCACATCGTCCGGAGAGCCGCCGCCTTCCAGTCCGTCGATCCGCACGAGGGAGCGCAGCCTCCGGTTCCTGCCGGTCTTCCTTGCTTCCTCGCACACGGAGCAACTGCAATAAACCCGCGGCACTCCAAGCGAATCGCCGGTGCCGAGGAAGGTCAGCACGGCCGGTGCCGAAGCCATCAGAGCGGAAGCAGGGCGATAAATTCCCGTTCTCGGATGCTCTGAACCATGTCGTACCATTCCCGAGGCTTGCGCTCGATTGCCGAATAGTAGGTTTCCAAAAACTGAGCGGCCAGAGCTCCCGGAATCTCGTCACGGAGCTCGTCCGTCGGCAGGAAGCCGAGGTCCAGGCCGCTTACCGCTCCGCCTTCCAAATCCCAGGAAGGATGGACATAGGCGAGATCCAGTCGCTTGTAGCCGATATGGGACAGCACCTCGCGCCTGACGATCGGATTCATCGGGCTGACGCCTCCGAATTCATGCCCGGTGCGGTAAGGATCGTAAATCTCCGCAAACATGCCGAGCGGCTCCGTTGCGGATTCCTTGGCCAGCCGATCCAGCTCCCGCTCGCGGCTGCGCATCAGGAAACGCCCGATGCCGAGGCCCGGCCGGCCAATGATCGTAAAGTCCGTCATGGCGACCCGCATATCCGGATAATAGCGGTATTCCGTGGCGCCGACCGCCTCTCCCTCATGCAGGGCGACGCAGACATGGATGGACGGGTCGAGCAGCGGCTCCCGCCACAGGTCGTAGGCGAGCACCTCTTCCGGCGGAAACACCTCCTGCAGCAGGCGGTGGAGCTTGGGGAACTGCGGATCATCAATGGACACGATGCGGTGGAATTCCATGTATACGGCCAACTCCTTCTTTTCTTTGATCAGGTTTCTTTCTTAAGACTCCTGGATGAGGAATGGATTGCGCCATTCCATCAATGCGGCATTGTGGCAGGATTCCTCATCCTCCAAATAGTTCTCCGCAATCCCGGCCGGCATCCTGCCGCAGCGGAGCAGAAAAGACAAAACCGGGTCATGGAGGTCGCCCTTCAGCACGGCGGCCACATACTGCTGCGGCTTCAGCTCGGCGGCATGACGATGGTAGCCCGGCAGCCGGCCGCCGCCAAGCAGCCTTGCCTTGCCCAGATGCACGACTGTTTCGTACATCGTCTGCATCAGCCACTTGCCGATGCCGCTCTTGCGATGCTCGGGCCGGACGCATATATCCACGACATAGAGGGTGTCTCCCTCCGGATCGTGATTCCGGATATAGCCGCTGTCGGTGACGGTTGCCCAGTCATGGTTTCCGGCGAGGCTTCCGTCCGTCAGCATGCCGGTCATGGACCCGACGATCTCCCCTTCCACGACAGCGCATAGGGCTCCTTCCGGGAAGCGGGCTGCATGCTCGCGGATCTGCTCCCGGTTCCAGAGCAGCTCCTGAGGATAAGGAGGCGGGAAGCTCGCTTCCTGCACCCGGATCAATCCCTCCGCATCTTCAAGGCCGTAGCGGCGAATCGCCGCTTCTACCGGCTTGCCTGCGTGGATCACGTACAGTTTTTTCAGCATCTGATGATTCCTTCCTTCTCCCCGGCTTCTGTCAGCTCCAATCCCCATACAGATCCGTACGCCGGTCTCTCCACGTCGTCACGGAGCCGCTCCGGCGGACGTCCTCGAGCAAGGACAGGTCAAGGTCGGCCACGATCAGCATATCGCGGTTTTCCGTCCCTTCGCACATGATGCCCTTCGGAGGGAACGGAATATCGTTCGGAGTGATGACGGCCGCCTGGCCGTAATTGGCTCTCATGAAGTCTACCCGGCGCAAGGAACCGACCGTTCCGGTCGTCACGATATAGACCTGGTTCTCGACGGCCCGGGCATGGCAGCAGTAGCGCACGCGGTAAAAGCCGTGGCGGTCATCCGTGCAGGAAGGACAGAAGATGACGTCCGCCCCTTTGGCACGGGCCATGCGCACGATTTCGGGAAACTCGATGTCGTAGCAGGTCAGCATCGCGATCTTGCCGTACGGAGTGTCGAACACTTCCAGGCCGTCTCCGGCGGACATGTTCCATTCCTCCACCTCTGTCGGCGTCAGATGGATTTTGGCTTGCGTGCGCATGCTCCCGTCGGGTCCGAACAAATGCGCCGTGTTTCTCAGCTTACCCTCCGCCGTGCGGACGACGTGGGTGCCTGCGATGATGTGCATGCCGTATTCCCGGGCAAGGCCGGCGAACAGCCCTTCGTACGCCTCCGTGAAGTCCGGCAGCGACTGTATGCCGGGCGCTTTGCCGTCCTCTCCTCTGATGCTGAGCAGCTGCGTCGTCATGAATTCGGGGAACAGCAGGAACTGGGTTCCATATTCCGAGGCGTTGCGGACATAATGGGCGGCTTGAGCGGCGAATTCGTCAAAGGAATCGATATCGGCCAGTTCATACTGGACCGCGCTTACGCGGAATTTCATCATTAACCTCCTTTAATAAACAGCCAACCAATTATGAGAGGATTCTCACCGTATTCTCATAAAGCCTTTTACATCGCGGTTTGGTTGGGTTTTCTTTCTTTCTGGAAATGATTAGGATACAAAAGGTGTGTTATGATCCTTTTTGTAAGCAACACTACATAATCAACGTACACCATGATGGAGGGACACCACAAGACATGCGCACAAGCAAATGGAAAAAGACGATCATGAACATCGGCCTCTGCGCTGTCATTGGAGTGTCGGGACTCGCTCTTGGCTCTGCATCGACAGCACATGCCGCGACGCCGCAGGCGGAAAAGCTTCTCTCCTACGGCAAGCAGTATTTGGGCGTTCCTTACCGCCTCGGAGCTCCTAGCGGCGTTACATACGCATTCGACTGCTCTTCGTTCACCCAATACGTCTACAAGAAAACCGGCGTCTCCCTGCCAAGGACTTCTAGCGAGCAGGCCGCCAAGGGAGTCAAGGTGACCCGCGGCTACCTCAGCAAGGGCGATCTCGTCTTCTTCACCGGCAGCTCCGGCAAGAGCATCGGCCACGTCGCCATCTACGCCGGCTCCAACAAGATTCTGCACACCTACGGCAAGACGGGCGTGACGATCTCCAGCCTCGGCACCTCCTACTGGAACAATCACTACGTCACCGCCAAGCGCGTCCTGTAGAGAATTCCTTACGAACGATGATAAAAGCCGCATCGCCTTCGATACCGAGGGCGTGCGGCTTTTTTGCTTCCATTGCGGCCAAAAGGCCGGCAGCGCTACCGGCCGCCGTTGCCTTTCAGCGTCTGCGGGAATTGGAGCGTAATCGTCGTTCCTTTGCCCGGCTTGCTGAATACGTCGATCTGTCCTTCATGGAGCTCAACGATCCTCTTGGCGATCGAGAGGCCGAGCCCGACGCCGCCGGTCGTGCGGCGGCGCGCCCCGTCCACGCGGTAAAACCGCTCGAACAGATAAGGAATCTCGTTCTCGGGAATGCCGATGCCCTTGTCCGTCACATGGACGCGAACGGACTGCTTGACCGCGCTCACCGTGACGTCGATCGGCTCCTTGCTGTACTTGATGGCGTTGTCCAGGAGGATGACGAGCAGCTGGCGGATCTTGTCCTTGTCGCCCGACATCTTCAGTCCGCCTGCGGAAGTATGGACCCGGATCGGACGCTGGAACGTCGCCTGCAGCATGCCGGCCAGCTCGTCGACCATCTGCACGACGTCGAACGTCTCCAGATTCAGCCAATCCTCCTGCTCCGCTTCGGCCAGCATGAGCATCGATTTGGTGAGGTTCTGCAGGCGCTCCGCTTCCTTGGCGATCGCATCGATCGCCTCTTCGCGGATCGCGGCGTCGTCGCGGCCCCAGCGCTTCAGCATGCCCGCGTAGCTGACGATGACGGTCAGCGGCGTCTTCAGCTCATGCGACGCGTCTGCGACGAACTGCTTTTGACGGGCGAACGTGCGGTCCAGCCTCTCGATCATCTGGTTGAAGGCGCGGAGGAGCTGGAGCAGCTCGGCCGACTCCTCCTTGTCCCCCATCTCGATCTTGCGCAGCTTGCCGCTGCGGTCGATCTCCCTCATCGTCTGCACCATCTGCTGGATCGGGGCTGTCAGCCTCGAGGTGAACCAGTACGTGCCGAAGATCGCGAACAGGATCGCGCCGATGCTGGTCACGGACAAGGCCGCTACGAGCACCTTCATGTAGCTGTCCTGAAGATTGAGCTTGCGCTCGATCTCCAGCATGCCGATGATCTCGGAATCCTGGTAAAGCGGCACCTTCATGAACAGAACCCTCGTGCTGCCGACAAACCTTTCCCCCGACTCCCGGTAGGCGACGAACTTGACCGGCAGCGCCAGCAGGTCCGTATCGGAGCCCTGCAGATTGACCGTCTTGCCTTCCGGACTGATGATCCGGATCAGCTCGTTGACGTTGTAGAACTCCCTGAGCAGCCCTTCGTCCGCGAGATGCGTCTTGTCGTTCAGCTTGTTGTTCTCCAAAATCAGGTTCACCTTGTTCATCATGACCTGCTGCTCGCTGCGCGTCGTGATCTTCGTCATGAACAAGTAGACGAAGATGTTGAACAGGATGAGGATGAAGATGAGCCAGAAGATCGTGAAGAGGGTGAACCGCTTGCGGAGAGTCATGCCTCCGGCTCCTTCATCATGTAGCCGACTCCGCGCACCGTATGGATCAGCTTGTGTCGGAAGCCCTTGTCCAGCTTCTGGCGGAGGTACCTAATATAGACGTCGACGAGATTCGTCTCGCCCATGAAGTCGTATCCCCATACTTCCGACAGGATTTCTTCCCGGGACTTCTCTTCGTTCTTATGCTGCGCCAAATAGACGAGCAGCTCGAACTCGCGCGGCGTCAGGTCGATGGCGAGCTCCTTGCGGAACACCTTGCGGGTGCGCAGCTCGACCGTCAGATCGCCGATCTTGAGCAGATCGGAGCCTTCGGATTCCTTCGGATTCTGCTGGAAGATGCGCAGCAGATTGCGCACGCGCGCCAGCAGCTCCTCCATCGCGAAGGGCTTGGTGATGTAGTCGTTGGCGCCGTGCTCGAATCCGCTGACCTTGTCGGGCACCGTATCCCGGGCTGTGATGAGAATGACGGGGATGGGATTGCCTGCCTGGCGGAGCCGGCGCAGCACCTCGATGCCGTTCAGCTCCGGCAGCATGACGTCGAGCAGGACCAGGTCCCACTCTCCCGAGGATGCCTGCAGAAAGCCGCTGCGCCCGTCCGAGGCGTGGCCGACATAATAGCCTTCATGCTCCAGCTCCAGCTGGAGGATGCGCGCGATGCTTTCTTCATCCTCGATAACCAGCACACGTTCATTCATTCTTGGATGTCACCTGCTTTCGGGTAGATTGGCGGCGCCGCCGCCTGGCTGTCAAGCCGGCTGTCGAGATCCGGAACCGCGGTCGACGGATCCTGACAGCCGGATACTCATGATGCCCGCTTGAACAGCATGCCCTATATCAGTTCTGCGCCTGACGCTCCATCGACCAGGCCTCTACATCCCATGTCTTCGTTACCCAGTCCTCATAGAAATCAGGTTCGTGGGAGACAAGGACGATCGTGCCCCGGTAGGACTGGAGCGCGCGCTTCAGCTCGGCTTTGGCTACGACGTCCAGATGGTTCGTCGGCTCGTCGAAGAGGATCCAGTTGCTTTCGCGCAGCATCAGCTTGCACAGCCGCACCTTGGCCTGCTCGCCGCCGCTCAGCTGGCTCAGGCTGCGGGTGATATGCTCGTTCTTGAGGCCGCAGCGGGCAAGAGCCGCGCGGACCTCATGCTGGTTCATGAAAGAGAACTCGTTCCATACATCCTCGAGCGGCGTCAGCCCCGGAGCCTTCGCCTCCTGCTCGAAGTAGGCCGGCAGCAGGTAATCGCCGCGGTACACCGTTCCATCGAGCGGCTCGATGCGGCCCAAAATGGTTTTGAGCAGCGTCGACTTGCCGACGCCGTTGCAGCCGACGATGGCGATCTTGTCGCCGCGCTCGATCAGCATGTCCATCTTTGGCAGGAGCGGGCTCGAATAGCCGATGGAAAGGCCTTTCGCCTCGAAGATCGTCTTGCCGCTCGTCCGCCCTTCGTTGAAGCTGAACGTCGGCTTCGCCGCTTCTTCCGGCTTGTCGATGCGGTCGATCCGGTCCAATTGCTTCTCGCGGCTCTTCGCCCGGCCGGAGGTGGAGGCTCTGGCTTTGTTGCGCTGGATGAAGTCTTCCTGCTTCTTGATGAACTCCTGCTGCTTCTCGTATGCTCCCAGATGCTGGGCTTTATTCATCTCGGCCATTTCCAGGAATTTCTCGTAGTTGCCCGTGTAGCGGGTCAGGCGGGAAAACTCCAGATGGTAGATGACGCTGACGACGGCGTTCATGAAGCCGGTGTCATGGGAGATCAGGATGAACGCATGGGGATAATTGCGCAGATAGTTCGCCAGCCAGGAGATATGCTCATCATCCAAATAGTTCGTAGGCTCGTCGAGCAGAAGGACCGTAGGCTTCTCCAGCAGGAGCTTGGCCAGCAAGACTTTGGTCCGTTGTCCGCCGCTGAGGGCCGTGACGTCGCGGTCGAGGCCGATGGCGCTGAGCCCGAGGCCGTTCGCCATTTCGTCCACCTTCACGTCGAGCAGGTAATAATCCCCGATCTCGAGCTCCTCCTGGATCTCGCCCATGCGTTCCAGCAGGACGTCCAGGTCGGCGTCCGGCTCGCCCATGGCGGCCGTCACCTCGTTCAGCTCCTTCTCCAGCTCCAGCAGCGGCCCGAAGGCGTCGCGCAGCACGTCGCGGATCGTCTTGCCCGCCTCCAGCTTCGTATGCTGGTCGAGGTAGCCGTAACGGATTTTGGGCGTCCATTCCACTCGGCCCTCGTCCTTCAGCTGCTTGCCGGTCAGGATGTTCATCATCGTCGACTTGCCGGTGCCGTTCGCGCCGACCAAGCCTACGCGCTCGCCTGCGAGCAGGCGGAACGACACGTCCCTGAACAGGACGCGGTCTCCGAATGTATGCGATAAATTTTCAACGGTCAGTAAGCTCATGTAAGTTCCATTCTCCATTCCTGTCTTTATGCAGAGAAAATATCCCGATTAGGGTTCCTAATGGGATATTGTATCACATTATGGGGGTGCTTGGCTTCCCCTTCCGAGAAGAGTCTAGGGATCGCCATGCTGGAAGCGAATTTGAATCCGCCGCCTGCGGCAGCTGCGGCCGGATGACTAGGCCGCCGCCGTCTTATTGTTGAGAAAGAACAGCATCGAAGCCGCCAGCAGAAGGAGCAGAATGCCGATGACGACGCTCGCTGTTCCGTTTTCATAGGAAAAGATCAGCATCAGCTCCCAGAAGGTTCTTGGCCCGGAATCGGGGCCGCTGCTGTAAGGATACGCATACGCAACGGGCAGAAGCCCGAATAGAATCAAGGCGGCGCCTAGAGCCGCCATCAAGATGTAGCCTGCTTTCATATCCGCACCTCCCGGTTCTCTACTTGTCATTTTACCATAAAATGGATGAAATGCGAGCGGCTGCGCAGACCCTTAGAAAGGAGGCAGGCTTCCATACACGGACTCGCGGCACGAATCTCCTTGCAGGAATCGTTTTGGTCCTCTCTATCCCGGAAGCAACGCCGACAAAGCTCCCAACGCCTGACGGAGCGCAGCGGCCGCATTCCCTTTGCGCGGCAGCGGCATTCCTTCCCAGAGCAGCGCGTACCATTCGGACGGCTCCAGATAAGGAATTACGATGGCCGGCTTTTCCGGGAGCATCGCCAGCCATTCCGCCCTTTCCGGGAAAGGAGCGTCCTTGCAGGCCGCCCAAACCGTACGGAGCCCCGCAGCTTCCCGCACCCGCAGCAGCCGGTTCAGGGCGGCGATCCTCGCTGTGCTCCAGCGTGCGGGATTGGGATCCGCGCAGACGACGAGCAGCCCGGAACCGGAAGCCCACTCTTCCGCTAGGGCGGCCTCATGCCAGCGGGACGACCAGTCGACGATGACGGCGCCTTCGCCGCCTCCGGAAGCCATCAGCCGGAAGCGCGCATCCTGATCGGCGGCCGCAGCGGGAGCAGGCTCGGGATGGAGCACCTGCCAGGATCCGCGGACGCCTCCGAGACGCCGGTAGCGGGGGTCGGGCCCATCCGGGGCAGGAGGCAGCGCCGGGCTCCCGATCAAGGCGCAGTATTCGGGCTCTCCTCCAGGAGCCTCGATCAACTGAAAAGGCCGCCCCTTCTCCTCCAAATACCGGGCCAGCATGAGGCTCAAAAACGTCGCCCCGCTGCCCGGTGAGAGAGAAAGCACCGACACGGTTCCGGGCAAAGCGCCTCCGGCAAGGCCGAGCGCCGCCGCCTTGCCGTTGCCGGCCAAGCCCGCTCCGGCACTATCGGCCCATAATCGGATTTCCCTGGCCGCCTCCTCCATGGATGGCAGCCGGTCTTCCGGCCGCCGCTCCAGCATGTTCAAAAGCCATGGAGGCAGCACTTCCCCTGCCCTCCTTCCGTGGAAGCCTTCGCGGCATTCGCCGCCGAGCATCAGCCAGCGCACGAGACGGCCAAGCCCGTACACGTCGGTGCGGGAATCGCTCTGCCCTCCCGATTCCTGCTCCGGAGCCGCAAAACCCGGCGTTCCCAGCCGGCGCGTATCGGATCGGCTGCCCGGCTTGTAGCTGCGCGCGATGCCGAAATCGATGAGCCTGACCCTTCCCTCCTTGTCGATCATGACGTTGGACGGCTTCAAGTCCCGGTGGATGACAGGCGGCTGCTGTCGGTGCAAGTACGACAGCGCCGAGCAGAGCTGCAGCGATATCGCCGCCGTTTCGTGGAGTTCCAGCCCTCTGCCCCGCGCCATGACCGCCTGCTGGAGAGTCTGGCCGTCGATGTAGTCCATGACGAGCATCTCGCCGGAGCCCGGGCTCGGAGGATAATAATCCAGCAGCTGAGGCAGGTGGGGGTGCTCGAGCCTCATGAGCATGAAGGCTTCCTCCGCCGTCAGAGCAGCCCGGTCGGCCGCATTTATTTTTAACGCCCTTAATTTATTGTTCAGCCGGGTATCCTCCACGGCGTACACTCGGCTCATCCCCCCGCGTCCGATTTCCGCCGCCACTCTATACCGGCCGCCTACCAAGCTGCCTGCAGCCAGGCCATCCCTATTCAGATAAATGTCAGCCGTATGTTCTTCCATGTCCCTCAGCCTCCCTCGCCATGCGGCCTGGAATGCAAAAACCCGGCTATGGCGCAGCATCTCCAAAGAGAGCCTGCGCATAGCCGGGATGCTTTCCCGCTTGCCGCTTCGTATAAAATGGATGAGTTATTTCTTCTTCAAATACAGGGTCATTTCCTCCCTGTTGTGGAACAGCTGCCTGGCGCCGAGAATGTCGAAAGCCGCAGACAGGCGGCTCTTTACTTCCCGGATCGTCTGCAGCGGCTTGCGGTGCATCAGCTTGACCGTCACAATCGCCGTCCCGCCCTGCTGCAGAGCCGGAACGAGATCGAGGACGAGCTTCGTCATCTGCATCGGGCTCCAGCTCATATCGCAGACGAGCAGATCGAAAGCGCCGGGCTGGAAGCTCACTTCAGCCGCATTTTTGCGGAGCACGGTCAACGTCCGGTAAGCGAGCAGCGACGGATGGAGCTCGGCGGGATCGATTGCGGTCACCCGCAGCCCGCGCTCCAGCAGGAGCGACGTCCACCCTCCCGGAGCCGCGCCGATGTCGACCGCGTTCCGGAAGGAGGCGTAATCGAGCCCGAACTCTCTTTCCGCCTCCAGAAGCTTGAACTTGGCCCTGGAGATCTGCCCTTCCTCCTTCTGGAAGCGTACCGCTCCGCCCGGCCAGTCGGACAGCATCTCGGCAGGCGTTCCGATGCCGGCATACAGCGTATCCCGGGATGCATATACCGCGACAAGAATCTCGGGATGCTTCTGTTCCGGCTCCGCCCCGCACTGCTCCAGCATTGCGGCCGCGACGGCTTTTGTATCCGCCGCAGAATAAGGATAAGGGCTTCCTTCCGCTTTGCGTACGTGGACGCCCGCGCGCTTGCCCTCGAGCTTGCCGCGGGAGAGCCGGATCCAGTCGCTGAGCCAGTCCAGGTCGTCCGCATCGGCCGAAATCGACCGAACAACGTCCACGGGCTGCAAATGCCTCAGGAAAATCGGCTGTTCCGCCTTGATGGACGCCAGCACCGCCTCTTGTTCAAGCGGCACTTCAAACAGAAAAGCTTCCCCCGGGGAAAGCTGCGTGATGGAGATGCCTTCGAATTGCCTGCGAAGCTCTTCCATCGCATAGGATGCATAACTTTTATTCGCCGTTCCGATCCACTGACTCAACCTGCTGCACCATCCGTTCCTACTTTGATCCAAGGCCTGCCATGCGCCCATTCCACCGTCAGCGGAAGCTCATAGGCATCGCCGAGCACGCGTTCCGTCAGCACTTCCTCCTTGGGTCCGGAAGCAATCAGCCTTCCGTCCTGAAGCAAGGCGACATGAGTAAACATAGGCATGATTTCTTCCATATGATGAGTGACATAAATGACGGTCATGCTGCGGCTTCCAAGCTTGCACGTCTCCGCGAGCAGCTTCTCGCGCTCATACAGGTCCAGTCCGGAGCAAGGCTCGTCCAGAATCAGGATGGCCGGGTCGCTCATGAGCGCTCGCGCCAGCAGCACTTTCTTGCGCTCCCCTTGCGACAGCGTTCCGAACGGCTGCAGGGCGGCATGGCCGAGCCCGCATTCCTCAAGGAGTCTCAGCGCCTTGTCCTTCACGTCTTTCGGGATCTCTTGGTAAAAGCGCAAAAAAGCATACTCTCCCGTAGCCGCCACTTCCCATACAGGATCGGCAAGAGCCAGCTTCTCCACGAGCGACTGGCTGATGTAGCCGATCCTCTTGCGCACCTCGCGGACATCGCATTCCCCGTACCGGTTGCCCAGCACCTCGACCGTTCCGGATGTCGGGAACATATAGCCCGTCAGCATTTCGAGAAGCGTCGTTTTGCCGGAGCCGTTGCGGCCCAGCACGACCCACTGCTCGCCCGGCTGAACGGTCAGGCTGACATCCTGAAGAATCTCGCGTTCCTCTCGCTGCAGCCTCAAATGCTGCAAGGATATGATTGCCATGCTGCTCACCCGTTCTTCTCTTGAATTGATGCGGCACCGGCCGTTCCGCCGCCTGCCGCCCTGGCAAGCGTCTCTTCCGGCATGGAGGCATAGGAAAGACGGCTTCCTGCCGGAAGCGAGTCCGACAGGAGCTTGTACATCATTTGCCTGCCTTCCGTACTGGATGTATGCAGATAAATTTCCTGCGGATAACGGCCGCTCTCCGCGATATAGCGGGCAACCTCGATTCCCGTGGGCTCGCCCCATCCGAGGTCGAAATCCAGGGAGAGGATGCCGATGTCCCCGGAAGCGATGAGGGCGATGCATTCCTCGGCATTCCGGGCATGGACGAAGCCTTCCGGACAACGGCGGAAATCATCTAAATAGACATGGATCAAGTCCGTTCCTCCCATGACTTCATGATCGACAGCTGCTCCCGGTGCGTGCCGTCTGCGCCGGAAGCCGTCTCCAGGACGGCGGGAATGCCGGGGAGGGCTTCAAGCAGCCACCGGAGTCCGGCGTCGCCTACAACGCCTTCTCCCAGCCGGGCATGGCGGTCGCGCCGCGAACCGCTGCCGTAGGCGGAGTCGTTGAAATGAAGGGCGGCGATATGGTCCAGGCTGCCGGCCTTCTCCGCGTCGGCATGCCACTGCGCTCCGGGGTCGCCTTTCCATATTCCGCTGGCGAACAGATGGCAGCTGTCGAGGCAGAAGGCGATCTTGGAAGGCTCGCGGCAGAGCGAGCGCACTTGCGCCAGCTCCTCCAGCGTCATGCCCATGAAGCCGTGATTGCCGGCTTGATTCTCGATAAGAAGCTTGCATTTGCCGTCCCAGCGGCTTGTGATGTCATCCAGCGTCCCGATCATCAGCCGGTAGCCTTCCAGCGGATCCGCGCCTTTGTAAATGCCGAAATGGACGACGACGCCAAGCGATCCGCATGCCTCCGCGATGTCGAGATCGTTGAGCAAAGATTCGGCTGTCCGCTCGCGGACGGAAGCATCCTCCGAGGCCAGGTTGTTCGGATAAGGAGAATGGGCGATGGACGACAGTCCATGCTCCTGACACCATTCCTTGCAGCGCTGGGCGTCGCGGTGATCGAACGTTTTGACGCCGAGACTGCGAGGATTTTTGGGGAAGTATTGGAAAGAGCCGCAGCCGAGGGCCGAAGCCCTTTCCGCCGCGGCCCGATATCCGCCTCTGGTGCTGAGATGGCAGCCGATCCGGTTGTCTGGCATGGCTCAGGATTCCTTCTGGCAATCCGGACAAAAGAATACTTTGCGCGAAGACATTTCATGCTGCTCGATCGTCCCGCCGCAGCGGTAGCATTCGCCGCCCGGACGGTCATAGACTTTGCAATCGTCGTTATAGCCGCCTGTCGACTCGTCTCCGGCCTGGAACGGATGCTCCATATAACCGCCTCGGGTGCGCGCCTCCAGCAGCATGGAATGCATCGCGTCGTACAGCCGCGAGAAGGACTCCTCGCTCAGCGCGCCGAGCTTGGCGTCCGGGCGCAGCTTCGCTTCCCAGGCGATCTCGTCGGAATAGCAGTTGCCGATGCCGGCGATGACGCTCTGGTCCACCAGCACCGTCTTCAGGGCGCTCCGCTTCTTGGCCTGGAGCCTGGCGGTGAACGCGGCCAGCGTCAATCTCGGATCGAAAGGCTCGGGACCGAGCGCGGCCAGCTTCCCTTCGGTTTCCTTGGCGGAGAGCAGATGCAGGTAGCCGAGCCGCAGCCCGATGAAATACAGGTTGCCGCTGTCGAGGTCCAGCTGAACCTGAACGGTTCTGTCGGGCCGCTCTTCATCGGAACCGTAGAACATCCAGCCCCCCAGCATGAGATGCAGAAGCAGCCTTTCTCCGTTGTCCAAATGAAAAATCAAATGCTTTCCGCGCCGCTCGACGAACCAGATCGTACGGCCCTCCAGCCTGGAGACGAACTCTCCGGCCGGAAGATTGACCGACTTCTCCCGCTCGACGGCGACCTTTCGAATCCGCTGCCCGGCGACGGAAGCGCCCAGCAGCATCCGATAGTGGTCCATTTCAGGATATTCCGGCATGAAGTCTCGCTTCCTTTCCCTCGTGTTGTTCTTTTTATCGCCCTATGTACTTCAATATATACGATTGCAGATCGGCGAGCGAGCCGCAGGCGGCATCGGGCTCGGCATCCGCCGCTTCCGCGTAGCGGGCATAATTGTCCGGGGTCGTCAGTCCCGTCAGCACAAGAATGGTGCCGCAGCCGCTGTTCTTGCCCGCGGCGATGTCGGTCGCCAGATTGTCGCCGACGACAAATGCCTCTCCTGCCGTCAAACCTAGCCTTTCCAGCGAATAATCCATCAGGATCTTCTCCGGCTTGCCGATGACGACAGGCTTTACTCCCGATGCGGCGGCAAGCATCGCTCCGATGGAGCCCGCTCCCGGAAAGAGCCCTCCATGGGAAGGCAGCAGCAGATCGGGGTTCGTCAGGATGAATTCCGCTCCCGCCAGCAGCTCTCTCACCGCTTCGGAAGCTTTGGCGTAGGAGAAGGCGCGGTCGATGCCCTGGACGACGAGATCGGCATCCCGATCGACCAGCATCAGGCCCGCCTGCTCCAGCTCTGCCGCCAAGCCTTCTTCTCCGATCAGGAACACCCTGCCGCCCGGAAAGCGTTCGGCCGCATATCGCGCTGCCGCCTGGGAAGAGGTGCATACTTCGTCCGCTTCCGCATCCACGCCCATCTCCCGCAGCCTCTTAGCGACGGCCTCGGGACTGGAGGAGGAGTTGTTCGTCACATATTTGTAGGGAACTCCACCATCGCGAAGCGCCCTCACAAGAGAACCGGCCCCATCGACAGCCTGCTCGCCCCGATAGATCGTTCCGTCGAGGTCGAGCAGGAGGCCGCCGATCGGCCGGTCCGGCGCCGGCATTCCCGGCAAGCTGTACGTTTTCGTCATCTGTCAACCTCCAGCATGGCGCCCGCCGCCCCCTCCGCATTTGCGGCGGAGCCTGTCGCGCCGCTTGAGCAAGGCTTCCTGCCCGGCCCGCTCCTTGGCGCTGCGGTAAGCATGCGGCCTGCACGCGAACAGCCCGATCGCTTCTTCCGCATAGGCGAGAGCCGAGTGGACATCCTTGCGCTTGTGTTCGTAGAACATGGCCAGCTCCACATGGGCGTCCACATTCGGAATAAGCGCCGTCCTCATGCAGGCGGCGGCTTTCTGCCACAATACCACAGCCCGGTCCCAATTGCCAGTTTTCTTCGCCCTCATCGCCAGCGAGTGCCAAGCCGAAGGAGCCGGCTCCTCCGAGGCTTCCACCATGGCGAAAAGACGCTCGGCGTCAGCCGTCCGGCCCATCTTCTCCAGCCATAATCCGGTGCGCAGCCGCTCTTCGTTCTCCTCGGGCATCGGCATCCGCTCTCCGATGGCCCCGGCGAGCAAATGGCCGAAGCGGATGCCTAGGCAGGCAAGGGTGACCATATCCTGTTCGTTATGGCGGAATACGCCCTCCAGCACATCGGGATCGCCTTCCGCCAAATAGTGGAAGTAAAGCGCCGGCGCCAGCGATCCCGGCACATCGTCCGTTCGGAAGATGCCGAGACGCTCTTCTTCGACATGGCTGAGCTTGCAGGAGACAAGCGTGTTTTTCCATATGCTTCTCGACGGGTGGAGAAAATCGAGATGCAGCAGCTCAGGCGTCCCGCGGAAGCCGTTCATGATGAACCGGGATTGAACGAGCGGCCAGTCGAAGGAGCGCCCGTTGTACGTTCCGAGCCAGCGGAAGCGCGGCAGCAGGAGCAGCAGCTCCTGAAGCATCGCCCTCTCCTCGGCGGGATGGCGGATCAGGAACTGACGCAGGATGAAGGCTCCATCCTCGAAATACGCCAGCCCCATCATGAACGGAACGTTGCCCGTTCCGGCTCCGAGGCCGGTCGTCTCCAAGTCGAGGAAGAGGACGTTCTCGGCATGAGGCGCTTCGCCTGCCTCCGGATGGAAGGCGCCGAGCTGTCCCGCCGTTCCGGCCCATTCCGAGAGAAAATGATGCCCGCTGCGGTGGCTGAGCGGCAGCGTGATCCGCCTCTCCAGGCAATCGCCGGCTTCGTTCGCGACGAGCTTCACGCCGTGGCGGTCCCATTCCGGGCCGGCCGAAGCCAGCCCGCCCGCTGCCGCTTCGGATGCAGATGGTTCCTGCACCGGCTGTTTCTCCGGAAGATCAGCGGATGCGGGAGACGCGGCGGCTTGATCCTCTGCGTCTGCAGGCTTGATTCCCTTCAACCGGTTCATTTTCTCGCGCAGGCTGCTCATGAGCCGCCTCCTCTCTTTTCGCTTCCGCTGTCGGCCATGGATCCATGCCGCTCTTGCCGGGCTTCCGGCACAAGTTTTCCGGCCTTCACGAGCCTATTCTTCATTGCCCGCCTTGCGGGCCTGTCCGCCTTGACGATCCTGTAAGCTTTCATAACCGCTCCAGAAGCCGGAGGCTTCTGCGCTTGAGGTCGCTTCCTTCCATTTCCGTGCCGATGCAGGAAGGGCATCCATCCTTGCACGGGCATCCGGAAATCATGTTCAGCGCCGCGTCCCGGACCTCGTCGAACCGCTTGTACACCTCGTCCGCCAAGCCGATGCCTCCCGGATAGTGGTCATAAACGAATATCGTCGGCAGCTGCGTATGCGCCGCCTTGATCTGCGGCACGACATGGATGTCGTTCCGGTCGCACATCGCCAGCACGGGGACGATATGCTTGAGCACATGGGCGATGCCGAGCAGGAGCTGCTCCAGCGTCTTGGCGCCGATATCGTCGTCGACCTGCCTGATCTCGATCCAGGCCGAAGACGTATGCAGCTCCTCCTCGGGAAGATGGATCGGCCCAGAGCCGATATTCTCGAACGTCGACATCTTGATCTTCTTGAAGATCGTCGGGATGGCATTGACGGTGACATCTCCGAAGTGCAGGGAACCGGCCCGCCGCTCCTTCGTCTTGTCGATTTCCAGCACCTTAAGGTTGATGGCTAGATTCGCGTCGGTGTAATACTCCACGTCCACTTCGCGCACATAGGCCTTTTTGTGGTCCCAATCGAGCTTCTCCACCTGGAACTGGACGCCCTCATGAAGGTAGATCGCCTCGTCATGCAGCAGCGTCATGGCGCTGAACCGGTCCATCTCCCCGATGATCCGCACGTTGGCGACGTCGGACTGGTCGACGATGACGACGTTCTCCTGGGATGCGGAGCGCAGGCTGATGCCGCTCGCCGGGAACGACTGGTTGGCCCAGTAGAACGTATCGGCGTTTTTGTGCAGCACTCTCTCCTCGACCAGATACTCCATGATGTCGGCGACATCCAGAGGACCGTATTCCTCATGCTCCTTGAAAGGCAGCTCGTAAGCCGCGCACTTCAAATGGTCGACGAGGATGATCAGATTTTCCGGGTTGATCCGCGCCGCTTCCGGACTCCGCTCGAAAAAGTAGTCGGGGTTGTGGACCATGTACTGGTCGACCGGCGTCGATCCGGCCACCATGACGATCAGCGACTCTCCATGGCGCCGTCCCGCCCGGCCTGCCTGCTGCCAGCTGCTGGCGATGCTGCCGGGGTAGCCCGTCATGACGCATACCTGGAGCTGTCCGATGTCGACGCCGAGCTCCAGCGCGTTCGTGCTGACGACGCCGAGAATATCGCCGCTCCGAAGCCCCTTCTCGATCTCGCGCCGCTGGTTCGGCAGGTAGCCGCCCCGATAGCCGCGGATCGACTTCGGGCCGATCTCTTTTTTCACAAGCTCCTGGATGTGGCTAAGAATGATTTCGACCCGGACTCGGCTTCTGGCGAAGATGATCGTCTGGATCTTGTTCTTCAGGAATTCCTTGGCTAGATTGTTGACCTCGACGGTCGCGCTCCGCCTGATGTTGAGCGCCTGGTTGACGACGGGCGGATTGTAGAAGACGAAATGCTTCCGCCCCCTCGGAGCGCCGTTGTCGTCGATCAGCCTCATCGGGCTGCCGGTCAGATGCTCCGCAAGCTCCCGAGGATTCGCGATTGTCGCCGACGTGCAGATGAATACCGGACTGCTGCCGTAGAACGCGCAAATCCGCTTCAGCCGCCGGATGACGTTGGCGACATGGCTGCCGAACACGCCGCGATAGGTATGCAGCTCGTCGATGACGATGAACTTCAGGTTCTCGAACAGGCTGACCCACTTCGTATGATGGGGAAGAATGGCGGAATGGAGCATGTCCGGGTTGGTGATGACGATATGCCCGGCCTTGCGCACGAGCTGCCGGATCGCCGGAGAAGTGTCCCCGTCGTACGTGTAGCTTTTGATGTCGATGCCCATTTCCTGGATGATTTCATTCAGCTCGCTCTTCTGGTCCTGGGCGAGAGCCTTGGTCGGAAACAGATACAGCGCCCGGCTCGAATCGTCGTCCGCGATCTGCTGCAGCACGGGCAGATTGTAGCAAAGCGTCTTGCCCGAGGCGGTCGGCGTCACCGCAACCATGTTTTCCCCTTTTCGGACCGCCTCGTACGCGCTGCTCTGATGCGTGTACAGCTCCGCGATGCCCCGCTTGCCGAGGGCGTCCTTGATCCGCGGATCGACGCTCTCGGGCATCGGCCGGGTCCGCGCCTCCTGCGGTTCGATCTCATGCCAATTGGCTATATGTTCATTTTCGCGCAGCTCCTGAATCAGCTCGGAAAGAGTTTTCTTTTTCATCCTGATGCCGTCACCTCTTCTAGTGACATTTTAGCGAATATCTGTTCGTTTTGCCAGAAGAATAGAAAGAGAGTCCGAGAGAGACGGGAGCCTGGAGCGTCCTTCCGCGCTCCTCATCATTCGTATCGTTTATATTTTATTGTATTAACTATTAATATCGGCAAATATGGATTCCATTTTCGTTGCCCGCACAGCCATCAATTTCGTTGCGGCATTCTCCTTCTTCACGGCGCATACGAGCCGCCGAAAGGCAAACGGCCATTTTCCGCCGATGCGGAAAATGGCCGTTCCTGGAACCTTATCGACGGCAGTCCTGCCGCCTTCCGGCTCAAATCAAGCAGTAGCCCCCCGGCTCCTCTTCACCCTGTCTGGGAATAGGTAAGGTCAGCAGGTCGGCTCCCGCATAGGATTCTGCAAATATGCCGCGCGCCTCGGCGACCAGCGCCGGCATGTCCTCATCTCGGTAGCGGCTGCTGAAATGCGTCATGACGAGTCTGCGCGCACCCGCTTCGGCGGCTGCCGCAGCCGCCTGCAGCGTCGTGGAATGGCCGTAGGCTTTCGCTTTGGCCGCCATCGCCCCTTCAAACGTCGCCTCGTGGACAAGAAGATCCGCATCCTTGGCCAGGCGTACGATCGCCGGGCAAGGAGTCGTGTCGCCGAGTATGGTGACGATCCGCCCCGGCAATGCAGGTCCGAGCACGTCGCTGCTGCGGATGACGCGTCCGTCGTCAAGCGTGATGTCCTGTCCTTGCTTGAGCAGCCCGAGCTGAGGGCCGAACGGGACGCCTAATGAACGTGCCTTCGCGGAGTCGAGGGCGCCGGGCTTGTCCTTCTCGACGATTCGGTATCCCCAGCTTGCGACGCGGTGGTCCAGCCTGTCCGCTTCGACGGCATACAGCTCATCCTCGTAGACGATGCCGGGAGCCAGCTCGGTGATTTCGAGCTCATAGTCCAGATGCGAGGCTGTCAGCCTGAATACGGCCTGCACGTACTCCCGGATTCCTTCCGGCCCGAACAGACGGAGCTTGCCTGCCCCGGGGTGGTAGGAGCGGCTGCTGAGCAGTCCGGGCAAGCCGTTGACATGATCTCCGTGCATATGCGTGATGAACACGGCTTCGACCTTGCTCATCTTGAGCGGAGTGCGCATCAGCTGATGCTGGGTCGCCTCTCCGCAGTCGAACAGCCACACCGAGCAGCGCGGCTGCGGAAGCGTCAGGGCAACGGAGGTCACATTGCGCAGGCGCGAGGGCCTGCCGGCGCCGGTTCCCAATAACGTCAGTTCCATTTATGGCGGCTCCCCCTTCCATTCCAATTCCTTTAGGCTTTATCGACGTTGAAATATTTGGCTTCGGGATGGGCGAACACCATCGCGGACACGGATGCTTCCGGCTCCATCATGAAGCCCTCGGTCAGCTCAACGCCGATATCCTCGGGATGAAGAAGCTCGAACAGCGGGCCCTGGTCCTCCAGATTCGGACAAGCCGGATAGCCGAACGAAACCCGGACACCCTGATAGCGGGCGCCGTGGCGCTGCTTCATGGTCATGTCCGGAGAATCCGGGATGCCCCACATATCCCTCATCATATGGTGAACGCGCTCCGCCATCCCCTCCGCGACTTCGAGAGCGACCGACTGCAGGGCGTGGGAGCGCAGGTAGTCGCCTTTGTCCTTCCATTCTCCGGCCAGATCGCGTACGCCTTCTCCCGCCGTCACGACGAGGAATCCGACATAGTCCATGATGCCGCTGTCCACGCTCTTCAGATAATCGGCCAGGCACAGGTAAGGCTCGACCTGCTGGCGCGGGAAGCTGAAGCGCTTGAGAATCCGGGAAGGATCCTGCGGATCGTACACGACGATATCGTTGCCTTCCGATTGGGCCGGGAAAAACCGGTACATGCCGTGAGCCCGGATAATTCCTTCTTTAACCGCTTCATGCAGAATGGAATCGACCGTATCCTTGAGCTGCATGACCTTGGGCTCGCGAGCGGCCAGCAGCTCCTCCACCTTGCCGCGCACGCCGAGATGATGGCCGAGCAGCATCTGCATGTTCACATAAGGAACGATATGCGGGATAGGGACGTTGCGCAGAATATGGCGGTCCAGATCCGGCGGCAAATACACGGGAGCATCGCGGTTGACGGTAGAGCGGGCCGCGCGGCTCTGCTGCGGCAGCTGCGGCTTCTCCTCCACGGCGACGGCGCCGCTGGCCTTCGCTTCGGCATGCTCTTCATTCAAGCGGGCGCGATGGTCTTTGTCCATCAGCTTGTTGGCGAGGTCGAGGCCTTCCATGGCGTCCTTGGCGTAAAGCACCAAGCCGTCATATTCCGGACCGATCCGCGTTTTCGTGAACTTGCGGGTCAAGGCGGCACCGCCGACCATGATCGGGACGTCGATATCGGCATTGCGGAGATCCTGGGCCGTGATGACCATCTGCTGCGCGGACTTCACCAGCAGCCCCGAAAGGCCGATGGCGTCCGCCTTTTCCCTGCGCTGGGCTTCGATCAGCTGCTCAGGCGGCACTTTGATGCCCAGGTTGACGATATGGTACCCATTATTGGAAAGAATAATTTCGACCAGGTTTTTGCCGATGTCGTGGACGTCGCCCTTGACGGTGGCAAGAATGATCTTGCCCTTGACCGACGACTCTGTCTTCTCCATGTGAGGCTCGAGATGGGCGACGGATGCCTTCATGACCTCGGCGCTCTGAAGCACCTCGGCGACGATGAGCTCGTTGTTGTTGAACAGCCGTCCGACCTCGTCCATGCCTTTCATGAGCGGTCCGTTGATGATCTGCAGAGCGGAATATTTGCCGAGAGCTTCGTCCAGATCCGCGAACAAGCCTTCCTTGGTTCCTTCCACCACGTAGGAAGCAAGCCGCTCTTCCAGCGGCAGATTGGACACCTTCTCCTTCTTCTCGACCTTCTTCTCCCGGAATGCGGCGACGAATGCGGCCAGCGTCTCGTCGTTCGTGCGGTAGATCAGATCCTCGGCCAGCTTGCGCTCATGCTCCGGAATGGAAGCGTACCGCTCCAGCTTCTCCGTATTGACGATCGCGTAATCGAGGCCTGCCTTGGTGCATTCGTAGAGGTAGACAGAGTTCAGCACCTCGCGTCCGGCTTCCGGCAGCCCGAAGCTGATGTTGCTGATCCCTAGGATCGTATGGCATTTCGGCATCGCCTGCTTGATGAGCCGGATGCCTTCGACGGTTTCCTCGGCCGATCCGATGTACTGCTCGTCGCCCGTCCCGACAGGGAACATGAGCGGGTCGAAAATGATATCCTCCGGACGGAGTCCGTATTTGTTCACGAGCAGGTCATAGGACCGCTTGGCGACCTCGAGCTTGTCCTGCCTTGTGATGGCTTGTCCGCGCTCGTCGATCGTGCCGACGACGACGGCTGCCCCATATCGGTGGATGATCGGCACGACCTGCTCGAATTTCTCCTCGCCGTCCTCCAGGTTGATGGAGTTGATGATCGCTTTGCCCTGGCTGTATTTGAGCGACAGCTCGATGACCGCGGGATCGGTCGTGTCGATGACGAGCGGCGCCTTCACGAGCTTGACGACGATCTCGAGGAATTTCTTCATGTCCTCGCTCTCGTCGCGGTCCGGATCCTGGAGGCAGACGTCGATGACATGGGCGCCCTTCTTGACCTGAGCGCGGGCGATTTCAGCCGCCTCCTCGTATTTGCCTTCCACGATGAGGCGCTTGAACTTGCGCGAGCCGAGCACGTTCGTCCGTTCGCCTACCATATAGGGACGGTTGTCGGATTCGATGTAGACCGTCTCGATGCCGGATACAGCTGGAGGATGGCTGCCTCCGCGGCCGCGCGGGGCGTACCGGCTCATCGTTTCCGCCATCGCCCGGATATGCTCCGGAGTCGTACCGCAGCAGCCGCCGGCGATGTTCAGCCAGCCGTTCTCGGCGAATGCGCCCATCTTGAGGGCAAGCGACTGGGGAGATTCATGGTAATGGCCGTTTTCGTCCGGGAGGCCCGCATTGGGGTAACAGCTGACGGCCGCCAGAGAGATCTCGCTCAGCGTGCGGATATGGTCGCGCATGAATTCCGGACCTGTCGCGCAGTTGAGCCCGATCGAGATCGGATTGAGATGCTCCAGGGAGATGTAGAAGGATTCGATATTCTGGCCGGCCAGCGTCGTGCCCATCGGCTCGATCGTGCCGGATATCATCAGCGGCAGCGTCTTTCCCGTCGCCTCGTAAGCGTTGCGGATCGCAATGCTGCCCGCCTTGACGTTGAGCGTATCCTGGGATGTCTCCAGCAGCATGCAGTCGACGCCGCCCTCGATCAGGGCGACCGCCTGCTCGAAATAGCTGTCCACGAGACCTTCAAAGGTGACGCCGCCTGTCACCGACAACGTTTTCGTCGTCGGACCGATCGCGCCCACGACGAAGCGCGGATGCTCGTCGGTGGAATATTTGTCCGCCGCTTCCCTCGCGATGCGCGCTGCGGCGAGATTGATCTCCCGGGCCCGCTCCGGAATGTCGTACTCGGCGAGGACGATGCTGGCTCCACCGAACGTATTCGTCTCGATGAGATCCGCTCCCGCCTCCAGGTACTGCTCATGGATGCTGCGGATGACCTCGGGCCGGGTCAGCACAAGCATTTCGTTGCACCCTTCCAGCTCCTCGCCGCCGAAGTCATCGGCCGTCAGATCGACCTGCTGGATCATCGTGCCCATGGCCCCGTCCAGAATCAAGATTCGCTTCTCAAGCATTTCCTGCAAACTCGGCTTCGACAATCTTCTGCACCTCTCCGTCAAAAATCGTTATCCTTTAGTCTATCAGATGATCGCGGGAGTGAAAAGAACTGTAATCGACAACCCCCGAAAGTTGATTTATAATAGAAATTAGCGCTATATTCAATTCATTTCAATGGGAAAAGAGGGAATTGCCGATGGCTGAAATCCGCATCCGCAATACGAACGAACGCATTTCCGGCGATGAGCAAGTAAAAGCATTTTTGGATTCCCAGGAAGTGCTTTACGAGCACTGGGACATGAGCAAGCTCGACGCGTCCCTGCAGGAGAAGTTCACCCTGAGCGACGACGAAAAGGCCTCCATCCTGGAAACGTTCGACTCCGAAATCCGCGATCTGGCGGGCCGCCGAGGCTATCAGATCTGGGATATCATCACTCTGTCCGAGTCGACTCCGAATCTGGACGAGCTGCTCCAGAAATTCGAGAACGTCCACACGCATACCGAGGATGAAATCCGCGCTATCACAGCAGGCAAAGGCATCTTCATCATCAAGGGCTCCGACGACGTCGGCTACTTCGACGTAGAGCTAGAAGCCGGAGACGTCATCTCCGTTCCGGAGAACAAGCCGCATTTCTTCACCCTGATGGAGAACCGCAAAATTGTCGCTGTCCGTCTGTTTATTGAGAAAGACGGCTGGATCGCCCATAACTACTCCGATCCTGAATTCCAGAAAGCTTGATTTGCCGGCGCCAAAAAGGCTGCCGCCCGTCGTCTTCGGTTGAAGACGGGGCGGCAGCCTTTTTATTCGGGGATGACCGTTCCAGTCGCCGATTCGCGGTTCGCGCTGCCGGCGCATTCCCGCAGCCTCCGCTTGGGACGCGGAAGCTTGCACATCGGGAACTGTCCTGCGACGCCTTATGCAAGCAGCGGAATGAGCTGATCCAATCTCGTAATTTCATGGCTGGGCACGATCTCCGGATTTTTCGCCTTTCCGCCCCGGTTGATCCATACCGATGTCATCCCGATCGTGTTCGCTCCGAGAATGTCGGTCGTAAGCTTGTCTCCAACCATGATGCCATCCTCTGGTTCGACTCCCAGCAGTTCAAGAGCATGGCGGAATATGCCGGCATCCGGCTTGCCTTTGCCGTAATTGCCGCTGATGACGATCTCGTCGAAGTAGGAGGTCAGCTCAGGCACGCCGAGCAGCTTCTCCTGCTGCAAATCCGGGGATCCGTTGGTCAGCAGAAGCAGCTTGTACTTGCCTTTGAGGGAGTCCAGCACCTCGAAGGTTTCCTCGTATACGATCGGCCGCTCGCGGCGTTCCTTCGGGAAGCGCTCGGCCAGCTCCGCTCCAAGCGCCGGATCGTCGACCCCGATGGCCGCGAGGCCGCGGGTCCAAGCATCCTTTCGGTAGCCTGGAGCGAGCTGCTCCAGCTTGCGGAACGATTCCAGCTCCCCCTCCGAAAAGCGGGCCCAAAGCCCTTCCAGCGGATTGATGCCGATTTGCTGCGTGAACGGGAACGTTTCATACGAGCTGTACAGCTCTCTCGCCTCCCGCTTCACTTCCTCCTCCAGCCGCTTCGGATCGACGCCCGCCTGCTCCTTGGCCCACTCGCAAGTGGCCTGGAAGGCTTCGTCCACGCTCCGCTCATCCCACAGGAGCGTATCGTCCAGATCAAAAAGTACCGCTTTCTTCGCCATCTCTCTCTTCCTCCCGAACCGTTATGTCCAAGCTGACGGCTGTAAGCCGGATGTCATTTCTGCGTAAAAGGAATGCCGTTGCGGGCGGCGAACTGCTCCAGGCTGACCGCCATACGGTCCGTAGGATATCGGTTCAGCACCCGGGAGAACACCCAGTTCGCACCTTTGACCTGCTCGATGACGACATAGCTTTTCATGACCGAGATGCCTTTGATGGCTTCTTTATTGAGACGCTTGTCGCCGGTCATGCGGCGCGTCTGCACAAAATCGGCTCCGACCGCCAGATAAGGGCGCCGCAGGAAGAACATCAAAGCCAAGAAGACGTACATCGCCACGACGATCCAGTTCCAGTTCGTCGCTCCTTCATCTTTTGGAAGGATCAGCACATACAAGGCGACGAAGAGCACCAGCATGATCGGGGAAATGTAGTTGCGGCCTTTGAACCGTTCCGTACGATCCCCGGACGCCGCAGGCTTGATCGCGGTCTGTCCCCTCTTTTTTCTAGTTGCATTGATTTGCGCCGAATTGCGGCGTACTTTGCGTTCCCAGGAACGAGACAATAGGGTCACCTCTGCCATAGATTTTGTTGGCCTTATTAGGACGGCTTGTCGGTATTACGTAAGCGGGC
Source organism: Paenibacillus humicus NBRC 102415 (assembly GCF_004000905.1). Lineage (GTDB taxonomy): Bacteria > Bacillota > Bacilli > Paenibacillales > Paenibacillaceae > Paenibacillus_O > Paenibacillus_O humicus. The sequence continues at coordinate 393,422 of NZ_BIMD01000001.1, forward strand.
GGCTTCCCGTTTCGCGCGGAGACGCCGATGGCCGCCTGTCAGAGAGGCCTGCGGAATTTCTCCAGGAATCGCGTCGGATATTCCGAAGGCAGGCGGCTCGCCTCGTCCAAAGCTTCGAATTGCTCCTTCGTCAGCTCCCAGCCCGCAGCTCCCATGTTTTCTTCGTACTGCGCGTAAGTGCTCACTCCGAAGATCGGCGATGTGATGCCCTTCTGCTGGATGAGCCAGCGGAGAGCCGTTTGCGCAGGCGTCTTGCCGGCTTGCGCGGCTACCTCCTTAAGGACGTCCAGGATGCGGAAATTAGGATCTGTATTCCGGTATTGCCAGGAACTCTCGCCGGCATTCGCAGTCAGCCTGCCTTCTGTCGGCTCCTCGCGTCCGTAACGGCCGGTCAGGAAGCCCCCGCCAAGCGGCGCCCATGGAATGATGCCGACGTTCTCTTCCAGGCAGAGCGGCACCATCTCGCGGTCCATTTCGCGATTCAGGAGGCTGTATTGCGGCTGCACGCTGATGAAGCGCGACCATCCCCGGCTGTCGCTTATCGCGAGCGCCTTCATCATCTGCCAGGACAAGTAATTCGAGCATCCTATGTACCTGATTTTGCCGGCGGAGACGAGATCGTCCAGGGCGCGCAGCGTCTCCTCCAGCGGAGTGGCATGATCCCATACATGGACCTGGTAGAGGTCGATATAATCGGTGCCGAGCCGTTTCAAGCTCGCTTCCACGTTCTGAACGATATGCTTGCGAGACAGTCCGGCTCCGTTGATATGCTCTTCCGTCTGCATGCGGACCTTGGTGGCCAGCACATATTCGTCCCGATTGCCTGCGATCGCCCGTCCGACGATCTCCTCCGATCTGCCGCCGGCGTAGACGTTGGCCGTATCCAGAAAATTGCCGCCCTCGCCGCGAAAATGGTGGATCATGCGAGCCGCTTCTTCTTCAGGCGTCGTATTGCCGAACATCATCGTTCCGAGACACAGCTCCGAGACGGCTAGCCCGCTTTTGCCGAGCAATCGGTATTCCATTTTATTGGCCCCCCTTGTTCTCGTCATCCACCCATTCAATGTTGTCCAGCTGCTGCTTGAAATTGCGCTTGAAATTGGCCAGATACTGCTGTCTGAGCTGCGTCCGTTCTATGACTTCCTCAGGCGTCAGCCCGACAGATTTGTGCTTGCGGGAAAGCTCGTTGATCCTTGCGATCAAGGCATCGATATCCACTCGTCGTTCACCTCTGTTCATTGACGTTTCCTTCTAACTTTGAACTACGGAGAAGAGCTTGTCAAGAAAGCCAAAAAACCCCGGCGATGTCTCCCGGGGCTGATATCTATCGAAATGAAATTAGACTCTCAAAACGGGCGAGGCCTAAAAGAAGCCGTTCAAGATTGCTTGGGAATGATCAAGGTCTGACCCGCCTGCAGATCGGAATCCTTCAGGCCGTTGCGCTGCTTGATCATGAAGACGCTGCGCCTGATGTCATGGGAAAGGCCGGAATTCCCGGCGATGGACCAGAGAGTGTCTCCGCTCGTCACCGTGACGGTCAGCTCGCCCTCAGCTGCGGGGGCGATTCCAGAAGAGCTCGCTCCGGAAAATCCCCAAAAGCTGGAGAAGACCAGAAGGAACAGGAGGATTGACGCTGCATATGGAAGCAGGCGGCGCGGACGTCTGCTCCCGGCTGTCCTTGCCGAGACAGCGGAGGAACGGGGGATGAATCTGGAATCGCCGGGAACTGCTCCGGGACGGAAGCATTCCTTGAGATAATGATGTTCCTGCTTCTTCACTTGCCTGCGGACCGTTGCCTCAGAGCCTCGCTCCGGCGTGCTGTATCCAGATAAAGTCATCATGACCGTTCACTCCCCAAACGTTTGTTCTTATTCCCAGAATAACACGAACATTTGTTTTGGTCAACGCTTATTTGGAACGTATGTTCGCCGATCGGAATCGCTCTATGCGAACGGCTGTTTCTCGAACTTATGTTTGTACGAACTCGGGTTCTGTGCTATACTTTGCCTACATATTTCTTTCTACTAATTTCTAGTTTTGGAGTGATTGCGATGTCTAAAGTGTCCAACCGCCAGCAGGCCATTCTTGACTTCATCAAGAACGAAGTCCGGGACAAAGGCTATCCACCTTCAGTACGTGAGATCGGCGAGGCGGTAGGCCTGGCATCCAGCTCCACGGTGCATGGCCATCTGGACCGCCTGGAGAAGAAGGGCCTGATCCGCCGAGACCCTACCAAGCCGCGCGCCATCGAGATTCTCGACGGCGACGATGCCGCCATGCTGCCCTTTCCCGTCTCGATCAGCCGCGTTCCCGTCGTCGGCAAGGTAACGGCCGGAGTGCCGATCATGGCGACCGAGAACATCGAGGAGTACTTCCCTTTGCCGGCTGACTATGTCGGCGATCACGAGGTGTTCATGCTGAGCGTCGTCGGGGAGAGCATGATCGAAGCGGGCATACATAATGGCGATTACGTCATCGTCCGCCAGCAGCCTTCCGCCAGCAACGGCGATATCGTCGTAGCCATGACGGAAGATGACGAAGCGACGGTCAAGACGTTCTACAAGGAACGCGACCATATTCGGCTTCAGCCCGAGAACGCCTCCATGGAGCCGATCCGGCTCAAGAATGTGACGATTCTCGGCAAGGTAATCGGATTGTTCCGCAATCTTCACTGAGGCATGTCCCTTTTGGGCCAATAGGAAGTCCCTTCCATTACCCCTCCATATCCGGCTTTATTCACCCCTTCGCGCACTCTGACAGAGTGCGCGTTTGTTTTTCAAAGGTTCTTATTTTTCGCTGTTGTTCGCTGCTTTTCGCATTGTCATCGAAACTTTTCGTGGAAAAACTCGTTCAGGTAAATATGCTTGGAGCCCGGGTATTGAAAGCTCATGTAGAATCCCGAGGATTCAAGATGAACTCCGGTCAAGTACCGGCTTCGCACATAGGGCCTGATCAATCGGCGGAATCTTTCCTCCTGCCCGCTTCGTATCAGAACCGCCGCCTCCTTGGCGAAGGTGCCGCTGCCGGCCAGCTTCCGGTAGAGCGGCAGCACGGCCGCCGATAGCCTGCGGAGCACAGCTGCCGAAAAAGCGAATTGCGCCGTTCCGGGCGGAATGGTCGTCGCATTCGTGTACGCTCGAACAGGCGGTGGATAGTTGAAGTCCACGAAAAATCCGATGCCGTTCGTACTGAACGAATTGACCGGCGCAAGCGGAGCCTCCTCCTTGAACAGCTTCAACAGCGTATCGAGATCCGCCGCTCGTACTGCAGCGCTCCATTCCTCGGCGAATGGACGGCTTCTAACGAACCGGGCATAAAGCGGCAGCATGCTGGAGGCTGTCCGCGCGAGCACAAGCCCTGACACCCCAGCTCTCGGCTTTGATTGTCTGGCCACGCTCTTCCCCCCTGTTAACGAATCCTAACCGGAATGTTCCGGCAAGATGCCTATGAGTATGAGCCTATGCCGCCCTAAGATTGTCCGAGAACAAGAAAAAACGGCTTGTCCGATCGGACAGCCGCCGTCAAAGCTTATTGGGTTGATCTGCACTCTCTCATAATTGCTTTGTCATAAATACGCTATTTGGGTCTTCCTCATAGCCAGAGAACGGCCCGCATTCGATAAAGCCGAAGGACGCATACAAATCGCGGGCCGGAACAAAGGCATCCATGGAGCCTGTCTCCAAGCTGATTCGAGCATAACCCCTTCGTTTGGCTTCCTGGATAATATGATCAAGAAGCTTTCGGGCAACGCCCTTGCGCAAATGTCTCGAAGCCGTCCTCATGGACTTGAGCTCGCCATGGCTGGCGTCGAGCTCCTTGAGAGCGCCGCATCCGAGCAATTCCCCCTCTTCCCAGACGCTCCAGAAAGTGATTTCCGGCTTTTTCAATTCATTCAAGTCCAACGCGTGAATGCTTTCAGGAGGAGAATTTTCGGCCATCCCCCGGAGATGCTCCCCGATCAAAGCCCGGACATCAGGCCCGTTTAAGTCATCCAACATAATTCTCATCATTTCATTCTCTCCCCTGTCCAATCCATTACCTGTATTATATCGGTGTCCGGGTAGGGGAAAAAGGGAGAAATTAAAAAGCAATTTTCATCTTTTCAATCCTTTTCATCACCTAAATAGATTACGCTGATTCGCTGCTGGAACCACAGTGGCAGGCAGGCTCTTCACTCCAGTATTTTCTGCTGCACAAACGTAGCTGTAAACAAAAAAAAAGCCCTCCGACTAGTAAGTTCAGCGGGCTTTCTATATATGTTACAACGAAAATTAACTTAAGCAATCTGAATGATGACAAGATGTGCAGAGACGGATCTGGTTCCACCAGCAAGAGGAGTTATCGTTAATGCAGTTGAGTTCCCGGCTGGATTACGAACCGTGAGGATAGAATTTATCACTGTCGTTTGGACAAGGGCTGTGCCTACGATCTGCGATGTGCCCGTTGCCCGCCCAACTACCGTGTACGCGAGATCGGCGCCGTTAAGTGTCAATATGAGTTGCCCCGCCTCGGTCACACTCACCTGGAACAGAATCTGATAGGTTCCAATCGCAGCCAGGTTAAATGTAGTTGGACCTGTTCGTGTAATGGCAGTACCGCTTGTTGGCCCATTTTGAGGAAAGCTGACATCAGTACCCGGTGCGACTGTTGCAGCATTATCGGGTGGCATCAAGGCGAAAAAGTCTGAAAAAGCGAGTACTCCGCCTGTTGCTCCTGTGGTTCCAGTAGCTCCTGCTGCTCCTGTGGCCCCTGCTGCTCCTGCTGCTCCTGCTGCTCCTGTCGCTCCTGTTGCTCCTGCGGTTCCGGCCGGGCCTGTTGCTCCCGTTGCTCCTGTTGCCCCAACTCCTGGTCCAGTCGCTCCCGTCGCGCCCGCAGGGCCTGTTGGCCCGATAGCTCCAGTTGTCCCTATTCCCGTTGGCCCTGCTAGACCTGTTGGCCCCGTTGCTCCTGTGGTTCCAGTAGCTCCTGTGGCTCCTGCTGCTCCTGTGGCTCCTGCTGCTCCTGTGGCTCTTGTGGCTCCTGTGGCTCCTACTGCTCCTGTTGCTCCTGCGGTTCCGGCCGGGCCTGTTGCTCCCGTTGCTCCTGTTGCCCCAACTCCTGGTCCAGTCGCTCCCGTCGCGCCCGCAGGGCCTGTTGGCCCGATAGCTCCAGTTGTCCCTATTCCCGTTGGCCCTGCTAGACCTGTTGGCCCCGTTGCTCCTACTGGACCTGCAGGTCCAGTAGGACACGGCAGACAAATGCCTTGCGGTCCTGTTGGTCCTGGAGGCCCTTGCGGTCCTTGCGGTCCTGGAGGACCTGGAGGACCCGGTAATCTTCCCATTAATGTACACTCCCCTCTTGTTGTGGAATCGCTCATAGGACGTATCTTTATTTGCAAGCTATTCCATTTATTAAAGCTTTATTCCTACAAGAAAAGTCAAATCGAGCTTGGATATGGGTATTGAAGAGCGTCCGTTTGACTTTCGGTTGAAGGTTGAGTTGTACTCCTTTCCACACCCTTAGGCCCGGTCAGGTCAAGCTTGGTTTCTTATGTCCGGAGATCCCCTTCAGGATCAACTTTTTTATTCCTTCAAATAAAATAAAATCAAATCATTTGTTCTGTAAGAAACAAATCGGTCCAGTCCAACCATTTCGTATTTGTTAGAAGGTTTATACTCAACACATCCATCGGAAACGTGACCTTTGCACAGGAGCCTGCAATCACTGGCACTCTCATCATATGGGACAGAAACAATTTATCATTGAAAGAGCCAATGTGGCTAAGAACCGCATGAACCGCATTTAGGGTGACTAACGGAGAACTTTAGTTCAGCGATTCAGGAGCAGTTTGCCGACACCGCAGCTGCTCCTTCTGTCGTTAAGCTAATAGACAGGATAACGCTATTATTTCTCGAATGGTAGGAGTAACAAAGTTTAAGGTGCGCAGGAGGCCACGGCATGTTGAAACTATTCGAGTATAACTGGCAAGTTCGCAAAGATTGGTTTGACTGGTGCGATACAGTGAGCGAGGAAGAGTTGATGAAAAGACGCACCGGCGGCATAGGGTACATCCTTTCCACTCTGTATCACATTGTGGCAGTCGAGTATGGCTGGATATGCGGTGGTATACAAGAAAAAGCGATTACAATCCCTCAGTTTGAGGAAGTGGCAAGCTTGCAGCAAATAAAAGATTTTTCAGGCCGTTGCCACTTGGAACTCGCTCCATTTGTGTATGATTGGAAGGATAGTTTGGAAGACCGCATGATGATTGATATCACGGATGAAGGGGAACGGGAATCCCATAAATACGGCGAAGTAATGCGGCACGTGATCGCCCACGAAATCCACCACATCGGTCAATTGTCTATATGGTCACGAGAAATCGGAAAGAAGCCGGTTACTGCAAACTTGATTGGCAGAGGATTATTCGATATTTAACGTAGCCATGTCCTATTGAACAACGGGATACGTTAGCTCAATGAACCGCCCCCCATGTAGGGCGGTTTTCTTTAGGTTGAAAATCAACATTAAGATTTAACATAGCCTAGAACAAAAAAGCCCGCCGACCACAAGGCCAGCGGGCTATTTCATCGGCTCACTTCAAACTGAGCAATGCTTCTACATTTCGGATATTTGCTGCAGCCGTAGAAATCGCTCTTCGGTCCTTTCCGCCGGACCATAGGCGCTCCGCACTTCTTACACGTTTCTTCTTCAGGGAAAAGACTTTTGCTGTTGACCAAGTACACAGCTTTGCACTAAAAATTTCAGAATGGTTCATCCAGTAACGTCCCATTAAATGCATTAAAAGTAACTGATGGATAAGCAGGCATTTTACTTGTCGCATCAAAAGTAGTATTACCACCGTATGTCTCAACATATCTGTATAAATCGCTGTAGAAAAAACATAAGAAAAAGGATAGTTTTTCTTTTCAGCAGCTGAAGCACTAAAGGGTGATACCACAATTGAAGGTCATCCAAGAAATGCTCGGACATCTATGCCCACATCTCCAAAAAAATAGAGGATGCCAGCATGGAGAAGTTCGAAGCCTTCACCAAGGGCATCCTCAACAATTTTGAAGTTCGGGGGCAAACGGGGGGCAGCCAGAAATAATACACTGATTCCTTGAAAATGCCCCCTGATAAAAATCTCTACAATCCCTTGATACTACTGGGATTCCTCTCTTAGTACAGAGTCAGGTACTGATCGCGTTCCCACTCATGCACCTGCGTCTTGTACATGTCCCACTCGATTTCCTTGAGCTCGTAGAAATGCGCCAGGGCGTGGTCGCCGAGAGCTTCCGTAATGATCTCGCTGCGCAGCAGCTCGTTCAGAGCTTCGCGAAGATCCTCCGGCAGGCTCGGGATGCCGTCCTCCAGACGCTCTTCGTCGGTCATGACGTAGATGTTGCGGTCGATCGGAGCCGGCAGCGGCAGCTTGTTCTTGATGCCGTCCAGGCCGGCCTTCAGCATGACGGCCAGAGCCAGGTACGGATTCGCGGCCGGATCCGGGTTGCGCACTTCGACGCGGGTGCTGAGGCCGCGGGAAGCCGGAATGCGGATCATCGGGCTGCGGTTGCTTGCCGACCAGGCGACGTAGCTCGGCGCCTCGTAACCCGGCACCAGACGCTTGTAGCTGTTGACGGTCGGATTGGTGATGGCGGTCATCGCGCGGGCATGGCGCAGAAGGCCGGCCATGTAGTAACGCGCCGTCGGGCTGAGTCCCAGCTGATCGTCCTCGTCGTAGAAGGCGTTCTCTCCGCCGCGGAACAGCGACTGATGGCAGTGCATGCCGGAGCCGTTGACTCCGAACAGCGGCTTCGGCATGAAGGTCGCGTGCAGGCCGTGCTGGCGGGCGACCGTCTTGACGACGAGCTTGAACGTCTGAATCTGATCGGCCGCTTTGATAGCGTCCGCGTATTTGAAGTCGATCTCATGCTGGCCTGGAGCGACCTCGTGATGGGAGGCCTCGATCTCGAAGTCCATCTCCTCGAGCGTCAGCACGATTTCGCGGCGGCAGTTCTCGCCGAGGTCCATCGGCGCCAGATCGAAATAACCGCCCTGGTCGTTGAGCTCGGTCGTCGGCTCGCCCTTCTCGTTCGTCTTGAACAGGAAGAATTCGGGCTCAGGACCTACGTTCATCGCAGTGAAGCCCATTTCCTCGGCTTCCTTGAGCACGCGCTTCAGAATGCCGCGGGGATCGCCGGCGAACGGCGTGCCGTCCGGCATGTAGATGTCGCAGATCAAGCGGGCGACGCGATCCTGCGTAACCCACGGGAATACGACCCAAGTGCTGAGGTCGGGATAAAGATACATATCGGATTCCTCGATACGGACATAACCTTCGATCGAGGAGCCGTCGAACATCATTTTATTGTCGAGAGCTTTCTCAAGCTGGCTGACCGGAATCTCGACGTTTTTGATCGTGCCCAGCAGATCCGTGAATTGGAGACGGATGAATCTGACGTTCTGTTCCTTGGCGATGCGCATGATATCTTCTTTGTTGTAACTCACCGTATCTACTCCTCACATCATAAAATAGGTTATGGCTAGCGTTTGTTCGGGAAAAAGCGGCTCAGCTGGCCTTGGATAAGCGATGCTTTGCCAGGACGCTTCTCTTGCAGCTGCTGCTTCAGGAGCAGGCGAAGCTGGGAATCGCTGAGCTCGCGGCGCTTCACTTCGGATATCTCCGTCATGATGGTCGCATCCTCGGATTCCTTGGAGACCGGGTTCATCACCTGCTTGATTCCGGCGATGTTGACTCCCTTCTCGATGAGGGATTTGATCTCCAGCAGCCTTTCCACGTCGTTAAAGGAAAACAGCCTTTGGTTGCCCGAGGTGCGCGCCGGGACAATCAATTCATGCTGCTCGTAATAGCGGATTTGGCGTGCGGTCAGGTCCGTGAGCTTCATCACGATTCCGATCGGAAACAAAGCCATATTGCGGCGTATATCGTCAGCCATGTTCACATCAACCTTCCAATCGCGATAAGTTATGAACCTATTGTAATCGCGCGACATAAAGGTGTCAAGTCATGTTAGGTTCTTGTGTAAGTTTAACTAACAATAATACCCTGCTGCTCCAGTCTTTGAAGCGACTGCAGCAAGGCGTACTTGACATGGGAGTAGGTCAATCCGCCTTGCATGTAAGCGATATAAGGCTCGCGGATGGGCGCATCGGCAGACAGCTCCAGGCTTCCTCCCTGGATGAACGCGCCGGCCGCCATGATGACCGGATGCTCGTACCCCGGCATGTCCCATGCCTCCGGCACGACATGCGAGTCGACAGCAGCCGCAGCCTGAATGCCTTGCACAAATGCCGTGAGAGCGTCGGGCGAGCCGAATCGGATCGCCTGAATGAGATCCGTGCGCGGATCGTTCCAGGCCGGAGAAGTTTCGAACCCGAGCTCTTCGAACATCGCCGCCGACAACACGCTGCCCTTCAAGGCCTGTCCGACGAGATGCGGCGCCAAAAACAGGCCTTGATAAATGCCGCGCAGCGTATCCAGCATCGCTCCGACCTCGGAGCCGATGCCGGGCGCCGTAAGCCGGTAGGCGGCAGCCTGGACGGCATCGGCCTTGCCCGCTATGTATCCGCCTGTCGCGGCAAGTCCGCCCCCGGGATTTTTGATAAGCGATCCTGCGATGAGATCGGCTCCGACCTCGGTCGGTTCCGACAACTCCGTGAACTCGCCGTAGCAATTGTCGACGAAGACGAGCACATCCGGCTTCATGGATTTTACTCGGCGGACCATCTCTCCGATCTGATCGACGGTGAACGAAGCTCTCCAGTCGTAGCCCCTCGAGCGCTGAATGCCGATGACGCGGGTCCGTTCCGTGATGAGCGTCTCCACCGCTTCCCAATCGACGCCGCCATCCGGCGCCAGCGCCGCCTCCTTGTAGAGGATTCCCCAATCCTGAAGGGATCCGGTGCCGTCGCCGGGCTTGCCTATAACCTTGTGCAAGGTGTCGTAAGGACGTCCGGTCACGTATAACAGTTCGTCCCCGGGACGGAGCAGTCCGAACAGCGCCGTGCTGATCGTATGCGTGCCGGACGCAAAATGAGGCCGCACGAGAGCGGCCTCGGACCGGAAGACGTCGGCATACACGAGATCGAGCACTTCGCGCCCCCGATCGTTGTAGCCGTAGCCGGTGGATCCGTTGAAATGAAAATCGCTGACCTTATGCTTCTGAAACGCTTCGATGACCTTCCATTGATTGCGCTCGGCGACGAGATCCAGTTCCGCGAATCGGGATTGAACCTTTTTTTCTGCCGCCTGCGCAAGCTTCATGAGCTTGTCCAACTTGTATTCAGTCTCCTTGCTGTGTCGTAATTCCGGCGCTGGTCCGCGACTGGCGGTAAGGCTCCAGCTGATGTCCGTTCACTTCGTAATCCGCGCGGTTGAGCTCCACCGTCAGCCATAGGACGTCTCCGTCCGCTTCCCGCTCCAGCACCTCGCCGCAACGGTAGGCAAGCGCGATCAGGTCCCCGCGGTCGGCCGGCAAGGCAAACGACCGGGTTTCCCCCGAAAGCTCGTCCTGAATCGCCTGCAGCAGACGGCTCCGGTCCGCAGCGTCGTAGGCGCTGATGAGCAGCTGCCGAGGACCGCTGGACGGAAGCAGGCTTCTGAGCGCTCCTCCGACCAGATCCTTCTTATTATACACGAGCAGGAGCGGCTTGTCCGATGCCCCGAGCTGCTGCAGCAGCTCCTCGACGACCCGCATCTGCTCGCGCCGCATCGGGGACGAGCTGTCCACGACATGCAGGATCAGGTCCGCCTCCGCGACTTCCTCCAGGGTGGCGCGGAACGCGGCTACAAGATCATGGGGCAGGTTCTGGATGAAGCCTACCGTATCCGTGAGTACGACCTCGTTGCCGCTTGGCAGGACCAGAACCCGGGAGGTCGGGTCCAGAGTTGCGAACAGCCGGTTCTCGACCAGCACGTCGGCGAGCGTAAGCTCATTCATCAGCGTCGACTTGCCTGCGTTCGTATATCCGACAAGCGCGACTTGGGTTACGCCCGTCTTGCGGCGCCGCTCCCGGTGAAGCTCGCGGGTGCGCGTCAGCTCCCGCAGATGGGCCTTGAGATCGGTGATGCGTCCCCGGATATGCCTCCGGTCGGTCTCAAGCTTGCTCTCCCCCGGCCCGCGCGTGCCGATACCGCCGCCGAGGCGGGACAGATTTTTGCCGTGTCCCGACAGGCGCGGCAGCAGGTAGCTCAGCTGGGCGAGCTCGACCTGGATGATGCCTTCCCGGGTTTTCGCCCTTCCGGCGAATATATCGAGAATAAGCTGGGTCCGATCGATGATTTTGGCATCAAGCGATTGTTCGAGATTGCGCACTTGCGCACCGGACAGCTCCTGGTCGAAAATGATCGTTGTCGCTCCGAGCTCTTCCTTGACGGCGCGGATCTCCTCCACCTTGCCTTTGCCGACGAGCCATTTGGGATCGGGCGCTTCCTTGTTCTGAATGACAGTCGCAAGCACTTCGACGCCGGCCGTATCGGCCAGGTTGGCGAGCTCTTCGAGCGAATGCTCCGGATCCGAAGGGCCGCGCTTCGCCTCCTGGGTGACCAGACTGACGAGAATGGCCCTGTCGGGCACGCCATGATCCGTTTCATAGGTTGTCGTATCCAAGCTTCGCGAAGCTCCTTTCGCCTTATCCGAGTTCACCAGGCTGCTTGACCTTTCCCTCCCAGCGCATGTCTTCCGGACGGATGCTCATTAGCTCCTGCCTGCCGGGACTGGCCGACGCATACTGGTTGAGGAGCCTGACGGCCTGGTGGCGGATGGATTTTTCAATCAGATTGCGGACATAGCGGGCATTGCTGAACGAATAGAGCGTAGCCGTCTTTTCCTGTATCAGATGGCTCCTCAGCTTGAAGACGGTCTGAGGGAGCAAGGAATAGTCCCGGTCTTTGGCCATCAGCTCAGCGATCTGTATGAGCTGGTCCACCGAGTAGTCGGGAAAGTCGATCTGGATCGGAAATCTCGAAGGCAGTCCGGGATTCGTTAGAAGAAAATGCTCGATCTCGAGCGGGTAGCCGGCCAGAATGAGGACGAACTGGCTGCGATAGTCCTCCATCGCCTTGACGAGCGTATCGATCGCTTCCTTCCCGAAATCCTTCTCCCCGCCTCGCGCCAGGCTGTAGGCTTCATCGACGAACAGGACGCCTCCCAGCGCCTTTTTCACGAGATCGCGGGTTTTTTGCGCGGTATGCCCGATGTATTCGCCGACAAGATCCGCCCGCTCGACCTCGATGAGATGACCCTTGGACAGCAGGCCCATCTTCTGGAACAGCTTGGCGACGATGCGGGCGATCGTCGTCTTGCCGGTGCCGGGATTGCCCTTGAATATCATATGATAGACTTGCGCTCCGCCAGAGAGCCCGGCTTCCGAGCGCATCTGGCTGATTAGGAGCAAGGCATAGATTTCATAGATCAGCGATTTGACCCCTTCCATGCCGACCATATGCTCCATTTCCTTTTGGATTTCGGCATAGGGATCGGCTGCGGGAGCCTGCCTGGCCGCTCCCGCAGGCTCGGGATAATCGACCTGCTGGGCGGCTGCGGAGGATGCTCCGAGACCGTACGTCTCATGGCTTCGCAGCACGACATTTATTTGGCGGGAGGGCCTTGCGCCCTGATGTCCCGAAGCGGCGTGTCCGTTCATCCGCGGCATCACCTGTCCTTCCTGCAATTGAATGGCTCTACAAATTGTATTCGGGACAGCAGAGCCATATTAACAGAATCAGACAGACTTCAGATCGGACTATGAACGGTTGCTAACGGCCTTCATACGGACTTGAGCCCGACCAGCATGAGCAGCTTGTCCAGCTGCCACTTGCCGTACGCAAGCGTCTCCCGGGTTTCGTTGGCTGCTGCGTTGAGCACTTTGGATTTGACGGAACTTACGACCGGGTCGGGAAACCCGAGGAACCGCGCCATGTCGAGCGCCCTGGAGGCATGATACTCATGCGTAATGATCAGATAGGACTTGATGCCGGCAGCCTCGCCGGCCTTCCGGCTGAACACCAGGTTCTCGTATGTGCTTGTCGCCCGGTTCTCGAGAATGACGGCATCCTTGGGCACGCCGCGCGAAACGAGATAGACTCTCATCCCCTGTGCTTCGGTGAGCTTGGAGCCGTTGCGGTCGAGACCTCCGGAGACGATCAGCTTCTGCACTCTCCCGGCTTGGTACAGCTTCAGCGCCTGATCCAGCCGCTCCTTGAGTCCAGGGCTCGGCGCATCGTTCCAGAGAGCGGCTCCGAGCACGATTCCAGCCTCCCGCTGCGGCACAGGATTGGGTGGAGAATAATGCGTGATCTGCCAGAACAGGTACCCCGCTGCAAATACGCCGAGAGCCCCGACAATCAGGCAAGCGCGCACAAGGCGGCCCAGCAGGCCGCCATGTCGGTTTTTTTTGCGCCGGGCGGCAGGCTTCTTCGCCGTCCCGGTCTTTTTTGTCGGCTTCGGCTTGTTCGTCCCCGCCTCTGCCGCCTTCATGATTCGCTGACCTCGCCCATTCGTTCGGCCAGCGTCTTGCGGTGGCGCAGGCTGAGCGTAAAGTAGCGGAAGCGGCCGTTCTTGATGGCGGCAAGCAGCCTTCCAGCCGTCTTCCGGGCCATCGCCGCTTCCTTGCGCGTCACATCGCCGTCGCGGATCGCATCCTCCAGCTCATCCTCGTCCATCAGGAACACTTCTCCCGTAGGAAGCACGACGATATCCAGATAAAGATCGTCGAACCAGGGAACCTGCTGGTCCGTCAGGCCTTGCGTCTTGCAGATATCGATGTACCACTGCACGACCTTGCCCTTGTCGTCGAACATGGTCGTGACGACGAAGTGCTCGCCGCGGGGAAAATGCTGCATCCAGAGATAGCCCCGGTCGGCCAGGCAGAGCCTCCGTCCGTTGTACTCCTTCCAGAGCGGCTCCCGGAGGTCGTGAATCCGGTAAAACGTGACCAGCCCTCTGAAATCCTCTCCGTCAAGCGTCAGGCAAGTGTAGCTTTTGCGCAGGATACGCCGCCAGTTGGCCCGATCCGAAAATTTTCGTTTCATATGGAACGTACCCTTTCCCTTAAGATGCGGCAATGGCGCTGCGACTATGCTCGGTTCGCCCCTGCCTTTTTTCCGTGTTTCCTTTAGTTGACAGCTTACCACATCTTACTGTCCATCTCCAGCGGTAACGCCAAATAAGACCAACCTGCCTTGGCCATGTCAAGGCGAAAACAGCCGCTTCAAAAGAAAATATCCCCGCTCCGGATTGGGAGCGGGGACAGGAACGATCTTATTGGACGACCGAGTTGAACGACATGATCCATACGGAGCCGGCAACGATCGTGATGACGATGACAAAGCCGAGCACCAGCGCCATGACGTTGTACCGAGGCTTCTCGCCTTCGTTGATATGCATGAAGAAGAAAAGCTGGACGAGAAGCTGCAGAATCGCTGTGACGAGAATGACGAGCAGCGTCCCCGTCCGGGACATCAGGCCGTTGAATACGACGAGCATCGGGATGACAGTCAGTATGATCGAGATGATGAATCCGATCGTATAAGACTTGAGCGACCCGTGGTTATGCTCCTCGTGATGGCCATGTCCGTGGCCGTGGGAATCGGAATGCGGGCTCATCTACATCACCCCCATGAGGTAAACGACGGAGAACAGGAAGATCCAGATCACGTCGAGAAAATGCCAGTACAGGCTGAAGTTCGAAATCTTGCGCTTCGTTACCGTTGTAATTCCGTGCTTGCGCAGCTGGAAGATCAGCCCGATGCACCAGAAGATGCCGACGGTAACGTGGATTCCGTGGGTGCCGACCAGGGTGAAGAACGCCGACAGGAATGCGCTCGTGCCGATGTTCGCTCCTTCATGGACGAGGTTCACGAACTCCGTGACCTCGAGGTAAAGGAACGCCGCTCCGAGCAGGAGCGTCATGATCAGCCAGAAAATCATGCCGCTCAGCTTTTTGGCCTGCATCTGGAGAACGGCCAGGCCGCTCGTGAAGCTGGACGTAAGCAGGAGGAACGTCGAGGCGACGAATCCCGGAATCTCGAACAGCTCCTTGCCCGAAGGTCCGCCGTTCGTATGGCCGACCAGGACGACATAGGTCGCGAACAAGGTGCCGAACAGCAGAGTATCGGATACAAGGAACAGCCAGAAGCCCGCTGTCTTGAGCGACTCCTGTTCCTGGGTATGATGCTCGTGGACCTCAGGAGAGACGATATGCTGCTGCATTAGTACGACCTCCCTAATTTCCGTTCCGTCTCGATGACCTCATCGACCGGAATGTAATAATCCACATCGTAGCTGAATGACCGGGCGAACAGGCTGCCGAAGACGCCCAGTGCGCCGACGATGATCATCCAGGTCCAGTGGAACGTGAAACCGAAGCCCACGAGGAAGAAGAAGCTTGCCATGACGAATGGAATGGCGGAGTTCTTCGGCATATGGATCGGCTCCAGCTGCTGCTTCGGACGCTCGATTCCTTTCGCCTTGTCTTCCTTCACATGGAACCAGTCGTCGGCATGCTTCACCTGAGGCACAACCGCGAAGTTGTATACCGGAGGCGGAGATGGGATCGACCATTCCAGCGTTCTGCCGTTGCCGCCCCATGCATCGCCGGTTGCCCGTTCGCCCTTGCGGACGCTGTAGGCGATCTGCCATACCTGGAACAGGAAGCCGATGCCCATCATGAAGGCGCCGATCGTGCTCGTGAAGTTGAGCGCAGCCCAGCCGCGGTCCCAGCCGTACGTGTAGACGCGGCGCGTCATGCCGTCAAGGCCGAGGAAGTACTGCGGGAAGAAGCAGACGTAGAAGCCGATGTTCCATGTCCAGAACGCCCAGCGTCCGCGCTTCTCGTCGAGCTTGAAGCCGAACAGCTTCGGCCACCAGTAGTAGATGCCGGCGAGGTAGCCGAACACGACGCCGCCGATGAGCACCTGGTGGAAGTGGGCGATCAGGAAGTAGCTGTTGTGGTACTGGAAGTCTGCCGGTGCGACGGCGAGCATGACGCCCGTCGCTCCCCCGACCAGGAAGCAAGGAATGAAGCCCATCGTCCAGAGCATCGGACTCTGGAAGCTGATTCTCCCTCGGAACATGGTGAAGAGCCAGTTGAACACCTTGACCCCGGTCGGGATGGCTATCGCCATCGTTGTGATCGCGAAGAACGAGTTGACGTCCGCGCTCGAGCCCATCGTGAAGAAGTGATGAACCCAGGTGAAGAACGACAGGACGCTGATGACCATCATTGCGAAGACCATCGACTTGTAGCCGAATATCGTCTTCTTCGAGAAGGTGGCCACGATCTCCGAGAAGATGCCGAAGGCGGGAAGCACGACGATATATACTTCGGGGTGGCCCCACATCCAGATCAGGTTGACATACATCATCGACATGCCGCCGCCGTCAAGCGTGAAGAAGTGGGCCCCGAAATAGCGGTCCAGGAACAGCAGCGCCAGCGTGATCGTCAGAATCGGGAAGGCGAACAGAATGGTGATGCACGCCGAAAGCACGGACCAGGAGAACAGCGGCATTTTCATCAGCTTCATGCCTGGCGCGCGCATTTTCAGAATCGTGACGATGAAGTTGATGCCGGTAGCGAGGGAGCCGATACCGGAAATCTGGATGCCCCAGATGTAGAAGTCCTGGCCGACGCCGGGACTGCCCGAGAGCTCCGACAGAGGCGGATAGCTGAGCCATCCCGCATCGGGAGAGCCGCCGATGACGAACGATACGTTCAGCAGCATCGCACCCATCAGGAACAGCCAGAAGCTGAGCGCGTTCAGGAACGGGAACGCGACGTCGCGGGCTCCGATCTGCAGAGGCACGACCATGTTGAAGAGAGCGAACATCATCGGCATCGCCATGAACAGGATCATGATCGTGCCGTGCGTGGTGAAGATGGCGTTATAGTGGTCCGCCTGCAGGAACTCCACGTTCGGGAGCGCCAGCTGCGTCCGCATGAGCAAGGCGTCGACGCCGCCGCGGAACAGCATGAGCAGCGAGGCGATCAGGTACATGATGCCGATTTTCTTATGGTCGACCGTCGTCAGCCATTCGCGCCAGAGCCATTTCCACTTCTTGAAGTAGGTCAGGACGAAGACGATGGCAATGCTGACGAGAGCGATGGATACATCCGCGCCATAGATGAGCGGATCGCCGGTGACGAAGAAATCGGCGGCAAAGTCTTTTATCGAATCCAACATGGATGAATTTCCTCCCCTTGGCCGCCTAGTGGTTCATTTCGGGCTGCGATAGGCCCGATGTCTGATTTGCTGCATCCGGCTCGGAGCCGGAGCTTTCGTTGCTGCCGTCCTTCACGGGATAGGCGCCGCGGATATCCAGGCCGTTGGCCGGATGATGATGCCCGCCGTTTTTGATGACGATCGAGTTGAACAGGTTCGGGTCCATGGAGCCGAAGGTTTGAATATCCGCCGTTCCCTTGACCGAGAGCTTGTTGTAGGCGGCGTTGTCCAGCTTCGCCGTCTCCTGCTGCGACTTGCTTACCCAGTCGTTGAAGTCGTCCTGGGACATCGACTTCACGGTGAAGTTCATCTTGGCGAAGTCGGTGCCGGTGAAGTTGGCTCCGGAGCCGAAGTATTCGCCTGTTTCATCCGCCTGCAGCCACATCCTCATCGCCATGCCCGGCATCGCATACGTCTGGCCGCCGAGCTGCGGAATCCAGAAGGAGTTCATCGCCGCGCTGGACGTCAGAACGAACTGGATCGGAGTGTTCTCCGGAATGTTGATGTAGTTGATCGTCGCGATGTCCTGATCCGGATACTGGAACAGCCATTTCCAGTCCATCGACGTCACCTGAATCGTCACCGGCGCTACATGGGCGGTTTCGGCCGGCGGCTTGACGAGCTTGTACGTATCCCGGACCGTGAAGTATCCCAGCAGCACGACGATGACGATCGGGATCCCCCACCAGATCGCCTCCAGCTTCGTGCTGTGAGACCAGTTCGGCTCGTACGGCGCCTTGTTGTCCGGCTTATCGCGGTACCGCACGATTATGAACGCAAAAATGCCGAGTACAGGCACAATAATGACCGCGCACAAAATGACGGAAATCCAGATCAGGTTTTTCTGAATCTCCGCGACCGGACCTTTCGGATCCAGCACCATGAGGCTGCCGGACCATACCACCACGATGGCCACAGCAGCTATGGCGAGGGCAATCCCGAGCCCCCATAGCCATTTGTGTGAATTTTTCATCGTTTCATCTCCTTTTGGCCATCTCCATCCTGCTATTACCCATTAACCGAGTATGCTCTTGACAGAACATTTCCTCTCTCGTGTTACAGCATAGCAAAAAGGACGCCTTTCGGCGCCCCCGTTAACGAATCCGTCTTATTTTTGTGCGATTTCCGTAAAATGTTGTTCATTGAATGTCCTTATATTTGCGAAATATTACCGTCCCCTGCCGGGACGCTCCCCGCCTTCGCCGGTATGGCTGCCGATATACTCGTCCGCCAGCGGGAACATGAAGGAAGCGATATAAACGACGGGCGCGGCTATGAGGCAGCCTACGCCTGCCATGAGCGCCATATTGCCGTCATTGAACGGGTACAGGAAGCCTGCGCACAAAACCGCCCCTGCCGCCAGCACCGCCCAGGCGTAGATCCTCAGCCATCTTCCCATTCCAGCCGCGCCATGCTTGCCCATAATGGAGATCCCTCCTCTGCTAGTACAGCATATGAGGGAAATTCACATCATGTTCACACATTCGGCGGAACATCAGGCAAAGGGAATCAGCTTTCCTTGATTTCGACGTTTTGGATGCTCACCGATTGAGTCGGCTTGCTGGGCTCGCCTTGGGCATTTTTCTCGACCGGAGTGGCGGCAATCTTGTCCACGACATCCATTCCGCCCGAAATCTCGCCGAAGATCGTATAGTTCGGAAGCTGGCTCAAGCTCTCGACGCTTGGACCCGTGCCGATAAAGAACTGGCTGCCTCCCGTGTCGGCTTGTCCCGTATTGGCCATCGCCACGACGCCTTTCTTGTAGACATGGCCGTTGTTCAGCTCATCCGGTATCGTATAGCCCGGGCCGCCTGCCCCCGTGCCCGTCGGATCTCCCGTCTGGATCATGAAGTCCTGAATGATCCGGTGAAAAACGATGCCGTCAAAATAGTTGTGCCGCGCCAGAAAGACAAAGCTGTTGACCGTTTCGGGCGCATCCTTCGCGAAAAGGTCGATCGTGAACTCGCCATCCGTCGTGGTGACGACCGCCTGATAGGTTTTGGAGGTGTCGATCGCCATGTCGGGCTTTTTGCTCCAGCTTTTGGCTGCCGATCCGCCGGCATCGCCAGATGCATTGCTGGCCGGCTTACTGGCGCCTGCGCCAGAGGATTCGTTGCCCGCATTCTTCGCTCCGCAGCCCGCCGCAACAATAGCGGTGCCGAGCAGGAGGATGGACAGAGCTTTAAGGTTCTTTTTCATGTTGTCATGACTTCCTTTTCCGTAAAGGTTATGGTTTCGGAATGCGGCATCAGGTGGAAAGGACATCGGAGCTTGAGTGGAATTGGCTCTGGTGTCATATGGAACGGGCATCGGAGCTTGCATTGTCGCAGCTCAGATGCCCGATTGCACTAAGGTCCGGTCGATTCAGCCGGAACCGAAGGTAGTGCGGCTGCATCGCCGGAGGAGGTGCCGGACGTTCCGTCGCCGCTGCCCGTCCCCCCGGCATCGGCCGGAGTCGAGGTCGGCGTCGGGGTCGGCGTCGGCTGGGAAGTCGATTCCCCGCCCTGCTGTCCGCCTCCTTGGCCGTTACCATTCCCGCTGCCGTTGTTTCCATTGCCGCTGCCGTTTCCATTATTGCCATTACCGTTGCCGTTATTTCCATGGCCGTTCCCGTTGCCATTGTTTCCGTTCCCGTTGCCATTGCCGTTGTTTCCGTTTCCCTCGTTCCCTTCCCCGCTGCCGTCATTCCAGCCAGGAGTCGGCGAAGGGCTGATCTCGACTGTTGGAATTTCAATCGCGATCCGGGCCGAAGGAGGTCCTTCCAAGCCGGATTTGCTGTCATAGGCCGTCACGTAATATTCGTACGACATGCCGGGCGCCACGTTCATGTCATCGGCGCTTCCCGCAGCGGCGGAATCAAGCGCGCGGCTGAATTCAGCCTGGGAGGAATCCTTGCGGTAGATCCGGTAGCTGATTCCATCACCCTCGACAGGAGTCCAGCGCAGCGACACGAGCATTTGGTTCGGATCGTAGGAGCCCGTCAGATTCTTGACCTGATCAGGCGCATCCGAAGCCGGCGGCGTCGGCGTCGGTTCCGAAGGAGCTTTCCCGAACGAGCCCTTCGGCACGTCCTTCATCGCCTTGGACATGACCTTCGAGAACAATGCGGCCGCTGCGGAACTGCTCTTCTTGAGCAAATGCTCCTTGTCGGTCTTGTCGTAGCCCATCCATACCGCGGCGGTCCACTCCGGCGTATAGCCGACGAACCAGGCGTCGCGGTTGTAGCTGGATTTGAGTCCGCTGATGCCATGCTGCGTCGTGCCGGTCTTGCCTGCCAGCGGCCGGTCGATGGCCGCTCCGCGGCCCGTGCCGCCCGGGCCGACGACGCCTTGCAGAAGCTCCGTCATGTAAGCCGCCGTCTGCTCCTTCATGAGCTGCTTGGGCTTCGCTGCGGCATACTGGTATCTCGTCTCCTGAGAATGGTCGACGATCTTGACGATCGTATGAGCGTCCACCGACTTGCCGTCATTGGCGAATGCGCTGTACGCTGTCGCCATCTGCAGCGGGGTTACGCCATGAGACAGCCCGCCCAGCGCGATCGCCAGATTGCGGTCGTCCTTGTCCAGCGGCATGCCGAGCTTGCCGGAGAAGCTTACTCCCTTGCTGACACCGATTTCGTTGAGCAGCCATACCGCGGAGGCGTTGCGGGACTCCATGATCGACTGGCTCATGCTGACAGGACCGATGTACTTGTTTTTGTTGGAATCGGTAGGACAATAGCTGCCGTAGCATTTCTTGTCGTCCCGCAAAGTCGATCCGGGCGTGTAGTCGCCCGTCTCCAGCGCCGGCCCGTATACGGTGATCGGCTTGAAGGAAGAGCCAGGCTGCCGCGGAACCGTGACGCGGTTGAGTCCCTTGCGCACGTAATCCCGGCCGCCGATCATCGCCTTTATCGAGCCGTCGCTATGGTCCATGATGACCATGGCCGCCTGCTGCTTCTGCTCGTCCGGACTTTTCTCGAAGTTGCTGTCGTCGTCGAACTCGTCCTCGATCGTCTGCTGGGCCGTGGCGTTCAGCGACGTGTAGATCTTGTATCCGCCCAAGCGGATCTCATCCTCGGACATATCCATGACCTGCATGGCTTCCTTGACGGCAAAATCGACATAGGTGAGGAATTTGTTGCGGTCGCTGCCGGAATTGAACTCGCCCGGCGGCTTGTAGACGACCGCCTTGGCTTGGTCCTCCTCCTCTTGCGTAATATAGCCCTGGTCGTTCATCAGGGTAAGGACGACGGCCCGGCGCTGCGTCGAGCGCTCGATGTCATCCTTCGGATTATAATAGCTTGGCGCCTTCGGAATGGCGGCAAGAGTAGCCATCTGCCACAGCTTGAGGTCTTCAAGGCTGCTGTTGAAGTAATATTTGGCGGCGAGCTTCACGCCATAGATGCCGTTGCCGAAGTAGATCCGGTTCAGGTACATCGTAAGAATTTCGTCCTTGGTCATCTGGTTTTCCAGGGCAACGGCGATCGAAGCCTCCGTCGCTTTGCGGAAAAACGTCTTGTCCTGGTTCAGGAACAGGTTGCGCGCCAGCTGCTGCGTGATCGTGCTCGCGCCTTCCTTGGCGCTCCGCGCGATGACGTCCTTGACGAGCGCGCGCCCGATGCCGAGCATGTCGATGCCGGAATGCTCCTCGAAGCGCTTGTCTTCCGTCGCGATGAACGCGTCGCGAAGCAGCTCCGGAAGCTCCGAGAACTCGGCGTTCTGGCGGTTGACGCTGGCCAGGCTCGCGATTTTGTTGTTGCTGGAATCATAGACGACGGAAGCCTCCGTCAAGCTGAGCACATCCTTGTTGGCGGCGAGGATGCGCTCGCCGTTGAGGATGACCAGCAGGTAGCCGACGATACCGGCGACGACGGCGAGAGCTCCCGCGAAAAACAAGCCGTAGAACCATTTCCGCTTGCGGCTGATCCGGCCTTTTTTCCTCTTGCCCTTCTTGCTTGCCGGCTGCGCCGGATAATCCCCTTTTTTTCTCTGGTCTGGCATGTCTATCGTTCTCCTTCCGGTCGGTCTCTTCTGTCCCGATATAGGTATACCCTTGGAAACAGAAGAACAACCCTGCCGGAGAGCGGGTTGTTCTTCGGACCGATATTTCCTTAACGAAGCTGCTGCAGGAAAGGTTTCACCGCACTCGCGGCGGCATAGCCTGTCCTAGGATTCCGAGGAGCTGTCCTGCGGCTGCATGAGCGATACGTTGCGCTGAGGCGTGAACGTCGAGATCGCATGCTTGTACACCATTTGCTGGCGTCCGTCGGAATCGATGATGATCGTGAAATTATCGAAGGCGCGGATAACCCCGCGGATCTGGAAACCGTTGGTGAGGTAAACCGTGACCGGGATGCTGTCCTTGCGGAGCTGGTTCAGGAACGTATCTTGAATATTAATGGATTTGTTCATTGGAAGTTACCCCCGTCAAAAAGGATTGTTAGTGGTATATTCAAGATCGACTGCAAACTTTCCTGCTAGTATAGCATGGATAAGCTCCAAATTGTTGTGAAAATTTTCCCCGGCGTCGATCCAATGAATGTCCTTCATATGCCGGAACCAGCTCAGCTGGCGCTTGGCGAATCTTCTCGTATCCCGCTTGAGCAGCTGGACGGCTTCCTCCTTCGTCGTCCCGCCTCTCAGCCAGGGAACGAGCTCCTTGTATCCCAGCCCCTGCATGGCCACGGCGTTCTCCGGCACGCCTTGCTCCAGCAAGCGGGCGACCTCCTCCGGCAGCCCGGCCTCCATCATGAGATCGATTCTCTCCTCGATTCTGCCGTACAGCTCCGCACGGTCCATCTGCAGTCCCAGAATAACCAATTCGTAGGGCGACTCTTTTTTCTGTCCGGCGAGCTGGCTGCTCATCGTTTGCCCCGTCACATGGACAATTTCCAGCGCCCGGATGACTCTTCTCACATCGTTGGGATGCAGCTTGGCCGCGGACTCGGGATCGGCGGCAGCCAGCCTGGCATGCAGGGCATCGACGCCATCGGCATCCGCGAGCTTCTGGAGCTCCGCACGGAAGGCTTCGTCCGAGCCCGCCTCGGAGAACCGGTATCCGTAGCAGACCGACTCGATGTAGAGTCCGGTGCCGCCGACAATGAATGGAAGCTTGCCGCGGGCTGCGATCTCCGGAATGAGGCGGCTGCACGCTTCCTGGAAGTCGGCGGCCGAGTAGGGCTCGTCCGGATTCCGGATATCGATGAGATGGTGGGGAATCCCCTCCATCTCATCACAGGGAATTTTGGCCGTGCCGATGTCCATTCCCCGGTAGACCTGCATGGAGTCTCCCGAGATGATTTCCGCGTTCCATGCCTTGGCAAGCTCCAGGCTCAGCTTCGTCTTGCCGACGGCCGTCGGCCCGACCAGAACGAGAAGCGGCTGTTTAGTCAATTCGAATCACTCCGTATCCGACAGCGGATGTCTTTTTCCCCGGACAGCGCTCGAAGCCGAGCCGCTGAAACTCCGGGCTGTTGTTTTTTTCCTTGAGCAGCACCGTTCTTCTCGCTACCCGAACCGCTTCCCGGACGGTCTCCGCCGCAAGCGCGCCGTGATTCGCCAAGCCGCGCAGAGGCTCGATCGAGCTTGATTCCTGCACAGGATCGCGGAACATGGGATCAAAGTAGACGATATCGAAGCTGTCGTCCGGCAGCGACTTCAAATAGTCGGCATGTCCGGCGAGCACCGGCCGGATGCGCCGGAAAGCCTCATTGACGTCCTCGAGAGGCGTCTCATAGCTCAGAAGCCCTTCCCGGACAACGGCATGCAGCACCGGCTCGCTCTCCAGCGCCGTCACGCTCCCCTCCGGTCCGGCCGCATACGAGAAAACGATGGAATCACCGGCAAGTCCGGCCGTGCAGTCCAGGACGCTGTCTCCCGGACGGCAGCCGGCCAGCTCCACCAGCGGATCGGACTCTCCCTTGCGCAGCCGCTTCACGCGAACGTAGGCCATGCTGGGATGGAAATAAAAGGGCGGCTCGTCGGGGCCGCCGTAATAACGAAGCTGCGTGCTCGTGGCGACCAGCAGCTCCTTGTCGCCGTAAGCTGCGGCCAATTGGCCGAGCGTGCGTCCTCTGCGGCTGACGAGCCGCGCGCCCAGCTCCTCCGCCAGGCGGGCGGCAGCGTCGAGCATGTCTCCGCTCGGCTGATCCGTCGTCGTGACGATCATGACATCACCCGTTTGAACATTTTCTCCAGCTGATAGTTGGAAATATGGACCAGAATCGGCCTGCCGTGCGGACAAGTATAAGGCTGCGCGCAGGCGGCCAGCCGGGCGAGAAGGGCTTCGCCTTCCTCCCGGCTCAGCCGGTCGTTCGCCTTGATGGAAGCTTTGCAGGAGCACATGATGGCCGCCTCCTCACGCAGCTTGGCGATGTCCACCGCCCGCTTCTCGCGCAGCACCCACTCCGCCATCTCCTCGACGAGCTGCTGCTCCTCGCCCTTGGGGAACCAATGGGGATGGGAGCGGACGAGGAACGATTGGGGACCGAACGGCTCCAGCTCCACGCCTGCTTCCGCCAGCAGCTCCAGCCTCCCGGCCAGCTGCTGGGCGTCCGCGCTCGTATATTCCAGCGTGAAGGGAACGAGCAGAACCTGGCTCTCGCTGCCCGGCTCCCCGAACTTGCGGTAATAGTATTCGTAATTGATCCGCTCGTGGGCGGCATGCTGGTCGATCATGTACATGCCTTCCTCGTTTTGCGCGATCAGATAGGTGCCGTGCATCTGGCCGACCCAGCTGAGCTCCGGGAAGCCCGTCCCGCCTTCGGGGGCATCGGAGAGGCTGCCCGCCGCTCCGGGGAAAGATTCCGACGGACTGTATGAACCCCCGGATTCGGCAAAGCCGGCTTGAGGGGACAAAGCCAGCCCGCCGACCTCCGGCTTGGGGCCGGAAGCGCCGCTGACAAGGCCCGCGGGCTCGTCGCCTGCCGGACCGGGAGCGGAGGCATTGGCTCCGCCTGCCAGGGCGGGAACAGCGGCATAAGCTCCGCCTTCCTGCTCCCGCACGGCTCCGGCTCGGTCTGCCGCCATACCGGAGGCAGGCGCGTACAGCCGCCGAGCGGCGTCAGGCGGAACGGCGGGACTCCCCGAGGCGGCTGCAGCGCTGCCCGGAGGCGGGCCCT
>NZ_BIMD01000002.1 GCF_004000905.1 Paenibacillus humicus NBRC 102415
GCAGCCGGCTCTGTCCCGGCTGAGCCGCGCCGCGCAGCCGCCCCTCGCGGGGCGCAGCGGCTGTACGTCAAAATCGCGGCGGACCGTGAGCATCCCGCCGTCCTGGAGCGCCTCAAGGCGCTGCTGGCCGGCCATCCGGGTCCGCTGGGGACCGTGCTCTTCTACGAGAGCGAGGGCAGGACGATCGCGCTCAGCGAGCGTTACAAGGTCAAGCCCTCTCCCGAGCTTATGGGCGGAATCGAAGGCTTGCTCGGCAAAGGCTCCGCTGTCGTCAAATAACAGCCGGTCCAGCCGGCTGCCCCGGCGTCTTCCCGCGTCTCCCGAACAAGGCCGTTCCCCCTTCCAGAGGGGGGACGGCCTTTTCGCATGGACGGCGGACGGAGGCCCCGGAATGCGGGGCGGCATCCTAGACGGCATTCATAACGACAGCAGCCGATCCAGCGCTTGGCATAGATGCGGATGCTTCCCCGAAGCCTCGAGAGCCCGCTTCTCCTCGAGAAACAGCTTCTCCTCCGCGCTCGGAACGAGGAAGCCGCATTCCCTGATCAAATTCCGCACGGGAAGGTCGTAGCGCGTCAGGCGCCCGACGGATTCCAGCATCGCCCTGAAGGAGCTGGTCAGATGGAAGAAGGGACGCTCGGACTCGTTCCGGCCGAGGGCATAGATATCATCCAGCACGCTGCTGACGTCCCGGTAGGACATAAGGATCGGAGGATGGGCAAGCAGCAGGGCAAGCATGCCTACCGTCCGGTATTTTTGCTGGAACAGGAAAAAATTGATCTTGCCCTCCTGCCCGATGGACGTCTGGAGCGGATGCTCCTGGTGATAGGTCGGGACGGAGCTCAGATGGACGAACCGGTATCCGTTCTTGAACAGGCGGTAGCCCATTTCGATATCGTCCGCTCCCCAGCCGTCGTACTCCTCGAACAGGCCATGAACCTCGAAGGCAGCCCTCTCCAGCGAGAGATTTCCCGTCCCGGCCATGATCCAGGGCAGATGGAAGCCGTGGAACCAATCTCCATATAGGCTGATCACATTCTTCACGAAGTAGTTCCCATGCGGATTTTCAGCCGTCATGTCGAGATACCGGCCTTCCAGAATGTCTTCGCGTTCGAAAAGTGCCGGAGGATCGGGAAGCATCCGGGTGCGCAGCCACTTTCCGTGCAGATCCGGATGGCGGACGAGCAGCTCCTCCGCCTGCAGCAGCTGGCCGGGGGACAGCTGCGGATCCAGCCGGGTATAGGATTTGCGGACCGCGAACAGTCCTCCGGCGATGAGGCGGCTATGCTCCCTGTGAAGGCTCATATGGGCTTCGATGAACTCGGGAGGCACGATGATCTCCGCATCGAGGAAGATGAGATGCTGTCCGCGCGACGCATGGATGCCCATATTGCGGGCTCGGGGCCGGCCAATGTTCCTCGTCAAGCGGTAATACCGGAATTCGAACGGGAAAGAGCGGCCGGAGGCGATGCCGGGGGTCTCGTCGTCCGAAGCGTCGTCGATCATGATGACCTCGACCTTGGACAGATCGTACGTCTGCGCTTCGAGAGAATACAGCGTGAGCAGATTAAGCGGATAGCGGTTATGGGTCGGCATGATGATGCTTACCTCGATCGCGATAAGGAGCGCCTCCTTTTCAGACGGCCCGGCATCAAGTCCTCAGCCTGCTCTTGATCCATCGATCCAGCAGCGGCCACCAGCGCTGCCGGGTCGCTTCGGCTTCCAGCTCGATGACAGGCAGATTGCGGATTGTGCCCATCCCTTCGTGGACCCGGTATTGGATCAGCGCCTCATCCACATATTGGAAATCTGCTCCGCTCAGGACGGCGCGGAACCATAAGTCGTAATCATGGGTGTAAGGCAGCGACTCGTCGAACAGGCCAAGATCCAGCAGCAGTTTTTTGCGGGCTACCACCGTGCAGCCGTTGATCGGGCAGTAGTGCTCGAATGCCTTCAGAAAGTCGCTGACATGGGCATATTTGGGCGTTACGTTCCGGCTTGTGACATGACCCGTCCCGTCAATGACGTCGTAATCGCTGAAGGATATTTCTCCGTTTCTCGGAATCATGTGCGCCAGCTGCTTCTCCAGCTTGCCCGGATAGAACCGGTCGTCGGAGCTCAGCCAGGCGATGTAGTCGCCCGCGGCGATCGCTATGCCGGCATTCAAGGCGCTGGCCGTGCCTCCGTTGGATTTTGCGCAGAGGTAAATCCCTGGAAACTGCAGATAGGGCAGCAGCAGCTCCCTGTGCAGCGTGGATCCGTCGTCCACGACGACGATTTCCTTGTTGGGATAGGTTTGCTCCATCGCGCTTTGGATCGCGCTGCCTATATAGGGGTCGTTGTAGAACGGAATGATGATCGATACCAACGGACTGGACAAAGGGGACAGCTCCTCCTTATCGCGCGTTTCGCTTGTTTTACGACAGCGTATGTGCGCCGTTCCGAGCTTGCACCGGATATGCGCCTTGCCCCGCCGAGGCCGGGCTTGTCCGGCTTGCGGGACCGTCCGCCGACGGGAGTCCGGGCCAGCTCCCGGTGAGGACGGCGGTCCCGGCCCTAAGCCTCGCCGCCGCCTGATGCGCCGCTTGCTTCACCGGAAATTAACGGAACATTTCCCGGGACACGCGCATAGAGTAGGAAACACAAGTCGTCAGGCTTGGGCTACCATGGCGGTCGAGCCGGGGCGAGGGAACAGGGACAAGAGGGGCGGCCGGATGGCCGCGCCTCTACTCGTGTCTCCGCTTCCGGCCGCCGTTCTCACGGCAATATTTGCGGGAGGGAATGCGGATGAGTTCCGAAATGGAGCGCTGGCTCGGCCGGCGCGGCGTAACCGTCGATGATGTGGCTTCAATCGTGCTTTCCCTGCAGCTTCCCTACAATCCTCTGCTCACGATGGAGGAATGCACGGAAAGCGTGCGCACGGTGCTGGGCAAGCGGGAGGTCCAGTACGTGCTCTACACGGGCATCGCCTTGGATGAGCTGGCGGAGCGCAAGCTGCTGCCGCATCCTTTGCAGGCCATCATGGAGAAGGACGAATCGCTCTACGGCGTCGACGAGACGCTGGCGATGGGCATAACGAACGTATACGGAATGATCGGCTTGACCAGCTTCGGATATCTCGACAAGGTCAAACCGGGCATCATCAGCCATCTGAACGACAAGACGACAGGCAAGGTCCACGTCTTCCTGGACGACCTCGTGGCGGGGCTGGCCGCCGCCGCTTCCGCCCGGATCGCCCATCAGGATCCCAAGGCGCTGAGCTACAGCGCGTTGGACGCGAGCGAAACCTCGGATTGAAAAAGAGGGATTCCGCATGCCGGGGACGAATGTACCTGCTGAAGCTCCGGCATGCTCCTTCAGCTCCGTGCGCCGCGAGGCGCCGGAATGCCCGAATCCAGCCGGACGAACAGAGATCCATCGGCTTCGCCGCAAGCTTCTTCGCATGTGTTCAAGACGTTTTCTTTTCCCCTTCCTCTCGGGACGGAGGACAAGCCTGGCAAGGCCCTAGCGGCCGCAGAAATACTCCTTCCGACCCTTTTCCAATCCGCAATCCGGGCCGAACGCGCCGATCCGACAGTCCTGTTTCTTGCGGGAAATTATTTTCCTATGCTATGATTGTGAGATCATGTGGCCTGTTTCCGGAATATCAGGAGGTACCTTTCATGTGGACGGTCATCTACATCGCGCCTACCGCGAGAATCGCGGAGAGGATCCAAAAACGGCTGACGGAAGAAGGCTTTCTCGTACAGACACGTCCGATAAACATGTCCAAGCAGCAATACGAGATTCTCGTTCCGTCCGGAGAGCTGGAGGAAGTCCAGGAGGTCCTGAGCTCCATTCTTCATTCGTGATGGCCGGTTCGACTATACTTTAGCGTCTTGAGAGGTGTCACTCGTGTTCAAGGACTTATTTCATAAACGCAAATACGCGACCGTTCCGTCGGAACGGGAGCGCAGCGACAGCCAGGAGCGTCCCAAACGGGACATTCCCGAAGGGCTGATGAACAAGTGTCCCAAGTGTGGGACGATTCAATTCAGCAAGGAACTGGAGAAAAACCTGAAAGTATGTCCGTCATGCGGGCATCATTTCCGGCTGAGCGCCTGGGAGCGTATCGGAATGACGCTCGATGACGGACGTTTGTCTGAATTCGACGCCGATATGATTTCCGAGGATCCGCTGGAGTTCCCGGGCTACGCCCCCAAGCTGGAAACCCAGAAGAAAAGCTCCGGCCTGAAGGATGCTGTCGTCACGGGCACCGGCGAGATCGGCGGCTTCCCCGTCGTCGTCGCGGTCATGAGCTTCGACTTCTTCAGCGGCAGCATGGGCTCGGTCGTCGGGGAGAAGATTACCCGCGCGATCGAGCAGGCGCATGAGCGCCGGCTGCCTATGATCATCTTCTCGACTTCGGGCGGCGCCCGGATGCAGGAGAGCATCCTGAGCCTCATGCAGATGGCCAAGACGAGCGCAGCGCTGGCCAAGTTCCAGTCGGACGGCGGCCTCTACATCTCCGTCATGACGGATCCGACCACCGGCGGCGTCACGGCCAGCTTCGCGAGCCTTGGCGACTACAATCTGGCCGAGCCCGGCGCCCTGATCGGCTTTGCAGGCCGGATCGTCATCGAACAGACGATCCGCCAGAAGCTGCCGGACAATTTCCAGACGGCGGAATTCAACCTGCAGCACGGTCAGCTGGACCGCGTCGTTCACCGCAAGGACATGAAATCGACGCTGACCCGCGTGCTGGACATGCATGCCCCCGTGAAGGAGGAGACAGCCCATGGCGTCTGAATTGCCTTTTGAGAAGCCGCTCGGCGACCTTCGCCGCAAAATCCAGGAGCTGAAAGGGCTCAGCCAGGATACGGGCATCGACTTCACCGACGAGATCGCCCGTCTGGAAGCCCGCTGCAAGCAGCTGGAGGACGAGATGTACAGCGAGCTCAGCCCTGCCCAGAAGATGCATCTGGCCCGCCACCATCAGCGTCCGACCTCGCTCGACTTCATCCATGACATCTTCACGGATTTCCTGGAGCTGCACGGCGACCGGCTGTTCGCGGACGATCTGGCGATCGTCGGCGGCCTGGCCAAGCTGAACGGAGTGCCGGTGACGGTCATCGGCCATCAGCGCGGCAAGGATACAAAGGACAACATCGCCCGCTTCTTCGGCAGTCCCCATCCGGAGGGCTTCCGCAAGGCGCTGAGGCTGATGCAGCAGGCCGACAAGTTCAAGCGGCCGATCATCACCTTCATCGACACGAAAGGCGCTTATCCCGGCAATACGGCCGAGGAACGCGGCCAGTCGGAGGCGATCGCGCGCAACCTGCGCGAGATGGCTATGCTCGGCGTGCCGGTCGTCTGCGTCGTCATCGGAGAAGGCGGCAGCGGCGGAGCGCTGGCTCTTGGCGTCGGCAACCGCGTCCTGATGCTGGAAAATGCCATCTACTCCGTCATTTCTCCCAACGGCGCCGCTTCCATTCTCTGGAAGGATGCGTCCAAGGCGGACCAGGCGGCCGAAGCGATGAAAATCACGGCGAAGGATCTGCTGTCGTTCGGCATCATCGAAGAGATCGTGCCCGAGCCCAAGGGCGGCGCGCATCGGGGCCAGGCGGAGCAGTCGGCGTTCATCAAGGAAGCCGTGTGGCGCCATCTGCAGGAGCTGTCGCTTCTGACCCCGGAGCAGCTGGTGGAAGACCGCTACGAGAAGTTCCGCAAGATCGGCCGCTTCACGTTCGCCCCGTCCGCTCCGGCCGTCGAAGGGCCGCAAGGGCGCGAGCCCCAGGCCGGAGGCGACCCGCAGGAGCGCTTGAGCGGCGAGGCGGCGGTCGAGACCAGGGCCGCTCCGGTTGAAGCGGGCGCGCCGGAGGCCGGAGAGGCATCTCCCTCCGCAGCCGAATCCGCGCGGGTCCATTAAGAGAACCTGCCAGGCAATGACGGGCGCTGCCGCCTTGGCAGCGCCCGGAGCCATGTCCGCATGCATAGGCCATCTTGGCCGGAGCCTGGTTCCCGCAGGCCGGGACAAGCTCCAAAAGCGATGTCTATATTTTTGCCGATTGTGGTAGAATGATTGATAGTGTTCACAAGCAAGCTATATTGATGGAGGAATTCATACCCATGCGCAAAACAAAAATCGTCTGCACCATCGGCCCATCCAGCGAGTCTCTGGAAAATACCAAGAAACTGATTCTTGCCGGCATGAACGTCGCCCGCCTGAACTTCTCCCACGGAGATTTCGAGGAGCATGGAGCGCGCATCACCAACATTCGCCAGGCATCCTCGGAGCTCGGCAAGACGGTCGCGATCCTGCTCGACACCAAGGGTCCCGAGATCCGCTTGGGCAAGCTGAAGGAAGAGCCGATCGAGCTTTTCCAGGACGACTACATCGTGCTGACGACAGAGGAAATTCTCGGAGACCGCCACCGGATTCCGGTTACCTATAAGAATCTCCCTGCCGACCTGAAAGTCGGCTCCACGGTGCTCATCGACGACGGCCTCATCGGCCTCACCGTCGCCGACATCCAGGGCACGGAGATCAACTGCCGCATCGTCAACAGCGGCCAGATCAAGAGCAAGAAAGGCGTCAACGTGCCGGGCGTGCATATCTCCCTGCCGGGCATCACCGAGAAGGACGCGAACGACATCGTGTTCGGCATCGAGCAGGGCGTCGATTTCATCGCCGCCTCCTTCGTGCGCAAGGCTTCCGACGTGCTTGAGATCCGCGAGCTGCTGGAGCGCCACAATGCGAGCCATATCCAGATCATCTCCAAGATCGAGAATCAGCAGGGCGTAGACAACCTCGACGAGATTCTCGAAGTGTCCGACGGCCTCATGGTCGCGCGCGGCGACCTCGGCGTGGAGATTCCGGCCGAGGAAGTGCCTCTCGTCCAGAAGAACATGATCCAGAAGGCCAACCTGGCCGGCAAGCCGGTCATCACGGCGACGCAGATGCTGGATTCCATGCAGCGCAATCCGCGCCCGACGCGCGCAGAGGCGAGCGACGTGGCGAACGCCATCTTCGACGGCACGGATGCGATCATGCTCTCCGGCGAGACCGCAGCAGGCAAATATCCGATGGAATCCGTCCTGACGATGTCCCGCATCGCCGAGCGCGCGGAATCCGCGCTGGACTACCGCGAGATCCTGGTCAAGCAGGCGAGCGCGCAGCAGACGTCCGTCACGGAAGCGATCAGCCAGGCTGTCGCCAACTCCGCCCTGGATCTGCAGGCCAAAGCGATCGTTTCCTCCACGGAGAGCGGGTATACGGCACGCATGGTATCCAAGTACCGTCCTAAGGCTCCGATCATCGCGGTTACGACGGATGAGCGCATCATGCGCCGCCTGGCTCTGACCTGGGGCGTCATCCCGGCCAAAGGAGCGAACGCCGACACGACGGACGAAATGTTCAACATCGCCGTTGAAGGCGCGCTCAACACCGGCCTTGTGAGCCTTGGCGATACGATCGTCATTACGGCCGGCGTTCCGGTCGGACGCGCCGGAACGACGAACCTGATCAAGGTTCACCATATCGGCGAGCTTGTGGCCAAAGGCCAAGGCATCGGCAGCCAGACGGCAACCGGCAAAATCGTGCTCGCCCGCACGCCGGAGGAAGCCATCGCCAAAACGAAGCCGGGCTCCATCCTCGTCACCGTATCGACCGACAAGGACTTCATGCCCGCCATCGAGAAAGCGGCGGCGATCCTGACGGTTACAGGCGGCATCACGAGCCATGCGGCTGTCGTCGGCCTCAATCTCGGCATTCCGGCCGTCATCGGCATCGAAGACGCCTTCGAGCTGTTCCAGGACGGCATGGAAGTGACCGTGTACGGAGAAATGGGCGTTATTTACACCGGACAATCCCAAGTCCTCTAAAGCGGTCCGTCATCCGAGAGGTCCGGCCGCTCGGGACGACCAGATAGAGCTGTGCAGGCCGCATCCGCGCCCTTCCGACCCGCGAGGGACCGGCAGGGGCGGCGCGTTTTGCACGGCTTTTTCTTTTTTGCAGACCATGCCGGCAAGCGGGTACAGAAAGGATGGCAAGAGCATGAAAGCTGAAGCTTGGCATCTTCATCCGATTCGGGTGAGATACAAGGAAACGGATGCCATGGGCATCGTCTTCCATACGAACTATATGGTCTGGTTCGAGATCGGCCGTACCGAGCTGATCCGCTCCGCCGGGTATCCGTACCGCCGCATCGAGGATGAAGGGCTGCTGCTGCCGGTCGTGGACATCGACTGCGCCTTTCATTCCCCGGCCCGTTATGACGACTGTCTTCTGATCTGTACCCGGGTGGAGAGCTACACGCCGATGAGAATGGCTTTCCGGACGCAGATCCGCCGTCTGCCGATCGAGCCGGGCGATCAGCTTCCCGTCGCATATCCTCCGGGCGAGGCGGATGCAGCCGGAGCAGGACTGCCCGGCGAGCTGCTGGTGTCCGGAGGGACGCGCCATGTATGGGTCGGCAGGGATTTCAAGCCTGCGAGGCTGGATAGGCGGCTGCCCGAGTTGTACGCTTTTCTGAAGCAGCATGCGGGCGAACCGGCCCGGAAAGGGGCGAATCGATGAACAAGGCCAGGCAATGGGGATTCATGCAGAAGTTCATGCTCGGGATTGCGGCTTATATCGTGGCGGAGGTCATCGTCATCATGCTCGTGTCCCGCTGGATCGGAGGCGCCGGCGTGGTGCTGCTGATGGCCGGAACGGCGGTGCTCGGAGGCGTTCTCGCCCGCACCCGCGGTCGCAAGGCGTGGGAGGAAATGAGGCTGCGGATGGGCAGGGGAGAGCCGCCGGGCCATGCGCTGCTCGACGGGCTGTGCATCCTTGGAGGCGGCTTGCTCCTTGTGCTGCCGGGCTTTATCGGGGACATCGTCGGGTTGACGATGCTGCTGCCGTTCACGAGAGGCTTTTACCGGGCCAGGCTGTATCGGCTACTGGAGCGGCTGTTCCGCGGAGGCGGGGGAGGGAAATTTTTCATCATCGGCCGCTGAGCCGGGGACGCGCATGCAAAAAGATGAGCATTTACCGTCCTTTTACAGCATCTTAATATAGAAGAAACAGTTGCGCCGCATAATAGGGACAACGAGCAAGGAGGCTTCTGACCCATGACAAAAGCATTGTCCCCCTATGTGAACCGGGACCTCAGCTGGATCGAATTCAACCGGAGGGTTTTGGGCGAAGCCCAGGACGCCTCGACGCCTCTCCTCGAAAGAGCGAAGTTTCTCGCGATCGTATCGAGCAATCTGGATGAATTCACGAGCGTGAGGATGGCCGGCATCCAGGACCAGCTCAAGGCCGGGTACGCCAAGGTCGATTTTACCGGCTACACCCCGCAGGGACTGTGGAAAAGACTGATCAAGCGCACCGGACAGATGGTGGCCGAGCAGTACCGGACTTACCGGGAAGTGATGCGGGGACTGTCCCGCGAAGGAATCGGGTTCAAGGAAATGGAGGATCTGAGCGCCGCCCAGGAAGCGGCCATGGACGAATATTTCCGGACGATCGTCTTCCCCGTCCTGACGCCGATGGCGGTCGACCAGAGCCGGCCTTTCCCGCTGCTGCACACCCGCGAGCTGTATTTGGCTGTCCTGCTCAAGGACGACAGCGGGGACAGCGAGGCCGATCCTTATTTCGCGATCGTTCAGGTGCCGTCGATATTGCCGCGCTTCGTGCCGATACCGTCGAGGGGCAACAGCAAGAAGATGGAATACGTGCTGCTGGAAGACCTGATTCAAGCCCATATCCATACGCTGTTCAACGGATACATACCGTTTGCCGTCCACTCGTTCCGCCTGATCCGCAACGCCGACTTGACGCTCAACGAGGAAGGCGCGGAGGATCTGCTGGAAGAGATCGAGAAGGAGCTGCGCCGCCGCCGCTGGGGCATGCCGGTTCGTCTGGAGGTGGAGGAGGGCTTCCATCCGTATGCGCTGGAGCTGCTCAAGGAGGAGCTCGAGATCGAGGATCATATCCTGGAGATCGGAGGTCCGCTTGATCTTGGCTTCCTCATGAAGTTTTCCTCCGCGCTGCAGGGCAGGGACAGCCTGCGCTTCCCGAGGCTGGAGCCGATCTATCCGCCGGAGCTCGAGGAGGACGACAGCCTGTTCGACGCCATCCGGCGCCGCGACGTGCTGCTCCATCATCCGTACGAATCGTTCGAGCCGATTGCCGACTTCGTGCAGCAGGCAGCGGAGGACCCGAACGTGCTTGCCGTCAAAATGACCCTGTACCGCGTCAGCGGCCAGTCCGAAATCGTGCGGGCGCTCGCGGCGGCGGCCGAATCCGGCAAGCAGGTGACCGTCGTCGTCGAGCTGAAGGCCAGGTTCGACGAGGAGCGCAATATCGCTTGGGCCCGTCAGCTGGAGAAAGCGGGCTGCCATGTCGTCTATGGCCTCGTCGGGCTCAAGACGCATGCCAAGATTCTGCTCGTCGTGCGACGGGAAGAGGGAATGCTGCGCCGTTACGTCCATGTCGGGACGGGCAACTACAACGACAGCACGGCCAAGGCGTATACCGACGTCGGCCTGTTCACCTGCCATCCTGTCATCGGCGCCGATGCCTCGGCGCTGTTCAACGAGATGACAGGGTATTCCTCCCCATACGAGTGGCAGGCATTCGCCGTCGCGCCGACCGATCTGATGGATAAGCTGTTCCGCCTGATCGACCGGGAGAAGGAGCATGCCTTGGCAGGGCGCGGCGGTTATATCGCGGCCAAGATGAATTCCTTGTCCAATCAGGAAATGATCGACAAGCTGTACGAGGCTTCCCAGGCCGGCGTCAAGATCGACCTCATCATTCGCGGCGTCTGCTGCTTGCGGCCGAGCGTGGAGGGGCTGAGCGAGAATATCCGCGTCTTCAGCCTGGTCGACAGGCATCTGGAGCATTCGCGGCTGCTCTATGTCCGCAACGGCGGGGCGGAGGAGGTGTACCTGTCCAGCGCCGACTGGATGACGCGCAACCTGACGCGCCGGATCGAGCTGATGTGCCCGGTATTCGACGCCAGTCTGAGGGAGAGCCTGGTTGCGATGCTGGAGCTCATTCTGAGCGACAATGTCAAGCTTCGCGAGCTGAAGCCGTCGGGGAGCTACGAGAAAGTGCCCGATGCGGACCGGCCTCCTCTGCGGAGCCAGTTCGTCGCGGAGAAGATCTCTTCCTGGAAGCAGCCGGGCACGGACGATGCCGGCTTGATCCATTCCTAGTCCCGCTTCCTTCATCCCCAAAAGAAACAGCCGTCCCGGATCGAAGCGGGACGGCTGTATCGGTTATGGAGTGGACCCGGCTTTGCGCAAGAGAAGGGGCGCAGCCTGTTCATCCGCTCGATAGAAGATCCGCAAAAACCGGTCAGCGGATGGACAGAGTGGGCGTCAGGCCCCATATTTTGGCGAACTCCCGTCCGCCGTCCTCGATTTCCTGACTTTCCAGCGCAAGCGAGCCGGAGGGGCGGATCGCCTGCAGCTGCAAGGAAGATCCCTTGATGGAGATGTCGAGGCGGCTGACCGGCTGCGTCTCGCTCCGGTCGAGCGTGGCCGCCAGCTGGAGGAGCGAGCCGAGCAGCGCGGCCGCTTCGGCATCGCTGTCCTCAAGGAGGGACGCGAAGGGCTCCAGCTGGGACTTCAGGCGGCTGCGGCTGTGGAAGGAGGCGACGGCGGCGGTCAGGACATTTTCGCGGTGCGTCATTCCGTTCAGGCTGCAGTTGGTGAGCAGGTAGAACGTATGCTTCGGATAGGCCGCATGGTCGATCGAGGCTCCGATCCGGTACAGGATGGAAGCCGCGTCGAGCACGACCGCAGCCCGCCCCCCGAGCGACTGCAGGCTTGACGCCGCCTGCGTGTCCTTGAGGCTGTCCAGCAGCTCCAGCGACAGCCGGTTGACCTGATTGACATGAGCGAGCGGAGCTTCGGGATAGAGGGCGTAAGTATTGCTTACGCTGTAGCCGAGCACGTCGTCGAGCCGCGGCCGATCGGGGAACTGGGAGGCGAAGAACAGCCCGTCGCGCAGCCCTGCCGCGCACACCCTGTACTCGGTTGCTCCCGTCAGCCTGCGGAACAGCAGCAGGACCGCCAGCCCCGGCAGGATGAGATCGACCCTATCCTTGGACAACCCGGGGAATTTGCGCCGCTTGTCCATCGGCATGTCCCGCAGCGTGGCGAAGAGGCGTTCCGCATCTTCGGACGGCATGGAATAGTTGTGGGTTTGCGGGAAAGGATATTTCCGTACCGCTTGATGGATTTTCGCTAGGGAGCGGATTGTCCCGCCGACGCCGACCATCGGGAGGCCGGGAGACCAAGTCAGCCAAGGCTCCTTGCGGGCGGCTTCGGACACCTCGGCCTCCAGCGCCTTCAGCCCTTCGTCGTCCAGCATGCCTCCCTTGAGGAAGCGGCGGGAGAGGCTGACGCAGCCGAACGGGAAGGAGACGCTCTGGACGAGCGTGCGGTCGCGGAACAGGGATATTTCCGTGCTGCCGCCCCCGATGTCGATGAGGAAGCCGTCCTGGATATCCATCGTGTTGACCATGCCGAGAAAGCCGCAGGAGGCTTCCTGTTCACCGGGAAGCAGCTCGACATGCAGGCCGGTTTCGGCGTTCAGCACGGCGATGACCTCTTCCCCGTTGGCCGCATTGCGGAGGGCGGCTGTCGCTACCGCGCGGATCGTTCCCGTCCGGTGGTGGGCGCAGATCAGGCGGAAATGGCCGAGAATCTCGACCAGCTCCCGCGTCGTGGCTTCATCGATTGTTCCGTCCGCGGTAATTCTCGAGCTGAGCCTCGCCGGCCGCTTGCTGCCGTCGATGACGCGATGCGCTCCCGAAGCCGTCTGCTCGTAGACAACGAGTCGGATGGAATTGGAGCCGATGTCGATGATGCCGGTTCTCTGCTCGTTCATGACTTCTCCTCCTTGAAGCCGCCGGTCGGACCCGGCGGCGGCATAGTCAGTCCAGTGTACCATTTCGGCGGCAGGCCTTTCCAATCGCAGCGGCAAAGAGGCGGCAGGAAAGGAAATTGTTCAGCAACAAGATAATTCTATGATACCGATAAAGCAATTTTATGTCGCAACAAGTTGGATTCGGACGCAAAATTCGTTATGATAATAGGGACGACTGATTCATTCGGTTTTTCGTGGATCTCTTCCAGCCTCTTATCACACTGCCGAGGCGCAGCATGAAGGCGCTGCCAAGATGCGGACTTCCGTCCTGCATCTGTAATCCCATGTCCGCATACTACTATTCGCCCTGCTACCCAGGCCGAAGCCAAAGGAGAGATAACTATGACAGCTACCAAAGGACTTGAAGGCATCGTAGCCACAACCTCGTCCATCAGCTCCATCATCGACGGCGTGCTGACTTACCGCGGCATCGACATCGACGATCTCGCTGAGAACGCAACCTTCGAAGAAGTGGCCTACCTGCTTTGGTACGGCAAGCTTCCGACCGCATCCGAGCTGGAGCAGCTTAAATCCAAGCTGGATCAATATGCCGCGATTCCTTCCGAAGTCGTGGAAGGCATCAAGCTGTATCCGAAGGACACGAACTCCATGGCTGCTCTCCGAACCGCCGTTTCTTCGCTGGCGCTGTACGATCCTGCCGCCCAGGATATGTCCAAGGAAGCCAACGTAGACAAGGCGATCCGCCTTCAGGCCCAGCTTCCGACCGTCATCGCAGCGTTTGCGCGCATCCGGGAAGGCAAGGAGCCCGTCGCTCCGAAGGCCGGCCTGTCCGTTGCCGCCAACTTCCTCTACATGCTCTCCGGCGACGAGCCGGACGAAGTCGCCGTCAAGGCGCTTGACCAGGCTCTCGTTCTCCATGCGGACCATGAGCTCAACGCGTCGACATTCGCAGCCCGCGTCACGGTCGCTACGCTGTCCGACATCTACTCCGGCGTCGTGTCCGCCATCGGCGCGCTGAAGGGACCTCTCCACGGAGGCGCCAACGAAGCCGTCATGGTCATGCTCGAGGAGATCGGATCCCCGGACAACGTGGAATCCGTCATCAACGAGAAGCTCGCCAACAAAGAGAAGATCATGGGCTTCGGCCATCGCGTCTACAAAAACGGCGACCCGCGCGCCAAGCATCTTCAGAAAATGTCGCAGGAGCTCGGCAAGCTGAAGGGCAACATGGACCTGTACAACATGTCCGTGCACATCGAAGACATCGTAACGGGACAAAAGGGCCTGAAGCCGAACGTGGACTTCTATTCCGCTTCCGTCTATACGACCCTCGGCATTCAGCGCGATCTGTTCACTCCGATCTTCGCGATCAGCCGCCTGTCCGGCTGGACGGCGCATATTCTCGAGCAGTATGATAATAACCGGCTGATCCGCCCTCGCGCGGAATACACCGGTCCATCGAACGCGAAGTTCATCCCGATTGAACAACGCTAATCCATAAGCTCATGCCCCGGCACGCTGCCGGGGCAGGCTTCATTCATCCCGGCTTGTTCCTTTTTGGACGAGCCGCATCTGGATGGACATCATCGCACGGCCGCAATCATAT
The DNA here is from genome assembly GCF_004000905.1 of Paenibacillus humicus NBRC 102415. Lineage (GTDB taxonomy): Bacteria > Bacillota > Bacilli > Paenibacillales > Paenibacillaceae > Paenibacillus_O > Paenibacillus_O humicus. The sequence goes on from NZ_BIMD01000002.1 coordinate 14,475, forward strand.
CAGAGGAGGAATACCCACTCATGCCGCAACTCGAAAAATTCGCGCTCCCGACCGAAGGCGAGCAAATTACGATTCAAGACGGAAAACTGCAGGTTCCCAGCAATCCGATCGTGCCTTTCATCGAAGGCGACGGCACCGGCCGCGACATCTGGCGCGCTTCCAAGCGCGTCCTTGACGCAGCTGTAGAGAAGGCCTACAACGGCGAGAAAAAAATCGCCTGGTACGAAGTATTCGCCGGAGAAAAAGCGTTCAACCAATACGGCGAATGGCTGCCGGCCGATACGCTGACCGCGATCCGCGAATACATCGTCGCGATCAAAGGTCCTCTGACGACTCCGATCGGCGGCGGCATCCGCTCCCTGAACGTCGCTCTCCGCCAAGAGCTCGACCTGTACGTCTGCCTGCGCCCTGTGCGCTACTTCGACGGCGTGCCTTCCCCGGTGAAGCGTCCCGAGCTCGTGAACATGGTCATCTTCCGCGAGAACACGGAAGACATCTATGCCGGCATCGAGTACCAAGAAGGAACGGACGCTGTGAAAAAAGTGCTGTCCTTCCTGCAGAACGAGATGGGCGTCAACAAGATCCGCTTCCCGGAAACTTCCGGCATCGGCATCAAGCCGGTATCGGCTGAAGGCTCCAAGCGCCTTGTGCGCGCTGCGATCGAATACGCGATCGAGCATGGCCGCAAATCCGTTACGCTGGTGCACAAAGGCAACATCATGAAGTTCACCGAGGGAGCCTTCAAAAACTGGGGCTACGAAGTGGCTGAAGCCGAGTTCGGCGACAAAGTGTTCACTTGGGATCAATACGACCGCATCAAGGAAGAGCAAGGCACGGATGCGGCCAACAAAGCTCAGGAAGAAGCTCTCGCAGCCGGCAAAATCCTCGTGAAGGATGCCATCGCCGACATCGCCCTCCAACAAGTTCTGACCCGTCCGACCGACTTCGACGTCATCGCGACGCTGAACCTGAACGGCGACTACCTCTCCGACGCCCTCGCTGCCCAAGTCGGCGGCATCGGCATCGCTCCAGGCGCCAACATCAACTACCTGACGGGCCACGCCATCTTCGAAGCTACGCACGGCACGGCTCCTAAGTATGCCGACAAAGACGTCGTGAACCCTGGTTCCGTCATCCTGTCCGGCGTCATGATGCTGGAGCACCTCGGCTGGCAGGAAGCGGCCGACCTCATCTACAAAGGCATGGAAACTTCGATCAACAACAAAACGGTTACGTATGACTTCGCCCGCCTCATGGAAGGCGCCAAAGAAGTCAAATGCTCCGAGTTCGCCGATCAAGTCATCGCCAACATGTAACTTACCAAAGCCCGCTTAGGCGGGCTTTTCCACTCTTCCGGCGCATTCTCGACAACGGCATTCGGCCGGCGGCAAGCGTTGATCTGCAAGCGGCGAGGATGGCTGCAGCGAGGCCGCCTTTGGCGTCATAGGTTCGACATTCCAATCCGATGGAGGTTATTCACATGGCAATTAAGCGCAATAAGATCACGGTTGTAGGCGCAGGCTTCACCGGAGCGACGACGGCTCTCATGCTGGCTCAAAAAGAGCTGGGCGACGTCGTTCTCGTCGACATTCCGCAGCTCGAGAACCCGACGAAGGGCAAGTCGCTCGACATGCTCCAGGCTTCCCCGGTTCAAGGCTTCGATGCCAACATCATCGGCACGTCCAACTATGACGATACGAAGGATTCCGACATCGTCATCATCACGGCCGGCATCGCCCGCAAGCCGGGCATGAGCCGCGACGATCTCGTGAATACGAACGCCGGCATCGTCCGTTCCGTATGCGAGAACATCAAGGTGTCGAGCCCGAACGCTTATGTCATCATCCTCTCCAACCCGGTAGACGCGATGACCTATGCCGCCTTCGAGACGCTCGGCTTCCCGAAAAACCGCGTCATCGGCCAATCCGGCGTGCTCGATACGGCCCGCTACTGCACGTTCATCGCGCAAGAGCTCAACGTTTCCGTCGAAGACGTGCGCGGCTTCGTGCTCGGCGGACACGGCGACGACATGGTTCCGCTCGTCCGCTACTCCAACGTCGGCGGCATCCCGATCGAGAAGCTGATCCCGGCCGACCGCATCGAGGCGATCGTGCAGCGCACCCGCGTCGGCGGCGGCGAAATCGTAGGCCTGCTCGGCAACGGCAGCGCCTACTACGCTCCGGCGGCATCGCTCGTGCAAATGACCGAAGCGATCCTGAAGGACAAAAAACGCATTCTGCCGGTCATCGCCCTGCTGGAAGGGGAATACGGCTACGACGGCCTCTTCCTCGGCGTGCCTGCCATTCTCGGCGGCGACGGCATCGAGAAAGTATTCGAGCTTGAGCTGACGGCCGAAGAAAAAGCGGCGCTCGACAAATCCGCCGAGTCCGTGCGCAACGTCGTGAAGGTTGTAGCCGGCACGAACGCGTAAGCGGGACTCGTCGCGGGTCGATCCGGAACAATATCCTGGGGCCTTCGGGTTCCGGGATATTTTCTTTTGTGAGAAGGAGAGAATTTTTAAGAGGATCCGATTTCAGGTAAGGTCTTAAACGGGTATCGATCCTCCGAAGCATATAGAATACGCGAGAACCGGCTGAAGGAGGCTGAAGATGGAAGAGGAGTCCTTGATTACACATGAAGAATATTTGACATCCGCGGAGCTTTTCCGCTCGGCATTTCCGACCTTCGCCGCCGAGGTCGAACGAGTGGAGGCCCGGCGAGGCCGGCTGAACGACTTCCAGCTGATGCAGGCGGTGAGCAAGGCGACCGACAGCATCGTCATCCTCGGCTGGAACTGCCGCAAGACGGTCGCGGCCATGTTCGATGTCTACGCCGAAATCTATCGCCGCGAAGGCAGGGAAGCGGCCGACAAATGGGTCGAAGCGACCTTTGGCGTATCCTACTCGCCGGAAGCGGGCGAAGTCAGGCAAAGCCTGCTGGAAGCGATGGACAGGGTGACGGTGCTCATCAAGGCCAAGGAAGCCGAGCTGCAGCTGCTGTACCGGGAGCTCCACGAGCTGAAGTCAAGGCTGGAGGAGCCGCAGGCGGTCATGAATGCGGCTGTCGACGAAGAGGAATAGATGGCGCTGGCGGAAGCCGCGGCATTCGGGAAGGAAGGCTAGGCTCCTGCTCGCCATTCATGAGAAGAGGAGCAATGGAGCGGTTCGGGTCGTTCCCGAGGGACATCAGGCGTTGATCGCGCGGCGAAGAACCGCGTGGTCCGCCTGTTTGTCGATTCCGCGGAATTCCGGGGCCGGCCGGTCCGCCGGAAGAGCGTCATGCGGCCGGTCCATGCTATAATAGACTTCACCGATAGAATTAACTAGGCTGGACGGCCGGGAGGTCTTTATGGATACAGCTGCTGGGCACATAGAGGCAGAAGCCGGCTTGCGCACGCATACGGCCGGCATAGACATCGGCACGACCTCGCTCGCCGTGACGGTCTGGGATGCGTCATCCGGGCTCGCCGTACACACTGCGGCCGCGCCGAACCGGGCATGGCTTCCGGCGGAGCATCCGTGGGAAAAGCTTCAGGATCCGGAGCGGATCGTCAGCGATGCGGCAGCGCTGCTGGAGCAGTGCCGGCCTTGGCGCGGCAGGCTCGCCGGAATCGGGATTTCCTCGCAGATGCACGGTATCCTCTATGCAGACGGGAATGGAAGAGCCGTCAGTCCATTGTATACATGGCAGGACGCGCGAGGAGGAAGAGCTCGGGCGGGGGAAGAAGCGGCAGGAGAGTCCCATGCCTCCTTGCTGTCCCGGCTGTCGGGAAGCAGCGTCTACAGCGGTTATGGATCGGCAACCCACAGCTATAATAGGGAAAATGGCCTGGTCCCGGATGGAGCGGCCTCGCTGTGCACGATCGGCGATTATGTGGCGATGAGGCTGTGCGGAGCCTGCGAGCCGGTCATGGACGCCACTCAGGCAGCTGCGATCGGCTTGTTCGAGCCGGAGACCGGGCGCTTCGACGAGGACGTCATCGTCGAAGCGGGCTTGGAGCCGGACCTGTTTCCGCGGGTCGCAGCGGCCGCGGAGGAAGCGGCTGTCGGCCGGACGAATGACGGCATTCCGGTCTATGCGGCCATCGGCGACAGCCAGGCTGGCTTCATCGGCGGCGCCGGCATCAGGAAGGGAACGCTGCTCGTTACGATCGGCACGGGCGCCCAGATCGCGCTCTACAGCGGGGAGCGGGTTTTGGCGGAAGGGCTGGAATCGAGGCCTATGCCGGGCGGAGGCTGGCTTTTGACAGGCGCGGCTCTCGCGGGAGGCAAGAGCTATGAGCTGCTGGAGCGCTTCCTGCGGGAAGCGGCGGAGCTGGCTGGAGGCGTGGCGCCGGAGCGGCTGTACAGCCGCATGAATGAAGCTGCCGAAGCCGAGCTGGACCGGCTGGAGCGGGAAGGCATCAAGCCGGAGCTGACCGTCTCGCCGTTATGGCTCGGAAGCCGGAGCGAGCCGGAGGCTTCCGGCAGCATCACCGGCATCCGCGAGGACGGCTTCACGGTGCCGGGCTTGATCGCCGGATTTCTGCAGGGAACGGTCGACGAGCTGCTGGACATGCTCGCTCCGCTGCCTGCCGGGCTGCGCGCGGGCATCGCACGCATCGCGGGCACGGGCAACGGAATCCGGCGCAATCCGGCCATGCGGCGTCTGCTCGCCGCAAGGACCGGCTTGCCGCTCCGGACGGCGGCGATGACAGAGGAAAGCGCCGCCGGAGCCGCGCTGCATGCGGCCGTCATGTCCGGATTGTACCGCAGCCATGAACATGCGATGCTCGCCGCCGGCAATGCCGGAGGGCAGCTTGAAGGATAAAAGGAATGCCGCGCCGTCGGGGACGGCGCAAGAAGGGGGTTCATCGATGATTATGCTGGAGGAAGCGCGCGATTTGCTGAAACGCGTCTACGGCTACGATTCATTCCGGCAGGGGCAGGAGGATATCATCGCGGCTATTACGGGAGGCAGCGATACGCTGGCGATTCTGCCTACCGGCGGCGGCAAGTCGGTCTGTTATCAGATTCCGGCGATGCTGCTTGCCGGCACGACCATCGTCGTCTCGCCGCTCATCTCCCTGATGAAGGATCAGGTCGACGCCTTGCGCAGGGTCGGCGTTCCGGCCGCCTTCCTCAACAGCTCTCTCGGCGCTGCCGAATACCGCGAGGTGCTGAGGGCCGCCTTGAACGGCGAATACAAGCTGCTGTACGTGGCTCCGGAGCGGCTCGACGCTCCCATGTTCGGGGAGCTGTCGGAGCGGATGCGCATTCCGCTCATCGCGATCGACGAGGCTCACTGCGTGTCCCAGTGGGGGCATGATTTCCGCCCGAGCTACCGGCAGCTGGCCGGCTGGATCACGCGGATGGAGGACCGCCCGCTCGTCGCCGCCTTCACGGCGACGGCGACGCCGGAAGTCTCGCGCGATATCGCGGACATGCTCGCCCTGCGCGATCCGAGCATCTTCATCAACGGCTTCGCCAGGGAGAACCTGTCGCTGTCGGTCGTCAGCGGCGCCGACAAGAAACGGTTTCTGACCCGCTTCCTGCAGGAGCGCCCGGATCAGTCGGGCATCATCTATGCCGCGACGCGCAAGGAGACGGAGGCTGTCCACGCGGAGCTGCTGCGCCAAGGCATACCCGCCGGCAAATACCATGGCGGCCTTGGCGACGAGGAGCGCGCCGATGCGCAGGAGAAATTCCGCTTCGACGAGACGCGCGTCATGGTCGCCACCAATGCCTTCGGCATGGGCATCGACAAGCCGAACGTCCGCTTCGTCCTGCACTGGCAGATGCCCGGCGATCTGGAATCCTACTACCAGGAGGCGGGACGTGCCGGACGCGACGGCGAGGAGAGCGAATGCCTCCTCTTGTTCGAGCCGCAGGATGTGCAGATCCAGCGCTTCCTCATCGAGCAGGGAGCGGGCGACGACGGACGCAAGAGCGTGCAGCTGTCCAAGCTGTATTCCATGATGAACTATGCCCGTACGGAACGCTGCCTGCAGCAGTTCATCGTCGACTATTTCGGCGAGAAGGGCGTGCAGCCTTGCGGCAAATGCGCCAACTGCCTCGACAAGAGCGAGCGGCTCGACATGACCTCCGAGGCTCAAAAGGCGCTCAGCTGCGTCGGCCGCATGAAAGGGCGCTTCGGCGTCGCGATGGCGGCGAAGGTGCTGAAGGGCTCCCGCGACAAGAAGATCATCCAGTTCGGGCTGGACCGGCTGTCCACCTACGGCCTCATGAGGGAATGGCCGGAGAAGGAAGTCTCCGACTGGCTCTACTGGCTCGTCGCCGAAGGCTACCTCCGCATGAGCGAGGGCCAGTATCCGACGGTGTCGCTGACGGCGGAGGCGCTGCCGGTGCTCGAGGGCAGCAAGACGGTCGTGCGCCGCAAGATCACGACGGTACGAAAGGCCGCCCAGAGCGGCGGAGGCGAGTCCTCGCCGCTGTTCGAGGCGCTGCGCGACTGGCGCCGGGCAGCCGCTGCCCGCGAGGGCGTGCCGCCGTTCATGCTCTTCTTCGACGCGACGCTGCGCGAGCTGGCGGCGGCGCGGCCGTCGTCGATGGACGAGCTGATGAGCGTGAAAGGAATCGGCGCCGCCAAGGCGGGCAAGTACGGCGAGGAGCTGCTCGCGATCACGTCCGGAGCGGCCGCGGATCTCTCCGGAGAGCCGGATCTGTTCAGCCGGGGTGGAGGCGCGCAGCCGCCGTCCGGCTCCGCCAGGCGGACCGGCGATGCGGCCTCGGGCGGAGCGGGCAGCCATACCGCCACCTACGACCTGTTCGCGGCCGGCAAGGATGTGGAGGAAATCGCGCAGGAGCGCGGTCTCAGCCGCGTAACGGTGGAGAACCATCTCATGCGCTGCGCGGACGAGGGAGCCGAGCTGGACTGGAGCCGGATCATTCCCGAGGAGCAGGAGCCGCTCATTCTCGAGGCGGTGCAGCGGCTTGGCGGCGACAAGCTGCGTCCGCTCAAGGATGCCCTGCCGCCGGAGGTGGACTATTTCGCCATCCATGGCGTGCTCCGCAAGCATGGCATCAGCAAAAGCTAGCCGGCATGCCTGCCGATCGGCAGCGGAAGCTTACGCTCGGCGAGAGCCGGCTGCGTCTACAGCGGCAAGGCCGCAAAAAGTAAGGTTCGCAGAAAAGAGCGGTCCGGAAGGGGGGGAGCCCCGGCGGACTGCTCTTTTTGATGGAAAGGGTCCCTTGAAAAGCCGGCTTCCATAGCTCTGATGTGCTTAAATCCGGAGCGGGAAGGCGGTGAAGGGGAAAGAAAGAGAAGAAAATAAAAGCCAGAGCAAGCGTTAAGGCGTTTTATGCGCTTTTTCGCAGGTTAGTTTTGTAAAGCGAACATTGATTTAGTATACTGAACGTTAGATAGGCCAAGGAGGTAAATAAATGAATTCCATCATGATTTTTCTGCATGTGCTCGGGGCGGGAGGAGTCGGCTTCTACCTGATTCTTCCGTTCCTCGTAGGCCGTGCATCCCGCCTCGCGGGAGCGGGACAGCAAGGGCTGGCCGAAGGGCTGATCGCCGGCAACCGGATCGCCCAGTATTTCCTGATCCTGCAGTTCCTGACGGGCGGCTACTTGATCTCCCAGGCGGATTACACCGTGCTGTGGATGGTCCTGGTCATCGTGCTGTTCCTCGCCATCGCGGCGCTCGGCGGCATCCAGACCAAACCGCTGAAGCGGATCGTCAGCCAGATTCAGGCCGGCCAGAGCGCTACGGCGGAGATCGGCAAAGTACGCATGTTCAGCTTCATTTTGCTCGTTCTTTATATCGTGACGCTTTACCTAATGGTGAATCCTTTCTACAAATGATTCACCCGACGGCCTGACCATGCCTGATTGGCGGCAACATCCAGTGACAGGGGGAGCGGCAAATGGACAACAGAACTCCGGAGCTGCTTACGTTCGGAGAGAGCATGGCGCTGTTCATGCCTGCCGAGCAGCGCACGCTGGAGCATGCTTCTACGCTCGAGATCGCCTTCGGAGGCGCCGAGAGTAATACGGCGATCGGCGCTGCGCGGCTCGGCTGCAGCGTCGGATGGTTCGGCGCCCTCGGCGACGATCCGTTCGGGAGGAGAATCCGTAAGGCGCTGCGGGGCGAAGGCGTCGATGTATCGAGGGCGGCCCTCAGCAAGGAAGCTCCGACGGGAATGATGTTCCGCGAGGAAGAGGCCGGACGGCTCGCCGTCCACTATTCCCGCAAAGGCTCCGCGGCGAGCAGGATGCGGCCGGATCATTTGGATGGCGCTTACATAAGCGGAGCCCGTCTGCTGCATCTGACGGGCATCACGATGGCGCTGTCGGCCGAAGCCCGCGAGACTGCGTTCCGAGCGATGGAAATCGCAGCGGGGGCGGGAGTCAAGATCAGCTTCGACCCGAACCTCCGGCTCAAGCTATGGTCGGTGGACGAAGCGAGGGACAGCATCCTGCGGGCGGCTGCGATGGCGGATTATTTCCTCCCGGGCTGGGACGAGCTCAAGCTTCTCTACGATACGGAGGACGAAGCCCGCATCCTGTCGCGCTTGGCCGAGCTGAAGGCGGTCACGATCATCAAAGGCAAGGACGGCGCTTCGCTCCTCCTGGAGAACGGGGCCGCAGAGGCGATTCCTTTCTATCCGGCGGACAAGGTCGTCGATACGGTCGGAGCCGGAGACGGCTTCGGCGCGGGCTTCCTCGCCGGCCTGCTGAAGGGCATGGGCGCCCGCGAAGCGGCGAGGATCGCCAGCATTTGCGGCTCTCTTGTCGTGCAGGGAAGAGGAGACTGGGAAGCGCTGCCGAGCTGGGCAGCAGTCCAGCAGCGGCTGGATAATTCGGTATGGGTGGAGCGTTGATCCGATGACGGAATTACCGAACAAGGGCGAGCGGCGGCGGGACGGCATCCTGACCGTGCTCAAGCAGCAGGGACGCATAACGATCTCCGAGATCGTAGAGAAGTTCGGCTGCTCCGAGGCGACGGCGCGGCGGGATCTGGAGCTGCTGGAACGCACCGGACCGCTCGTGCGCACGATCGGAGGGGCCATGTACGACGGCATGAATCCCGTCCGGGACAGCTCCTTCGCCGAGCGGCAAGGCATCTCCCTGCTCGAGAAGGAGCATATTGCACAGGAAGCCGCAAGGCATATCGTGGAGGGGGATGTGGTCGGCCTCTCCGGAGGAACGACCAATTACCTCATCGCCAAGCTGCTCAAGACCCGCAAGGGCATCACGGTCGTGACCAATGCGGTGAACATTGCGATGGAGCTTGCGGGAAGCGAGATCCAGGTCGTCGTAACCGGCGGCATGATGCGGCACAACAGCTTCGAGCTGTGCGGCCCGCTTGGGGAAGGCATGGTGTCCCATCTCAATATCGGCAAGATGTTCATCGGCGTCGACGGCATATCGGAGAATGGCGGCATCACGACCTACTCGGAGCAGGAAGCCCAAATCGCCAAGGCGCTGATGAGCCGGTCCCAGATTACGTACGCGGTCTTCGACCAGAGCAAGGTGGGCCGGACATCCCTGTTCTCCATCGCCCAGCTCAAGGATCTGGAGGCGGTCATCACAGACCGCCATCTTCACGGGAGCCTGGCCGATGCGGCCCGGCGCTGCGGCGTCGCGGTCTATGTGGCCGGCGAAGCCGAAGATGAGGACGAAGCCGCGGAACAAGGCTGAAGCGGAATCGACGGCAAAAGGCTGTAGAGATTGGACCGCTCGGCTGTGCACGCATTTTCAATCGATAAAACCCCGGAGCGTCCTCGCTCCGGGGTTTTGTTCCTTCTAAACGTGAAAAGGCGGCCTGTTGGCACAGGCCGCCTGCAGTTTAAAAAGGAAATAAGGTCAACGCTCGTAGACCGCCTCGCCGCCGACCCAGGTCGCCGCGACATCGAGGCTCTCGTCAAGCAGCACGAGATCGGCCCACTTGCCTTCGGCGATGCTGCCGGTCTGGGCGGACATGCCGAGCAGCGCGGCGGGGTTGCCGCTGCACAGCCGGCTCACCATCGGCACGCTCCAGCCGCTGGCTTCCTTGAACAGGCGGAGCGCGCCGGCCATCGTGAGCGTGCTGCCGGCCAGATTGCCGGCTCCGGTCAGGCGGCAGATGCCGTTCTTCATCGTCACCGGCTGGCCGCCGAGCTCATACTGGCCGTCGGACAGTCCGGCCGCCGAGATCGCATCCGTAATGAGCGAAAGCTTGTCGGCCGGCTTGGCGCGGGCGAGCAGCCGCATCGCGGCCGGATGCACGTGATGTCCGTCCGCGATGAGCTCCGCATGGATGCGGTCATCCGTGAGGATGGCTCCGACCGTGCCCGGCTCGCGGTGATGGAGGCCGCGGCTCGCGTTGAACGCATGGACCGCGCTGCGGAGGCCGGCGTCCGCAGCCGCCTCCACCTGGTCATAAGTGGCATCCGTATGGGCGGCGGCGGCGATGATGCCATGCTCCGACAGCCAGGCGATCAATTCGATGGAGCCGGCCAGCTCCGGAGCGAGCGACAGCTGCTTGATCAGCCCCGGATAAGACGCATTCCATTGCTGCAGCCATTCGAGCCGGGGATCGACGCGGAATTCGGGGTTCTGGGCGCCCATCCATTTGGGGCTGAGGAACGGCCCCTCCAGATGCACCCCGCCGATCCGAGCATGCGGCATCGGGGCGCTGCGGTATTCGTCGGCCGCTTCGAGGACGCGGGAGATCTGCTGCTCCGAAGCCGTCATCGTCGTGGCGAGCAGCGTCGTCGTTCCATGCGAGGCGTGGAACTTCGTAATCGTATCGTAGGCTTCCTGCGTGGCGTCCATGAAGTCGGCTCCGTAGCCGCCGTGGACATGCAGATCGATGAAGCCGGGGAGCAGCCAGCCCCCGCGGCCGTCGACCGTCGCAATATTGGTATCGGTATCGGTATCGCCCTGCCCGTCCGGCTCGATGGCCGCGATGCGGCCGTTCTTGACGGTGACGGAGCCGTATACCGCTTCATCGCCGACGGCGATATTCACATGGCTGACGCGAAAGTGCTGCATCCTTCATTCCCTCCTGTTGCCAGCAAGCTTGCCGCCTCCCGATCGAGCAGAACCGTTACCCGCGCATGGGTCTGCAGCAGGGAAGCGGGGCAGTCGGTCGTAACCGGGCCGGTCAGCGCGCGCTTCACGATATCGGCCTTGTCCGCGCCGCGCACGACGAGCAGGATGCGATGGGCCTTCAGAATGGAGCCCACTCCCATCGTGACCGCTTGGCGGGGCACCTCGTCGATGGAGGAGAAGAACCGCGCATTGGCTTCGCGGGTCGCTTCGTCCAGCGTCACGACATGGGTGCCGGCGCTGAGCTGGCTGTCCGGCTCGTTGAAGCCGATGTGGCCGTTATGGCCGAGCCCGAGCAGCTGCAGATCGACGCCCGCCTGCTCCAGCATGGCGTCATAGGCGGCGCAGTGGGCTTCCAGGTCGCCCGACATGCCGTCCGGCAGGAAGGTCCGATTCAGCGGAATATCGATCTTGGAGAACAGATGCTGGTTCATGTAATAAGCGTAGCTCTGCTCGTTGTCCGGCGTCAATCCCACATACTCGTCGAGATTGTAGGTCGAGACGGATTTGAAGGAAATTCCGGAGCGGGCGGCCGTATCGACGAGGCTCCGGTAAATGCCCACCGGCGTCGATCCGGTAGCCAGGCCGAGAACGGCATTCGGCTTGGCGGCGACGAGCTCCGCAATGAGCGAGGCTGCAGCGGCATCCAGGTCTTTGTTATCTTGAAATACGCGAATTTCCATGATCGTTCATCCTCCCTGTCAGCGGCAGTTCGTTTTCTTTCAGTCTACGCTTTTTTTGATTCGATGACAATGAAAATGATCATAACGCACATAAAAATGAGCAATACAATCAATGGAAAGAATTGCCCCGGCCTGTTTGCCCAGCAGGTCCGCCCGGGGTATGATAAGAAGAATGACTAGCGGAAAAAGACAATCGATCACAATCGACTAGGGCAGCAACCGCGTTCGATATAGCGATAATGAAGGAGTCTTAGGATGAGCAGCTCACGATATCAGGATACTTCCGGCGGCGGGACGGAGCAGCGCAAGGCCGAGCATATCCGCATCTGCCTCGAGGAGCAGGTGCAGGGAACGGGTGCCGGCAACGGACTGGACCGTTACCGCTTCCTTCATAACGCCTTGCCCGAGCTGGACTGGGCGAGCGTTTCTTTGGATACGGACTGGCTGGGCATTCGCATGAAGGCGCCGCTGCTCGTGAGCTCGATGACGGGCGGGACGGACGAGGCGGGCCGAATCAACCGGGGTCTTGCCGAAGCTGCCGAGGCGCGCGGATGGGCGATCGGGCTGGGCTCGATGAGAGCCGTATGGGAGAAGCCCGAGCTGGCCGATTCGTTCCGGGTCCGTCGGGAGGCGCCGAGCGTGCCGATCATCGCCAATGTCGGAGCGGTGCAGCTCAATTACGGGCTCGATGCCGATGCCTGCCGCAGGCTTGTCGAAGCCGCGGAGGCGGATGCTCTCGTGCTGCATCTCAATTCCCTGCAGGAAGTGTTCCAGCCGGAAGGCGATACCCGATTCTCCGGCTTGCTGGCAGCGATTGAGACGCTCTGCCGGCATGCGGGCGTGCCGGTCGGCGTGAAGGAGGTCGGCTGGGGCATCGATCCGGACACCGCCGTCCGCCTGGCGGAAGCCGGCGCCTCCTTCATTGACGCCGCCGGCGCAGGAGGCACCTCCTGGAGCCAAGTCGAGAAGCATCGCTCGCGCAGCCCTCTTCGCGCCCAGGCGGCCGAAGCGTTCGCCGATTGGGGAATTCCGACGGCGGAGTCCGTCCTCGGAATCCGCCGCCGGCTGCCCGGCATGAAGCTTATCGCTTCAGGCGGATTGGCCAATGGAGTCGAAGCGGCCAAGGCGATCGCGCTTGGAGCCGATCTTGCGGGCTACGGCCGGGCGCTGCTGCCGGGCGCCGCAAGCGGAGCGGATGCGGCGCAAGCCATCGCCGGCCAAATGGAGAGGATCGAGTTCGAGCTGCGGACGGCGATGTTCGGCATCGGCGCCGGAACGCTTGAGCAGCTTCGCGGCCATGAACGGCTGAAGCCTGTCCACCCTTGACGAGGGAGGACAGGCTTCTTCAATTCCAGATCGGTACCCGGTCTATTTGATCAATCCCGTCCCTTGGATTTTCACCTTCGCCTGAATTTCGAATTTGAGCCTCGGATACATCTCCAGCCACTCCTGATAGGCTCGGGAGCTGAGATGAGTAGCCCGGTAGCGGAGGCCGAAGCCGAACGGGTCGACGCCTGCCTTCTGGATTTTTTGGAAGAGGGCCATCGCATCCTTCTCGAGGTCGCGCTCGAACATTTTCTGCAGCTCGCCCCAATCCTGGTTGAACACATTGTTCGGCGCTTCCTCGATCGCGCCTGCTATGTTCACCTTCATCTTCAGGATTCCGTTGCTGCTGACCGTATAGCGAGAGGAAATATCGGTCGCGGTGAGGATGATGGGATGGCCGTCAAGCTTGGTTTTGATGATGGAGTTCACATACTGCTGGTCCAGCTGGTTGAACAGCTGGGTTTCCTCCGGCGTGAGAATGGTTCGGACCTTGGTTTTGTCCAGAAGAGCGAGGCGGTCGACTTCATATCCGTTGCCGGTCGTGCGGATGACGGGAAGATAGGGATCCATCCCTCTCTCCGTCCTTCTGCGCTGCAGATCGAACAGATGCTCCGTGCGGATATAGGAAGAGCGGGTGCCGTCCCCTCCGAAGGTAAGAAACAGCGAGTTGCCGGAGTACCTTTCGGACAGGGGCATTTTCTGCAAAATGTCGTATCCCTGGCTGCCGGCCATGGCGACATACGCCGAGCCTTGAATATCGCGGCGCCGGACCATCCAGTCCACCGCATCGCTGATATCGTCATGGCTGAGCTTCTTCCCGAGCACGAACATTTTGCAATGCCCCAGATCGAGCTCCTTGTCCAGCAAGGCTTTGATCCGCCGGACGCCTTCCGATATTTCGGCCGCTTCGATCGTTTCCACCTGCGATTTTTCCATGCCGGGCTCGATTTTGGAATTCGGGATCGACAGGCGGAGCGTAATGCGGTAAGGCTTCTGCTCGCTGCCGGACTTGTCGATCGCCACGGCGACGACAAAAAAACGCTTGTCGATATCGACGAAACCGCATCCTCCGAGCGGCAGCAGGAGCAGCGCCATAACGGCCAGCAGCCAGGATCGGAGCGGCATCATCCTCTTGCGTGCCGCACGGCTCTTCATATCGGCTTCTTCCTTCGCCACGACACGACGATCAGGAACAGCACGGTCGCCGCCTCGAGAAACATGCGGACGATGAGCCATACCTCGGCGATTTCGAAATCGATCCTTTCGTTCAAGAACAAGAGCCCTACGAATGAAAGGGCGAAAAAAGAGCCGCACACCCACCAGTTGGCAGCCGGGGCGATGCTGTAATCAACTTTGAATTTATATTTTTTGCTCACGCTGAGAATGAACTCCATCGACTGGTTCCATCCCGTAATCGCATACATAAGGGACAGTCCGAGATACAGGAACAGGAAAACGAACACGACACGCTCAATGAAGCCGTATCTCATCGTCATGGAATCCGCCGTTTGCGTCCACACGTACAGGTAGCGCTCCACTCCCATCGTTCCGTGAAAGCCGATCGGGAGGAAGAAGGTCGCCAGGAGAATCAGCGTGCCGGTTGCCGGAATGATCCATCGTCCCTTCAAGCGGAAGTTGGGCGGGTTGACCCGATTGAAGATGGCCATATTGATATATCCTGTGAAAATAAAGGTTCCGGCTCCGACGCTCGACAAGGTCGGAAAGCGGTTCACGTATTGCGCGATCGTATAGATGGCGTCCCAGCTCAAGTCCGGGCTTCGTACGCCCTTGAAGAGAATGAGCAGAACGAGCGGGGCGACCAGCAGCATCGTAATCTCCAGCAGGTAGAGGATCGTCAATGCCGATCGCGTCGCTCCGTAAACGCATAACAGGCCGAGAATGAGGTACAGGTTCCACGCGGGCTGGTCGGGAGTGAGCACTCGGTTCATGAGCAGCGTGAAGCCGATCAGCGCGAAGCTGGAAGCGAAGAACCACATGAATGCATATACGGGAAGCAGCGTTTTGACGAGCCATTCCGGCAGGAAGAGCCTCAGGATCTCCGGCAGGCCCAAGCCGGGGAATTTGGACAGCGCGCTGGTCGAAGCATAGGCGAGCAGCGTTCCGATGACGAGAGCGACGATAAGCGAGGATACCGCCCCGTTCAGCCGGTTTTCGAGCAGGACGGCGGGCACGTACAGCATGAGATTGAGCATTGCAACCATGACGAAGCTGTAATAGAAATAGCGGTTCATTCGTGGTTCACCTCTCCGATATCGGTATGCTTCAGATCCCCGGGCAGAATCAGCCGGAAATAAGGCCTGCCGAAGCTTCGCTGGTTGCATAAGTAGATGACGAAGAAGAATAGTCCGCAGGCAACCCCCGGCAGGCCGAAGAAAATGGCGAGCAGAATGAGCGGATATTTAATGAAACGGACCGACAGCGAGAGAGAGTAGACGGGAATGACGAAATTGGAAATGGCCATCACCGACGTGACGATGATCATGATGCTGCTGACCAGGCCGGCCTGCTGGGCCGCCTGGCCGAGGATGAGGCCGCCGACCGTCGTAGCGGTGGAGCCGATGTATTTGGGCAGCCTGACGCTCGCTTCCACGAGCATCTCGATCATGAAGAGCATGATGAATACTTCCACGAAGGAAGGATACGGAACGGCCGCCCGGCTGCCCGCTATGGAGAAGGCGAGCTGCACCCGGAACAGCTCCGGGTTGTAGGAGACGATGGCGATGTAGAGGGCGGGCAGCGTCGTTGTGAGCAGCAGGGCGCAAAAACGAAGCGACAGAAGCAGAATCGACATCCAGAAATTCTCGTACCGGTCTTCCGTGGCGACCATGAGATCGAAAAACGTGATGGGCAGGATGATGGCGAACATGCTTCCCTGCATCATGACGATGACCTTTCCGTTGGCCAGCCCCCGGGAGACGCGGTCGACCCTCTCGGTGATGAGCTCCATCGGGAAGAGCCGCTTGCGGTTGTCGTTCAGCGCCTTGGCGAGCTCTCCGGTTGCGCTCAGGATATCGGTCTGGATGCCGCGGATTTTAGCCCGGACGAGGCTCAGCACCTTGGGATCCGCCCTTCGCTGATCGAACATCATGAGGATCTGGGTTTTGGACAAATAGCCTACCGTATATTCTTCCACCTGGAGATCCGGGGTGGCATAGCGGGCCCGTATGATGTTGGCCGAGTCCGAGAGATCCTCGCTCAGGGCGATTTGCGGCCCTTCAATGGAGCTCTCCACGCTCGTTTGCGGCGAGGTGTTGCGGATGACCTTGGCCGCGAAATAGCAGAAGAAGCTCTGCTCCACCTTGAGAAGCACATAACCTCTCAGCATCAGATCGGTCCAGATGGCGGGATCCTCCACCGGCTTGAAGGAAGGATCGCTCCTCACCACGTCGGCGAACGGCTTCAGCTCTCTGGAGAAAGGAACGAAAATAGCGTCGTACAGCTTGTTTTCTTCGACCAGGGTCGCGATGTACGCGACCTCCAGTATGAGCGAGCCGTTGCTGATCCGATGCGTTTTCACATCGTTGGATGTAGCGAACAGCTCGTTGATCCGCTGCAGCACGGGCGTCTCCTCCATTTTCCAAGTAAGGGTTAGTATGCCTGCTTGAGGAAGAAATTATGTTGTCTTTTGCCGACCGGCGGCGGTATGCCTTACAATGAGGGGACAACGAGGGCTCAAGGACAGATTCCTCCCGGCTGCAGAGGCTTTGCCAGGCATCATCGCAATCCGCCGGGAACATCGTGCGTCGAGCGAAGAAAGCGTGGTTGATAGCGTGAGTGGAACAGCGAGGGAAAGAACTGATGAAGGCAGAGGGATTTCGGATCGGGAGGATGGCGGCGAGACCGCAGCCGAAAATGCGGCCCAACGCGGAGACACGGCGGCGGAACGGCTGGAGAACGGCTGGTTCCGGGTGAAAATTCCGCTGCCTTATTCGCTGCGCTATGTGAACAGCTATCTGATTCCGGAGGCGGACGGCAGCTGGACGCTGATCGATCCGGGTCTGAATACGGCTGAATCCCGGGATATTTGGCTGCGGGAGCTGAACCGCCTCGGAATCCGCTTCCGCGACATCGGCCGCATCGTGCTGACCCATCAGCATCCCGACCACTACGGCCTTGCCGGCTGGTTCCAGCTGCAAGCGGGCTGCCCGGTGCTGATGACGGCCGAGGCAGGACGATATGCCCGCAGGCTGTGGGGAAGCGGCAGCGTTTTTGCCGCCGAACTGACCGGCTGGTTCCGGAATCACGGCATGCCGGAGGAGCTGCTGGTCCAGCTCGGCCCGCATCTGGCGTCCTTTCGCGAACGGGTGGAGCCGCAGCCCCGGCTCACGGATCTGGAGCCGGGAAGCCGGCTGGATATGGGCGGGGAGAGCTGGCGGATCATCGATGCGCCGGGACATGCCGGCGGCGGAGTATGCCTGTACAGCGATGCCAGCATGACACTGATCGCAGGGGATCAGGTGCTGCCGCGCATTACGCCGAATATCAGCCTGATTCCGGGGATGCAGGAGGACCCCGATCCGCTCGGTTCCTACCTGGACAGTCTCCGGGAGCTGTCGGGCCTTGAGACGAGGCAGGTGCTGCCGGGCCATCGCGACCCTTTCCCGGATGCCGGCCGACGGGCCATGGAGATCATCGCCCACCACGAGCGGCGGCTGGAGCATCTGCGCGGCTTGCTGGCGGAAGGGCCGGCCAGCGCGTTCGACCTATGCGAACGGGAATTCGGAACCCATCTTCGGCATAACATCCATAACCTGCGCTTCGCGATGTCCGAGACGCTCGCGCATCTGGCGCTGCTGGCCAAGCGCGGCGAGGCAGCCGTTTCCGGTCCGGCCGGCGGACCGTGGACATATGCTTCAGCTTGAGCCTTGATCATCCGATAATGGAGAGGGATTAGGCGGCGCTTCTGCTCATCGTTTAGGAATGGGGTCTAGCGCCTGACAAAGCATACCTACGAGGAGGAACGCGGATGAAATTTTATGCCCTGCCGGGAAAAGAACGGTCGGTCGAAGCATACGGCAGCAAGGGAGCGATGTTTTCCGGCATTACGAGGCATGACGGCCGCATCCAGTTCAGCAGCTTCCGCATCGAGCCGGACGGAGTCGTCGGGCGTCATCCGGCGGCGGTGAGCCAGCTGTTCCTCGTCGTCGACGGGGAAGGCTGGGTCAGCGGCCCGGACGGGCAGCATTATGCGATCCGCACCGGCCAGGCGGCTTTCTGGGAACCCGGCGAAAGCCATGAATCCGGTTCCCGCACCGGAATGACCGTCCTGCTCGTCGAAGGAGAGGAACTCGTCATCGAGATGCAGGAGCTGGCCTCGCTGTAAGCGGGGTCGCGGATCGGCAGAAGAGGACAGGGTGAATGAAAAAAAGAAGCTCTTCCCTTAGGGGCAAGAGCTTCTTTTTTTATTCTTAGCGGCGATTACGCCAGAGGAACCTCGTCGCTGTGCTCGTCCCGGTCGATTTCGCGCTGGGCTTGCTTGCGGTGGGCGATCCGGCTCGCGGCGGATGCCGCGATCGCGCCCACGATGTCATCGAGGAACGTGTGGATCTGTCCGTCGTTCTTGTCGTTCAGACGCACGAGAATGCCGGGCTTGAGCTTGTCGATGTAACCGAAGTTCGTGAGGCCGATGCTGCCGTATACGTTCACGATGGAGAGGGCCAGAATCTCGTCGCAGCCGTAGAGCCCCTCGTCGTTGCCGATCATGTCCTGCAGGGGAGGGATCAGCTTGCCTTCCTCGGCGAGCACGTCGAGCTGGATGCCGGTCAGGATGGCGTTCTGCACTTCTCTTTTGGCGAGGACGGCATCCACGTTCTCCTCGCACTCCGCGATGGACAGATCCGGATAGTAGTCCTTTTGCAGGAACAAGGCCAATTCGGCGATCTGGGTTTTATTGACGCCTCGCTTCTCCAGCCATACGGCGGTCGCTTCCGCCACCGCCTTGCTGTTGAGCGCATATGTTCCGGGATCGGACATGTCTCTGCCTCCTAACATCATTTTTGAGCCAAGCCAGGTCTAAAAGGATGGTACAACCCATACACATAGTACTACAAAAAGAGCCAGTACCACCAGGCTGCGGCAAGCGGCCGGTTAACCCAAGGGAGGATATCGACAATGAAAAAACAGCGCTACAAATGGATTCGCCGGGCAGCTCTCACGGGCGCCCTTACCCTGCCGGTCGTCACGGCGGGCTGCGGCTGGTTCTCGCCGTCCGAAAGCAAGGACATCGATCCGCCGCAAGGAGTGACAGGATCGGTCCTTCCCGGCACGGATGCAGCCATCTCGGCTTCCTCGGACGGTGCGGCCACGGTCGCCGACCAGACGGCGGCAAGCGGCCTCACCGTCTATCTCAAAGACAAAAACGACTATTTGGCGCCTGTCACGATTCAGGCCAAGCTGGACAGCAAGCTGACGCCGGAGGCGCAGGCGCTGGAGCTGCTCGTGAGCGGAGGGCCTTACGCCAAGCTTCTGCCTGAAGGCTTCACAGGCGTGCTGCCCCAAGGAACCGAGATCCGCAACGTGCAGATCGATAAAAAGACAGGCCTTGCATCGGTTGATTTCTCCAAGCAGTTTTACGACTACAACGAGCAGGAAGAGCGCAGCATCGTGGAAGCCGTCACCTGGACGCTTACCGGCATGGAAGGCGTAAGCGGCGTCAGCTTGTGGGAAGAAGGCGAGAAGCTTCAAGAGATGCCTGTAGGCGCCTTCCCGCTCGACCGTCCGCTTACGCGTGCGGTAGGGATCAATCTGGAAGCCCAGGACGGAGTCGACTACAGCCTTTCGACGCCGGTGACGCTGTACTTCTCCGGCATTACGGATCAGGATGCCCAGTATTATGTCCCGGTTACGCGCCTCGTTCCCCGTACGTCCAATAAGCTGGCATCGGCGATGAAGCAGCTGGCCGCAGGGCCGCTCGACGGAAGCAGCCTTACTCCTGTCTGGGTTCCGGACGTATCGGTCAAAACCCTGGAGCAGTCCAAGGGAACGGTCACGGTCGATCTGTCCGACGCCCAGTACAAAAAAGGAGAAGCGGCGCCTTCCGAAATGCTGCAAGCCGTCGTCCTGTCGCTGACGGAAAACAGCGGCGCGGGCAAAGTCCAGATCAAGCTCAACGGACAGTCCGACTTCAAGGACAGCCGCAACGTCTCCTATACCGAGCCGGTCAGCCGTCCGGAGCATCTGAACGCGTTCAAATCGTAAAAGCGGCCCCGGGCGGCCGGTAGCGGGAAGCCATCATGACCATGAACGGCCAGGGAGCGGGGAATACGCCTGCTCCTTTTTCGGCGTTGGCGGCAGAGGCTGCCCCGGGATGATTTTCCTCCTCCCGTCTGCTACAATGAGGGCTATTGCCGGATACGGCTTGAAGGAGGATGTTGGATCAATGAGAACGGACGGAAGACAATTCGGGCAGCTTCGCCCTGTGACGATCACGACGGGCGTCAATAAATATGCGGAGGGCTCCGTGCTGATCGAGGCGGGAGACACCAAGGTGCTTGTCACGGCGACTGTAGACGAGCGTGTCCCTTCTTTCATGAAAGGGCAAGGCAAAGGCTGGGTTACAGCCGAGTATTCCATGCTGCCCCGCTCGACGCATACCCGCAACCAGCGCGAATCCCAGCGCGGAAAAGTAGGAGGCCGCACGATGGAGATCCAGCGGCTGATCGGCCGCGCGCTCCGTTCGGTCGTCAACCTGCAGGCGCTGGGAGAGCGGACGATTACGCTTGACTGCGACGTGCTCCAGGCCGACGGAGGAACCCGCACGGCTTCCATCACCGGCAGCTTCGTAGCGCTTGCGCTTGCGGTGGACAAGCTGGCCCGCACAGCGTCCTTCTCCGTCTATCCGCTCACGGACTACCTGGCGTCCACAAGCGTCGGCGTCATCGCCGACCAGCCGCGGCTCGACCTCAACTACGAGGAGGATTCCAAAGCCAAGGTCGACATGAACGTCGTCATGACCGGGGCCGGCAAGTTCGTGGAGCTGCAAGGCACAGGAGAAGAGGAGCCGTTCTCGCGCGAGGAGCTCGATGCTCTTCTCGCTCTGGGAGAATCCGGAATCCGCGAACTGATTGAAATCCAGAAGCGGGCGCTCGGAGAGGCCGGAGCGCGGATAGGGACGGTCCGGGCATGAGCGGGCTTCTCGGGGGCTCCGGACTCGTCGTCGTTGCAACCGGCAATCCCGGCAAGGTCAAGGAATTCGCTCATGCCTTCGCTTCGCTGGGCCTTGAAGTCCGGAGCTTGAAAGACTATGAAGGGATGCCTGAAATCGTCGAGGACGGCGACAGCTACGCGGCCAACGCCCGCATCAAGGCAGGCCAGATCGGACGTCTGCTCGGCATCCCGGTGCTTGCGGACGATTCCGGCCTATGCGTGGATGCGCTCGGCGGAGCTCCTGGCATCTACTCGGCGCGGTACGCGGGACCGGGCGCGGCGGATGCGGACAACAACGCCAAGCTGCTGGCAGAGCTCGCTTCGGCAGAGGCGGTAGTTCCCGATGGAGCGGCGGAATCGGTTGAGCAATCTGCTGGAGCAGTTCCGCTTGGATCGGCGAAAAACCAAGCATCCGGCTCGGATGATTCGGATGGCGCTGGACATTCGCCGGTATCGGACGAGGCGACCGAAGGCGCTGGACATTCGCCGGTATCGAACGGAGCCTCGGATGGCGCTGGACATTCTCCAATAGCGGAAGGAGCCCCAGATGGCATTCATCTGCTAAGCACAGCTCGCTTCAAGTGTGCCCTCGCCCTCTATGTGCCTGCCGAAGAACGCTTTATCGAAAGCGAGGGCTCGATGGAAGGCTATATCATCGACAGCCCCCGCGGCGCAGGCGGCTTCGGCTATGACCCCCTGCTCTGGATCCCTGCCCTTCGCCGCACGGCGGCGGAGCTGAGCATGGAGGAGAAACAAGCCGCCAGCCATCGCGGCGCGGCGTTGCGCTCGCTGCTCGAAAAGCTGCAGGGCTGATTCAGCCGGTCCAGCAGTATCTATTGAGCAATCCGAAACAGGGGACTGTATTCAAGGTGTGATTGAACAACGAGCCTCTATATGGGACATACGGGCGTAAGTCGAGCTGCTGCTGAGTAGACCGCGAAGTTATCGGACCTGTGATCCGTTATTCTAGCTTTAACCGAGTAGCAGCGAAGTTAGGGTATATGCAATCCGATAGTTAAGCTGCAACCGAGTAGCCGTCAAGTATTGGAACATGCGATTCGGTATTCGAACTGTGACCAAGTAACCGCGAAGTTGTCGGACATACGATGCGTTAATTGAGCTGTAATCGAGTAACCGCGATTTTATCGGACATACGATCCGTTAATTGAGCTGTAATCGAGTAACTGCGATTTTATCGGACATACGATCCGTTATTTGTGAACAAATAGCGGGATACAGATAGTAGCGGTTCAAATAACGGAACGGATGTCCGTTAAAAAAATGAGAATGTTAGTTTTAGGCCAAATAGCGGATCTGATGTCCGATAATAAGCAGCAGATTCTCCAACGGGGTCGTTCCCGGATTCGAACGCTCATCGAACACCAGCGCCTGAATACCACCACCTATAAAACAAAGCCGCCGCGGCATCGCGTTTCACGCGATGCCGCGGCGGCTTTTGCTATCGGATCGACACCTTGTATTCCTTCAGCCAGCGGTTGACCTGGTAAAGATAGGCGAACAGCTGGGGGCCGGACATGAGCTGGCCGAACCAGGGAATATTGGAGCTGGCGGCGTCCGAGCCCGCGATCTCGCGGACTTTGGCCGTGTCGATGAGAGGGAGGATCGGAGAGGACGGATCGTCGAGCACATCCAGCAGCTTGGAGCGCACCGCATTCAGGTAGGCTGGATTGTGGGTTTTCGGGTAAGGGCTTTTTTTGCGGAAAAGCACGTCATCGGGCAGGACGCCGCGAAGCGATTGACGCAGAATGCCCTTCTCGCGATCGCCGGAGGTTTTGATCTCCCATGGAATGTTGAACACGTAATCGATGAGGCGATGGTCGCAGAACGGAACCCGGACCTCGAGCCCGGCGCCCATGCTCATCCGGTCCTTCCGGTCGAGAAGCGTCGGCATGAAGCGGGTGATGTTGAGGTAGGACATCGTCCGCATTTTGCGCTGCTTCTCCGTTTCTCCCTTCAAATGGGGAACGGCCGCAACCGCTTCTGAATATCGGTCGCCGATGTATTCCAGCGGGCGGACCCATTCCCGCATTTCCGGCGAGAGAAGTTCGGCCCTCATCCCCGAGGCGAGCGCCCATGGGAACGTGGAGGCGTTCAGCGACTCCTCGCGGTGGAACCATGGATAACCGCCGAAGACTTCATCGGCCGCCTCTCCCGAGATGGCCACGGTAACATCCTTCTTGATTTCCCGGCAGAACAGCAGCAGCGAAGCATCGACATCCGCCATGCCGGGAAGATCGCGCGCGGTCAGCGCGTCATCCAGAGCGGCGACCAGATCCGGCGTGTCGAAATAGACGTCGTGATGCTCGGTGCCGAGATAATCCCTCATTCTCTGAATCCAGGGGGCATCGGAGTTGGGCTGGAAGGCATGGGACTTGAAATGCTTGTCGTTGTCGACATAGTCGACGGAGAACGTATGCAGCTGCGCGCCGCCGGAGCGGTTCAGGAAATTCACGGCGAGAGAAGTCAGGGCGCTTGAATCCAGGCCGCCCGACAGCAGCGTGCCGATCGGCACGTCGGAGGCGAGCTGGCGCTCCAGCGTATCGCGAAGCAGCTCGCCGACATGCGCGGCTGTCTGCTCGACGCTGTGCTCATGCTCGCAGCTTCGAAGCTCCCAATACGTATGGGTACGGACGCCGCTGCGGTCGACGGTCATGCATTTTCCCGGCAGCAGCTCGGTGAGCTGGCTGTAGACGCCGACTCCGGGAGTCCGGGCCGGACCGACGATGAACAGCTCGGCGATTCCTTGAGCGCCGACCTCGGGCTTCACGGCGGGATGGGCGAGCAGAGCTTTCGGCTCCGAGCCGAAGATGAACTGGCCGCCAGCCTGGCTGATGAACAGAGGCTTGACTCCGACCCGGTCGCGCGCGAGGAACAGCTTTTCCTCCTTGGCATCCCAAATGGCGAAGGCGAAGATGCCGTTGAACTTTTCTACGGAAGCGGCTCCCCACTCCATATAAGAGGCCAGCAGCACTTCGGTATCGCAGGTCGTCGAGAAGACGCGCCCTCTGGATTCCAGCTCTCTTTTCAGCTCCGGCGCGTTGTACAGTTCTCCGTTATAAACGATGACGAATTTGCCGTCATCCTGATTGCGAATCATGGGCTGTGCGCCCTTCTCGGGATCCATCACCGACAGCCTGCGATGCCCGAGCGCGCAAGGTCCCGAGATCCAGGTGCCCGAAGCGTCGGGTCCCCGCAGGGCAAGCGTCGACGTCATCCGCTCCAGGTCGTCGCTGTGCAGCGTCAGGTCGCGATTCCAATCGATCCATCCGGTGAATCCGCACATGGGTTATTCATTCCTCTCTTGTTCTAAAAGGTCGGGCAAAAAAAGCGGAAACCATGAGATCATCCGCCTGATATCGTTTGCGGCGTCCGTACTTCGTCCGCCTGCTCTCCCCGAATCGATGCTTGCGGCATGAAACGACGTACTACCATGAATATGCGGAATTCAGGCATAACATGTCTGTCCGCAGGGAGACACTACAAAGGAATTTGACGGTTAAAGGAAGGAGCTGTCGACATCTGTGAATGTCTATGAAGAAGAAGGGCAGCGCAAGACCTACTATGTCTCCGTCGGAGCCGGCCAGGTTTTGGAGGATGGGGAGGCGGCCTCCTATGAGCTGGAGATCGTCGCGAACGAGCATGAGCGCGACGGGCTGAAGGCGCTGTTCGCGGAGCTCTCGAGCATGGATGAGGCGGAAATGGCCCATTTCCACAGCAGCCCCTTCGGCTCCGCCAGCCTGGAGGAAATGAACCGGGGCTACGAGGGGCTGATCAAGCAGATCTATACCTTGATCTACCGGCTCGGCACCGAAGGGACGCGGAAGCATATCGAATCCATGAACATGGAGATCGGGGGACTCAAAGGGTGAATGTGATCGAAGCCAAGGTCGTCCGTTCCGTCGACAAGGAAGGAATCCCTTGCGGAGAGGTGCAGGTGAGCACCGACGATCCGCAGTGCGAGCAGGTTCTGGCGTACTTCAGCCTCTCCAGGGACGAGGACTACGACCTCGTCTCCATCGTGCGCAGCGACGCGGACCTGCTGACAGACTGGTTCGACAACAGCATGCATACCGCCTATGAAGAGATTACGATGCAGTGGTTCGAAAACGAAAACGGCAAGACCGACTGGGGCCGCCGCGAAACGTTCAAGCAGCAGGTTCTAAGCAGCGGACAGGTACGCTCCGAGCTCGGCAGGCTGCTCGGCTGATGGCATGCAAGACATCAACAGGGACGGCCGCCGAGCCTTTTCAATGGCTTGGCGGCCGTCCCTGTTGTTCTGTTCGCGGGGAGCCTTTTACATCGGAATCCGCTTGTCTTTCCCGTTCTTGCGGGTGAAGGGCAGATGCAGGCCGAATGTTTTCTGAGGTTTTTTTTGAATGCCGTCCTGGCCGAACTTCAAGGCCGCATTGATCTCGCCGCCGAGAATGATGATGATGGAGCTGAGGTACAGCCAGGTAAGAAGGACGATGACTCCGCCCAGGCTGCCGTACGTTTTGCTGTAGTTGCCGAATTGATTGACGTAGATCGAGAACAGGAGCGAGGTCGCGATCCAGCCGATCGTCGCGAAGACGGCGCCCGGCAGAACTTCGCGGAAGCAGAGCCGGCGGTTGGGCGTAATCCAGTACAGCAGGGTGAACACCATGATCATCGCGGCGAACGGGACGAGGTAGCTGACGATATTCCAGATCGGCTCGAACCCGCTCGGATAGTCGAGCAGCTGGAACAGGTATTCGCCGATCGTCTTTCCGAAGACGAGCATGAGCATGACGAGTATGATGACGACGGCGAGCACGATGGTCGCGATGATCGAGATGCCCCGGACTTTCCAGAAGGGGCGGTTCTCCTCCTCGTCGTAGGCTTTGTTGAGCCCTTTGATGACGGCATTGATGCCGTTCGAGGCCGCCCAGATGGTCGCGATCATCCCGATCGAGAGCAGAGCTCCGTTGCGGTTGCCGGACACTTCATGGATGATGTCGCGGACGGTATTGCCCCCGTCCTCCGGCATGAGCAGCAGCAATTGTTCGATGACATCGTCTCCGGACATATCCATGAAGCTGACGATGCTGACGATGAAGATCAAGAACGGGAAGAAGGCCAGCAGCAGGTAATAGGTAAGCTGGGCGCCCATGGCAGGCACTTCGTCATCCTGGAAGCGGCTGATCATGTTCTTGACGAAGTCCTTCAGATTGAATTTTTGTTTCATCGGCATAACAGGCCCCTCCGTTTTCAGTCTGTAAAATAGATACGGCACAAGCCTGCATTCTATGTCCTCCATGCAGATGTCCTTTGCCTGACAAGAGGCCGGCGGCGCTTGCCTGCGCATTTGCATGTCTTTACCCCGGCGAGGGCAGGCAAAAACGATGAAACGCCGGCGTTTTTCAATGCGCGCCCGTTTCGCCAATCTTTCATTGCTTTTAATCGCTAAAGGATTCTATAATGGACAAAATGAAGCAGCGGCGCGAATACGGAGTGGTTCTATGTCGGAGAAAATAGAAAAAATGGTGGAAGCCGCGAGGCTGTATTATCAAATGGACTACAGCCAGCAGGATATCGCGCGTCTGCTCGGCGTATCCCGGCCGACCGTGTCGAGATTCCTGCAGCAGGCCAAGACGGAGGGCATCGTCCAGATCACGATTCACGATCCGCAGGAGAACCATGACCGGATTTGCCGGCGGCTGGAGGAGACATTCGGGCTTAACCGGGTCATTGTCGTCTCGACCCCGTCCCATGACGATGCCGTAGTGAAGAAATATATCGGCGAAGCGGCCGCCGCCCACCTCTACGAGATCGTCAAGGCCGGGGATACGATCGCCGTGACATGGGGAACGACGCTTTACGAGGTCGCCCAGAGGCTGCCGATGAAGAGCGTCAAGGATGTCCGCGTCGTCCAGCTGAACGGCGGGCTCAGTTATTCCGAGACGAATACATACGCCTCCGAGATCGTTCATTTATTCGGCGGGGCGTTCAATACGCCTCCCCATCTGCTGCCGCTTCCGGCCATCGTCGACGAGCCCTTCGTCCGCCGGGCGATTGAAGCGGACCGCCACATATCCAAGATTCTGGAGATCGGCAGGGAGGCCAACATCGCCGTGTTCACCGTCGGCGTGCCGACCGTCGATTCCGTGCTTGTCCAGGCCCAGTATTTGCGGCCGGAGGAGCTGGAGACCGTGCATCGAGCAGGCAAGGGGGATATCTGCTCCCGATTCATCGACATCGACGGGGACATCTGCAACGAGGAGCTGGATGCGCGCACGATCGGCATCCGCCTCGAAGAGCTCCGATCCAAGGAGCATTCCATTCTCGTTGCGGGCGGCATCAAAAAAGTCGAGGCGATGTACGCGGCTATGCGGGGGGGATATCCGAACACGGTGGTGACGGATTCCTTTACCGCCAGGCAGCTGCTCGAAATAGTCGGCTGAAGCGGCCTCGATTCCGTTCCGGAGGCAGGCGGAGTTCCGCGGGGCTGCACCGCGTCTTTCCAAAGCGGAAGATGCCGGTGCAGTTTTTTTGTTTTTTGCTATTTGAGCGAGGTCAAAATCGCCCCGGCCGCAATCAGGACGACTCCGACACCGTTCCAGAGCGTGAGCTTCTCTCCGAGAAACAGAACGGCGATGACGATCGCGAGCACGACGCTCAGCTTGTCGACGGGACCGACCTGCGCGACTTTGCCCACCTTCAGGGCGAGGAAGTAGAACAGCCAGGAGACAGCGCCGGCCGTTCCGCTGAGGGCGATGAAGCCGAGCGAGCGCTTGTGGGCGGCGATGTCGGCCAGCTGGCCGAATTTGCCCTGTACAGCGACGACCGCCAGCAGGAACAAGGCCATGACGACCGCGCGCAAGGCCGTGGCGCTGTTCGCGTCTATGTCTTGGAGCCCGATCTTGCCGAATACGGAGACGAGAGCGGCTGCTGCCGCGGAGAGCAGGGCGAGCGGGAGCCAGAGCATGGGCGTGCACCTCCAGGGTTGCCGATTAGACCGGCCTATATCTCTAGTGTGCGTGGGGAAGGAGAATCCATGCGCGGGCATAGAAAAAAGCCCCTTCTCGAAGAAGGGGCTTGTGCCGGATCAGGAAAATGGCGTCCCGGAAGGGATTCGAACCCCCGACCGTGCGCTTAGAAGGCGCATGCTCTATCCGACTGAGCTACCGGGACAACTGGGAAGCCGGACAGCTGATGCTGCGGACCTCGAAAAATGATACTTCCTGATACTACAGGAATAACTTGCATAAATCAAGCTTTTTGCGAACTGTTTTTCCAACCGGTTTCACAGAGGCGTCCCGCGGCCTTCCGAACGCTTGCAGCGGGCCTAAAGTTCTCCTTTTGAGTATGGCATGTTATAATTGACGCGTAATTTGGTGAATAATTGGCGTCAGAGACAACAAGGCGGTGGTACCATTACGACTTCCAACGATTTTCCCCGCGAGGAGAAAGAACATAATGTCTATCTGCTGCCCGGGACGCTCGATCACTATCAGGAGCAGCTGACGCGGATGCTCGAAGCCGAGCAGTATGGAGAGGCCAAGAGGCTGCTCCAGTTCCTGCTGCAGACGCGCGGCGAGCAGCGCAACTATGAGGAATGGGAAAGTCTTCTGGCCTGGCTGGAAGCGGCATTTCCCGATACGGGGGACAGGGAGGAGGAGGATCCCGACGAGGAAGAGCTTCGCCAGGCTGCGCTGTCGGGCGGGGATCAGGACGAATCCTACGTGCAGCAGGTTCTGTATATCATGAAGAACCACCCGATGCTCGACCAGCAGCTGCTCGCGCTGGAGAGGGCGGCTCATTTGCGAAGCCCCGAGGTCGACGACTCGATTCTCGGCTGGCTGGAGGAAGAGAAGCTTCATCCCGTCGTCCAGTACAAGGCTCTGCAGTGCCTGAAGCGCAGAGGCGTGGCCGGGACCGTGCGGCTGGAGCGTCTCGGCGAGCGGGTCGAGCTGGAGATTGAACGCACCCCGCTCGCTCTGGAGGACTACCCCGTTCCGGTGCGGCGCATCGTGGAGAGGGTGGAGGGAGTCGCCGAGACGGCGGATCCGACGCTTCCGCATTTCGCCCGCGAGCTGTGGAAGGAGTGCCTGCAGTACCTTTACGGCAGCTCGGCCTACGAGCGCATGCTGAGCGAGGAAGAGGCCGCAGTCGACAGCCATGCGGCGGCGCTTCACCTTACCCTTCTGCTGGCTGTATACGGGTCCGCGGATGAGGACGAGATCAGGCATACATACGGCATTACCGGAGAGCTCCGATTCCGCTACGAGCAGGCTTGCCGCTCCCTGCGCCAAATAACGGATTTGCAGGAAGGATACGGCGAACGCTGACTTCTCTTGTAATCGATGGGCGGATTCATTATAATGGAGTGGTTTATTACACGTGTATATTCGGCGCAAGGCGCCTATTTTTTGGAGGGGACAGCATAAATGGCAGCTACTTGGGAGAAAATAGAAACGAACGTCGTCTCGATCGACGTTGAAGTCGGAGCGGAGCAGGTCAAGGACGCGCTCGACCAGGCATTCAAGAAAGTCGTAGGCCGCGTGAACGTTCCGGGCTTCCGCAAAGGCAAAGTACCGCGGGGCATGTTCGAATCCCGCTTCGGCGTGGAGAGCCTCTACCAGGACGCGATCGACATCCTGCTTCCGACGGCGTATGCCGATGCCCTCAAGGAAACGGGCGTAGAGCCGGTTGACCGTCCGGAGATCGACATCGAGCAGTTCGCCAAGGGCGAATCCTTCAAATTCAAGGCAAAAGTAACCGTCAAGCCCGAAGTGAAGCTTGGCGATTACAAAGGCGTCGAAGTTGCGGCGGCCGATGCCGAAGTAACCGAAGAAGAGCTGAGCGCGGAGCTGGATCGCCTCCAGCAGCGCCATGCCGAGCTCGTTGTCGTTGAAGAAGGCGCTGCCGAGAACGGCGACGTAACCGTCATCGATTTCGAAGGCTTCGTCGACGGAGAGGCTTTCGAAGGCGGACAAGCCGAGCGTTACACGCTCGAGCTGGGCTCCAACTCCTTCATCCCAGGCTTTGAGGAGCAGGTCGTCGGCATGGCGACGGGAGACTTCAAGGACGTCGAAGTGACTTTCCCCGAGGAGTACCATGCGGAGAACCTGGCCGGCAAGCCTGCCGTATTCAAGGTCAAGCTGCATGAAATCAAGCGCAAGAACCTGCCTGCCCTGGACGACGAGTTCGCCAAGGATGTGAGCGAGTTCGATACGCTGGACGAGTTCAAGCAGGATCTGTCCTCCAAGCTCAAGGAGCGCAAGCAGCAAGAGAGCGAGCAGGCTCGCGAGAACGCGCTCGTCGACAAGGTTGCCGAAGCTGCCGAAGTTGAAATTCCGGAAGCGATGATCAACAGCGAAGTGGACTTCCTGCTCCGCGACTTCGAGAACCGCATCCGCCAGCAAGGCCTCAACATGGACCTGTACTACCAGTTCTCCGGCCAGGACGAAGCCGCTCTGCGCGAGCAGATGCGCGCCGACGCCCAGAAGCGCGTCCTGAACAACCTGGTTCTGGATGCCATCGCCAAGCAGGAGAACATCGAGATCTCCGAGGACGAAGTCGGCGAAGAGCTCGAGAACCTGTCCAAATCCTACAACCGTCCGGCAGCCGAGCTGCGCGAGATCTTCGAGCGCAACGGCAACCTCGACAACATGAAGGAAGACCTGAAGCTTCGCAAGACGATCAAGTTCCTTCTTGACAACAGCAAAGTCGCAACCGAAGTCGCTTAAGAATTCCGCGTCCGAGGAAGCATCCCGTAAGGCACGTCATCCGCACGTGCCTTATTTTTACCACATAAGCTTTATGAGTGCCGCTTCGGCATGGATTGCGCTGCCGAAGGAATGGGGGAGTTCCCCCCTACATAAGATTCAACACAGCCGGAACTTTCGCGTTCATCCCCGTACTGCCTGCAAAAATGACAGGGGATGTCCGAACGTGATAAAATGGTCGTGTATCTGAATTCCACAATGGAAAGTAGGTTGGTCGCATGAATTTGGTCCCTATCGTAGTCGAACAGACAAACCGCGGTGAACGATCTTACGATATCTATTCCCGTCTCCTCAAGGACAGGATTATCTTTCTTGGCAGCGCCATCGACGATGACGTCGCCAATTCCATCATCGCCCAGCTGCTCTTCCTTGCGGCTGACGATCCGGAGAAGGATATCCACCTGTACATCAACTCGCCCGGCGGTTCGGTCACGGCCGGCATGGGTATTTATGATACAATGCAATTCATCAAGCCGGATGTTTCCACGATCTGCGTAGGCATGGCCGCCAGCATGGGGTCCCTGCTGCTGACCGCAGGAGCCAAGGGCAAGCGCTTCTCGCTTCCCAACAGCGAGGTCATGATCCATCAGCCGCTGGGCGGCGTTCGAGGCCAGGCCTCGGACATCAAGATCCACGCGGACTGGATTCTCAAGACCAAGCAGAAGCTGAACCAGATCTATGTCGACCGCACAGGACAGCCTTACGAGAAGATCGACCGGGATACGGACCGCGACAACTTCATGAGCGCGGACGAAGCCCAGGCATACGGTCTGATCGACAAGGTTATTGCCGTTCCGGAAGCCGGAGTTCTGTAACATCTTCCTCCAAGGGGTGATCAAGTGTTTAAATTCAACGAAGAAAAGGGCCAGCTCAAATGCTCGTTCTGCGGCAAGTCCCAGGATCAAGTACGCAAGCTGGTAGCCGGTCCCGGCGTTTATATATGCGATGAATGCATCGAGCTGTGCACCGAGATCGTCGAAGAAGAGCTCGGCCACGAAGAAGAGCTCGATCTGAAGGATATTCCGAAGCCGAAGGATATCCGCGGCATTCTGGACTCCTACGTCATCGGCCAGGAAGCCGCGAAGAAATCGCTGTCCGTAGCGGTATACAACCATTACAAGCGCGTCAATTCCCAGAACAAGCTGGAAGACGTGGAACTGCAGAAGAGCAACATCATGCTCGTCGGCCCTACAGGCTCCGGCAAGACGCTTCTGGCGCAGACGATGGCCAAGATCCTCAACGTTCCGTTCGCCATTGCCGACGCGACTTCCCTCACGGAAGCCGGCTATGTGGGCGAGGACGTCGAGAACATCCTTCTCAAGCTTATTCAGGCCGCCGATTACGATGTCGAGAAGGCCGAGCGCGGCATCATCTACATCGACGAAATCGATAAAGTGGCCCGCAAGTCCGAGAATCCATCCATTACCCGCGACGTGTCCGGCGAGGGCGTGCAGCAGGCGCTGCTCAAAATCCTCGAAGGCACCGTGGCATCCGTTCCTCCGCAGGGCGGACGCAAGCATCCGCATCAGGAATTCATCCAGATCGACACGACGAATATCCTGTTCATCTGCGGCGGCGCGTTCGACGGCCTGGAGCAGATCATCAAGCGCCGCATCGGCAAAAAAGTGATCGGCTTCAGCACCGGCGCGGACGGCACCAAAGACATGAAAGCCGGGGAATACCTTTCCCTCGTGCTGCCGGAAGATCTGCTGAAATTCGGCTTGATTCCGGAATTCGTCGGCCGGCTGCCGGTCATCTCGACGCTGGAGCCGCTTGACGAGCCGGCTCTGGTGCGCATTTTGTCCGAACCGAAGAACGCTCTCGTGAAGCAGTACCAGAAGCTTCTGGAGATGGACAATGTCAAGCTCGAGTTCGATGCAGGCGCCCTGGACGCCATCGCGAAGGAAGCGATCAAGCGCAACACAGGCGCTCGCGGCCTCCGCGCCATCATCGAGGGCATCATGCTGGAGATCATGTACGAAGCTCCTTCACGCGAGGAGATGAGCACCTGCGTCATCACGGAGAAGGTTGTCCAAGACCGGGTCATTCCGGAGCTGACCGCCAAAAAGGGCAAGAAAAAAGAAGAAAGCGCCTGAGTTGAAGGGACGAAACATCCTTCGATGACGGGCTTCAAGCCTTAACTCTCGTCATCGTTCCACCCTGCCGGACCTTTTTTCAGCGGTCCTCGCAGGGTGGACTTTGGCGTTTCATAGGGAGAGATCATAATGTATTCTCGCAAAGACACCGTGCCCGTCCGAGTAGGGGATCTGACGATCGGGGGCAGCAACGAAGTCATCATCCAGAGCATGTGCACGACCAAGACCGCGGATGTGGAAGCGACGGTAGCGGAGATACTCCGTCTGGAGGAAGCCGGCTGCCAGGTCGTCCGGGTTACGGTCAACAACAAGGAAGCGGCGGAAGCGATCAAGGAGATCAAGAGCCGCATCCATATTCCGCTCGTCGCCGACATTCACTTCGATTATCGGCTTGCCTTGCTGGCGATCGAGAACGGGGTGGACAAGGTCCGCATCAATCCCGGCAACATCGGCCGCCGCGAGAAAGTCGAAGCGGTCGTCAAAGCCTGCAAGGACAAGGGCATTCCGATTCGGATCGGTGTCAACGCAGGTTCCCTGGAAAACCATCTGCTGGAGAAGTACGGCTATCCGACTCCCGAAGCGATGGTAGAGAGCGCGCTCTTCCATATCGGCATTCTCGAAGAGCTCGATTTCCATGACATCATCGTGTCGCTCAAGGCATCCGACGTGCCGATGGCGATCGCGGCCTACAGCATGGCGGCCGAGAAGATCAAGTATCCGCTCCATCTGGGCATTACCGAGGCGGGGACGCTCCATTCCGGCACGATCAAGAGCTCGGCCGGCATCGGCGCCCTGCTCGCGATGGGCATCGGCAACACCGTGCGCATCTCGCTGAGCGCGGACCCGGTCGAAGAGGTCAAGGTCGCGCGCGAGCTGCTGAAGACATTCGGACTCATCACCAACGCGGCGACGCTCATCTCCTGTCCGACTTGCGGCCGGCTCGATATCGACTTGTTCTCCATCGCCAATGAAGTCGAGGAGTACATCTCCAAGATCAAGGTTCCGATCAAGGTGTCGGTGCTCGGCTGCGCCGTCAACGGTCCCGGCGAAGCTCGCGAAGCCGATATCGGCATCGCCGGCGCGCGCGGGGAAGGCATGCTGTTCCGGTATGGAGAGATGATCCGCAAAGTTCCCGAGCAGGAGCTGCTCTCGGAGCTCAAGAAGGAAATCGACGAAATCGTCCGCGTGTTCGAGGCGACGGGAGAAATTCCGGGGCGCAAGGAGCATCTGCCTGCGTAAGCCGCACGTAAAGACGTTCATGACCGGCCAGCCCTAGCGCTGCCGGTTTTTTTCATGGCCAGATTCAAGAGAGAAGGGTTGATCTTGAGCAAGCTTTCGAAGAGACAGACTGTCAGTTATCTGGCTTTTCTCATTCTCGTATGGGGCGTCAACTGGCCGCTGTCCAAGGCGGCCCTTCAATTCAGCCCCCCTCTCCTGTTCGCAGGACTGAGGACGCTGCTTGGGGGACTGATCCTGTGCGCCGTCGCAGCTCCCCGATGGAGACAGCTGCGGCTGAGGTCGAACGGGATCTATTATGCGGCAGCCGGCGTGCTCAACATTACGTTGTACTATGGGCTGCAGACGGTCGGCCTCCAATACATGCCGGCGGGCCTGTTTTCCGCGATCGTATTCCTGCAGCCGGTCCTTCTGGGAATCGCAGCCTGGCTATGGCTGGGCGAAGGCATGCACGGGTCCAAGCTGGCCGGCCTGCTGGTCGGCTTCGCCGGCGTGGCCGTCATCAGCGTCGGCAGCATCGGCTCCGGATTATCGCTCGAAGGCGTGCTGCTGGCGCTGGCCTCGGCGCTGAGCTGGTGCATCGGAACGGTCTACATGAAGCGGGTGGGAGGCCGGGTCGATATCGTATGGATGACCGCCATGCAGCTTCTGATCGGCAGCGTCCTTCTGTTCGCTTCCGGCGCAGCCGCATCGGAATCGTACGCCGCTATCCGCTGGACGGGAACTTTCTGGCTTGAGCTCGTCTTTATTTCTGTATTTGTCATCGCGCTCGGATGGCTGGCTTTCTTCACGCTGGTCGGTTCGGGGCAGGCGAGTACAGTCGGGGTATACACATTCCTCATTCCGGTCGTGGCCTTGATCGTCAGCGTGCTGTTCATGGGAGAGCAGGTGACAATGCGGCTTGTCGCGGGGCTTGTTCTCGTGCTGGCCAGCATCGTGCTCGTGAACCGGAGGACGGGGTCTGAAAAAGAAAAGACGGAATCGAAGCCGGCGGCGTCATAGCCGCAAGCGGAGCGCATGCTGGCAGGCATGCGCTTTTTGATGTTTTGCTTAAGCGGACCGCTGTCCGGCATGCTGCACGAAGCTGTGCCGGGCATTTGCATCGGACCGCTGTTCCGGCATGCTTCTCGAGTATCGGACCGCTGTTCCGGCATGCTCGAGAAGCTGCGTTTGTTGGATTCGTCGAAATTCCATCAAGGCATGGCCGTCGAAGCCGCAGAGGGATGCGAGGATGTGCAGGAGCTGCAATTCGGATTGAATCTAATTCGGAAAAGTCGGATTTAAACCTGGCGCCGCAGGCAATACTATCCGGTATGGGTCTTTTATTCCGGAAACGCTTGAGAGGAGCGGGTAAGCATGACGTTAAGCTTGTTTTTGATGCTGGTTCAGGTATTTTTCGCTGTCGTAATCGGGGTCTACTTTTGGAATATGCTGCGCAGCCAGCGCACGAACCGGTCCGCCGTGGACAAGGAATCGCGCAAGGAAATGGATAAGCTCCGGAAGCTTCGCTCCATCTCGCTGACGAAACCGCTCGCGGAGAAGACGCGTCCGCAGACAATGCAGGACATCGTCGGGCAGCGCGACGGTCTTCGCGCGATGAAGGCGGCGCTCTGCAGCGCCAATCCTCAGCATGTCATCGTCTACGGTCCCCCGGGAGTCGGCAAGACGGCCGCAGCCCGGGTCGTGCTGGAGGAAGCGAAGAAAAATCCGACGTCCCCGTTTCTGGCGGAAGCGAAGTTCACGGAAATCGACGCCACGACGGCCCGCTTCGACGAGCGCGGAATCGCCGATCCTCTGATCGGCTCCGTGCATGATCCGATCTACCAGGGAGCCGGAGCGATGGGCGTGGCCGGCATTCCGCAGCCCAAGCCGGGCGCTGTGACGAAGGCGCATGGAGGCATGCTGTTCATCGACGAAATCGGGGAATTGCATCCCATCCAGATGAATAAACTGTTAAAGGTTCTGGAAGACCGCAAGGTGTACCTCGAGAGCGCCTACTACCACTCCGAGGATCCGAATATTCCGATGTATATCCATGACATTTTCCAAAACGGCCTGCCGGCCGACTTCCGTCTCGTCGGAGCGACGACCCGGTCTCCGCAGGATTTGCCGCCGGCGCTCCGTTCCCGCTGCATGGAGATTTACTTCCGGCCGCTGCTGCCGGAGGAGATCGCAGAAATCGCCGACAACGCGGTGAAGAAAATCGGCTTCGCCCCTTGCCCTGAGGCGGTGGATGTGGTCAAGCGCTATGCGACCAACGGCCGCGAAGCGGTCAACATCATCCAGCTTGCCGCCGGCCTTGCCTTGTCGGAAAAGCGGGAGGGCATCGGCGCAGCCGATATCGAGTGGGTCGTGAACAGCAGCCAGATCCCGCCGCGTCCGGACCGCAAGATCCCCGCCGCGCCTCAGGTCGGCTTCGTCAATGGCCTTGCCGTATACGGCCCCAATATGGGCACGCTGCTGGAAATCGAAGTGAGCGCGATTCCGGCCGCTTCCGGCAAAGGCTCCTTCACCATTACGGGTGTCGTCGACGAAGAAGAGCTTGGAGGCGGACAGCGGACGCTCCGGCGCAAGAGCATGGCCAAAGGCTCCGTGGAAAATGTCATCACGATGCTTCGCCGCATCGGCATGAGGCCGCATGACTTCGATCTCCACATCAACTTCCCGGGCGGCACGCCGATCGACGGACCGTCGGCGGGAATCGCCATGGCGACCGCGATCACATCCGCCATCCGCGGCATTCCGGTGGACCACCGGATCGCAATGACCGGGGAAGTGGGAATCCACGGCAACGTCAAGCCCGTCGGCGGCGTGCTGGCCAAGGTGGAGGCCGCCTTCCAGGCCGGTGCCGACACGGTCTATATTCCGAAGGACAATTGGCAAGAAATTTTCGCAGGCTTGAACGGTCTGCGTGTCATTCCGGTCGATCGGGTGGAGGAAGTGTTCCAGACGGTCTTCCCGCAAGGATTCATGGCGGAGGAAGCCGTGGAGGACATTTCCGAGCCGGCAACGATCAGCGATTTGTTCCTGACGCCGCAGGTGCCCTATTTGCAGGCGGATTCTCGGGAATGATACAATAGGGGGACTATCTAAATGGGAGGTGTTGGCATGGGACCTGCCAAAGGAAGAAGCCGCAGGCTGCCGCTGCTCCCGCTTCGGGGGCTGCTTGTATACCCCAGCATGGTGCTTCATCTGGATGTGGGAAGGGAGAAATCGGTCAAGGCGCTTGACCGGGCCATGCTCGACGATCATATGATCCTCCTCTGCTCGCAATCGGAAGTGAATATCGAAGAGCCGACCGAAGAGGATATTTACCGAATCGGCACCATTGCCCGGGTGCGCCAGATGCTGAAGCTGCCCAACGGCACGATCCGGGTGCTGGTGGAAGGCGTTACGAGGGCGGAGATCCAGGATTACGTCGCCCGCGAGGAGTTTTACGAGGTGTCGATCCGGGAGCTTCCGGAAGAGGAATCGACCGATCCGGAGATCGACGCCCTCATGCGCACGGTGCTGAACCAGTTCGAGCATTACATCACGCTGTCCAAGAAAGTCACGCCGGAGACGCATGCCGCTGTATCGGATATCGACGAGCCCGGCCGTCTGGCCGATGTCATAACGAGCCATCTGTCGCTCAAGATCAAGGACAAACAGGAGATTCTCGAGACGGTCGACGTGCGCGCCCGGCTGGAGAAGCTGCTCGATTTCCTGAACAACGAGCGCGAGGTGCTGGAGCTGGAGCGCAAGATCAGCCAGCGCGTAAAGAAGCAGATGGAGAAGACGCAGAAAGAATACTATCTTCGCGAGCAGATGAAGGCGATCCAGAAGGAGCTCGGAGACCGCGAGGGCCGTGCGGGAGAAGTCGAGGAGCTGCGCTCCCAGCTGGAAACCGCCGAGCTTCCCGAGAAGGTCAAGGAGAAGGTCGAGAAGGAAATCGACCGGCTGGAGAAGATGCCGGCATCCTCGGCCGAGGGCGGCGTCATCCGCAATTATATCGATTGGCTCTTGTCGCTGCCTTGGGGCAAAGCGACCGAGGACGATCTTGATCTCGCCAAAGCGGAGGAAGTGCTGGACGAGGACCATTACGGACTGGAGAAGCCGAAGGAGCGGGTGCTGGAGTATCTGGCGGTCCAGAAGCTCGTCCAAAAGCTGAAGGGACCGATCCTTTGCCTTGTCGGACCTCCCGGGGTCGGCAAAACCTCGCTCGCCCGCTCCATCGCCAAGTCGCTCGGACGGGAGTTCGTCCGCATTTCTCTCGGCGGCGTCCGGGATGAGGCGGAGATCCGCGGCCATAGGCGCACCTATGTGGGCGCCATGCCGGGACGGATCATCCAAGGCATGAAGAATGCCGGCTCGATGAATCCGGTATTCCTGCTCGACGAAATCGACAAGATGGCTTCGGATTTCCGGGGCGACCCGGCTTCCGCTCTGCTGGAGGTGCTGGATCCGGAGCAGAACGGCACGTTCAGCGACCATTTCGTGGAGGTGCCGTTCGACCTCAGCTCGGTCATGTTCGTGACGACGGCCAATGCGCTGCACAACATCCCGCGTCCGCTGCTGGACCGGATGGAAGTGTTGTACATTCCCGGGTACACGGAACTGGAGAAAAGCCAGATCGCGCGCCGCTACCTCATTCCGAAGCAGAAGAGGGAGCATGGCCTGAAGGAGGAGCAGCTGGAGATCGAGCCGGAGGCGCTCCTGCAGCTGATCCGCGAGTACACCCGCGAATCCGGCGTCCGAAATCTCGAGCAGCAGATCGCGGCCATCTCCCGCAAGGCGGCCAAAAGGCTCGTCTCGCAGCCGGAAGGGGAAACGATACGGGTCGACGAGGCGGTCATCAAGGAATGGCTGGGGCCGGCCAAGTTCCGCTACGGCATGGCCGAAGCGGAGGATCAGGTCGGCGCCGTCACCGGGCTTGCCTGGACCGAGGTCGGCGGCGATACGCTTGTCATCGAGGTGACGGTGCTCCCCGGCACCGGCAAGCTTACGCTTACCGGCAAGCTCGGCGATGTCATGAAGGAATCGGCGCAAGCCGCCTTCAGCTACACCCGCTCGCGGGCGGAGGAGCTCGGCATCGATCCGCAGTTCCATGAAAAGAACGATATCCACATCCATATTCCCGAAGGCGCGATTCCAAAGGACGGACCTTCTGCGGGCATCACGATGGCGACTGCCCTGATATCGGCTCTTACCGGCCGCAAGGTGGATAAAAAAGTCGCCATGACCGGCGAGATCACGCTCCGGGGCCGTGTGCTGCCAATCGGCGGCCTCAAGGAAAAATCGCTTGCCGCCCATCGGGCAGGCATCCGCAAGGTGCTGCTGCCGTTCGACAACGAGCGGGACCTGCGGGATATCCCGGACAGCGTGCGCGAACAGATGGAATTCGTTCCCGTCGCGCATATGGATGAAGTCGTCCGCCATGCGCTGCTGCCGGCAGAGGACGGAACAAGCGGCGGCCAGGCCGCCGCAGAAGAGAAAGCAGGGACCCCGATTTTATGAAGATTACGAATGCAGAATTTATCATCAGTGCGGTCCAGCCGCATCAATATCCTGTCGACGCCTTGCCGGAGATTGCTCTGGCAGGGCGTTCGAATGTCGGAAAATCTTCTCTCATCAACAAGCTCATCATGCGCAAGAATCTCGCTCGGACAAGCTCCCAGCCGGGCAAGACGCAGCAGCTGAACTATTACAAGGTCAACGAGGCCGTCTACTTCGTCGATTTTCCCGGATACGGCTATGCCAAGGTATCCAAGACCGAACGAGAAGCCTGGGGCAAAATGATCGAACGCTATTTGCAGGGCCGCGAGGAGCTGAAGCTCGTGCTGCTCGTCGTCGATATCCGCCATGCGCCGAGCAAAGACGACGTGCTCATGTTCGATTGGCTCAAGCATTACGGCATTCCTTTCTGCATCGTCTGCACGAAGGCGGACAAGATTCCGAAGAGCCAATGGGACAAGCAGATCAAGCTGGTCAAGCAGACGCTCGGCGCAAGCGCGGGCGACCGGGTCGTTTTGTTCTCCTCCGAAAAGGGTAATGGAAGAGACGAATTATGGAGCGTAATCGCGTCCGCGGCAGGATATGAGGGAGAAGTTCTTCAAGGAACGCCGGAATTGTAAGCATTTTGCATCTTTCTTGATGCCAATCACGGTTCCTAGCGGATAATTCTCAAATTCGGCGGATAATCGCGGCCGGCCGGCAGGAATCGTTTGAGCCGATGCCGTATAATGGTTGTAGGTCTTTTATTTGCCCGTGAATGCGGAAAAAGCGTTCGAAGCCGGAAAAGTGGTGACGGTCGCCTTTGAAGACGGATTTCCCTCCTTAGAAATCTAATGAAGGAAGTCTGGGTTCAACAGCGATTGAAGGCTCGGACGGTTTTGGAGCGAATGCAAGCGGGCAGTGAACATTGCAACCATAGCTTCGAAGAACAAAGAATTGAGGAGATTTTTATGGCTCAGCGGATAGCCACCGAGTACGTTCAAGCCAAACTGCGACTGACACGCGATGAGATGACCCGATTCCTCCGTTTTTTTGACGAGCAGCAAGTACGCCTTGGCGTCAAGGTGCTCGATAAC
Source organism: Paenibacillus humicus NBRC 102415 (assembly GCF_004000905.1). Taxonomy (GTDB): domain Bacteria; phylum Bacillota; class Bacilli; order Paenibacillales; family Paenibacillaceae; genus Paenibacillus_O; species Paenibacillus_O humicus. The sequence goes on from NZ_BIMD01000002.1 coordinate 55,357, forward strand.
GGCAGCCAAGAGGCGGTTCTCGAAGACTGTGCAGGGAGGGAAGAAGTCCGCTTTGTATTCCAGCAGGATGAAGATCGCTTTGTATGCGAGTGGTCCTGCCGCATCACCAACGTCGCGCTCACCAATGCGCTTCGCAAGGCCGTCGCGGCCTTCAAGGGCGACGCCGTCGTCAAACGCATCTACAGCCATTATACGATGTCGTATCAGTATGTAGCAGGCGCCGTGCATCAGATCGCCGAGCTGACCGCCAAGGGCAGCCGCATCGTGTACCAGTTCAAGGACACGCTGGGCGAGCTTGAGCGTGCTTTCCGCCTCCAATCGGTGGAGGGGGAAATCCAGTGGATCCAGCAGGCTGTCAACGAGCTGCTCGATCGCCGCATCGATGCTGCAAGCGCAGCCGAGAAGCTGGACATCGACCGCAGCCTCAAACTGTATTCCGACCGGCTTTTCGCTCTCGAAGCCTGATTCCGACCGCTTTTTCCGATGCCGCCTCCGGGCGGCTTTTTTCATGCCTCCGCCTTTTGCGGGCCCGCTTCGGACATGCAGCTGGAGAAGGGCTGTCCGCGTGCAGGAAAACGGGTTTTTTTTAACAGAAAAAAAGGTTGCATTTCCTATAGATAGATGGTATTTTTAATTTCGTTGAAAAAAACCCAATATAGGAACCAGGATTCACTCAGGACATGGATATGTTGCGAGAGAGAGTTATCCCTCGGGAAGTGAATGACGTAGGTCCTAGCGGATGAAATTTTTAATCATTTTATTCCTAGGAAGGGGGAGCCGGAAGATGGAATATTCGACTTTCGGAAGACATGTTGCGGTTGATGCTTGGGGAGTAGACTTCGAACTCATTAACAACGCAGAGTTTCTGCAAGCCCACATGGTAGAGGCTGCTGAAGCATGCGGAGCATCTGTGCTCTCGGTACAGGCAAAACAATTTGAGCCCCAAGGCGCAACCGTATTGGTGCTCTTATCGGAAAGCCATCTCTCGATTCACACGTATCCAGAAAGAGGCTTTGCTGCTCTTGACTGCTACACCTGCGGTGAGACCGTGGACCCACAGCTGGCGATCGATTACATGCTGGCCGTGCTGAAACCTAAAGCCACTCACGCGAAGAAGCTGATTCGCGGAATGGGTGAGCTGCAAGTCGTAGAACCGGAAATGAAACAAATCGAGCTGGTTTAACATCCAGCCTGCTGTACAAATAACCATGGGAAGGCTCCATGGTTATTTTTTTTAAGCCTGGAATAGAGATCGGGCTGCGGGCCTAAACTAGACAATGGATGAAATGGTTGTCTTTGTCGGAATGGGCTTCTTGCCCGGCGGAAGCCGGCTGTCCTGCTGTCGTCAAGACATTTCCTTCCTTTTGGCGAGCCGGTCAAAAAAACGTCATAACTTGAGTCTTCCCTCCCAAAAAACTATGTTATAATAATTCTAAATTAGTTGCTCGGACAAGGCAGCTTAGATACGAAAATAAGGCGGTGATGTCACTTGCATATTATTGTGGTCGGGCTCAACTATCGTACGGCTCCTGTCGAAATCAGGGAGAATTTCGCAATCGCGGACAGCGATCTGCCCCGTGCGGTCGAAGCTCTCAAGGCGACCCCAAGCATACTGGAAGGTGTCATCGTCGCGACCTGCAACCGGACGGAGCTGTATGCGGTCGTTGACCGGCATCATCTGTGCGGCCACCATATCCGCACGTTCATGGAGCAGTGGTTCCGCCTCCCGCGGCAGGAATTCACCAGCCATCTTTATATGTATGAAGACGATCGGGCTATCGAGCATCTGTTCCGGGTTGCAAGCGGCTTGGATTCCATGGTCATAGGGGAGACGCAGATCCTGGGCCAAGTGCGGAATGCTTTCCTGCTCGCCCAGCAGCAGCGCGCGACGGGCACGATCTTCAACATGCTATTCAAGCAAGCCGTAACTCTTGCCAAGAACGCCCATACCGAGACGTCGATCGGGGAGTCGGCCGTATCGGTCAGCTATGCGGCCGTGGAGCTCGGCAAGCGGATCTTCGGCCAGTTCAACCGCAAGACGGTCATGATCATCGGAGCCGGCAAGATGAGCGAGCTTACGGCCAAGCACTTGTATGCGAACGGAGCCGACCGGGTGCTCGTCGTCAACCGGACGTTCGAGCGCGCGGCGGAGCTGGCGGAGAAATTCAGCGGCATACCCTGCTCCATGGAAGAAGCGGAGCGGAGGCTGCATGAGGCCGATATCATCATCAGCTCGACCGGAGCCCAAGGTTATGTGCTCAGCCGCGAGCAAGTGGCGGCCGCCATGCAGCGCAGGAGAGCCCGTCCTTTGTTCATGATCGACATCGCCGTTCCCCGCGACCTGGATCCCGAGATCGCTTCCGTCGAGAACGTATTCCTGTACGACATCGACGATCTGGAAGGCATCGTGGAGTCGAACATGGAGCATCGCCGCCAGGAGGCGGAGAAGATCGGAGTCATGATCGCCGCCGGCTTGCAGGAATTCCATCAGTGGTACCGTACGCTCGGCGTCGTGCCGCTGATCCGCTCCCTGCAGGAGAAGGCCGAGGATATTCATAGCCAGACGATGGACAGCCTCTCCAAGAAGCTGCCCGGACTGGACGAGCAGCAGCTGAAGGTCATCCATAAGCTGACCAAGAGCATGCTGAACCAGATGGTGCAAAATCCGATTCACAGCATTAAGGAGCTTGCGGGCGATAAGAAAGCGGATGAGGCGATGGAGCTGTTCGCCAAGCTGTTTGCCCTGGAGGACGGCGCGCCGTCCAAGACCGTCAAGAGCCAAGCGGCGAGGACAAGTGATCCGTCACGCCAAGGCTACGAAGAAGCCAAGCCGTCCAAGGGCGCCTTTGCAGCGGTCATGCGCTAGGCTGCCAGGATTATCGCCCTCATCTCCAAGGTCAGGAGGGCGCCATGGTCACCATTTACGACACGATTTTGTATTTATACGCCCTGAGCCTTCTGTTCTACTTCTCCGATTTCGTCGACGCGAACCGGAGAGCGAAGCGGATGGGCGCAGGGCTGCTTGTGTTCGTATGGGTTCTTCAGACTGGATACGTGCTGTACCGGATCTGGTCCCATCTGGACATGACGCTGTTTTCCAGATTCGAATACTGGCTTGCGGTTTCGTGGCTCCTGCTGACGACTTCGCTCGTCATCAGCCGCTTTTTCCGAATCGAATTCATCGTGTTTCTCGTCAACATCATCGGTTTCGGGGTGCTGGCGCTCAATCTGTTCAGCGGACCTTCCCGCGGAATCCCGCTTCCGGACTGGAAGCTGGCCAATGAACTGCTCATTCTACATATCAGCCTCGTGCTGTGCTCTTTCGCGGCGCTGGCCATTTCGAGCGTGTTCTCGGGCATGTACCTGTTCCTGCATGGAAGGCTCAAGTCGCGGAAATGGAATCGGACGACGGCTCGGCTGCCGAGCCTGGAGCAAGCCGACCGGTTCGCTTTTCGCCTCGTCATGATCGGCGTTCCGCTGCTCGCCCTTTCCTTGTCGGTCGCGGTTGCTCTCGTCATCGTCGAGAACAGGTTCCAATATTTGCTCGATTGGAAAGTCATCACCTCCTTCGCGGTCCTCATTTTGTACAGCTTTTATTTGATCCAGAAAAAGATTCTGCGCAAAACCGCGCTGGAGACGGCGCGCTGGAACGTATTTTGCTTTGCTTTTCTCGTACTGAATACGATGATCAGCCCGGCATCGGATTTTCACCGCTGAGTTTGGAGGAGGAGATGGCGATGCCGGGATATCCGGTCGTGCTGTCGCTGGAGGGGAAACGCTGCCTGATCGTCGGAGGCGGCGCGGCTGCCGAACGGAAGGCGGCCGGATTGCTTGACGGCGGCGCGGACAAGCTTGTCGTCATCAGCCCGGCAATCACGGCGGGCATCCAGGAGATGGCCGGACAGGGGCGGCTGAATCATACGGACAGACATTACCGGCGGGGCGACGCAGCAGGCATGTTTCTCGTCGTGGCGGCCACGGGCATCCTTGAAGTCGACCGCGCAGTCATGGAGGATGCCGGCACGGCAGGCGCGTTGTTCAACCATGCCTCAAGCGGGCAATCAGGCGATTTCATTACAGCTGGCGCGGTAAGGCGGGGCGGGCTGCTGCTGGCCGTCACGACGGGAGGCGGTTCGCCTGCCCTATCTTCCGTCATCCGGGAAGAGCTTGAAGACTTATACAAGGAGCCGTATGCGGAGGCTGTAAGGCAGCATGCGGAGCTGAGGCGAAGGCTGCTGGCCGAGGAGCCGGATCCAGGCAAGCGAAGGCGGCTGCTCCGCAGCGAGGCGAAGCGTCTGGCCAGCTGGGCGGCTGCCGCAAGCAGGGGACTAGAGGATCGTGCCCGATTCGGGGCGGAAGGAGAAGGGGATATTGAAAACAGATGAGAACGGCCGCAGAGTCATTGTCGTCGGCACTCGCCAGAGCGCGCTCGCGCTGACGCAGACCGGGCAGGTCATAGAGGAGCTGCAGCGTCTTGCGGACGAGCATGGCTTGGATTACGGCTTTGAAATCCATAAGATCGTCACCAAAGGCGACCGCATCCTGGATGTAACTCTGTCCAAGGTAGGCGGCAAGGGGTTGTTCGTCAAGGAAATCGAGCAGGCTCTTCTCGACGGCGATATCGATATGGCTGTGCACAGCATGAAGGATATGCCGTCGGAGCTGCCTCCCGGACTGATCAACGGAGCGGTGCCGCGCCGCGTCGATCCTCGGGATTGCATCATTACCCGCGGCGGCATTCCCCTGGAGAAGCTGCCGATCGGCGCCGCTGTCGGAACCAGCAGCCTCAGGCGGGCCAGCCAGCTGAAGGCTTACCGGCCCGACCTGGATATCCGCTCGATACGCGGCAATATCGACTCCCGGATCCGCAAGCTGGAGACGGAAGGGCTGGATGCGATCGTGCTCGCCGCTGCCGGCTTGAAGCGCATGGGCTGGGAGGACCGCATCACCGAAGCGGTCTCCGAGGATGTCTGCCTGCCTGCCGTCGGCCAGGGCGCGCTTGGCATCGAATGCAGGGAAGGCGATGCCGATGTCCGCGCTTTGCTGGATCTGCTCAACGATTCCGATACGGAGCGGACCGTAGCGGCAGAGCGGACTTTCCTCGGCGCGCTCAACGGAGGCTGCCAGATTCCGATCGGAGCCCATGCGGTCATCCGGTCCCGAGAAGGCGGCGGGCTTGTCATGGAGCTGACCGGAATGGTAGGCTCTCCGGACGGCGAGACGATTCTGAAGGAAATGCGGGTCGGAACCGATCCGGAAGCATTGGGGCTTGAAGTCGCCCAGGCGCTGAGAGAGATGGGCGCGGCCGAGATTTTGGCGGAAATTGGGGGATAACATGTCGAAGGGGATCGTGTATCTTGTCGGCGCCGGGCCGGGAGATCCGAAGCTGATTACGGTGCGCGGCATGGAGGTGCTCTCGCGGAGCGATGCCGTCGTCTACGACCGGCTGGCCAGCCCGCGCCTGCTGCGCGGACTGAGGCCGGGGGCGGAGCGCATCTATGTCGGCAAGCGGCCGGACCGCCATACGATGAAGCAGGAGGAGATCAACCGGCTGCTTGTCGATCTGGCCTTGCAGGGCAAGACCGTCACTCGTCTCAAAGGAGGCGACCCGACCATATTCGGACGTGTCGGCGAGGAGGCCGGCTTGCTGGCCGAGCACGGCATTCCGTTCGAGATCGTGCCTGGAATCACGTCGGCGATCGCCGTGCCGGCTTATGCCGGCATTCCCGTGACGCACCGGGACCATGCGTCGTCGCTCTCGATCGTTACGGGCCATGAGAGCCCGGACAAGCTTGACCGCTCGATCTATTGGGACAAGGTGACCAATGCGACGGGCACGCTGATCTTTTTGATGGGCGTTGCCAAGATCGGGTATATCAGCGAGCAGCTGATGAAGCACGGCCGCGATGCCGATACCCCGGTAGCCCTCGTCCGCTGGGGAACGAGGCCCGAGCAGCAGACGCTGACGGGCACTCTCGCGGACATCGAGGCGAAGGTCAGGGCGGCCGGCTTCGAGCCGCCGGCGGTCATCGTCGTCGGCGATGTCGTCAAGCAGCGGGAGACGCTCCGCTGGTACGACTTGAAGCCGCTATTCGGCACGAGAGCGCTGGTGACGCGCTCGCGCAGCCAGGCCAGCGAGCTGGCCGATCTCATCGAGGAGCTTGGCGGCGAGCCGTGCGAGTTCCCCGTCATCGAGATCGTGCCGGCGCGCGGGGAAAGCGACGCGAGAGCTTTTCGCGCCGCTCTGGACGATGCGGAGAGCTACGACTGGCTGTTTTTCACCAGCGTCAATGGGGTCGAGCATTTCTTCCGCGGGCTGGCCGAGCTCGGAGGCGATATCCGCCGCTTCCACCGGGCGCGCATCGCTGCGGTCGGGCCGAAGACCGGCGATGCGCTTCGCTCGCGCGGACTTCAGCATGAAGCGCTGCCGGGCGGCTACCAGGCGGAGGGCATGCTGGACCATCTCGACGAAGTGCTGAAGCCGGGCCAGCGGGCGTTGTTCCTGCGCGGCGATCTGGCGCGAGGAACGCTGCCGCGGGATCTTGCCGCGCGCTCCATTTCCGTGGACGCCGTCACGCTGTACGAGACGATCGTGCCTCGGGATCAGGATGAGCAGGCTCTCGAACAGCTGCGCGAAGGCGCTGTCCATGTCGTCACCTTCACGAGCTCTTCGACCGTGACGAATCTGCTCGAAGTGCTCAGGCGCTTCGGGGAGTCCGATCCGGTCGGCTTGCTCCGCGGCTGCGAAATTGCCTGCATCGGTCCCGTTACGGCCCGTACGGCGGAGGAAGCGGGGCTTGCGCCTACGATCATTCCCGAGGAGGCGACGATCGCGTCGCTGGCCGAGGCGATCGCAAGGCGGATGGCCGAGCTTCGGGACCCTGTGCAAGGCTGACAGGCAGCGGGCGGCTTTTCGGCATGGCTCGCAGGGCCGGCAACAGCCGGGCTTTCGGGACGCCACGCAGGGCCGGCAACAGCCGGCTGCTCCCGGCTGGCTCTCAAGCGATCCGGCAGTTTTATCGGCATCGACAAGTCAGATCAGGGAGGGCGCCGAGTGCTCCTTCCCCTGTTTTGCATACGAACACAAGGAGGAATTCACATGAGTTACCCGATCGTCCGGCATCGCCGGCTTCGCCGCACGGCGGCGATGCGCTCCATGGTCCGCGAAACGATTTTGACGGCCAGCGATTTCATTTACCCGATCTACGTCATCCACGGAACCGGCATCAAGCAGGAGATTTCCTCCATGCCGGGCGTTTTCCGCTTCTCGCTCGACCTGCTGCAGCAGGAAATCCGCGAGATCGTATCGCTCGGCATTCCTTCCATCATGCTGTTCGGGCTTCCGGACCACAAGGATCCGGTCGGATCTTCCGCCTACGACGCCAACGGCATTGTGCAGCAGGCGACAAGGCTGATCAAGGAATGGGCTCCGGGCCTGATCGTCATGGCGGATACTTGCCTGTGCCAATTCACGGACCACGGACACTGCGGCATCGTGCACCAGAACGAGCGGACCGGAGAAGCCGAGGTCGACAACGATCCTTCGCTGGAGCTGCTCGTGCGCACGGCGGTATCCCAGGCGGAGGCGGGGGCGGACGTCATCGCTCCTTCCAACATGATGGACGGCTTCGTCGGCGCGATCCGCGCAGGTCTGGATGAGGCCGGCTACAGCGACATCCCGATTCTGTCCTACTCGGTCAAATACGCCTCCGCTTATTACGGACCGTTCCGCGAGGCGGCCAATTCCGCTCCGCAGTACGGAGACCGCAAGTCGTATCAGATGGATCCGGCCAACTTCCGCGAAGCTCTCCGCGAAGCTGACAGCGACGTCGCGGAAGGCGCGGACATGCTCATGGTCAAGCCGGCGCTCGCTTATCTCGACGTCGTGCGCGCGCTCAGGGAGAACTTCGACCTTCCGCTCGTCGCCTACAACGTCAGCGGCGAGTATGCGATGGTGAAGGCGGCCGCGGCGAACGGCTGGGTCGACGAGCGCAAGATCGTGCTGGAGACGCTGCTCGGCATGAAGCGGGCCGGAGCGGACATGATCATTACCTATCACGCCAAGGACGCAGCCCTCTGGCTGCAGGAGGTGCAGAACTGATGGCGGACAACGTTCACGGCAGAAAAGCGGATGACAAGTCGAGCGCGGCCTTCGAGGAAGCGAAGCGCTATATTCCTGGCGGCGTCAACAGTCCGGTGCGCGCCTTCAAATCGGTCGGCCTCACGCCGGCTTACATGGAGCGCGGCGAAGGGGCGGTGGTGTACGATATCGACGGCAACTCCTATATCGACTACGTCGGCTCCTGGGGCCCGCTCATCATGGGCCACGCCCATCCCGCAGTCATCGAGGCGGTCAAATCCGCCGCTGAGCGCGGCACGAGCTTCGGCGCCCCGACGCTGATCGAAACGGAGATGGCGAAGCTTGTCTGCGAGCGCGTGCCGTCCTGCGACATCGTGCGCATGGTCAACTCCGGCACGGAAGCGACGATGAGCGCCCTGCGCCTTGCGCGCGGGTATACCGGAAGGAGCAAAATCCTCAAATTCGAAGGCTCCTATCACGGCCATGCCGACAGCCTGCTCATCAAAGCCGGCTCAGGCGTCGCCACGCTCGGCCTTCCCGACAGCCCGGGCGTACCCGAGACGGTGGCGTCCCAGACGATTACCGTTCCGTACAACGACCTGGAATCGGTCAAGCTGGCGTTCGAGAAGTTCGGCGAGGAGATCGCCTGCATCATCGTGGAGCCGGTAGCCGGCAACATGGGCGTCGTTCCGCCTTTGCCCGGGTTCCTGCAAGGGCTGCGCGACGTCACGACGAAATACGGAAGCCTGCTCATTTTCGACGAGGTCATGACCGGCTTCCGCGTCCACTACAACTGCGCCCAAGGGCTGTTCGGCATCACCCCCGACTTGACCTGCCTCGGCAAAGTGATCGGCGGCGGCCTTCCCGTCGGCGCCTACGGCGGACGCCGCGACATCATGGAGCGCATGGCTCCGGCCGGTCCGATCTACCAGGCGGGCACGCTGTCCGGCAATCCGCTTGCCATGGCGGCCGGTTACACGACCCTCAGCCTGCTGACGCCGGAAATCTATCAGCAGCTCGAGAAGATGTCGGTGCGGCTGCAGGCTGGCTTCGAGGACAATGCGCGCGAAACCGGCGTGCCGGTGACGATCAACCGCGTCGGGTCCATGGTCTGTCCGTTCTTCAACGAGAGCCACGTCATCAATTTCGAGACGGCGCAGCAGAGCGATCTGGGTCGTTTCCGCACCTACTTCGCGAATCTGCTTGAGCTCGGCGTAAGCGTCGCTCCTTCGCAGTTCGAAGGCATGTTCGTCTCGGCAGCCCATACGGCGGAGCTGATCGACGAGACGATCGCCGCGAACCGGGAAGCTCTCCGGCGCCTGTAGTGAGGATTCCGGCATGGAGCTGATGATGGAATCCGCTTATCGCCGCGGAGAGTGGCTGCATGTGCCGGTCTCCCCGGACGGAGATGCCGGAGAGCTGAGAGCCGGAAGCCATGCGCACGAGACGCGCCTGCAGCTTCTGGCTCTTGGCCTTTGGCCGGCCAAATGGATCAATTCCCTCTTCTCCACCGGAGGCATCGGCTGGACGCCGGACGGCGAGCTGCGCCTGCGGGCGTTTCCCGCCGCAGAGGCGGCCGACCCGCTGCAGCGGCGTGCCGCGGCCGTCCTTGCGGCGTCCGGCGGCGCATATGCGCCGGACTGGCCGGAAGTGCTGCATGAGGACGATTGGTGCCTCGTCCTGAACAAGCCGGCCGGCATGCCGGTCCACGGCAGCGGCGAAGCGCCGCGTCCAGCGGGAAGCAGGGCTTCCCGTTCCAACGCAGCGGGCAAGGCGCCTGCCTGCCCGGCGACGCTGGACGAAGCGGCCGCATGCCGCTGCCTGGCGGCTGGAGACCCGCTTCCGGCAAGGCATATCCACCGCATCGACGACGATACGAGCGGTCCGGTGCTGTATGCGAAAAACGATCTCGCCCAGCAGGTGCTCGATGCGGCGATGCGGGAGAAGGCGATCGGCCGCCAGTATTGGGCTGCCGTACACGGGGCTCCGAATCCGCCTGAGGGCAAGATCGACCAGCCGATCGGCAAGGACCGGCATCATCCGTCGCGGAGAAGAGTATCGCCGGGCGGAGACCGAGCGGTCACGTTTTACACAGTTCTGGAAGCATGGCGCTCGGCAGCTCTCGTTCAGCTTGCGCTCGAAACCGGAAGGACGCATCAGATCCGGGTTCATATGAGCCATATCGGCCATCCGCTGCTTGGAGACGGCCTGTACGGCGGGGCGTCGCCGCTGCTCGGCCGTCAAGCCCTTCACGGAAGGCGGCTTCGGTTCCGGCATCCATGGACGGGCTCCGATATGGAGATCGAGGCCGCTCTTCCCGCCGATATGGAGCGTCTGCTGGCACGGCTCCGCGCCGGGAAGCCGTAAGGGAAAGGGCGGGCTTTCTATGTGAGAATTTCCCCTGCCCTAAGTCCCGTCCCGGGTGGCAACGTCTCGTCGGCAGGCTTGAGGCCGCCCTCGGTTTATGAACCGCTTTGCATCGTTTTGAGCGATGCAGGGCGGTTCTTTTTTCTGGCTCGCCAGCATACGGAAGGAACGAATAAAGCCGGCTTCGCTTCCATCGCGGAATCAAGCGATACAGGATTGGATTTTATTCTTCGCCGGCCATGAAGCAGAGGAAGCGTGTTTTTTCACCTGGGAGAAACAGGTCTCGATGTCGCGCCTTTTCCGGCCCTTTAGGACGGTTTTCCCGGCTCATGTACGCCGAAGCCGGCCTTGCCGGAGGCAGCCGTCAAGCAAGAACAGCCTGCTTCCGTCGGCGAGTCCCTCCCCCAAGTAGTCATGCTATGCGATTCCCTGCCATATAGATGGTATGGAGCAAGGCATATGCCCAAGCAATAGCTAGGGAAGGGAGGCTTAAGCGTGAGCGAACTAACACAAGGACTGCGGTTCGACGTGTATGAACGCGTCCATCTGCCCGAGGAAGTTCCCGCTATCGACGAGCTGGAGGAAATCGAACTCGTTCCCCGCATCCAAGTCGTTCAGCAGGGAGAACAAGCCATACTGCGAGGCCAGCTGCTGCTGAGCGGAGTGTACCGCACGACGGACCGTTCGGCGTCGGCGCAGTCGATGGAGCATCGGATTCCGGTGGAGATTACGCTTCCGATGAACCGCATCGAGAGGCTGGACGACATCTCCGTGGAGATCGACAACTTCGACGTCGACCTCCTGTCGGCGCGTACGCTGAACATTACCGGCGTGCTGTCGTTGTCCGGCATCCGGGTGGAGTCCTCCTCCGAGGAGGAGGGGGAGTGGAAGGAAGAGCCTTATACGGTGGTGCATCGCCAGGAAGCGCACCCGACGGGCGACATTTCTCCGGTCCGATATCTGGAGCTGGATGAAGAAGAAGACGAGCCGCAGGGAGAAGCGAGGGGAGAAAGGGATTTCGATCAGGCGACTCCTTATCGGGACGCAGAGGCAATTGCCGGCCAGAGCTACGATCCGGTCGAGGAGGCGCAGAACGAGCCGTACGCCTATGCGGCCGGCTGGACGCAGCTCGGCTCGGCCAGCGGGGCTCGCGAGGAGGAAGTGGACTCCTCCTTCCAGCAGGAGGAGGGTTCCTCCAGGCAGGATGCCGAGACGGAAAACGAAGCTCTCGCGGCCAGCGGAGGAAGCTCCAGCCCGTTCCGCGCGCCGATTCCGCCTGCTTCGGACATTCCCCTGGTCCAGAGCGAAGAGCGGCAATCGGCCTTCTCGGCGCTCCGGAACATAGCGGAGGAGATCAATCCGGCAGAGCCGGAAGCAGCGGCGGATGTCCCGCAGGAGGAAGATCCGGCCGCCGTCCTGTACGGCCGCCCGGCTGCCGAACTGCCGCCGGTCGAAGAGGCGGCGGCCGATTCAGAGCCTCAGCGCGCCGAGACGGAAGACGCCGGGGAAGGGGAATCAGCATCCGCCTTCGCCGCGGAGCCGTTCGAGAATCATGAGCCGCTGCAGGAGCAGGAGAAGCAGGAGCTGCGCATCGCGTTCGGCAGCAAGCGATCGGCTTCGCCCGAGGAAGCCGGGCAGGAGCTTGCTTCTTCGCTGATCGGCTCCAGCAGGAGGGAGCGGGAGCAGCGGCAGGCCGCCGAGCGCAGCCGGCAATCCCAGGAATCCCAGCCGGCAGCGCCAGCGGAAGAGGTGGAGTGGCAGTCGCTTTTCCTCGGCCGGGTCAGCGAAGAGAAGCCGTTCCGCAAAGTGCGGATCTGCATCGTGCAGCGGGAAGAGACGCTGGATCTGATCGCCGACCGCTATCATCTTCAAGCCCGCGAGCTTGCTCTCTACAACCGCCTTGCCGATCAGGGCGTCGCAGAGGGCCAGGTTCTCTACATCCCTTGAGCGGGAGCGTCCCGAATCTATCCCGGCTCCGTCCATGGCTTACCATACCGCGCCTTTCCCCGCTTTGCGGGGGATGGCGCCTTTTTTGGCTTCGGCTGCCGTTTCCAGCCCGATCCCGGCATGGGTCCGATATGGCTGCCCGGGCAAGGCTGCCGCCTAATCAAGTTGACTCCAGCCTTCAAGAACGCTAAAATGAAGCTACCTATTTTTCGAAGTTTGAATAGCCGACGTTGAAAGGGAAGAGCATTCGCCTCGCCTACAGAGAGCAGACCGCAAGCGCTGGAAGGTCTGCAGGCAAGGAGCGGATGCGGGTCGCCCCGGAGTTGCCCCGGTCATGCTGCGCGAGCAGCGGAAGCCGGAGCCGGCCGCAGCCGATATCCTGCGCCAAAGTGCCGCAAGGAAGCTTTCTTGCGGAACAAAGGTGGTACCGCGGAAGCCTGAAGTCTTTCGTCCTTTGCGAAGAGGATGAAAGGCTTTTTTTGTCGGAAAAAACGGCGTTCGCCTTCCTGCGGAATCCGGGGCCCGGCATCGGGCCGGAGGCGGATGTACGCTGTCCTCCGCGCAGGCCGGCCAGCCGAGGCGTTGTCAAAAAGAAGGCCATAAAAAAACGACTTTCATTGATAAGGGTGAATCCAAAATGTCAGAGACTCAGCAGCACACGACGGAAATGCCGACGACCTACGATCCGAAGGCGGCGGAGCAGAAAGGAACCGAGTTCTGGGAAAAGGGCGGTTTCTTCCAGGCCGGCCGCAAGCCTGAAGCGAAGCCTTACACGATCGTCATCCCGCCCCCCAACGTAACGGGAATGCTCCATATCGGGCATGCGCTCGATTTCACGCTGCAGGATATCATGATCCGAACGAAGCGCATGCAGGGATACGACGCCCTGTGGCTGCCCGGAACGGACCATGCCGGCATCGCGACGCAGACCGTAGTGGAGAAGAAGCTTCGCGAGCAAGGCATGACGCGCCACGATCTGGGCCGCGAGAAATTCCTGGAGCAGGTATGGGAGTGGAAGGACACGTATGCGGGGACGATCCGCAGCCAGTGGAGCAAGATGGGCCTTTCCCTGGACTACTCCCGCGAGCGCTTCACGCTGGACGAGGGGCTTTCCAAAGCCGTTCGCGAGGTGTTCGTCCGCTTGTACGAGAAAGGGCTGATCTATCGCGGCGCCAAGATCATCAACTGGGATCCGGCAGCGCGCACGGCCCTGTCCGACATCGAGGTCGAGTACAAGGAAGTGAACGGACACCTGTACCACCTGAAATATCCGCTTGCGGACGGAACCGGCCACGTCACCGTCGCGACGACCCGTCCCGAGACGATGCTCGGCGACACGGCTGTAGCGGTGCATCCGAAGGATGAGCGCTACGCCGCTCTCGTCGGCAAAATGCTCGTGCTTCCTGTTACCGGACGCGAGATTCCGATCATCGCAGACGATTATGTCGAGAAGGACTTCGGCTCCGGAGCGGTCAAGATCACGCCTGCCCATGATCCGAACGACTTCGAGGTCGGCGAGCGCCACAGCCTGCCCAAGATCATCGTCATGGACGAGAGCGGCGTCATGAACGCCGAGGCCGGACCTTACCAAGGCCTCGACCGCGCCGAAGCGCGCAAGAAGCTTGTCGCCGACCTTCAGGAGAGCGGCGTTCTCGTCCGCATCGAGGACCATGTGCATCAAGTCGGGCACAGCGAGCGCAGCGGCGCCGTCGTCGAGCCGTACTTGTCCACGCAGTGGTTCGTGGCGATGAAGCCGCTCGCCGAACGCGCGATCGAAGCCCAGAAGTCCGGCGAGGGCGTGAACTTCGTGCCGGACCGCTTCGAGAAGATCTACCTGAACTGGATCGAGAACGTCCGCGACTGGTGCATTTCCCGCCAGCTGTGGTGGGGCCATCGCATTCCGGCCTGGTACTGCGACTCCTGCGGCAAGCTTCATGTCGCCCGCGAGGATCTCGAAGCTTGCCCGGACTGCGGGCATGGAGAGCTGCGCCGCGACGAGGACGTTCTCGACACCTGGTTCAGCTCCGCCCTTTGGCCGTTCTCCACGCTCGGCTGGCCGGACGAGGACAGCGCCGATTTCAAGCGCCACTATCCGAACGACCTGCTTGTCACCGGCTACGACATCATCTACTTCTGGGTAGCCCGCATGATCTTCACGGCGCTGGAATTCACGGACCGCATCCCGTTCAAGGACGTGCTCATGCACGGCCTGGTGCGCGACGCGGACGGCAAGAAGATGTCCAAGTCGCTCGGCAACGGAGTCGATCCGCTGGACATCATCGAGCAGTACGGTGCGGATGCGATGCGCTTCATGCTGTCCACCGGCAGCACGCCGGGGCAGGATTTGCGGTTCCGCCTGGAGAAGGTAGAGCAGGCGAGAAACTTCGCCAACAAGATCTGGAACGCTTCCCGCTTCGCCTTGATGAATCTGGAAGGTTTCAATTATGATGATATCGATATAACTGTTCCGCTCGGCACGGCCGACCGCTGGATTCTGCATCGTCTGAACGAGACCTCGCGCGATGTGACCAGACTGATCGACGCCTACGACTTCGGCGAAACAGGACGCCTGCTGTACAATTTCATCTGGGACGATCTGTGCGACTGGTACATCGAGGTTGCCAAGCTGAATCTGTACGGTCAGGATGCCGACGCCAAAAAGGCGACGCAATCCGTGCTCGCCTACGTGCTGGACCGGACGCAGCGCCTGATCCATCCGTTCATGCCGTTCATCAGCGAGGAAATCTGGCAGCATCTGCCGCATGAGGGCGAGTCCATCACGACGGCCGCCTGGCCGGTCTATGAAGCTGCGCTGGAAGCGCCGGAAGCCGTCCGCGAGATGGAGCTGCTCATGAGCACGATCCGCTCCGTGCGCAACATCCGCGCCGAAGTGAACGTGCCCATGAGCAAGAAGATCGAGCTGCAGATCAAGCCTTCCGGCAGCTTCGAAGCCGGCATCCTGAGCGGCAACGAAGAGCTTCTGCGCCGCTTCTGCGGCACTTCCTCCCTGGCGGTCGACACGGGACTGTCCGCTCCGGACAAGGCGATGGCCGCCATTGTGACGGGGGCGGAGCTGTACTTGCCGCTTGCGGGACTCATCGACATCGAACAGGAGATCGCGAGGCTGACGAAGGAAGCCGCCGTTCTCCGCTCCGAAGTGGAGCGCGTGGACAAAAAGCTTTCCAACGAAGGCTTCACGGCCAAAGCTCCGGCCAAAGTCATCGAGGAAGAAAAAGCCAAAAGGGCCGATTACGAGTCCAAGCTGGAGAAGGTGCTGGCGCGGATCGAGGAGCTGCAGAGCTGATCGAAGCTGCGTTTGTCCTTGGAGGACGGGGGGGCCGGCGAAGGGCGTTCGCGCCGTTCGCCGGCGCAAGTCAAACATAAAAGGAAGCGAAACGATATGGACAACCAGGAAACGCATCGACAGGCCGGAGGCCTGCTGAAATCGTACGAGGAAGCGCGGGAATGGATCGAAGGCCTCATCGGCTTCGGCATCCGTCCGGGCCTGGATCGGATGAAGCTGATGATGGAGCGTCTCGGACATCCCGAGCGCCGGCTCCGCTTCATCCATGTGGCGGGAACGAACGGCAAAGGCTCCGTCTGCGCCTACCTGACCGAGGCGCTGACGCGCGGAGGCTATGACACGGGAACGTTCACGTCGCCGTATATCACCAAGTTCACCAACCGCTTCCGCTATAACGGCCAAGATATCGAGGAGGAGACGCTGCTGCGGCTGGCCAACGAGCTGAAGCCTCTCGTGGACGAGATCGCGGCTACCGAGCACGGCTCCCCGACGATGTTCGAGGTATCCACGGCGCTGGCGATCCTGTACTTCGCCAAGGTGACCTACCCGGATTACGTCGTCTGGGAAACCGGCCTCGGAGGCCGGCTGGACGTGACGAATATCGTGACGCCGGTCATCTCGGTCATCACGAACGTCGGGCATGACCACATGGACGTGCTCGGCAGTTCCATAACGGAAATCGCGTCGGAGAAAGCCGGCATCATCAAGCCCGGGGTCCCGGTCGTAAGCACCGTCGAGGATCCGGAGGCGCTGGCGGTCATCCGCGCGGCGGCAAGCCGCAGCAAGAGCACGCTGTACCAGCTCGGCGAGCAGTTCTCCATTCAAGCGCTTGAGGTGTCGGAGGCCGAGCAGAGCTTCGCGTTCCAGGGCCTGTTCCGCTCTGTGAGTCCGCTGACGGTGACGCTTGGCGGCGCCCATCAGCGCACCAATGCCGCTGCCGCGGTCATGGCGCTTGAGGTGCTGCGCCAATACTGCGCCTTGCTGGTCGACGACGAGCAGCTTCGCGCCGGCCTCAAGGAGGCCGCATGGCCGGGCCGCCTCGAGATGGTGAGAAGCGAGCCGCGGCTGCTGCTTGACGGCGCGCATAATCCCGAAGGAGCGGAGTCGCTGGCGGCGGCGCTCAAGGACGTCTTCAAGTACCGCAAGCTCCATCTCATGATGGGAATGCTGGAGAACAAGAATCATCGGGATGTGCTGCGGCATATACTCCCTATAGTGGATACCTTTGTCATTACGGAGCCCGCCTTCCGCAAGGCGATGCCGGCCCCTGCTCTTGCCGAGCTGGCACGCTCGGAAGCGGCGGAGCTCGGGGTTTCGCCGGAAATCGTGGTCGAGCCCGATTGGACCGCTGCGCTGCGGCGCCTGGAAGAGGCGGCGGGTCCGGAGGACCTGTCCGTCGTAACCGGCACTCTTTATTTAATCGCCGATGTCCGCACCCGGGTGCTTGGGCTACCGGATTCTGAAAAAGGTTGGTGACCGTCATGACGACTACAGCAGAGCACGTACATTTTATCGGAATCGGCGGCTACGGCATGAGCGCGATCGCCCGCGTCATGCTGGAGATGGGATACAAGGTGACGGGATCCGACGTTGCGCGGGCGGAGCTGGCGGAAAAGCTGGCATCCAAGGGAGCAAGCATCTATATCGGCCATGACGCAGGCAACGTCAAGGGGGCCGATCTGGTCGTCTACAGCACGGCGCTGTCCAAGGACAACGTGGAGCGGCGCGCGGCGGAGGAGCTGAAGATTCCGGTGCTCCATCGCTCCCAGATGCTGGCCAGGCTCATGAATGCGGGCAAGGGGGTCGCCGTCGCCGGAGCGCACGGCAAAACGACGACCTCCTCGATGATCGCTCTCGTCATGGAGAGCTGCGGAGCGGATCCGACCTACATCATCGGCGGCGAAATCGTCAATGTCGGCACGAACGCCAAGGCGGGCAAAGGCGAATATGTCGTAGCGGAAGCCGACGAGAGCGACGGCTCCTTCCTGCATTACCATCCGGCGATCGCGGTCGTCACCAACATCGAGCCGGATCATCTGGAGAACTACGACGGCGATTTCGCCAACCTGAAGAAGGCCTACGTCCAGTTTCTCACCCAGGTCACTCCCGATGGAAGGGCCGTCGTATGCCTGGACGATCCGATCGTCCGCGAGCTGCTGCCGCAGGCGGCAGGCTCCCTTCCGTCCGAACGCATCCTGACCTTCGGCATCGACGAGGAAGCGGAATTCCGCGCATCGGACATCGTGCTCGGCGACCGCAAGGTGGCGTTCAAGCTTTCCCGTTCCGGCAAAGAGCTCGGCGTCGTGCAGCTGTCCGTCCCTGGACGCCATAACGTGTATAACGCGATGGCGACGCTGATCACCTGCATGGAAGCCGGCATTCCGTTCGGCGCGGCAGCGGCCGCGATCAAGGAATTCATCGGGGCCAAGCGCCGCTTCCAGGTGCTGGGCGACGTGAACGGCATTCTCGTCATCGACGACTACGCCCATCATCCGACGGAGATCCAGGCGACGATCAGCGCCGCCAAGGCGACCGGCAAGCGGATCGTGGCCGTGTTCCAGCCGCAGCGCTATACGCGCACCTTCTTCCTGCTGGAGCAGTTCAGCCGGGCTTTCGCCGAAGCCGACGAAGTGATCATCACCGACATCTACTCCCCGGCCGGCGAGCAGCAGATCGAAGGCATCAGCTCGCAGCGGCTCGTGGAGATGATCGTGGAGAACTGCAATGCCAATACACGCTATCTTCCGACCAAGGAAGAGGTGCAGGCCGAGCTGTCGAAGCAGGCTGCGCCCGGCGATCTCATCATTACGATGGGAGCCGGAGATATCTGGAAGGCCGCCGACGGCCTCGCGCGCGAGCTGCGGGAGCGGCACGGGCAATAACATCGGAACAGCAGAAGGAAGAACCTTCGAAACGGCCTGATGCAGGCTTTTTCGGAGGTTTTTTTTCTTGCCGGAATCCGGTTCCTCGCAGAGATGCGGGGCCTCCCGCCTTTTCCACCCGCTGCAGCTTCCGCTCTCGATCCTGCCTATCAATCTCTATATCCTTCTTCCAAAACGAGGAATAACTCTATCGTTCGGACATAGATTAGAGTAAGAACCCGGCATGGCAGGAGGAATGGAACATGACGAAATCGCGGATGACCTATCGTCCGGACGGTCAAGGGAAGCTGGTGCAGGATCAACGCAAATCGCCACCGGCTGCAGGGAGCGGGCAGCGTGCCGCCGGAGCGGAGGCTCCGGACAAGGGACAGGCGCCGGCGCAAAGGCAAAGGCAAAAAAAAGATCAAGCGCTTGGGCAAGGCCAAGTGCTTTCACAGGAGCAGCCAAAGGACCAACCGCAGGCAAAGGAACAGATGAAAGCAAGAGAGCCATTGCAAGCAATCGCGCAGCTGCAGCCGAAGGGCCGCTTGCAGGCGGAAGAACAAAAGAAAGCAAAAGAGCAGTTGCAATCCGTAGAGCTGCAGCCAAAAGGCCAAATGAAGGCGAAGGATTTTCCGCTCCGGCATGGGGGCGCGCGCCAGACGGGCATGCGCAAGCAGGCATCGCTGCCGCCGGATTGGAGTCCGGCGCCTGCGGAGTCGCTTTCATCCATGGAATTCACAGCGGAATACAAAGCATGGGAAAGCCCCTTTCAGGATGACATCGACAGGTTGGAAAGCCTCATCCGCAAGGAAGACGGGCGTCCGGCCGGAAGGCAGTTGCCGGCTGACGCCGCACCTGCACTTGAAAAACGCCGTGCCGGCAACACCTTCGGAGCGGAGGGGCTCCTCGAAGCCCCATCACTCACACCGGATGAAGTCCAGGCTCTCTCCACGGACGAGCGCCTCGACGGCCGGGCAGCCAGGCCCGGAGAGCGCCGCAGCACGCCGCTCCCCGATCCGGGCATTCTCTCCGAATGTCCGCAATGGCCGGATGCGGAGCCTGTGTCCGCCGCAGGAACGGAGCTTTTCGAAGGGCCCGTCATCGATTTGGATGAAATTCGCGCATCAAGGAAGCTTAAATCCGTCCCCGCTCGTCGTATAGAAAGCGGAAGCGCGGGCGGCAGCCGCAGAGGCCCGTCCTGGCCGGCGGTCCTGCTGTCGGTTGCCGGCGCGATAGCGACCGGAGCACTCTTCGGCTACATCGCCTTGGCACTCTTCGCAGGCGGCAGCGTTCTCCCCGCCAAAGACGGCGGAGCCGCCGGAAACACGGCTTCCGAGCCGGCGTCCGCTCCTGCGGCATCGCCTCCGGCAAGCGGCGCCGGTTCTCCCGCCGTCAAGACGGAATCGTCAGCAGGCGGCGCTCCGGCTGCTGCCGGCGCTGCGGCGGACGTTCAGGCGGATTGGCCGCAGACGGCTTTCAGCCTGCTGCAGTACGGCGTCTTCTCGGCCAAGGACAGCGCCGCCGCGGCGGCGTCCGAGCTGAAGGCCGGCGGACTCGGCTCTGCTTCGGCAAAGGCGGACGGCGGCTACCGCGTCTACGCCGGCATCTCGTCGAAGCGCAGCGGCGCGGAGTCTCTCGCTGCTTCCATCTCCGGCACGGAAGTATACATCAAGGAAGTCTCGCTTCCCGCGGCCGGCAAGTTTCGTTTCGCCGGATCCGAAAGGGATGCGAAGGCGTTTGGACCCGCGACATCCGGGCTGATCGCGCAGCTGGCCGACATGACGCTGGCCTCTGCGAGCCAGGCGAAGCCTGGCGCTGCGGACAAGAAAGCCATGGCGGAATGGGACAAGCAGCTGGCCTCGTGGCGGCAAGCCTATGCAGCCTTCCGTCCCGGGGTACAGGGAAAGGAGTCGGCGGCCGCGGCCGATAGCCTGGAGTCGGCGGTCAATCTGGCTGCCAAAGAGCTGGACGCCTATAATGCGGCTCCCTCGAAGGCGCGTTTGTGGACGGTGCAGAGCCGATCGATGGACGTCTTCTTCGGACAGCGTGCGTTGATCGAAACCTTGCAGCCGTAAGGGGAGACAGGTTCTTTACATTGTAAAGAACGGAGGCGATCGCGTATAATGAGGCCAGGTGTCAATCATTGGCGAGAGGCGTTGAACCATGAAGAAAAATGGCTGGACGCTTCTCTTCTTTATCGTGCTTGGACTTGTCGCAGGAGCGCTTGCGAACCGCTGGCTGAAGGATGTGCCGGGGGTGTCGGCGCTGACGCGCTCCACGGATATCCGCTGGTCTCCCGCCGCCGATCTGGGCGTCCTCAGCTACAGCCTGGACGTCACCATCCAATTCAGCCTGATCAGCCTGCTCGTGCTCGTGCTTGCGCTGTGGCTGTACCGCCGCCTCTGACCGGAGGACATGGCGGACCGTTATCGAAGAGGAGCATTATGGAAGAGGAGCATTATCGAACATGAACGATGTCGCTATACCCGATCGGCTCGTACTGGCCTCGGCGTCCCCGCGGCGCCGGGAGCTGGTGTCTGTCCTCGGACTTGAGCTTCCTGTCCGCCTGCTTCCTACCGGGGCGGATGAATCCGTCGCCGGGACGCTCTCTCCCGGAGAGATCGTCCTCGAGCTTAGCCGGCGCAAGGCCGAGGCCGCTGCCGACGCGCTTCGCGGCGAGCAATCCGCAGAATCGTCCTCAGGGAACGATCTCGTGCTCGGCGCCGATACGATCGTCGTGCTGGACGGGGCGGTGCTCGGCAAGCCCGCGGACCGCGAGGATGCCGTGTCTGCCCTGATGGCGCTGAGCGGCCGCACGCATGAAGTCTATACCGGCGTCACCCTCCTTTCCTGCCCGGGAGATCGCGCCGTCAGCCGCTGGCAGCGTACGCTGGTCACGATGAAGCCGTTCGGCATCGAGAGCGCCCGCCGCTACGCGGCTACGGGAGAACCGCTGGACAAAGCCGGGGACTACGACACCACAATGCACCTTGGAGACATTGGTCAGTATCGTGTATTATCTCAGTCGCCAAGCGGACAGCCAGAGGTAATTGTGGGACATACTGTCAGTAAAGTAACGTTTAGACCTATGAGTGACGCGGAAATCGAAGCTTATGTAAAAACTGGTGAGCCACTCGATAAGGCAGGAAGTTACGGGGCACAGGGGTTGGGCGCTGTTTTTATTGAAAAAATTGAGGGTGATTTTTTCAGTATAATGGGGCTACCCTTAAACCTGTTGTACCAAATGCTCCTGAAATTTGGTATTAGTCCATTTCAAGAAAAATAGAGTTTTTCTAACGGAAGGTGCTAAAATTTTTAGCACCTTTTTCGTGGTAGTCGACCTTATATACTTGGGTTTCATCTGAAGGACAAAATGTTAGCACATTTAAAAAGCTAAAGGAGAAATCCATAAGCTGTGTTTTATTTTGTAGAGAATTTGAAATTCGGATTTGGATACACTTGTACGATTTAAACAAGTACGCTAGAATACACAACAACTTTACAATACTTATATTTTATTGCGTGGGGGTTGGTCGACCACGAAATGCGACCTTATGTTGAAACTGAACTAACGCGTTTAAGAGAACATCAGAAGGACGGTGATTTCCAATGAAGCTCGAGCTAAAAGAAAAGTTGTTCACTCGCTTCCCTTGGTCGATACCAGACAAATCTGACACCATGAGTCCTTGGACACAATATACTTTTGAATGTGGGGACGGCTGGTATCAAATCCTCTGGGACATGTTCACTGAAATAGAAGAAGTCTATAAAAATAATGGAATCAAGATCAAACTAACTGTTGGGCAAATCAAACAAAAATTCGGAGAGTTGAGAGTTTATATTCACGATGCACTTCCCGAAGTCAATGAACTGATAGTTAAGTATCAAGAGATTTCGGTAAAGATATGCGAGGGATGTGGTATTGAGAGTAGCATTCAGCTCAGAGTGCATTACTGGACAACATTATGCGATGACTGTTACGATAAGCGGATTGAAGAAGCAAGAGTAGGATTAGGGTGAATGTCTAATATTATAGGTATTTTCGATGGCTTTTTACTATCCTTCGAAAGTGGGTAACGTTAATAAAGATCTGCAGAATGTATCGAGGAATTCGTAGGGTGACTCCCTTCTACTTCACTGGCAAGGCTTCACACTAAGTGTGGGGCTTTGTTTTTTTTTTTTTTATTTAAGGTTTTTCTTTTCAAGTCGACCTCGTTCAAGCTAATGTATTAAAAACGATAACCGGACGTAATTTGGAGGAATGAGAATTGTGGCAAATATTACGGGTTACTGGAGCCAAGGAGAAATCATTTATACACATATGGAGGAAGAAGGTATCGCTTTCTTTCCTAACGGAACAGGATTATTAATTTGGTTCAACCCTTATGTAGAAATAATTGATACATTTCACTGGAGGCATCAGAATGAGAGAATATCACTTTTAGGCAAAAAGCAAATTACCTTTCGAGATGATGATCTTTCTGAGATCAAACCTTCTGATCTTAGTGTCGCTGACATTTTAATGAATATGGTCAAACGTAAGTCAATCAATAGTGGAACTGTAAAGGCACTTGAATTCCTAGAGCCAATTGGGTATTCATCTGAAAGTCGATTTGGTTTTATATGCAGGGATATATGGGGTATGGATCATTACAAAAGAAAGCAAGAAGTAATAATGAAATATGGTGAACTCCAGAAAAGTGAAAATTGAAATACACAATCAAGGCAGCTTAAGTCCTCAAGCTGTCTTGATTTTTTGCACTTAACATACTGCGAGTGACTATTTCTTCAAATAAAAATTTTTAGGGACTTGAAAATTCTCGATACTTCAACACCTGAAAGTCAACCAAAAACATATTAAGTAAGAACAATTTTTAAGAAATCGAACCAAAAGAACGGAGGGATACAGTTGAGTGAACCAGAATGGATCAAGGAGTATCCTATAGACATGAATGATGAACATACCTCGCCTGCCGAGCTAAGTTTGAACGCTATAGCGGCAATGGCACAGGACTTTGCAGCTTTAACTGGGCTTAGTTCGAGTCAATTGCGACACCATCTTATAGAAAGGACATTACTGCCACTAGCTGCGAAGAAAGGGATGACCGACGAAATAATCCTTTCTCATAACAACGAAGATGATAAGTATAAAGCGTTGGTATGTGAGCTATATCCGACTTTGGCTAAGTTGGTGGACAATGTAGATCATTCAAAGAATCGTCCATATTTACAGGAGCTTCTTACAGCTGCAATGTCATTAGTTGTTTGGAACGAAATCGAGAATAAAGTAAAGGCGAAGTCAATCGATACGAAGCAGTTTCAAGGAGTTACCCAACAAGTTTGTGACACTACGGTTTATTTTGAAAACGAAGTCTTTCCGATTACCGACTTTGTAAGATCAGTTTCAGTAGAGCGCCGCTCCGTAGAGAAGGGTGATTTTGAAGTCATTTCAGATTTGCTTGGGGTATTGAAAGCCTTGAACACTGTCGGAACAGGAAACTCATCGGTTGTTTCTGAAAGAGCCGCTAGACCTACACAAGACAAGCAAACCTATATCAGAGAGCTTGCATCAAAGGGTTTTTTCCCGAAGGATAATAAGACTTCTGTTGCAGGGAAAACAGGTATTCATGACACTCTGATTGGCTTAATCAAGCTGTTCTACTCGGAGTCACCAGTTAGTAGTCTTGGCTTCAAGGATAAAGTGTACATGGTCAATCAATCCCTTTTGGAGTCCAAAGGTGTTAACCCAAAAGGAGTCGATATCTGGAACGCAGCAACATACACTCTGGACGAAGATTTGATGTTCCGAGTATTCATTAAAGAAGACGATATTTCATTCACAGTTCTGATAAAGCTACCAGTAGGAGTCACCAATTTTGATTTCTCGAGGAAGTCCAGCGAATTGGACGCTATCCCGTTATTATTCAGCAACATGAATCCTTCAGCGGGAACCGTCTATTCCAGTTCCTTAATGAAACAACCGAGAGTCTGTAACTTAGGCTCAACGAGGAAAGTTACGGCAGCCTACGATTGTATCGAGATGGTTTTATCCAAGGACTTACTGGCATTCCGAAACGCCAATTGGTCGTTGCGGGATTACATCAGAGCTTGTCAGGGCGAACAGAACGACTTTGCTTCATTCGATGATTTGTCTTTAGGTGAGAAGATCGTTGTCGGTGTTATGCCAGGAGCTTTGAAAGCCGAACGATTTGACTGTTCAGGAAAATACAATGTGAGCGGTATTGTAGGTGGAGGAGCCGGTTCAGGTAAAACCGCAATGTATGACAGTTTATTGGTGCAATCAGTTGCCCTGCAGGGGGTTGAAGGAAACGGCTCTGTGGTTCTCATCGACCAAAAGGAAGAATGGGTTCCGATTTGGAGGAAGGTATTTAACAGCGCAGGAGTACCGTTTTACGGTTTTGATGGAGAAGTCCTGAACTCTGCTGAATTGAAGTGGGTCGACATCAAGCGTGGGGAAAGAGTAGTCGAGAATATTCCCTTTAAGGTCAATGCTTATATCGGGGGTATCCTTTTTGCCAGAGTGGTTTATCAAACGATTCAGGTCATTCTCAAGGAGACGGGCTGTTCTGACATTATCGAGTTTAATAAAGGCAATCACAATTACAAGGGAATCACAAGGCTTCCGCGCATCTTCTTTTTGGTCGATGAGCTGAATTCTTTGTATGCAAGCATCAAAGGCGATCCTGCTATTCCGCAGAGTGTTTACAAAGGATTAATTTTAGCAAGGTTGACCAGAACAAGCGGCTTTCACTGGTTATTAGGTGGTCAAGATCCGAGTAAGACGCTAATTGCCAGCGATGAGCGAAGCAACTATAACTACAATATCTTCGGTAAGATGGCAGACGAGCGTTATGAGTATTTCGGGGTCACTCAGAATCAAGCGGTTCAAGGCTATGAGAAGAAGCATGGTACCCTCGATAATCCGAATCCAATCCTAAGCCAGGGGGTATTTTACGCGGGACCGAAAGGGAAAACGGATTTGGTTAAAAGTTTATTTGTTTCGAAGGATGAACGTCTGGATGCAATCAGAGACCTAAATTCTTCACTCAGCGGCATGCAAGAATTGGACAAAATCGTAAGGTTGGCTTTGGCTGAAGGTTATTTTGATGCATTTGAAGTTACATTAGGTAAGCCCAATAACATTGTGTATGCAACCCTCCGTAATTTAGGGGTTATCTCGCAAAAGGAATTTGAATACTACACCGAACGTGTATTGAGCGGAAATAACAATGACGCATCGGACGTACTTGATGATGCATTGAATGTTTACGAAGCCGATTCTGTTAAAAAGAGTCCAACCTCGACCAACGTAGTTGAGCAGAATCGCCCACTCGAGAAAACATCTAGCGGGACGATTTTATCCGAAAGACGAGAAGTACCCGATGACTACATGCAATTGAAGAATGCTCGACCTGTATATCAAAATCACGTCATCCAAGATCCATACGTTTCACCAAGAGAACAGAATGCTTTTTCAGCAATTTATGAAGCTCAGGTTGACCCCGAGGTAAATCCATTTGAAGTATTCAAAGTTGAGAATGGAGATAATCTCAATCCGTTCTCATCTATGACTGCTTTCAGAATGATGTCGGATATGCTTATGAAGCAGATTAAGCAAATGGTTGGAGATTTGAAAAGGATTGAAAGCTTTGAAGTCACTGGTAATGGTCTTATCATCAACGATGTTGCATTTAGACCGAGGTTCTCACAAGAAGTATTGAAATCCATGCCTTATGCAATAAGAGTTCAAGTTGAGAAGGGGAATGTCGTAGAGCTATTCCATTTCAAAAACATCTTTAGGTTCAAAAATTTAGTTTGTCTTCGAATCGATAATGCCCGTCTTGCAGAAGGGCGTGTAAGACGCGAAATTGGTTGGAGTCAGAGAAAGTCATGGTTCAAGCTATTCGACCATTTCCGTCATCTTAGTGAACTGTATATCGGTGGAGAGTTAATTGCCGATGAGGAGACGGCTAAGGAGTATGACAATCGTGGTCGCGGCGGATTCACATTAACGGAAAAGTTAAGAAATGCATTCGGTCTTGGGGTAAATGTGGTTTCGTCCTCTCACATGGAGCGGGTTTGGGATTCAAAGCCGGTAAGAGTCATGGGAAGTGCGGTAGGCTGGACATTAGCCTTCAAGGGGATGACGCTTGCAGCGAGCTTACTCGGTCCTTGGGGTATCGTCTTCGCAGGTCTTGCAGGTTATAAAGCATATCAGGAACTAAGAAATCGCCAAGGACATAAACAAACTCAAATGCCAAAACACCTTAAAGGGCAAATGCCAACTCAACAACAAAGGCAAAGTCAGTGGCAATGGCAACAGCAACAGCAAACTCAGGACCCAAGATATCGCCAAGGGACAAAGCGAACTAGACGCTGACCTTGAACTGGCAGTATGACCTTGTCGAATAAAATTGACTTAGCTAATCGGTACATGAGCTTATGGATGATTGTTCAATTTATGCTATTGAAAATTCACTGAACTTCAGGACAAGTTATCCGAGCTAATTTATATTACATGCAAAGGAAAAACAAGCGTAAAGGAGGAACGACCAATGCCAGCATATAAAGAAGAGGACACTAAGTTATATTTATCGACCGTGTACACCAGACAAGGTAAGCCAAAACGATCTTTTAGTTTTGTCATCAAAGGTATGATAATCAGCGCGACGTTGCTTGGCAGTATTTCATTAGGAGGGATTTCGGCTCTTGCAGCATCGACTCCCTCCATCCCTCCAACCATCGCCGCGCAACAAGTCCAAGTCAATTTCGAAGATGAGGCGACATTAATAGCAAATCTCAACATGGCGGTTAAAGCGATTAAGGAAGAGGGCTGGACGATAGAAAGATTGACCAAGATCATGGATCAATTAACCTTGATTGAGGACAGGTTATTTGAAGGGAATATTTTCAAGGGCAAAGAGGAGTTGAGAAGCCCTCTGAAAACTGCTCTTGCCGAAACTGAAAAAGTGTTTACGGCTCATGGGGCTGATGGATTGTCTACCCTTCGCGAGAATGATGCTCCTGAACGATTGTATCAAATGCAGGAAATGCTTGGAATGAAGTCCAACCGGAATAATGTTAATTTAGCGCCAGTTGCTCAAAAGAACGAGGTAAGGATAGCTTCAGTAGCCAAGGACGAGGTAACAGTCTTTATCGATGGTGTGAAGCAAAATTTCCCGCAGTCAGCAATCGTAAAGAATGGAAATACTCTTGTACCTATGAGAGGGGTATTTGAAGCGTTAAAAGTAGATGTGAAATGGGATCAGCCAACTCAAACAGCCACAGCAACAAAAGGAAGTACGACCATTAAGCTAACTATTGGACAACCAACAGCTTACGTTAACGGGAAAGCAGTACAACTGTCAGCTAAAGGTGAAGTCATTAATGGAGCGACAATGGTTCCACTTCGCTTTGTTAGCGAAGCCCTTGGGGGAGAAGTTAAATGGGACTCGAAAACAATGACAGCTTATATTGAAAGTGCAAAAGCATCTGATTCGGGTAAGCAACAGGCAGTTGACGGTATTTCTGTAAAGCACGGTAAACACACATACGCTAGTCGAAACCAGAGTGAGTACGATCAAGTAATGAAAATTGTTGAGAATGCGATAAAAGGTTATGACGAATCTGGTTTTGGAGGTGTATATCAGAAGTACTATTACGAATACCTCGATGGAGCTAGATGGTCAGGCGATAAATCGGATCGATCCGACCGAAATCGTGGCTTGTATGCTGCAGAGAATTCAATTGGCGATTTAATAAAGGCTGGAGTCAGTAAAGAAGAGATCGTAAAGGTCGACACAATAGCTTCGATTGCCTACGACTTGTTACGAGGGGTACCAGACCCTAAAGACGGTTCTCCAAGATCTGCTTTTGATGCCCTTGCACGTTCCCCGCGCATGACAGATTGCGATTCCGATAGCCAGGTATTTTCAGCAGTATTTGACGCAATGGGTTATAACACGATGATTGGCTCCAGTCCAAATCATGCTGATCCTTATGTTGAGATTGATGGAATCTGGTATTCAATCGTATCAGGTACGTTCACTAAAGCAGGAACTAGTGAAGATATTTCTAAGTTCCTGAAAGAGAATCCTGATCGGGGTATTCATACTCAGCCGACTTTCGGGGCGGCGATAAGCAGATAATATTATCGGTATGAGGCGATGTCATTTTCGGCATCGTCTTTTATTTTTGTGAAGATTTTTCAAGACCTAAGCCCAATTTCAAGAGTTGGTGGGACATCTAACTTATAGATACAAGCAAAAGACTGTCATCCAAAACAGTTAAGCAAAACAAGAACAGCAAAAGGGAGGAAATGAAGGATGAGAAGGATAGTTTCCAGCATGTTAGTCCTCGCCCTGCTTCTTTCGTTATTCACAGCTTCAGCCTTTGCGAGTGAAGTTGAGCCTAACGAAGTTGTCCAGAGCGAAATTGAAGCAGAAGGAGGCACACAGCCCGAAGGGGGCGATTCAGTCAATGAAGCCATCTCGACCGAAGATGAACCCAATGATTTAACCAGTCAGACTACTCAACCCAATGAGACCGCACAACCCGAAGAGACCACAAATACAGTCTCTTCCGACAACACAGCCCGAACAGTAACAGACGGTCTGCATGTTGTAGTTTATTACGAGTCAGATCAAGGTTCCTTCATCCCCGAGTTCAAGTTGGAACTATGGAATGTAGCCGAAGACAAATTAATTAGCAGCGCGGTAGGCAACAGCCAGAACTTCAGTAACGGTAAGTACAGCCTGATTTTCAATCACCCAGGCTACAAGCTTGGCGACCAGTTCGCTCTAATCCTAAGAAGTGCTGACGGTATCATCGATGAGATCAATATCAATGGATACAGCGTGAAGGTAAACACCCACTTCAAATTCGGCATAGAGCCATTCGTTTATTATGAAGGGGTAAATGACGAGAAGGTTTTCCAAGACCTGACCGCTACGAAGCTTAGCCCCATCGAGGCTTCGCTTAAGACCAACGGGAAAAAGATTGGACTGCAGCTCCAATCTGAATCAGGCACACCCTTGAAGCAGCTACCAGTCAATATCAAGCTATTGGAGGGCAAGGGAACCCTAACCGCCAAGTCTGATAACAACGGTATGGTTTGGCTCGACAGCAACAAGCTAACTTGGAAATTCCTCGTTTCATCGGAAGGCAAGATCGTCAAAGACGGTTCGAACGGTAAAGCCGAAATCGAGCTTCCTTCAACCGTTATAGCCAACACGCAGAAGGGCGTCCTGACTTTCCCAATCGTATTTGAAAATGAGGCAACAAGTGGCAGCTTGAAGGTAAACTTCACAACCGATGCCAATACGGACTTGAGTAAAGCTTGGTCAGAATTCGATATTGCTCTTTCCGATCCGAATGGGGTATCGAGCACTTTCACTGCGAATCTGGACACCACTGAGATCGAAGGCATCGCAGACGGAAAATACAAGGCATCGGTCACAGCCAAGTATGCGGAGGTCAAGCTCAATTCCGATGCCCTTATTACCCTGAGTGATGGTAAAGGGGGCATCGGGGGCATCGTTAAGCCGAAGCATCTCCTCGAAATTAGTAAGGACGGCAAACCATTCAACTTTTCTGTCATCAACGTTGAGAAGGTTGCTGACAAGCAATACAAAGGCACTAATTCTATCTCATTCGCGGTAACGCCGGGAGAATCGTTCATGATCAAGGATAACGATACAGGTAAAGTGGAGACAGTAGCCATCGACGCTAACTCACCTGTCACCAGAATCGTATTAGGCGCAGGAGTCGTTTTCGGCGGTTCGGCAAGCACACCCCATACAGGGGATGACATTATCTATTTAGTAATTGGTTTTATCTTGTCATTGAGTGTAGCGGCAGGATGTTTTGTTCTCTACAACAGAAAACATAAAAATTCCTCACCTAAGATTTCGGCATTGAGTATTATGCTGGCGGTCGCATTGGTAGCTCCGCTTTTTGCTCCTTCAGGGGTTCATGCAGCTTCATCGGATGCAAACGTGGGAGGTACTCCACCTGCATCGGGCGGTGCTAATTCGTCAACAGCGGCAGGTACGTTCCAAACCTCCGAGCGGATCGCCGTATTGCAGTTTGGTTTTATCCCGAACAAGGTAAAATCGGATGGTAAGGGGGTTCTGAATCCCGACTCGAAGAAGGCTGATCTCGAAGATCCGTTCAAGTTCAATTATGAAGACCTGTTGTTCTACATGGCTCCAAGCAAGACTTCGGACAACTTATTCCGTAAAGCTGGCTCAGGCTTAATCACCTTTGAGCGAGGAACTGGAGTATCGACTCTTTACGGAAACAACCCACTCTATCCAGCCAGCCCTAAAGGTCAGAGCCATGCCGAGTTGATGAAGCGTACTTTGGATTACGCCGACAAAGCCATAGCCAAATCGAGCAACATCAACTACTTCGAGCAAATCATTGCCGATACGCTGTACAATATCGCTCCGAGCGATTCGAACCGTACTCTTTCCGGTGAAGGTAACGTGAAGGTGATTGGTGATTCCTTGAAAGGGATGATCGAAGCCTACATTCTCCGTCACGGTAGCCAAGATGCAGGAGAGCAGTTCGATGCCCAAGTTATTGGCAGTCTGATGTTCTCGGGGTATCTGGACTTGATCAAGTCAAAAGGAATCTTGAAAGGCGAGGACTACATCACTTTCGAACAAATGATGCGTGACAAGTTCAACAAGAATGAACTGATCTTCTTCGCCCAAACAGTTATCGGTATCTCGGTCAAGGATAGTCGTAGTGCATATGATCGTGACTATGCCTTTATCTCGATGCACGATGCAACGGACTGGTATCTCTGGACAAGACAAAAGGCTCGTCCGACCGATTCCGTTCTGCAGGGGTTAACAGCAAATCGAGAATTTGAAGCTGTCTCGAAAGGTGGAGCTACCTCTGCCGAGCAAGGTTCCCAATCTCCCTACAAGGAGAACGGCAACCTCCCGAATACGTTCAGAACGTATGCCCGAGACTTCTATGCCAGAACGTTGAAGCCAGTAAGTTCGGCAATCCCGATGTCATCGGACGCTTCGGTCAATGGATTCGGAGGTTGGGGTTATCAGCCTTGGGGTTACGGAGACGGAGAAGCGGCGAAAAAGCCTGCAATCACGGCTGAGCTGAACGTAACGGTAGTCGACAAAAACGGTAACCCGACAAAAGAATCATTCACGGTTCCGGTCAATGGTTGGTCAGAAGAAAGCCAGAAGTATTTGGGTGATTTGAAGTCAGCAAGCGATGTATTCATCGCAGGGGGTATGTCTGTAGGGCATAACGGCAAGACCTACGACATTCTTCCAGACGAAAGAGCCAAATTTGAACTTATTGATATGAAGGACAAAGAAAATCTCAATAAGCGTCATCTTACGAAAGGAGCAACTGGAGAAGAAGGGACAATTTCCATTCCAACGTCTGGATCAGACCTTTGGGAAATTGAGCTTGGGTGGGATACTCCGCTTCCACTTGATCTGCATAAGTATTTAGGCGGAACGACTTCTTTAGCTTCTTCTACAGTCGAGAACAAATATGAAGGTTCGGATGCTTACTCCAATGCTCAACTTACTTTGTACGTGAAAGCTAATGAGGACTCAATTGAGCCAATCGCTTCGAACTATGATGTTCCTCAGTGGAGACTTTCGAAGTATTGGGATAACATCTCAGATAAAGGCATCAACAAAGCAAAGTTCAATTTGTCTTTACCGATCAGCACGTTCACGAACCCTAAACTCAGTCCTTCTGGAAACACATTGTTCAGCTTAGTTGATCCAGACTTGAGTAATACACCTTGGGCATTAAGCCGAGCCAAACTGTTTAATGATACACCAACCAAGAACATCTCGGTATACAATCCTTCTGCATCGTTCAATCTAGCTGGCGATCTGTTAGTTGTTCGAGATAACAATTCTGTAGCCAATATCAAGTTGGCTTCATGGCTGAACAATTTCAGTTTGTTCGATGGAAGGATCGCTTCAGCAAGTGCAGGATCAGTCGAGAATAATCCAGTTGTATCGAAGTCACATGATTTTAAGTTTGGGGTAAAAAGCCCTTATTCCTCCTACACATACAGCGAGACGAGATACAATTGGGTTTCAACGCAGTATGGTGGTTATTTTGTTCCATACACTTGGTCGGGGTCGGCAACGCCGTCGTATCTGACGGCAGACTATGAAACGAGCATTCGCTTTAACCGTTACATTCCTAAAGATAGCTCGGCTCCAAAAGCGATTGCTGATGCTTCGGATTCAACCAACGGAATGTTCTGGCAAGCCAAACAAGGCAAAGAAACCTTAAAAGTGAATCCAGAGGTTCTATACGCCTATGATGATGCGTCAGGAAACACAAGTGTAGCCTTCGCCGCGGGTGACAAACTGAGAGAAATTCGCCCTGTGAGCTACAATCTGGCTCAATTCGTTAATGTTGAGGTCAAGCCAGAAGTAGTTGGCGCAAGTACAGCAACCGATGCAAATGCCAAAGCCCTAGCGAAGAATCTGAACGCTGGAGGTAAGCAGGTCATCTATAAGGGGTCAGCGATAACCACGAACTTTGAAGTGACGGGCGAATTGGAGTTGAAGACCTTTGCTCTGGACATCGGTTCTTCCGCACTTAAGAACGCTTGGAATCCATCCTCGGCTTATAGTACGGATGCCATCAATGAAACATACTTGAGCGAGTATGCAACCAAGGATGAAGCTACTGGTAAATGGCAAGTAACCTTCGATGCTGATGGCAAACTGGTCATCGACAATAAGGAGCATGGCGGTCAATCTGCCAAGCTGACAGCCACTGAGTCGAGTAAGGCTACCAAGGAACACACATTGGAAGTGCGCGGCGGCAAATTGGTTGGGGTTGATGGCAATCGAAACTTAGACAGCCTTCCGCAAGAATTGAAGGACGCTCTCACTCGGATGCATATTCTCGGTAACGACAACATCTTCAGTTCCTTCGAGAGCGGCAACGGTGATAAGCTTACTGAGCAAGCCGTAGCGACCCTCGGTAACGCGGTAAGGGGTTCGAATGATCTGAAGGTTGGTTCTGGATGGTATGCAGAAGATACGACTACCTTGGTCATTCGTGTCTATACAACAACCTTCGAATTGCCGAGCCATATGTATGTCGACAAAATACCGATGGAGATTCCAGGGCTTGAGGTATCTGGCGACAAGAATCAATTCTTCAGCAAGGGCTTCACTGGGCATACGAAGCTGAGCTACAAAGTTGGTCATGTCGGCATGGTGTTCGACAGCTCCAAGGGCGACTTTGGCGGTAAACGGTCGACTGACTTCATAGTGGGTAACACTTCGATAATGGACACGTTCAGTACAGTTCAATAAAGCTCTACCTTAATGGGAGGTGTCGAGAAATCGGCACCTTCTTTATTTTTGGGGTTCAATTCACCTTCGTTTCAAGTTATAGTAGATACATTTATTTTCCTACCATTCTTGAAATGAGGTGATGTTATGGCTAAATTATCCGAGTTGTCGTTGTATGCCAGATTCAAGTGGGCGGTTCCGGTCGTTCCCACAGTTAAAAAGGATGAGGGATTCTTTAGTGATCCCAAGCCTTGGGATTTTGATGAGCCAGTGCTGGAACTGATTGAACAGATGCTTGCTGAAATCGAAGAGTTCTTTTCCTCAAGGAGCATGCCAGTAGAAGTGGCAATTTATGAAATCAGGGAAGTATTCGACCGGCTCCATGTCGAGATGTACAGTCCACATCAGGAAGTCTACATGATCGTAGAGAAGTACAAGAAGCTATCCGAAAACCTATTTTAACTTAGTGGAAGGTGTCGTGAAAATCGGCACTTTCTTTTTATGGGACGATTATTTTATAAACGCTCGATTGTTTAGTTCGATTTTAATGGGGTTCCTGTAGAAGATTATTACTAATCGTTTCAAGCAGGATAAGGTTCCTTTGATTCCCCGCCATCCCTCCAACCTTTGAATGGGATTCGCACAACTATTATTTACAAGCATTTGTATGGAGTTGGGACGACAAGGGGCTTACATAACTTAACTTCAACACATGATTCAAGAGTCAACAGCTTCTAAGTGATTCAAAATAAATCACTTGGAGGTAAGCGGTATGAATGAGAAAGATTCGTCGGTTTCAAATGAGGTTCAGAGCATTGATGAAAAGATTGAAGAGTTCAAAGGGAGTGCCGCCAAGGAAGCGGATTTCATTTGGGGCGTAGATGTATTTTATGGGTGGCAGTCAGCATCCGGTCGTGAAAAGAATGTAGTAGAAGTCACCTGTAAGCTGGACGGTCAAAAGTTCTATTATCTACTCGAAGACCTGCGAGACATCAAGCAGACGGATCTGGTTATTAAGAGCCTTGGTTCAATTGCTCTCATCAAGCGCAGTTACATTAAGCACTTTGTCGATGTTGCTGACGGAATGATCATGGAAAAGAAGCAGAAATTGATGGACTGTATCGATGTGTATGTTCCATTTGACTTGGGGTCATTGAATGCCCTGCAGCATTATCGACTTGTTTATCGGCACTTTCAGGAAAACCAGGAGAAGTTCCCTTCAAAGATCAGCAACACCTTCAATTCGGAGGAACATGAAGGAGCAATCCTTGATGTAGAGTACCCTGTCGACAAAGAAGGCGTTCTGACAATTGCGTTTTTGCGCGAAGACTTTAGGAGTCTGTTCAGTGTCAGGAATGACAATGAGTACAATCAAATTCTTGATGCTTTGCATACTCTTGGGGTTCTGATTCCGAATTCAGGCAAAAAGAAAAAGAAGTCGGAGGCATTCACATTTGAACGCACCTTGTCAAAAGGGGTTGAAGTGAAATTCTTTATGATTCGTATTGACCCATCTTTATTCAAGGGGGAACTGGCGTAATGGCAACTAGACCAGATCCGTTCCCGACCCTTGGCGGAAAATCGCAGATCATTGATCGAATGGTTGAGATTTTCCATTATTGCATTGAAGAGTATGGTTTGACAGGAGCAGTCGATTATTTCATGGGTGGTAATCGGCTTTTCCTCCACCTTGATTGTGACCAAATTAAGTTCAAACTGGCTAATGAGATCGATCGAGGGGTTGTCGCCTTTTTCAAATGTTTGCAAGACCCATACAAGACTGATCAACTAATCGATTCAATTTGGAAGCTGGCGGATTATGTTGATACTGAGGAGCGCTTTACAACTGCTTGTGAAATAAGGCTGGATGAGCAAACCGATGAAATTATCTCAGGCGCTTTGACGTATATCGTTACCATGCATAGCAGGGCAACAAATAGGCAGGATTTCTGCAAAGCAAACGTAGGAACCAAACTAATTCATTCTAGTCTGGACAAGTTGGTAGGTTTCGATGAAATCATTGGCGATGTTCAGATTTACTGTGGAGATTATAAAGAACAGTTCCATAAGTATAAGCATCGGGAAGACCTTCTTGTGTGGTTAGATCCCCCGTATCTGACTACGGAAGCTGTTGAGGGGAAGAGGGGTAATCGGAAGAAAACAAAAGCTACAAACGGTTATGTCCATCCGTTTACTAAAGAGGATCATGAATTAATGATCGACAACATAACGTCACCTGAATGTAAGAACAAGATTATTGTAAGTGGCTATAAAAATGATGCTTATAGGCGACTTGAGCAGAATGGGTTTTACAGGTATTTCGTTGGAACGGTTCACGTCCCGAGTTCAGGGATAGGTAAGATGATTGCCGAGTATATTTGGAGTAACATCAAGATTCCAGATTGGGTTCTTGACTGGACACATAATGCCGAGTAGAAGGATTGAACTTCCTCCATCCCTCCAACCTGTTGAACTCGAAATATGCTGATTCTGTTGAATTATCTTGATTTGTCACAATAATCCTTGAGAACGGCATAACGACAGCCTTATACCAGTAACGATCAGAAAACACTCTCGACCAGGCAATCTGTGCTGAGAGTGTTTTTCTTATGCCTAAAGGAACAAAATGGGCGTAATTTTTGCAATTACGAGAGCTGCAACTGACAGCATGTTGTCGCAAACCCTTCTATAAACACACTTTTTTGAGCAGAACACCATTCGAACTATCTCGAGGTATGCCTTAAAACACACTACGCTCCTTATTTGACGCGAATTTCTTGCAATTCGTGTCGAAAGCTGTCAGTAAGAACGATGAAGAAGGGATTTCGAGGGGATTCCATGTTCGGTTGAAGGAGTCGATGAAATTTTGAGTTAAGCAACATCAGTTCGATATTCTGTGATCCCGTTTTTCCGTAACTCCTGATTTTCTCCGAATGTAAACCTATTCCAGTATCGGTCGCCCTGCTCCTTTCTGCGGCGGCTTTTGCTCGGCGGTCAAAATCGGCTCTTATAGCCGCCCTCTCCCTCGGCAGGTCTATTCCCTTAGTTTTGCCTTTTCGGTCGCTTACAGGGGCTTTCAGCGCGTCCTGCTCGGTTGTCGCCCTGTCGCTCTGTAGGGGTTCTCGTTTTTCCAGTCGTACCAAGGGTTTTCGGGCTTTTTGGTTCTAAAAATTAACCCTAAAAAAGATCAAAAAACACTTGAATTAATCACTAAATGAAGCTATTATTGATACACGTTAAATAACTTAAATTTACTAAAAAAGTAAATTTAAGTAAAAATAATCGAGAGGATGATAAAGATGTTTATAGCTTTGATGGTTTTGGGGATTGTTTTGTTTCTGCCATTTGTACTTCTGAATTTGGAACTTGTGAAGATTGGTATTAACAGAGAAGTGCCGATTACTCATCGACACATTGCCGGATATGCACTGATCATTGAAGCGGCAGTGATTGGGATATTAGCCGTGATTTTAATCTTGTAATTTGCAACAGTGAACTTGAAGTTTGTAAAAGAACAAGATGGAACGAGAGGAGCGAACTTCATGGCAGACAAAATTCCTATGCAATATGATGCTGATGCAGATCGGTGGTATGTGATTCTCAATGATAAGAAATGCTGGATGCATTGCGGTGAAGGCTTTGAGCTTTACATTTGTGGTGATCAAGTTCCATGTCGGCTTGAGCTAGACCATGATTGGTATGTAGTCATTCAAGGCATCAGCTTCAATTTAAGAAAAGGGACTAAGTACATGGTTAATGTATAAGAGAGGGGTAAAAATATGGCACGACTTGCCTATATCCGCTGTCAACGCAAGCAGGAAATCGAAGAATTTGAGCAGCAAGCTCAGGCAGATGAAGTATTTATTGATTTGGCTAACGAATTCGGTGTTACTTTGAACAATTCGCTTGAAGTAATGCTCGAAAAGTTAGTCAGTGGTGATGAGGTTGTTGTTCGAGGGTTGAGTGAACTGGCAGATACCGTAGCCGAATTACGTTCATTAATGGCGACTTTGCGTGATATAGGTACTGAACTACATCTTCTGAACTCAGTCAGTACAGGTGTCCTTTCGGATGAAGGACTTAAGATCCTCACGTTAATAGATACTTTCATAAAAGAAAAGGAACAAATTCGGGAAAAGAAGAAGCGAAAAGGCAGACCTGTGCAACCTTACCCTCCCAACTTCCTTAAAGTATATAAGGGATATCGGAATAAGGAATATAACAGGCTGGAAGCAGCAAAGAAGTTACAAATTAGTGTTAATACATTTCGAGATTTGATTATTGTTTTTGAATTTAGGTTTTAATTTGGAAAGGAGAGAGTTGGAGGTGATAACTTTTAGTGTGAATCCGACAGAAGAGCGGATTGGAGATGCTGGAGTAAGGGTTGTACCTAGGAAGAAACCTGTAGCCCATTACAGTCGCTTTGAAAGTTTAGGAATAAGCGAAGGTTTTGTTAAAACGGTTGATGGATATTTGGATCAGCCCATAAAAGTAGGCGCATTTGGATATGGTGTTGAGAAAAATACAAAAATGGCTATTAGCAGCAAGGAGGTTCCGATTCTGACTGTTGATGAAATTGAAGCAGGTCGTAAAGGCGGGGTATCGGAAGCAGTCTTTAAGATAAAGGATTTTTCTGATAATGACAGGTGGCTTGAATCGTTAGACACTGATTACGAAGTAATCAAGGCTGTATTTGAACTGGTGGAGACCGAGATATATAACCATAAGAAAAAGTGGTTGCGCTTAGTTATAGAAATTGCTTTAAGAACAGGCAGATCAAAAGATATTGATTATCTTGGAAGATTGATTGAAGAATTCAACGATTTTAGCAGACTGCCGCTTGTATCGCAAGATAAAGAGTGTTTCAAGTCATTTATCAACCCAAACATGATTCAAAAAGTAATCATCTACTTGGAGGAACACAGTTTAAGGGATTTAGTGGGGGATATCATTACAAATAAACAATCATGATCTCTCGATCGCAAACCTAGCATGAAAATAGCAAGAGTTTAACGAGCGTTCTCAGTTCCCATACTGCTAATACATGACGTGAAACACGTTCTTTTTTATGGTGGTGTAACCCCGTCAAATAAACTGCCTGGGATGGATTCTGTGTACAAACCTGTGCTGGCTCTGTAATGCCCATTCAGAGAACCGCGAACAGAAAAATGCTCAGCTCGAATTCATCCGCCGTCATGCATTTTGCTTATGGAGGGAATCCGTATATGGAAGTGTTACTTGAACGTTGCGCCGGAATGGACGTGCACCAAGAAACGATTGTCGTCTGCGTGATGACGACGAATGCTGAGGGCGATGCCCATAGCGAAGTCCGAACCTTTGGAACGATGACGAAGCATCTATTCGAATTACTCAGATATCTGGAAGCTCAAGAGGTTACTCACATTGCGATGGAGAGCACAGGAATCTACTGGAAGCCTGTATACAATATCTTGGAGGGCTACTTCACCATCATTCTGGCGAATGCACAGCGCATCAAGAATGTCCCTGGTCGCAAGACAGACGTTTGTGACGCCGAATGGATCGCGAAGTTGCTTCGGGTGGGACTTATTGAGCCAAGTTTCGTGCCATCGGAGGACTTGAGAGAACTCCGCGACCTTTGCCGGCTTCGGAAAAAGCGAATCGGTTCCCTCACGGCTGAGAAAAACCGTATTCAGAAGTACCTGGAAGCAGGTAATGTCAAGCTGAGCAGTGTCATCTCAGACGTATTTGGGGTATCCGGACGAAATTTGTTGCAGCGCTTAATCGAACAAGGGTACGTAGATACTGAGGATGTTGAAATGAGCGTCAAGGGTTCGATTAAGAACAAGAAGGCAGAAGTGACCGATTCGCTTTTCGGCACGATAACCCCGCATCAAATTGGGTTAATTAAAGACTGCTGGGAACACATCGAATACTTAGAGAAATCCATCGCTCGTTTAGAAGATGAGATTAACGAACACTTGGAGCCCTACCGCACGGAATACGAGCTGCTTCAGACCATTCCAGGGGTTAGCGAACGAACAGCCTCTGCACTCCTTGCGGAAATCGGCGTCAATATGAATCAGTTTCCGACCGCGGATCACCTAGCCTCCTGGGCTGGTGTAGCGCCCGGTAACCACGAAAGTGCGGGCAAAAAAAAAGTACAAAAAGCGTAAAAGGCAATCCCCATGCGAAAGTGGCACTTTGCGAAGCGTCTTGGGCAATCGCTCGCTCACGAAACACCGTCTTGGCAACGAAGTTCTGGAAAATTGCCTCGCGACGAGGGAAGAAGAAAGCTTGTATTGCTATCTCACGTAAGATTCTAGTTATTGCATATCACATGTTGAAAAGCAAACAGATGTATATTGAAGGCGGTCCTACAGCATTGACTCAAATCAGCTAAATTAACAGCTTTAACGAAAGTTTCAAATATTAAACTTGTTCACTTAAAAAAGTTGAACCGGGCATCTTATTGGCAATTTTAAGACGAGAGCCGATCAAGAGAGCGAATAGATTTTCACAGAAAAAAGGCAGCTGATGCTGTTGGATTGTCTTGACGCTAATTGGCTCATAATCTAGGAGGGCGATAATATGAAATCTCTAACTATCCCCAAAATAATTAAAGGTAGAGCAATTGTTGGAGATGTTGTCATTGGTTTAGAAGATTGGGAGATAGATAAACACTGGCGTAAATGGGAACCGTTTGGAGATGAAGATTGCACCGAAATTCAGATCAAAGATGATTACACTGATAAGCAAATTGCACTAGCAAGTTTGCGTAAAAGCAAAAGGAAGCTTGTTAAAGGTGTTTATCATTCAACTTTCGAGGAGTATTCCCATATAGTTCATCGTTGTACAGGTGAAGCTGCTCATTACAATAATAGAGAATGTAGGTTAGAAGTCATTAGAGGGAGAATTTATTTAGTCAAATATGAAACAGGCGTAGCAAAGTTAGTATATTATGGTCGAAATTTCGTAAATACTTCTGGAGATTGGTTGAGACAAAATGCTCATCCCGCAAGTGATAAAAATTGTAATGCAGTGAAATACCCAAAGAACGAGTTGAGAACAAATGTGATGTACCTGAAAAGCCATCAAATAATTACAGCAATGTTTTTCGGTCAAAAAGCTATAGATTTAGCAATAGATGGAGTGAGTGAAAGAACTCATGATATTAACCACAGAAATCTTAACCCTGATGACAACAGACCAGAAAATTTAGAGATAGTTACTTTGGATGAGAATACGGAGCACAAAACGATAATGAGGAGAGTTTTGAAAGAAAAGATTCTGGTTTATATGAATAGGCACAATTTGTAATAAGCGTAGTCTTAAGTTTATTGAGAAACTGGTGGTGTAGTTGAAATATGGTAAGAAATTGTTCAATAGCACAATAGTTTAGCGAGACTCGTATACAGAGATCTCGCTATTTTTATGCCCTCAGG
Source organism: Paenibacillus humicus NBRC 102415 (assembly GCF_004000905.1). Taxonomy (GTDB): domain Bacteria; phylum Bacillota; class Bacilli; order Paenibacillales; family Paenibacillaceae; genus Paenibacillus_O; species Paenibacillus_O humicus. The sequence goes on from NZ_BIMD01000002.1 coordinate 96,681, forward strand.
GGTATTGACCGAACTTTATCGGAAATTCTGGACTTTAATGCATCGCCACGAAGGATTTTTCGTGCTTCCTAATTGAAACTTAGATTTTTAAGATTAGATTAAGAACGGGGTATTTGAAGTGAGTTCCTGAGAAATAACTGAGTTAGTTTAGAAGAGCGAATCCACTTTTCATAAACAGTGAAGTTTGGTTATCCAACCGAACAGAAATTGAATAAATAAGCGAACGGGATTTAGAACAGCGAACAGAAATTTTATAAAAAGCGAAGTGGATTCAGAAGGAACGAACAGAAGCCTTATAAAGTGTCGAGCGAATATATTCAGCCGAATACAATTTTATAATAGATAGGAGCAGTCTAAAAGATAGGTGAGAAACGGATATGAAGTGATGAGTGGATTTAATTTTGCTTTCACATCAAATACCAGTTCTAATATCTGTTTAGACTACTCGTTCCCTAGATTATGTTTATAATCGAGGATTTAGTTTGTTTCTATCTGATCGGTATATTAGGTAGGTCGAAATAAAATATCATTCTGAGTTATACCTTATCATTCTGGGAAATTATACCTACCAACCCCTCGGAACACTGTTGATTTCTCGCCAGTTCAAATTTTATCCCTCTACCCCTCTATGACTTTATTTGCTTTCATTTGAACCGTATACAGCAAGAAAAATAATCAGTTGAGAAAATTCCGTTTGCTCACGAGATGGGATCAAATTCAGGAGTTGAAAATGAAGCAAAATTACAGTACTTACAAGCTCACTTTCTCAAAACTGACTTAAATTCAGTTTGTGTGTTCAGTTAAGCTCTGATTTTCCTCTCAGGCTCTAGGGTTTTTCGTTACAAAAGAAAATCAGAGGACTTACGTCAGCCCCATATGCGGGTAAATTAAGTAAGTCGGTATGGAATTAACGAAAGAGGTTCTGATTATGTCGTTTCATGTCGAGTTAGTCGAGAGCCAGGCAACATCATCACATAAAGAAAGGAATTGATCGAATGGATCAGCCAAAGAAAATGTTGTGGTGGCAGATAACTGAAGCTGTTTCAACAATCCAGAAAAGACTAAAGTCAAAAGAATTGAATGATGCGGATAAGATGTTAGAGCATATGAAATTGGACACTATTAATCACATTGTTCTTTTATTAGGAGAACTTAGCAATCTAAGTGAGAAGTCAAAACTAAGGTACGAGATGTGGATAAACAAAAGCACAGGCAGAAATTCTTCAAAACAGGCAGCGAAGTACGGCATAACGACTGACTCATTACGATCCAAGATCATTTACTTTGATAACAAACTCAGAGTTTTGGTTGGTGATCAGACTATTGCTTCAATTGTTTCTACTTCTTCTGCAGACGAGCTCATAGCCATAATGGATCAATTTATACAAAATGCCAAGGAGAGAAAGGACGTGTTTATGTGATCTTCCCGAAGAAGCTGGAGAATGCAATTATTACAGTTAAAAATAAACTGCCAGAGAGCGAACCCTTCTCAGATACAACGCAAATTCAACAAAGTAAATTGGATGCTCTGATGGAGATCGTGAACTTTGTAAAGCAGATGAATTACATTAAAAGACCGAGGGTAAAGGAGAAATTCTCCTTCTTCCTTCGATCCAAATATGATTATCAGGAAACAGCGACCCACTTCGGAACATCTCGTAATTCAATTGATGTTATGGTATCACGGGTTTCGCGGCAGCTGGAGTCACTTGTCGGTAAAGAGACCATCGACATGATACTTCAAGATAAGGTATCGGAGGCGTTAAGAGTATTCAGGTCAGGGATATTAAACGAATCAGCAAAGGGGTTTTTCTTGCCGGAAGCGGCAAAGTATTTGCCCGAACCCAAGTATCGAATGTTCAGTTCCCTAGAGGAGTGCAGTTCTGAGATTCGTTTTTTAAATGTTTTAACAGAACATGGAATGAAAAACACGATTGAGGAGTGTGATCAAGAGAAATTGGCTCATATTCTCTATCTCATTTCGGATAATTCTAAGAAAATGATTGAAGGCGTAAGCGATGATAAAGTTCTTCAGTCGTATTTTGAGAATGGGCACCATAGTCGCGAGAAAGTAGCTATTGAACGCGAAGCTCTATTGAAGTTATTTAATGGAGAATTCAGTATGACGGACATTGGTGAACATATAAGTAATAAATATCAAGTCGAGAAAGCACTCGATGAGGTACGGAGACAACACATATTCCATGATGCCGGTTCAGGGCTTGAGTTGGCTTCCAAGGAGGGGTAAGCACATGTACTTAAAGGCTATTCCCCTATACAAATTACCTGCTGATACTTCTGTTCATTTCCTCAAAACCGATCTTGAGCAAATGACAATTGATGAAATGAGTGAGTTAGCGGCATCTCCATATCGAGATGAGAACTGGGTAAGGCTTGCATATTCTGTTTCAATAACAGCCTTTCGTCCATATATTGATGAGAGCTTTGCAGGAATAGTGGAGAGGAAGTCAGCAGTCAGCCAATTCGATTATGGGGATTGCAATATAGTCAACGCGGTATCGGCTGTAAACTGCTTATATTTCGACACTTCTTACCGTTCCCCAGGAACATGCGATTGGTCACGCGAATTCAAATTCTTTTCAGGAGAACATTTCCTCGGAGGCATCGGGGTATATGCGGTTAACTTGTCTTCTGATAGCACTTCAGGTGACAAGCTACGATCAATTACCTCAATAGCAAGATACTGTCTCCAGAGTGGCAATCCTTTCAATCGCCTGCTCATAGCGGTTGTAAAGCCGGATAAATGGGAACTTGCTTTTGCTCAAGTGAAACTATTGCTTCCTCCAGTTGCAAAAACAAGATCCTGTAAAGTGACGACCACTTTGTTTTATGATCCGGTTGATTTCTTCCGAGCTATACTCAGCGGCAGAGAGGTAAAAGATACTTATCACGAACAACACAGGTCAAGGTTTAGCTTCTAGTAAGCAGACTTAGCATAATTTCGGAGTTTTATATTCTTTGGTGTACATTTTATAACCGTTCTTCTGCCTTGTACCAGGAATATGGGTTCATTAAAGAGTAGATGATTTCCCACGCAAATCACAATGAGGCGACAATTCTTGTATTATGTTTATTTCTGGCGAGTATGTTTCAATGGAATGCAACCGAGTATACTCATTAACACACATTAATTGCCGTATCTTCAAGTGCATCTCACCCTTCGGGGTATGACGCATTTATTTATTTTCATTTTAGTCATTTCTTTCATGGATAAAAATGAATTTTAGTCTGAGAGTCCATGAATTTCAGGAGTGGATAGCTGATCAATTTTATAGTAAGTGGAACCCGAATGTCGAATACCTACCCAGTTCAATATTTAGGTTCACTTCCCTTCATTGCCCATATGCAGTTCTCCTTAACTGCATATGGGTCTTAGATACTGAGGTTAATGGAGGGTTGAAAATATAAAAAGTGAAGGGATGATCAGGATGATGCAAAATGATAATGTTGTACAAAAAGGTTCAGAACTTAATGATGAGTTTAGTCGGATTTGGAGAATAAGATATCGCATCATTAGTTTCTGCTATGGATTTCGAGATGTGTTTAACGCTCTAACAGTTTTTTTAACTATTCAGAGTCTAGGCGTTTTCATATTACTTCGTTTTATGAGTAATATATCAGATAAACAGACTTCTTTTATTGTGTTTGGCTTGATTGAGATCGCTTCTGTAGTTTTGACAATATTGTTCTACAGGAGTTTCAGATGGAACAAGAACAATTATGCTAGTTTAGATCCAAGCGCTGCAGAAGTATTCGTGAGAAAGGAGAAAATGCGTAAAGTAATATTGGATATATGTATCATAGCGGTTGCTATTCAGTCATTCCTTATTTTGATCTTGAAATCAATCTATTCATAGTGAAGATGGAGCTTATATTGACGAAGAATCCTCTCGTTTCCTGAGAGGATTTTTCTTTGAGCTTTTGTTAGGGATGCTTAATAGGGGGGTATGACGACTTTTATACTTTACGGAAAATTTGAAACTAGTCTCGAGTTCGAATGAATTTTAGGAGTGGATAGCTGATCAAATTTATTGTAAGTGGGAGTTGACTGGCGGGCTGGTTACTGGTTCGACAGTCAACTTCCAACCCTTCATCATCCTTTTTACTTGCCCATATGCAGCTCACTCCTTACTGTATATGGGATCTTTTTAGGAAGCTTCTAAAAGAACACTTCATCAATAGTTGCAATAGTAATTGATGATTGCTCTTGAAACACAAAGGATGATGGAGGGAACCAAATACAGATATGAAGGGATGATCAAGGTGAGCAATGATAAGGAACAGTATTCTGATCAAGATCAAAGTAAATCAAAGAAGAAAACGAGGATCAGTTTAATCATTGGAGTTGTTATTCTCATAGCGATTTTATTGATGATTTTTCGAAGTTGTTCTTCTGATCCCATAGCCCCAGCGGATCGCAATGATCCAGTTGCAAGACCAGGTGTAGGTGAAGTACTTGATGGCGAACTTCCGAATATGTCAGATGAGCAAATTAGAGAGTATCTAAAGAAAATACAGGATGCATCTAGATTTAAAACTCAGGTTAGTTCAGCAGGGACTATCAAATCAGGTAGCAGGACTTTGAACTTGTTGGTTCAAAACCACGAGGACAACTCGATTGATTGCTATATAGAGGTTTTTTACGAAGGAGAGGTTATTTACACATCACCTATTTTAAAGCCTAAGCAATTTATTAAGACAATTGAGCTATCCAGAGAATTACCAGAAGGTGCAACAAAGTTGATCCTTAGATACAACGGTATTTTTGAGGATAGGATTGTTAATGCAACGGATGTCGACATTCAGGCAGTAAGTATAACAAAGGAGGGGTAAGAATGGTTATTTGGTTCGATTCATCCTGAAAGTCCAAAGCGACCAGACGAACCTAATATAAAACAGGAGGCAGAATCGATGAAGAATTCAGTATTTAAAAAGCTAACAGTAAGTGCAATGTTGATGGCGATGCTATTAAGTTCAGCTGTTGCTTCGGCGGCAGACCAGACAGTTGATCCTGAAAGCGGATCGACCATTGATGTTTCGGGAACCGCTGATGTTACAACTATTGTGGTTACCGTACCGACAGGACTTGCTTTTGCAATCAATCCTAACTCTCCAGATCCTTTCACATCCGTTCCTGCAACGGTGATCAATGACACGTATGCTCCAATTGATTTTCAGGTGCTTGGCGTAGTTTCAGATCCAGGCACTTCTGTGAAGGTAGTTGATCCCTCTATGCATACGGACCAAGAATGGAAAGGCTTAGGCAAGAGTGCAACATCATCTCAAATCGCCCTCGGCATTAAGGGGATATCAAATGGGACAACTATTTGGTCGCCTGCCGAAGTTGACGGTGTTTCCCCATCATCTGTAGCAGGTACAATCAAACTTGATCCTAAAGGTACAGAAGACATTTTGGTTGAAGCAAAACATGGTAATGCATGGGGTTCGGCTCAGACTTTGAATTACAAACTTTACGTAAAAGTTGGACTGACTGAAAATTAAAATTTGGGAGTTAACGAATCGTGGCGGGAGTGTATATCCTGCCACATTTTACTTTGATTGAAAATTTGAATTGGATGGTGAAGAGAATGAAGTCCATTGCAAAGCTTCTCGTTATGTCAATGTTCAGTTTCATGGTAATTGCTTCGTTTACGCCAATGAAGTCTCAGGCAGCTCCAGTGGTTCCTTTAGGCTCGGGATCAGAAGGTGACCCATATGCGATCAGTTCAGTAAGTCATTTGGAATGGGTTGCAAATCAAGTTAACTCGGGCAACTCATTTGAAAATAAGTTTTTGGAGTTATCTCAGAATATTGATGCGTCAGGTTGGGAGGCTACCCCAATCGGAACCCAATCGAAAATGTTTTCTGGGACATTTGACGGTAAGAATCACAAGATTAGTAACTTAACGATCAATAAGTCTTCATCTGATTATGTTGGCTTATTCGGGGTTTTGAGTACATTAGCTACTCTTAAAAACGTAGGGATTGAAAATGCGAACATCTCAGGGAAGGATAACGTAGGAGCTCTAGTCGGGCGTACTCTTGGAGAGGTGAGAAATGCATACGTAACTGGGATTGTGTCAGGTGCTGATAAAATTGGCGGTTTAATCGGTGATAATAATGGCAGACTCTATGATTCATATTCAACAGCTACTGTCACGGGGAACAGATTTATTGGTGGATTGGTTGGAAATAATAGCGGGGGGCAAATTTATAATTCATATGCAACAGGGAGTGTATCAGGCAGCGAAAATATCGGTGGTTTGACGGGGTATAACTATTCAGACATTCGGAACTCCTATGCAACTGGAAATGTAACAGGGGGAATCCGTGTGGGCGGTTTTGTAGGAGCAAATGGCGGATTCATTTCTAACTCTTACGCTACAGGAAATCTTTCGGGAGAAGGTGAAATCGGCGGCTTTTCTGGTTTTAATTATGATGGATATGGAAGGATCACGTCATCTTATTGGAATTCAGACAGCGACATAAAAGAGAGTAACATTCCTCAAAATCCAAAGCTTGGAGTCGGCAGCGACAATGTTGTGACAATTGCAAAGACGGTTGTTGAAATGAAATCAGATGATTTTGCACAATTGTTAAATAGTAACCGAGGTGCATTAGAGGCTGAATGGTTACTTGCGAGTAACACCAATAACGGCTTCCCTACATTTTCATTGATGGGAAGCGGTGGGGATGAAGGTAATTCAGAATCTGAATCTGGTCGAGAGGTCGATATTATTGGTAACATTACACCAACAACTATAATTGTAACTGTACCGACAACACTTAGTTTCGCAATAAAACCCGATTCAGAAAATGATCCATTTATCAGTGCTCCATTCAGTATGGAAAACCAGAGCAATTCTCCTATTGAAGTTTCTTTCTTGGGGTTCCAATCCAAAGCTGGAACGTCTGCTAAGGTCGTAAATGTAGATAAATACGCCGAATGGAGTAAGCTCCCTATTTCGAAGTCTGAAACTGAAATTGCACTTGGCTTGAATACTGACGGGAAAACCATCTGGGCACCTGCAGAAACTACGGAGATGCCAAATACTGTGGTTGATACTATTATGATTGACCGGCTTGGAACCAAGGAATTCGAATTGGACGGCAAACACGGTATGGCATTTACTCAACCCAAAGTGTTTGGTTACACCATGTATATTAGGGTTGGTCTAGCAAGTTAATATTGATTAAGTCGTTAGCTCCCCTCAATTCCAGAGGGGAGTTTTTTTCATTTGCAGAAGCATTTTCATTTCAAGAGTTGTTACCAGATAAACCTTACAATAACTATAAGCCACTAATGATTGATCATACAGATTACGTTCCCATGTTCAAACCGAAGGAGGTTGATACAGTGAAATTAAAGATAAGAGTCTCATTTTTGATTCTCTGCGCTGTTTTCTTTTGTTTAAGTTCTGGAGTATTCGCCGCGGCGGATGCAGATATAAAATCTATCGAGATTCCTTCAGGAGATAAGAAGCATATGCAAGATGTTTGGAGCAAACTAGGGAATGGAGGGAGTCATCTTAACCTTGATTTTGAAGCTAACACAGGGGACCATCCTGATTCTCGGCTTCTGGTCTATGATGGTACGAGCGGAACGATAAAATTCAACAATACCAATTTTCAGGATGCAACTGAAAAATCACGGAAAAGAGTGCTAAGGGAATTCGTTGAGGTGCTTCAGGGGTCGGCAGTCTCGGATCAAACGCAACAAGTAATAATGGGTTCAATATCTGCTTTGAACAGCGAAGTTTCAATGTTGCTGATCCCTTTAGTTACGGAAAGTGCTTCAGCAGATATGTATACTGCAATGATATGGATCAATCCGATCTTGCCTTACGTTAGAGTAGTTTTCGGCATAGGGGCGATCTTACTTACAATTTATCTGATTGCAACATCGATTGCCGATTTGTTTTACATTGGACTACCTGTAGCAAGAGAGTCAATGGACATGAAGGCGAATAATAAAGGGCGAAAGAAGCCATTCGGAATTAGCGATGATGCTATTTCTGCTGTTAGGGAAACAGAAGCTTCATTAAAGTCTACAGGCAGTTATAAGAATGCGTATATGCTTTACTTCAAACGAAGGGTTCTGACCTACATTATCCTTTCGCTCTGTCTGCTCTACCTGATCGGCGGAGAGCTTGGCGGACTTATTGCATGGCTCCTGAGTTTAGGAAGTGGAGTTGTATAGAACATTATTCCTCTCATTTCATGAGGGGATTTTTCTTTTTAATTAAGCAGCAGTAAGTCTGAAATCGTCGAGTTAAGAATCTTTCAGTGGTTCATTTATCACCCCACAACACATGAAACCTAGAAATACCTTTGTTTGATCTTTGAGATTAACACAACTTCGACATCTGATTTTGCAGAAGGATTACAAAAGTGGCACATAAATAAAACGATTTTCAGAAAAGGAGATGACGGGAATGAGGGGTATCGAGAGCGATCAGGTCAATGGGTTCGTTATTGATCATGGTGAAGGTATCGAAGCGGATACGCATTCAGAAGAATTGAATGATAAGGAGTTTTTAAAGTTTCAGAAAAAGATGATCCGAGCCGAAAAGTGGCTAAATCGCTTAGAGAAAATAACTGCATGGTTGGATCGAGTTCAGCACTGGGCTGAGGAGCGAGCTTCAAAATCGAATTAAGAGCCAGGGAAAAGGATGGAGGTGAAAAGGTTGCAACCTAAGCGTGTAAATCGATTTATAGCGGCGCTTATTGCCGTATTTCTTCTAATAACATCCATACCGCTAAATTCGGCTTCTGCAGTCGGTAGTCTTTCAGCCGACTCTCCCAATGCTATGGCACGTTCAATGATTGATTTCTTCAGAAAAGACAGAACAGAGCTTGCTGTAGACAGGGTTTCAAGAGATGAATTGATGGTGTATGGGGTATTTCTATCCAATTTCTTTGTTCCAGGGAAGACCAAGTTAAGTGATATGGTCGATGCTTCAACGGATAAGCAGGACACCATTCCAAGGATTGTGAGCAATAAGTTTTTTGGTTCACCTGATAATTATAAGCAGATCGTGGATGTCAATACGAAGTTATACAATGCGATCATGGAAGTATTTCAATCGTCAAAGTCATCCTTCGGTTTGTTTAAGTCCGTTCCTCAAGATGGGTCACTTCCAATGTCAGGAGAAGATTTTTATAACAAACTGGCAGGAGTAGAAACGAATCGAAAAATATATGCGAAGAATGGTTCAGGCGACAATGTTGTAATAGATTTGAACGATAAAGCAACAAGAGCAGCTATTCAAGTACTGTTCTCGTATTCGCCAGAGTTGATTTTGGATAAGGAGAAAGGACTCAGGGCTTTAACCGCCATGTATATCGATGGATTAGGTAACATTTGGGGAGCTTACGATAATGTCGCGATAGAAGAGTACGTACTGGTTCTTCCTGCAGCATTAAATCCGGTTGTGTTCTCTGGAACCGCTACTGGGGGGAAGTTTCCGGTCGCAAACGTATTTGTTATGGGCGGTATAGTTAAGATTACGGAAAACTTTTTAGACGGAAAACCCTTCATGACTCCGTACTATAACATTAAGGATTACTTTACGAACGGTTCTTCGGCAGGAAGCACAATGAACAGAAGTAATATGCTTAGTATCTTTGGTATTCAATCGCATTCCAGTATGACAAAGCTATCAGGGGGTTCAGCATTCCGAAGTCTGGGCGATTCAGACACTTTGATCATGAACAGTGATAAGGTCACCTCAAATCCGTATCAAGATGTTCAGAAGTATATTAACGAAACCGTATCTAGCACTTTTTCAAGTAACAATTCGTTTATCTTTTTGACCATTGATGCAAGTAAATTCACCAATGGACAAAAATATTTTGTAGATGAAGAAGCACTCAACAGTGATCAGAAGGATACTTTGTCCAAATACTTATTCGGTGGCAGTGTTTTTTCATTGGATGAATTAGCTGACGATATGTACTATTTCAACGTACCAACTGGAGCCAGCGGCGGTGAAGGTGATTGGAAAACCGATGATGATGCTTTGATGATGAGGCAGAAGATGTTCGCCAAAGAAGTATCGGGTCAATATCAGTTTTATCAAGGCTCTTACTTCTCGTCACCCTTCAACGGCTTTCTTCACTATTACTATGATAGCAAGAGTTCAGGTAACGAACAGGATCAAGTAGATTTTTTAGTGAAATGGCTTCAAGGTAACACGACCAATAAAACTTTAAATTCAACTTCTGCTGAGTTTAAAGCGTTAAAGAGCTTTTTGGATTTGGGGAATTTTGGAACCGATGATCCTGATACAATTAACGCCGCGCTAAAGCTGTTGAAATTCGACAGTAATAATTTCGTATATAATTTGTTGCCCTCATCGACACTCGTCGAGGATAATCTTATACGATCAAACTGGTACCAACCAAAACTTATATCTCCAACTAGCTTTGGTTTAACTGAATATGATTCTTTTCTGGGGTATATTTCAATTGCGATAAGAAAGAGTGCTTTCTTTAAACAATATAACGGATTTGATGATTATTCTTACTTTGAATTTAATGGTGCTGGTCTTTTTCAGTCAGGAAATGGCGGAAAAATCGTAGGTCATGATACAGTCAAAGGATCGAGTAAGAAAGTTGTTGGGACAAACGGACAAAATGCAATTTCTACCCTGTTCTATAATTCTATGGTGTATCGGGTATTCGGAATGAATAGCACATTTACCCGACAATTAACGAGCAACATGTACGCTGGAACCGAAGTAGACGGCGTTCTCGGTAAATATACTACTCGGACTGCGATCATGAATGATGTCAATAACTACCCAGGTATCTATTGGGGTTACATGGTGCAACTGCTCGGTATCGAAAAGAGTAAAGACAGTAAAACTGGTGAGGAAAAATGGGATAGCAAACGTTTTGAGAATGACTTATTACCAACAATTATATTGAATACGATGAGTGGCGGATTAGACCTCGTTACTATTATTGGCGGATCGGGGGTTGTTGCTTCCGAAGAAAAAACTATGCAGGAAATGCAAACCGATATCGTTAAGAAGATTTATGGTCTTCTCTCGGACGGTCCAAATCAGTACAGAGATAAGCTGATCAAATCTGCACAAGACAGCTGGATTATATCCACCCATAGAAGCATTACCGGTTCGTGGATCGGAAATATTTTAAGTGTAAGTGCAGGCGGAAACCAATCATATGCTTCGATTGTTGGTTACATCAATACGCCTAGTCTGACAGAGTTACCTATAACTTCTTGGTTACTGGACGATTACATGTCAATATACTTGTTGCTGATCTTATTTGTTGCGATGATTGTGATAATAATGGTCATAACACATGTGCGTTCAATTAGAGAAGGGGTATTAATCTTCATCGTAATGGCTTTCGTACTGATAATTCCTCAGTTCTTTATTTCAAGTGTAGTAAATTTATCAAATACTGCAGGAGATAAGCTGTATTCTGGGAGGTTTAATTATTGGGCAATTACTCAGCATCAGCAAGCACTGTCTTCTATGCGTAATGTAAAACTTATGGATGATGAGAAAAACTATATTATTGCTCAAAACATGGAGTTAGCAAGGGAGGCATATTCCTCAGATGTTGGAGTTCGGGTTAAATGGATGTCGCCTAAGAAAGATGATGTTTTCGATGATATGTTTAACAAAGGGAAAATAACTCAAACGTTAAATGAAAATCTGAACATCTTTAGGTGGTTATTCAGCAGTTTTATTAACCAAGAAGAGTATGTTTTCAATGATCCACTGGTCACCTACTTATATAGACCATATAACGCTATAGCTACAGCAGCCAAAAATTCGTACTCCAAAACTTCAGAAAAAGCAGTATCAAGAAATGAGGCTGCCAACAAATTATTAAACGCAAAAGAGTCATCCTTCCTTTTCCCTGAGTACAGATTTAAGTCTTTATTGGACGACAATAAGAAAGTTCAATATTCAGATCAACAAAATCAGTTAATAAAATCGAGTGCAACACTATCAGTCACCAATAATTCTGAAATGGAGGAGAGCTATAGGTATTGGGCGTTGAATAGTTCCGATGTTTCAAAAGCCATTTTCCGAAATGATATCAACTCCAATGCAGGGTTACGTTCCGCGACAGATGAGCATTCCGAAGCTTTCCTGTTATCAACTGAAAGTCCGTTTTATTACTTCTACAATGCATTGAAGAGCAGATATTCAAGAGTTGATGGAGAGTTCAAATCAGCCTTACTTTCCAAAGAAGTATTCAGGGCTTCAAGTGATAACCTGAAGGTAAATAATTCAATGAGGGATTTCCTTGATTTGGAGGGGTTATTTACTTACGTGATTCCGTATTTATACCAAGGAAATGACTATGTATATAGGTGGACGGCAACGAATGGGAAGAGTGTCGATACCTTTAACTTCAAAAACGCAGTAGAGCCTTCCGATCCTGCGATGAAGGCAAAATTTAACGAAGAAGCGAAACGTAAAGAAGACCTAAAAGCTGTTTGGAAGTTGTACTCACCTTGGGTTGACCAGATTTATTCTCTCGATGTAATGGGGAAACAAGTTCCAATTGCCAACAAAAAAGTATATGTTGCTGATACGGCTAACCCAGGTGCATATGATGATGCCGGAAGACCGATGATCTTTTCTGAGGCAGATATGTATGCGAAGGGTTATAATTACTCTCAGCTTACTGATGTGGAGCGGCGTATCCAATCCACACTGAAATCAACGTACAAGGATCTAATGTATTTAACGAACTATTACGATTTCGATAATGAGGTTCTTATTACAGCAGCGGCAATGATGGCGACCTTCAACTTTAATCGCGAATTCTCTGAAAATAGGCTCCTTGGAGAAAGTAGTACGTTGTACCCGCAAAATTTTGAGCTAAAGAACTTTAATTACGATGCTTTCATGAGACTGATCCTGATGAATTCTACTGGAGAAGCGTTAATGGACGATCAAGACCTGTACGCACGAGTTCTTGAAAAGACGTCAATATTCTCAGGATTACTTTTGATTCTCTGTGATTTGATGGCTGTCATCGTTGTGCCAGTAGCGAAGTTATTCGTATTGCTGTTGCTTTTGTTCTTAACCATTGCGATTTGCTTATCAAGTGTGTTGGTTCCTCCAGAGAGACTGACAAGAACCATTAGTAAGAATTTGTTTATACCGTCTCTGATCTTCTTGGCAGCGAGTATTGGGTTTGCATTTGTGATCTCACTATTCATGGGTGAAGGGTTAACGGGATATGTTGGAGGAAGAACGCCATCACTCGGAGTTAGCGATCCTTCGATAGTCATGTTATTAATGGTGGCTGTTGACGTTTTGTACGTCTTTATCCTTTGGAAAATTGCGAAGTTACTCATCGCATCATTGAAGTCGCATGTTATTTCAACTGTTTTTGCAACTGTAGGGCTTGCAGTAGGTGCAATGACTGCATTTAAACAATATATGCGTTCATCGATGAGCAGGACATTTGATGGAGCTCTAAGTCACGCTCTTGATACAGAAGGTGAAAATGCAGTTAATGGTGGACCGATGGGTGGTAATAAGCCTTCAGGGTTGAGATCGAGATTCGGAAAAGGAATTATGTATAACCACGATCAGCTTAACCTGAGCCATTCAGATGGTAATGAAAAGAGTAACCCTTCGATGAACGGCAGAGATGGGCAATCGAATAATGCCGTACTACCTAATGAGAAAGATCGTAAGTTTGAGAATTATATTGATGATCTGTCATCCCGAAGAGCAGGGAGTACTGATAGGAAAGACGATGGGATGCGAAAGCAAACTAAGAAAAGTGATTCTGTTGGTAAAGATATAAAGTCCGATCAAAGCCAGCAAAAGAAATCCGAGAAGTAAAGATTGGAACAGTCGGAAATTTTTCAATAGAAGAGTTTCCGACTTTTTTTGTTTGAGAAGTAGTAAAAACAGCCAGCTAAGGGACTTAAGGTGACTCTTTATTCTGGCTCTTGAAGGTAAAAGTTGATTTAAGTCGTTCATTTCGATGAAATGGTATATCTTGTCCTTTGTGCGCGGATGGGGTATATTGGAACTAATAAAATATTCTTTGGAAGCGGAAGCACCGCAGACAAGCCTATTAACGGGCGTAGTCTGCGGTTTTTTGCGTTCAATGACAATTGGAGGATGATTCTTATGAAATGTTGTACATTTTGTTCTAGCGAAGCTGAAGTACTGTTTAATCACCTTACTCATGATATTGGGTCGCTTTGCGTAGAGTGTTACATGAAACTACACGGATCATGCGGAGTTTGCCGCGGCAGCTTTCTACCTGAAAAAGTGATGCCTGATGTAGATTATCGGATTGAGATTAAATTTATTGGAACAGGAGAAAAGAACTTTATCGTTTGTAATCAATGTGATTTAGAAATTCGTCAGCATTTCCCGTTGATGTTCGTTTAAGGGCATTGGGGGCATGGGTCTAATCTATAGCTTACAAAGTGATCACCTTTCACTAAGGTGATCTTTATTTTTGATTTTAGATAAATTAGGCTCAACATTTTTTCGAAAAACCTATGAAAAGTGCGTCAAAAAGTAACTTCAAACCTGAGAAAAATTACATAACTAACCAGTTAATTGTGGTTGGTTAGGAGGCTCAGGGAGTGCATGTTGAATACACAAGTTTATCATTCGGTTTTGAATTAGAATTCACAGGGATAAAACGTTCAGTGGCAGCTCATGTTGTTGCGGACTTCTTCGACACAGGCAGACCAACACAAATTGGTGGATGGGGTCATGATACTTATGAAATAAAGGATCGATCCGGACGGATATGGAGAGTCGTTAAGGATGCATCAGTTCAAGCGGTTCGACAAGAGAACTCCGAAATAGTAATCGTATCGGATGATTATCAGTGTGAACTTGTATCCCCTGTTTTGGGGTATTCTGATATTCCTTTATTACAGAGATTAATTCGTGAATTGAAGGAAAGCGGCGCATTAGTAAACAAGAGTTGCGGATTACATGTACATGTAGGAGCTGAGAGATTCTCTCCAAATAACTTGAGAACTCTTTGTAATATTATCTACGCAAAACAATCTTTGCTGACCAAGGCATTGGATTGCAGACAGGATCGGCGCAGATACTGCTTGGATCTTTCAGATGAGTTTATAAAGAAGCTGAATAAAAAGAAGCCGAAGACGATGGGGGAGTTTGCAGAAGTTTGGTATCACGGATTCAATGCTTTACCCTTCCGTCGAAACGATCGATATAACGACTCCAGGTACCGGATACTGAATTTGCACCAGTTATTAAGCGGCAGATTAAAGACAGTAGAGTTCCGTTTATTCAATGGAACTTTGCATGCCGGCAAAGTGAAAGCAAGTATCCAGTTGAGTTTGCTCATCGCGGCTCAAGCCCTTAACCAAAAGAAAGCAACCAGTCGGGTAACAGTGCCTGACAACGGGAATGAGAAGTATTCATTTCGTGTATGGCTTCTCAGACTTGGTGGTATTGGTGATGAGTTCAAAACCATGCGTCATCACCTACTTAAGTACCTTGAAGGTAATTCTGCATGGAGGGAGCCGCCAACGAATGATGACGCTCGGGGCTTGTCAGATGTCGAAGCGCAGTAAGCCCCATTCGGGGTATTCTTGGGCGATCCTGACCGTTATTGAACACTGTACAACCAATCGTAATCCAAGGTAAACTTACCAACTAACTATTGATATTGGAGGTACCGAGTATGAAGCCTTATGTAGCTTACGGGAGCAATATGCACATTAAGCAAATGAAGATGCGTTGTCCTGATGCGTATATCATCGGGATTGGGTGTATTGAAGATCATGAGCTAGTGTTTAAACGCGTAGCCACCATCTCTAAACATATCGGACTATTTGTACCTGTTGTGTTGTGGATGATCTCCGAAAGGGATGAAATCGCTTTAGATCATTATGAAGGCGTTTCAGTTGGACTCTACAGAAAAGAGATCATTAAGATAAAGTTAGAATCGATTAGTGTAAAAAATGACGTGTTTAATGAAAGTGATCTTCCAATTGAACTAGGAGCGATGGTTTATATCATGAATGCCGAATCAAGACCAATATCGGCGCCTACTCGGATATACTATGAGACTATTCTTGAAGGCTACCAACAGAACAACATTGATGTTCGCCCCCTTTCTGTTGCAGCTATTAAAAGCGATTATAGGGACACGGATTATTATGAAGGTTTTGAGATAGATCGTCCGAGGAGGTAAGTGTTTGAGCCTACAAATAGTAATGACTCATGGGGTTCGAGAGATTGGCTGTAGGGATTGGCAACTGGTTATTTCATTAATCATCAAGCACTTTTATGGCAAAGAAGAGTTTCTGTCTTTTAAGACTGTTGGGAAGAAAACGGTAGTTACGAATGGGAATGACGGTCATTTACTCACTATCGACAACAAGAAGTTATTTTCAGAAGTAGTTTGGGCAGTATACGGCGATGAGGGGAAGATGAAGTATTATACATTCATGCTTCCGCATGAGTATTAATCACGTAAGTAGCGAGAGTTTGAAAATTGTAGGATCGATGTGACTTATATACAACAGACTATTATTCTGGTTCTTTATATAATTAAGATGATGCCTTCTAAATGGAATGGAGTGGGAATAAGGGACAGATACACTGTTCCTTCTTTTAAAGTTTAACGAATCCTGTAGATCGGAGGTCAATATGAAAACGAAAAAGTTAACAGCAGTAATGCTTGCATTCTCAATTATTTTAGGGGGTCAAGGAGCACTCGCGGCGCAGTCTGAAAAACCAGTTCAAATTGCTTCTGCGGACTTCGATTATTCCAAGGAAGCAAAGGAAGCTTTGGACTATATCAACAAAATTCGTAAAGATGCAGGACTCAGTGAAGTAAAGTTGAACCCGTACCTAACCAAAGCATCTGAAAACCATGTGAATTACCTCACTTCCAACAATACAACTGGGCATGATCAGGTAGAGGGTAAGAAGGGTTATACTGGTAAGGAGCCAAAGGATCGCGTATTGGTAGTAGGCGGGGACACAAAGTTGGCACAGGGGTTGTCTGAGGTGATCTCGTATAGTGGCACCACAACAAAGGCTTCGATTGATACTTTGATTGGTTCCGCTTACCACAGAGCTCCTTTCTTGAGTCCTTACACATCAGAAATCGGGGTTGGGTATGTGGGCAGTAAGTTTGTTATGGTTGCGAAGTCTAGCGGGTCGGATACAACTGCTGTATCTATGTACCCGTATAACGGACAAAAAGATGTACCGACCACATTTGTAGGTGCAGGTGAAAACCCTAACCCACTCAGTAAATTTGGTATCGAAAGATCGGGTTACGTCATCTCCTTTTATCCGCCACATGTACTAGACACTAAGACTATTGATGCAACTATTAAAGACGGTAAGGGTAACAATGTTCCCTTCTTCTCCGAGTGGTATTCGGGGTACTGGTTCTTCTATACTAAGCAACCGTTAAAAAATGGGGAAACCTACACAGTGTCTGTGAATTATAAACCTCTCTACGAGGAAGAGTACGAGGGCAAAACGCTCAACAAAACTTGGTCTTTCACAACTGCAACAAGTGGCTCGACTGGTGGCTCTAACGGCGGTGTAACCACCCCTCCAACTGGAGGCGGAGATGTTAACCCTCCACCGAGTGGTTCGACTTCTGCAATCACGGGTAACTTTAACAAGGACAATGTCGGTGTAACAATTAATGGCGATTTGGTAAGTTTGAATCCTCCTGCGAAGATCGTCAACGGAAGCACCTTCATCCCACTTCGTGGAGTTTTCAAGAAGCTCAACTCAGAAGTAAAGTGGAATAATGACAAGCAAGAAGTAACTATTGTTCGAGAAAGTATTACAGTTAAGCTGACAATTGGCAGTAAGACTGCGTATGTCAATGGCAAGGCGATTACACTTTCGACAGCACCGTTTATCAATAACTCATCAACCTATGTACCTTTAAGATTTGCTAGTGAAGCCATTGGTGCAGATGTAAAATGGGATCAATCAAATTATATTGCCATCATTAAATCTGAATAATTACTGATATTGGGGTCAGATGCATCAAGCATCTGGCTCTTTTCTTATTGTGAGCAGTGTTTCCCTATGCTAGGGGACACTGCATTTTTTTTATGCCGATTGAAGCCACGGATAATTAAGGGGAATTAGTTGCTAGAAAAATTTCAAAATGTTGTAGAGTTTGATTGATTTTCAGGATAGTCATCATGAGCAAATTTATAAGACCAAGAGAAAAAGAACAAGTAGAAGTAAGGAGATGAAGGATGTGGCAAACAGTAAACAGGAAAGAAAAAGGATCATCTCAGTTCTCTTGGTGATCGCTCTGCTTATTGGGCTATTCCCAATGAGCGCTCTTGCTGATGATCAACCAAGCGACACCGACTATGGAAATGAAGTGAGCGTAACAGATGCCGTTTACGGCGAAACCAGTGTCACGAATGCAGTATACGCTTCCGATCCGAGTCATTTCATTTACGAGTTAAATCCGGAATGGATGAATGAACCTTATGCCTATATCCGAGAGTATATCGGACCAGGCGGAGATGTAGTCGTCCCAGAGACAATCGAAGGGAGACCCGTTTCAAGGATTTTCGGAGCAGCATTTCTGGGAAATCAAAGTATAACGAGCGTAGTTATCCCTGAAAGTGTTGAGCTAGTTGAGGTAAATGCGTTTGCATACAGCTATGGGATTAGAAGCGTCACATTTAAGAATCCAAATACGATAATAGGCGACAAGAATGGTTTGTCTGATTGGGACATTGTGATCCCATACCAAGCTACAATTATCGGACATAACAATTCGACCGCAGAAAGCTTTGCACGTAAACGAAACATCAATTTTTTGAGTATTGATGAGCCTTGGTCTGTGGAGTCGATCAGTATGGCGCAAGATGTAATGTCTCGCTTCCATCGAGGTGAAGATGTTGTCGTGAGCGAGCTGTTCCAAAGTAGTGAGCTGGCAGATTATTTTGTTCATTGGATGGGCGAGCTTTGGGGACTATGGACAACACCAGTCTGGAACGGGACGATCAACGATACGATCAATAAGCGTGATGTCGAAATGAGGATGCAAAGGTTTTACCAGAATAAAGGACACTTCTCATTCGGCTCCGATGATTTCAAGGGATTCACAAGCTTAGAGGGTCTGCAGCTATTCAAGGACAGTATCCTTCGCGACCCTAAGTTCTCAGACAATGCAGTATTTCAGTTTAGCGGCAATCAGCTTCGTGAAGTGAATGCCCTGAGCTTCCTGAATGGGGTAAATTTTCTGGATCTCAGTAATAATCAGTTGGAGAACATTGACGGGCTAAGCGGTCTTGAAAGGCTAAGTCACTTAGATGTGTCCAATAACAAATTAACCGACCTAGATGGCTTGAATAATTTGAGAAGGTTGATCGAGCCGCAGACAGCGGCGACAACGACCAGTGTTCTTGATTTCAGTCATAACCGGCTCTCCAACATCGAGGGGCTAAACAATGTAAGCATGCTTGATACACTAAATGCAAATAAGGTTGATTTCAGTTACAATTTCTTAACCAATAGTAACATTCCCACTTTATCGAAGCTGTTCAAACTTTTCGACCAAGTAGCAAAACCTCAGTTGCTGTTCGACTACAATTATATTTTTATTGACGACCAGGCAGCAGGTAAACAGTTCTACAACGATTGGTTAGAAATATCCGGTCTATCGAGGGGCGACAACCGAGCCAATACTCCGCAATACAATTATCGATTCGTTAAAGGTGCTGACACGTTAAGAGTCGAGCATCGTGTCAAAGGAACAGATGAATTGCTATCTTTTGAGGAATATTCGACAGCGGACAAGTCTTTGGACTTGAACGCTTCCATTACGTACAATGCCAAGAATTTTGAAGGTTATTCCCTCATTGGTGATTCAGGTAAGTATGTTTTAAACAAAGATCATATTTTCACTTCCAAAATCGGCACAGAGCGTCACTTAGTTAATTCAAGAAATGGGTTATCGATCTCCAATGTAGGACTGCCAGATGATATGACTAGTTCAATCACGGATGAAGGGATATTGACCACTACCGATACAGCGGGCGAATACAACATTGTTGGTAAAGGAACTACAGAGGTTAATATTCATAGCGAAGGGGTATCTCATGGCATTTATCCGCTCACTTTCGACACCTTTGGAAGCAAGGACAATGTCATCGTTTTCTATTACCAATCTTCTGCTTCATTAGCGAAGCATAAGTTAATAGTCGGTATGGAGGGGCAAGGCACAACCTTCCCTGCAACTGGCACATATGAATACGATGACGGAGAATGGGTTTCCATCTCTGCTCGGAATTCAGTACCAGGATATGAACTTGAAAAATGGGTGATTGATGGCGAGGATTACTTCGATGCCTTTGGTTATGGGGTAAGCTTGAAAATGGACAGCGACAAAACAGCAATAGCTCACTTCAAGCAAAACCAACCACAGCCTACACGGTATACGCTAACGGTTAATCAAGTTGGAATGGGAACAGTTACTCCGTTCGCAGCTGGCAGTGTTACGAATTTTCCCGAGTTTGAATCGGTCAGCCTGATGGCTAATCCCTCGCCGGGATATAAGTTCGAGAAATGGGTCGTGAATGGGCTAGAGTCAGACGATCAGGGTATTACCATGTATATGGATCGCAATGTTGTCGCGATAGCGCACTTCATCCCCATTGCATCACCACCAAAGGAATACAAACTGATCGTTGAAGTCGTAGGTGAAGGTACAGTCAATGTTGTAAATGAAGATACAAAAGATGTGTTCCAAGATGTCCGAGGCGCAGTAGGACAGTTTAAGGAAGGAACTGAAATATCCGTATCAATGCTTCCTGATCAAGGGTATAAATTCACTAGATGGGTGGTTGATGGTCAGGAAGTTGTTAAAGAGTCGTACTCATTTAAGATGGATAAGGACAAGAACGTCCAAGCATATTTTGAGCCAGTCGTTCCATCCCCAGAACCGAAAGGTGGAATAACGGTTGAATTTGTTGATTGGGAAACGAACAGTAAACTCAAAGAAGATGTAATTCTGTCGGATTTGCCGTTAGGTGATCATTCATATAGAGCTGATGCGTTTATCGGGGTATATAAGCTAATCGGAGATGCAGTTAAAAATGTCGTGCTGACAGCAGACGTGCCATTCGAAAAGCTGACCTATTTCTATAAGAAAGACGTTGTCATTCCGACACCAGAACCAGAGCCGAAGCCAAATCCTGAACCGACACCTAGCCCTAATCCAGAACCGAAGCCAGAACCAACACCTGAGCCGAAGCCAGAACCGAAACCGGAACCGAAGCCAGAACCGAAGCCAGAACCGAAGCCAGAACCAACACCCGAGCCGAAGCCAGAACCGAAGCCGGAACCGAAACCGGAACCGAAGCCTGAGCCAAAACCAGAGCCGAAACCTGAACCGACACCCAAGACGGAATTGCCAAAGGTAGAGTCACAGCCGGAGCCTGAAACAAAATTGAATGAAAAGGATCAGGATCTTAATCCAGACCGAGAAGGAAGCCATGTGACCACAGTGCCTGCTCCAGTGGTTGAAAAGAAAATGGATACTTTGCTCGTTGAAGCTGTAGATCATGAGACTGAGGAACTTCTCCAAACAGAGGAAGCTGATAGTTTGCACTTAGGTTTGAATGAGGTCAAAGCCCCTATTATCATGGGCTACTCCTTGCTCGGATCGGATACGCAAACGGTGCTTATTGGTGAGAACGGTGAATCATTAACCGTCACCTTTAGGTATGTGAAAGAGGTAGTGCCGACTGCGACGCTTGGAGTCGTGTATGGGGTTGTGAAGGACGCGAACGGTAATCCTATGCAAGGGCTTAAAGTCGAACTTCATTCTGATCCACGAATTGCTTTTACCAACGAAAACGGCGAGTACCGCTTCGAGGATGTCGAGCTTGGGAAGCATACTGTTATATTGAAGAATCCATTTACCGACAAAGAAATTTCGAGAATAAACGTGGTTGCGTACAAAGACTACAGAGACTCAGATTCGGTTACGGTTGAATCGGTGCAAGTAGCAGAAGAAGTAAAACGGTCAATCGAATTAAATGAGTCAATGAGTACCCAACGGGTTGACTTTGTTATTGAAGCTTTTGAACAACCAGAACCGGTAGCGCCTGATAAGAAGTTCCCTATCGTTCCGATAGTGGCGACTCCCCCGCTAATCATAATTCTTCTGGCGTATTCCAGAAGAAGGAATGTGGTGATTTACAACGGAGCTAATCTGCTGATTAAAAAGATTAGGGTGAAGGCGAAGCCTGAAACTGTCATTGATCTTACTGGTTATGCTGCAAGTGCATTCAAAGTGGTATTCCGAAAGCCAAATAGCTTCAGGGATATTGATTTGTACATTAAATATGGTGATAGCGTAACGCAAGTTGAGTTGGCAGAAGGTCAAAACTTCATAGTGTTTTCTCCTGACGAATAGGTTTAAGAATGCAGAGACACCTCGTTAAGCGCGAGGTGTTTTCTCCTATTCAGGGGTATAGATCCCGCCGCGCGAAGGTTTTCGAGAATTTTTGAGTTAATAGCTTCCGATTGATGTTCTTATGTTCGTTAAACACACAGCAGTGATAATTAGCCTGTTAATCGGGCTTTCAAATTTATCTAAGCAACATTTTTATTGCTCGTTCTCAACCAGTAACGATTTCATGAGCTGTAAGGGGATAAATCTTATTAACAACAAGAAGGAAAGGGTGATGAAAATGAAGGCTGTACAGAACAGAGCAAGCACCTTTACCAAGACTGAGGAAGAAACGCAGACTCCGCAATCTGATACATTTGATGACCTCCACTTCTCATTTTTCTCCGCTGACGATAGCGAGATCAATGCAGGTATCGGGGTAAGTATCGATCCGAGTCGCAATTTTAACCAGTCGATGTCATACACCACATCGTCGGTAGAGGAAACTGATTTAGTCGAAGCAGTTGTAGAAGCAGCCGAAGTCGATGCTGTACCTCTAACAGATGAAAAAGGAGCTACCGAACATCAGAAAGATTCGCTCGACATTCCAGCGGCAGAATCTGAGAAGGTACCCTCATTCGGACTAACCATTCATTCTGATGAATCGACTGATGCAGAATCGACTGATCCAGAACCTAATCAGTCCGAACTCGATATTATACTTGAGAAGAGCGAAAAACTTTTCGCTGAAACTCGTAAAGCAATAGATACCACACAATTTAATCTCAGTGTGTCTAATTTGAATTCAGTCCCTTCGACTCAAGGTACACTTTACATCGATAAAGTTGATGACGAAGTCTTATCGCTTACAGATGAACAACTGGAGCAAGAGTACGCAAACGTAAATAGGAAAACTGCAGCCGACCGAGTTGGTATCGCAGTAGACTGGACGATTCGGACACTCTTCAAAGACCCAGTAAAAGTTTTGTTCACAGTTTTACACAATGGGATAAAGAGTTTCTTTAGTTCAGTCGGAAATTTGCTAATATGGGGATTCTTCAGTATCGTATTAATAGTATGTTTTTACGTTTTAATAGGTAACTTCTCAGACGCTGGACAGTCTGCAGAGGATATGATATTCCAAGCTTACGAAGCCGTTAAGAAAGTATTGGTAACCTTATATAAAGAAGTATCATCGAACTTCGGTGGTAAAAACGGATAATGATTTCTACATTATTAAATAGTCCAGTCTGACCACAGAACCCACTCAACCCGGTCTACCCAGGAAGGAACTTTACATTAACCCCAGTCACGATGTGGATTGGGGTTTTAACTTGTCTTGAGTGTTTTATATCCTCCGAACAGAAATTTATTAGGAATATGAGTGGTTTATAAATTCCGAATTGAAAATTAATATACCACTAGCCTGCTTAGAATACGTTTTTATAAAGTCAGGATGGTTGTAAAAGTTGAATGCCACATACCTTTTTCCTTATGTAGAATCGAGTCGAAATGAGGAAGGGGTTCGAGCAGGAAGTGGAGAATATTTACTATTATAGATTCAATGAATAGCTACGCAGAAAAGAGTGATTGAATGACGAAGAAAAATAACCCGCTCGATGAAAAAAGCTCAGAGCAGCTTACTAATATACTAAAGGATTTATTTGGGGATAGCGATCCGTTCCCAATGTTGAAAAATGAGTACAAGCCGCTCCCCTTAAAGAAAAAGGGCGATATTGAGTATGAAGTCAGGTGGCACACGACTGATTTAGAAAAGGATGGGCATAAGGTCATTCATGTTGCCCAGAACCGATTCGGGGAAAGCGTCATGATTTACCGCTTAATGTATGGTGACGGGATGGATGATGTAAACATTCATCTTAGAGTGAAGGTCATTTCTAAAGATGGGGTAAGAGTGCCTGATTCGAATGTCCACGTACATGTTGAGAACAAACATATGGATATTGCGGATATAAAGATTGAAGGAGAGCGGGTTAACAGGGGTTACGGATCGATCATGATGAAAGGGCTAATGAAGATTGTCCATGAGATGCAAATCAAAGTTATTACAGGTTGGATTTCCTCAGTAGATTGGGATCACATAGACAGATCGGAACATTTCTACAGAAAACATGGTTTCGACTGCCAACTCGATCATGAGAATAAGAAAGGTACCATTCTTTGGGTAAATAACGAGCTTGTAAATGGCGATGTTAATTAAGCTATAACGAGAAGGAGCACTACATGATGGTTGAAATAATAGAGCAGGCTGAGCTATTGCAGAAAACAGTAGAGTGTAAGGAATGGTCGGGACCGATTCTCACTCGCGTATTCAATAAGACCGGGGTTCCAGGATTCGAACTTGGTTCTTTAGGATCAGCGGGCTTTCTTAAATACAAAGACAGATATTTTTTGGTTACTGCAAGTCATGTATTAAGTTTAGTGTCGGAAGAGAAAAGGCTGACGGATGTTGTAATCCCCTATTTGTATGGAACTGAAACGAAGAATCTGATGCTTATTAAACATGTGGATGATAAAGACAGCGATATTGCAGTAATCGAGATAGATCCCTATTCGGCTAGGTTAATGGAACAAGAAAATAGAAAATGTTTTTTAGACCATACATTAATTGATGAAGATCCACTTGGCTATTTTGACAAAATCTCAGATGTTGTTTTTCTACACGGTATTACTGGTGAAGAAACTAACATTAACTATGAAGATTTCATTGTTGAAATGGAAACGACACCATATACAACTTTTATTGAACGGGTGGATGATGCATCTAAAAGGATCGTGCTTCTAGCAGGTACGGATGGAATAAACGAATTTGGTCAACACGGGCATAAATTGCCCACTTTTAATGGGATGAGCGGTTCCTTTGCATATTCATATAGGCGAGATACTGAGACACCGTTCAGACTTCTCGGTATTTTGTCAAATGGGAATAAGGAAGCAGGGTTCCTATGGGTAATTCCGTTTAACGAAGTAACTGAGTTAATTGAAAAGGAGTTCTTCTAAAGGATAGCGAAGTGGAATGCCCATCCAAATCGTGTTAGGATGGGGTGAGGAGAGGTGATGGTTATGCGAGATAAGGCGAATCAGGTATTGAAACTAATAAGCGAATTAGTAGTTTTAAAGGAACTAAATTCAGAGTTTATCCAAAAGAGTATTGACAGTAAGCAGAATATGGAATGTAAACGGTTGGCGTTTAGTCGTTCTTTATACGATGGGGTATTAAGGAGTTCATCTCATACAGTCAATGCGCTCTTACAAGATGAGCCTGATCTGTACTCGATTAAAAGATATTACTTGAAACCGATGCTCGAGGACTATATCAATCTTTATAACATCGAGAAATTCGGTAAAGAGTATGCCCGAGCGATGCAGGTGCATTTCATGTCTGAAGATTACGATATTGATTCAAAGTACAGAGAAGATTATGCTCAGTTAGGGGTAAGCTTCAACAAAGAAAAGGAAGATAGCAAAACCCATGTTCTAAAGAAGATTGGGGATCATTTTAAGAAGCTTCCATCGGAACTGAAAGGTCAGTTTAAGGAATCAGGTGACAGAAAGATTTTGCCAGTTAGTTCCCGTTTATACCTTGCCAATTTGCCAAAGACAAATAAACTTTCCGTAAAGGCATTCTATGATTATGCCAATGTACATCATCACTTTGACCTTCGGTTTGACTGGCTTGCAGAAGAAGATGATTCGAAATTCACCGCTACACTTTTGGTGAAGCTGGAAGAGTACGTTAAGAAAAGCGCTCAAATCTTTCATGGAATATTCAACATCAAACCAGAGAAGTGATCTATGTAGCAAGAGGTTTAATAAAAGGCAGTATAGAACTCTTTAATGGGATCTATACTGCTATTTTATTATAAGGTACCAATTTTCAGATTGTCCTATAAAGATGATTAGGTTTTGTCATAATGTAAAAATGTCCTGCATATACATAGGTAGGTTAGAACAATCAAATATAAAGGAAGAGGAATCATGAGGATACTGAATAACATTCATTCCAGACATTTCGATGAGCTAAAGCAGCTTGTAGATGGAACGGACGAGCTACATATTATCAGCCCATTTCTGATGGAGTCATTTGATGTTTTCTTTGACGAGATTATCGCTTCTTCAGATGTGAAGCGGGTCGTACTGGTAACTACTTTAAAGGACAATGATCCTGATCTGCTGAAAAAGGCGGATTCTTTACATTCATTCCTTTTCAATTGTATTACCCATTCCATTGTATTTCGAGTTCATGTAGACAATAAGTTACATGGGAAGATTTATATCGCACGTAAGGATGGAATACCGGTTAGGGGCATAATCACTTCTGCGAACTTCACAGATAGTGGATTAAACAAAAATCATGAGTGGGGCGTACTTATTGAGGATCAAGAATCGTTGAAGAAGGTTATTACCGATATTGGCAATGTAAGCAGCCATGCACTTACGCATGAGGAACTTCAAGGTATCATTGAAAAGATTGATAACTATACTAAAAATGCAGCAGCTCAGCAGAAACCAAAGTTTGATCTTGAGGTGGGACATCTCTTTAAGAAGAAAACAGTGGAACTTAAACCAGATGTTCGATATTTTATAAAGCCAGTTGGTTACTCCGACCGACCGTTCGCCACATCAAGAAAACTGAACAGTAGTATAGAAAAGATGCATTTTGCTCGAAGACCTAATCCTGTCCGAATCGGAGACATCTTAATTTGTTATGGGGTTGGCACGACTAAGCTCTTGGGTTATTTTGAGGTGGTCAGCGATCCTTACATTTGGGATAGCACAAGCAGATGGTCTTGGGAGTTAGAAGCAAAGAATTTATGTCCACAATATAGCGAATCTTGGGTAACATTCGACAATACGACATCCAGTATCGTGGCATCCTACGACCATGTTAATCCTGTAACCAATGTCGGTGGAAGTACACTTAGAGCATTACAACGTGGATCAGACAGGATACAACTTACCGATGCATTTGCGAAGCATGTCATTGAATTAATCGAAGGAATTGTAAAATCAAAGAGGGTGAGTAAATGAAAGCCTGGGCAAATATTGATATTCCGTTGAAAACATACACCGTTCACCTAGACCATGATTTATGTCCTCACGTTATGGAAATGAAGCAAAGAACCGAGCTTGGGTGGAAGAAGCAGCAAGGGACAGGAAGCTGGAAGCCATTCCGCTCGAAAGAAGAAGCGTTAGACATTTACGATATAAGCTACAAGGAAACGTTAACCTTAATCGAGTGTAGTAACTGCAGGTAAAGTGGTTGAAATAGCAGTACAGAATTCGCATGCCGAGTTCTGTACTGCTTTTTCTTATGCTAAGAGATGATTTAAGATTCTGCAGTTATTTCATCATCAAGTCTATAAGTACAGGACAGTATATTCTATCCACTAAATCCAAGAGCATGAAAGGGTGATAACCATGAAGTTCCTCATGAGCGTAGAAAAGAGCTATAAACGTTACAAGCGATTGTTGCATTCAAAAGGTATCGATCGACGGACGAAGCTAATCCTCAGTGAGAAGTATAACGCCCTCCGACAGATTATTATATTCCTATTCGGAGATTTCCTAGATAACACTACAATTCATAATCAGCAGTGCGTGGAGATATTCCAAATGAACAAATTCAGCATCCCTGAATCGGCATCCGATCTCAACTTGTCGGAAGACACTCTAAGGAAGGTTCTAACCAGTGTTGATCTAGAGATGATGAGGATTGTCGGTAAAAGCACAATCGAGAATATCAACAGGGCTAGGACAGTTTGGGATATTCAAAAAGCTTTGAGGGGCTTCAATAAAATGTTAAATCGGTTCCGTTATTCTGCTTAACTGTTCAAGCAAGTGAATTTTCAATCATGACATTGATCTAAATTTGGGAGTTGCCACGACATCAATCTTATATATGTAGTCGATGCCCTTTTGTTGCCCCATTGGGGTTCGATCTTTAAGCACCATATTTTTTCGAAGAAAGGATTTGATCGAATGAAGTTTTTATCAAGACTTGAGAGTAACTATATTCGCTACTCGGATTTGATGAGTTCAAGTGGGACTGATCCAATGTTGAGACCAGTTATTACGGAAAAGTTCAATGCCTTAAGATTTATTGCATTCTTTATGGTTAATGAGTTCACAAGTCGCTTGTCTGGTCAATATCAGCTTTGCGTAAAAAGCTATATTTCAAACAAGCGTAACCTTAAAGCTGCAGCAGCTCAGCTAAACATTTCAGAAGAACAATTAAGAAGTGCCCTATCTGAAGTCGATAATAAGATGCGTGTCTTTGTAGGTGAGAAGACGATTGAAAATATCAATAGAGCAAAAACGGTTCGGGGTATCCAAAGTGCGCTGAGTCACTTCCATAATAATTGGAAAGGCTTCTTGGCTCAAAGTTCCTGATCTCGACGTAGCCTTGTAGAATTTATTATCAAAAATTGTAAGTCTCCTCTACGAGGTTCACAAATCGATTTTCTTGTATGGGTGGCTTTGGTATCGCAATTAAATCGAATACAAGGCGTTTAATTCGTTATGGGGTAAGGCTTCTCGCTTTTGCTGTTGTTATCGTTCGGGTTCGGTTTCGATTACATTACAA
This sequence comes from Paenibacillus humicus NBRC 102415, assembly GCF_004000905.1. Classification (GTDB taxonomy): domain Bacteria; phylum Bacillota; class Bacilli; order Paenibacillales; family Paenibacillaceae; genus Paenibacillus_O; species Paenibacillus_O humicus. The sequence goes on from NZ_BIMD01000002.1 coordinate 125,722, forward strand.
TAGAAGGAACGCGATTGTTTCATGATGGGAATAGCTATTGGCTATTGTGTTGGTAATGAGCAGCTATTCATGCTGTAGCACCCAATAATTTAGTTTCCTTGTTCAAGTTTACGTTGATCTTAAATGTAGTATCGATTTCTAGACCTTCTTGTGCGAGTTTAATTTATATTCAGGAGAATTTTCAAGAGAACTGTAATATTAAGTAGCTCCAAACGAGAGGTGGTAATATTAACGATAAATATCAGAAAAAGTGTTACTCCATGCTAGACACACGATCTTATTCAGTTGAATACCTAATATCTAGGAAATGAGGGCTATCACATGTCTGATAATGTAGCATCAATAAAGGAAACAGTTCTTACTCCACTTGATCATGCGAAGCTTAAATTTTTGTGTGCTGGATATGTATATCTGTACAGCGTGTTTTTTGAATATTCCCTTGAGAAATACCTAAAATCAAACACTTCGGAAGACTTGGCACTTGAACTTCTTGAACTTTCAGAAGAGTTCAAAAAGGATTTAATGACAAAAGCACAATCTATGATTAGTCAGTTTGTTGATGTAGAAAAGGTATTTCACAATGTCGGTCAATCAACGACTATTCAAGAGGTTAATTCCCTTATGAAGAAATTTAAGAAAAGTGAATATCTCCTTAAGAGAAAAATAAGGGCGTGGATTGATAGAGGGTTGTATAGAGTAAAGTAGAAAAATACTTGTGTTTCGGATATCTGCTTCTGCATTGGTAATTATCAGAGAATCATGCTATATTACCAAACAAATTTCTATTGTATGAATCGATGTAAAGGATGATTGCAGTGGACTTGAAGCAAAGAGTGGCTTTGTTCTACGGGCTTCGGTGGGAACCGTACCGAGAGACGTGTCTAAGGATAATAAACGAGAAAAATATATTGATGGATACTGATGTAAATCATGCGGTTCGCACACTTAAGCGAAGCGATCTCGAAGATCTTGAACTTACTTTACTTGAGTTAATCGAGGAATGTGAAAAGAGTCAGTGTTAAATATCATATGGGTTGGAAAAAGGCAGTATAGGACTCGTTAATCGAGTTTTATACTGCCTTTCTTTTATAACTCGTAAAAATAGTTACTGGAATGGTCGAGGGCAAGTCCAAATTCAGCATCGGTATCTAGATTAACTATATAGAAGTAACGGATACGCTATTGCTTTTTGGTCGCCTAATCCCAAGGATTTCCCTTCAGGGGTATAGCTCCCCAAAGTGTCTTTCTTCTATATAAGAAGAAGCGATTCGTTCTTCGTTCCCAAGGTCGTGCCAATAGTTATCAGGATCGCCTTAAAAGAACACTATTCCTTCTTTGTTAGTGAAGTCGTTTCAAAACGGTTTGTCCTTCGGGTCATAACTCTTGAGTATTGCCCCTCTCAATTTCGCCCGATTTTTGGACGGTAGAATGCGGGTTTAGTCGGTGTCATAACTGGGGGTCATAAGTAAATCTAAAACCTTGTAGGTGGGGGTCTGTAATATGCCGAAATACGGGTATGCCCGAGTAAGTACTGTTGGTCAGTCAAGGCACGGTAACAGTCTAGAGCATCAGGTAAATCAACTATTAGCCGAAGGAGTCGCTCAATCCTTTATCTTTGTAGATAATTTTACAGGTTCGAAAATGGATCGCCCTCAATTCACAAAGCTTTTACAAATTTTAAAGGCTGGCGATACTCTGGTCGTTACCAAACTGGATAGATTTGCTCGCTCCACAGTCGAAGGCGAAAAGATCGTAAAGAATTTGATCGAGCGAGGTGTTCGTATACACATTCTTAATATGGGGATCTTGGACAACACACCGACTAGTATTCTGATACGCACCATCTTTTTTGCTTTCGCTGAATTTGAAAGAAATATGATCATTGAGCGAACTGCAGAAGGTAAAGCTATTGCTAAGCAGAAAGTCGGTTTCCGAGAAGGTCGTCCACCTAAATTCACCAAGCGGCAACTGGATTATGCGATTAATATGCTTCAAACCCACAGTATGAAGGAGGTTGTAAATATTACTCGCATCAGTGAAAGTACCCTTAAACGTGAGCTTCGACGAAGGAGAAACCTTATTTAAGGTTTGATTACTACGGATCGCTATCGAGAAATTGAACTTGATTTGGATTGGAGGTAAGGCAATGTATAGATTTCGAGAACTTCAAAAATTCATCAATAAAGGTGTAGCAGCTATTGAGCGAAAGAAGCGCTCCCCTCATAAGCCTAAACCGATCATACATGAATGGTCACCGAACAATTTTCGTCGGCTAGTCATTGGGTTCGACTGGGCAGTTATTCAGCATTTTGTAACAAGCCAGCGTTCGCGTACTCTAATTGAACGTGTTGATTTAAGAACAATATGTAAGAAGGACACGGAAGTATTAGCTTCAGAATCACAGAAATATAAGTCGATTCTTTCTTCAATTACCTCGGGGCGTATTCTATCATCTCTTGAGGAAATCGTGTTTTGCACTGAGGGTTATCCTAAGAGGATGCTCTCCAACGACACTTTTCTCAAAGATCTGGTTGATGGAAATACAAAGTACGATACTCGCTTTCCGAGACTTCGACATATTTCTTACTGTCCATGCAAGGTGGAAAACCTATGGCAACTTCTTGAAAGGACAAAAAAGCCAACTGAATTATTACTGGACGCAATTAAGGAAGAAGGTATCCAGATTCAACATTTCATCGAACCGCATGTAGATGATTGGTGGTCGGGGACTTCGCTTCGTCCACAATTCTACAGTATGGATTCAGGTGTCCTCCAGCAGTATTTCGAAAAGCTGAAAAATGAAATAGTAGCTATAAAGCGTTCTGAGCGACTTCAGCAGATTGATGCCAAAAACAATTTTGCAGCAGTTGAGAAGTATATGCCAGCTATCAATTCGGTTATCAAATGGGAAATCGACTTAATCGACAAAGGGCAACAAATATTTATGGGGGCTTCAATAGTCAGTAAGGCTGAGTGGGCGCAATATCTGTCATTTAAGAATTTCTGTCGGGGTATTCGTCTTCTGCTAAATATGAGTCCAGAATTTATCAAAGTAGTTCGGCGGATTGATTTCGAATGCATCATTAAAGTAATGAGGGATAACGGTATTGATGAAGGTAATATTCAAAACTTAGAGAGGTTTCGCGAGATAGTGTTCAAACACATATTGAAATCCGAGGATGAATATAGGTCGGAGGTAAATAAGGATAGCATCCCTAAAAGCCTGATGATACTACAAAAATTAATAGGTATTACATTCTGTCGAGTTGTTGACATCACCTACCTTTCCTTCATTAAATACGTGACCCAAAATTCTGTCGAGTATGCTCAATTCCATTTCGAGGGATTGAAGGAGCATATTTCAGATTTGATGTATACGCGCCCAATGATCAAATGCTGGAACGATCATCTTGAAGTTGGGATAAGTAAGAAAGCGATGGATGCCATTGGAGCAAATGAAGTGTTGGTCGAGCAGTTAGACGTTCGCGCTAAATATATTGAAGCTACCAAGATGTTAAATGGCTTATCAGTGGCAGGGGATGTGATCAAGGATGAATTTGTTGGGACAACTCCATAAAAACAATGAAGTAATCGCCGCGGCGGTCTATATATCAGTGGTAAACATGGATCGAGAGGAAGCTGAACGAGTTATCGCCGCGCAGCTCCACCAGATACATTCTTTCGCTGATCAGCACAGTATCGTCATCATCGATACCTACATTGAAAGAGAAGGCAGCGATGCAGAACGGAACCGGCTTCGTGAGGACGCAAGGACTGGTCGGTACCGAGTAATTCTTCATTGCGGGGATATTGATTCGGATAGTTTTTATGAATTTGGGGTCGTTGAAATCAATGTTCTGCAGTACGAAGCAAAATGAAACCGTAATAAGGGAGAAGGTTACTATGGCTGAAAGTGGTGTAAAGGAGTTCAAAGATGAGTGCCTGAGCGTAATTTCAAAGCTGGAGTCATTACTTGAAATTGGAATTAGTAATAATGAAATCAAACCGTATGATATTTCTGCATTAAAGGAAAGAGTCTTATCAATCAGAACGGATAATGACATAAAACGGTTTATGGATGGATGGGACTTTATAAGGTTACAGAATCTCATGCGACTATGCGGCAAGGTGTGTTGTAAACATGTAGTTGAGCCGAACACGATAATGCAAATCTTTACTTGTAATGGTTGTCCGATTTTCTCGTTCGAGAAAAAATATTTATAGAAAGGGGTTCTCGGAAATGATAGGAAGACCCGATGGTTTACTCATTGCTCTATTTATTGACAAGCAACAGTGCTGTCATTCTGGAACGTTTGTTGGAAACTACAGTGAGTTTCGCCCCGATGTGAATCTTTTGAACAATCAGGATAAGTTACAAAAATACTATGAGGACAGCAGGTATCTATGTGTCATGCTTCATAATTGTATACGTACCCAAAAGGATTTCAAGGAGGTAATTGGATTAACAAATGAGAACGTACAAATAAACTGGGTAATAATCTTTGATGCCTTGGATCACATTTTCAAGCATTATACTGCGATGTCTTCATCTGGACTGCCCATAATCCAAACTATGCCATCTATTAAACAGGATGCGATTAAAATTAGACATTACCTAAGAAAACGGAAAGAAGAATTCGATTTGATCAGTTTGTCGGCTTTGAACATCCCTGCACCGATGGAGTTCGGGATGCAATTGAAAAGAGTGGTTGTTGGAGCGGGGGCATTTAACTAATTATCCAGTAATTGAAGGTGTCGATGAAATCCTCACCTATCGTTTGACGGATGATTATTTAATTGATCGATTAAAGCTCTAAGCCGATTTTCATAATGCCTATCGAAGAAAAAATGGATAAATAGTTGGTCATTGAAGAATTTTTTATAAATCTACAGTACAAATGAATTTCAGCACATGACGACAGAAACAAAACATATAAACAAGACAACGACTGTAAGGAATCAAACAAAGATCAAGCAGAGAAAGAACAGCAATCCAGGACAGGTAAGCTCTGAGGGAAACCTATATGGCTTCTCCGATTTCCCTCTATCTCACCATCCTCGACCAGAAAAACCACTCTACCCACTTCACCCGAGACTTATTGTAAACGGTGAAAGAGTTAGTAAGGAGTCAGTACCAGGGCTGAACTTGAAGCGGTTATAACACATTTCAATCATGAGAGGGGTATAAATATGCTCTTGCGTCATATTTGCGAGGTATGTGGTAAAGAAGAAGTTCTGTCTCCAGAACAGGGATACGATCAAGGATGGGACTACCCTCCCCAAATGGGTCAGTTCAAGATCATATCTCCGAGAACCTGTGGAAATTGTGCAATTAACGGCACTTTATGGTGGGCAATAAATATGGAAGGTAAGCAAGCTGACAGTTTTAACGAGAAGCAGCTCCAAACGTTCAATCGTATCTTGCAGGAGCCAGAGAGTATTCTGGTAACTTAATTAAACCGGAGGTCTATCAAGGATAGTTTTTTCGTCACATTGCAGATGCCAATAAAAACGGCATCTTTTTTATATGTGGTGATGTTCTTCCTTATTTATTGAAATTCTGAAGCAAATTTTCCTCTTTAAGCGGCACAAATCTCTTTTCTTGAAGGGGTTGAACTGGCGAGATTGATAATAAAGCGGTCGGTAAAAGCTTTAGCGGTTTGCAATCAGCAGTAGTGAGTAAATTATACAGAAACAAAAATCACACTTCACAGGGGGTGTGATTTTTTTTTTGCGTTGTACTACTTCGATAGGGTATCACGATCTTTGCTCGGGGGGAGTTGAAAACAACTTACGGAGTTGGCTCAAGAGTCGTAGACATAAGAGTAGAAACAAATTTTAATGACAAATATCAAGGAGGAAGAATGGCATGGAAAAACGAGAGTCCAAGTTCGGAGAAGTAGTTGATCGCATCGGTGGGTTAGGAATCGTCGTAAACAAGGACAATGAAGAAGGGCTGGCTTGGTATGGTCTGTATGGCTTAGTGAATGAGGAAGACGAATTAATAATCCCATGCGAGTATCTTAACTTGCAGATGGTTGATTACGGTTTGATTAGGGTTGAGAATCAGAGCGGTATCTACGCATATTTGGATCATCGAGGGAAAGAAGTAGTTCCCTTCTCGAGGGGTTACAATCTTGTGGGATCATTCTCTGATGGGAGAGTTGTCGTAGGTAAGTACACTCAACCCGTGGGGGAGTATCTAGACAAGTTTCATGAAAATGAGGAAGAAGATGATCCAATTGATTTCCTTGACGACCCTTTCAACGGTTCTGAGCGTTCCATCTTACATTATAACCCTTATTGTCCTAAGCTCATGGGTTACATCGACCAATATGGTAATGAAGCAATCCCATTACAGTATCAAGAAGCTAAAGATTTCTCCGAGGGGTTAGCCGCAGTTAAAGGTTGCAATGATAGGTGGGGTTTCATTGATAGTACTGGTCGGACGGTAATACCTTTCGAGTTCGATGAAGTGTTTGAATCTTATATTCCCGGTTATGAAGGTTTTATTGAAGGAACGGTAGTTGTCAAGAAGGAGGGCAAGTGGGGGACGATCAATCAAGAAGGTGCTACGGTAATTCCATTCGAATTCGATGATGTCCTCAAGTTTTATGTTGAAGGTGCGATTGTTTTTAAGAAAGATGACAGTTGGGGTGCAGTCACCCAAAGTGGCGAGATTATTGTTCCATTCCTCTATCCTGAGCAGGGTAGAGTTATAAAATTGTTCAAAAAAATAATGCATCTAGAGGAAAATGCCAAACTCTTAGTATCTCCTTGTAAAAAGCAATCAGTTAGGTAAAACCCTTAATGGAGATGATGTCTCCCGACATCATCTTTTTTAATTTCAACATATTGCTCAAGAGTCATAGGCAAGATAGTGTACGCAAATGAAAACTAGGAGGAAAAACAGAATGGAAAAGAAATTGGTTAAGCTCGTAGGCTACAGCAGTACAGCAAAATCTGGAATTGGTGAGTACAGGGATAACAAGGATAGAGGACTAACTGGCTTTTACAGAAACGAGAATGAGAACTCATTTGAGGTTATGGAATTAAACAAGGGTCATCGAGTTGTAAGCTATAAATTCCCGAAGATCGAAATTCCGTTCAAGTCAAAAATGCATAGTTGGCGCAACTTAGCATTCAGTTGTGATTGGTACTACAAAGATGAGCAGGCTAGAATCGACAAACTTAAAGAAGCTGTGGAAGATAGACAAAAACCATTTGGATATGTAGCACTAACAGATGATGCTATGTTCTGGTTCGACGGAATGGCTTTAGAATATGCAATGACGCAACAAATCAGGTATGGAGTTTCATTTGGATTCGTTGGTAATCACACTTTTGGGCAGCACTTCGATTTAGAAGCCTTTATCAAATCATATGAGTTGTTGGAAGAAGCTCACTACGGAGAACGAAAAGGTTTCATCATGAATGAGTTTGTCCAAAGCAAAATCCGGGCACTAAGTGAGCAAAAGATTCTCGACTGCCTTCAGGGGTATTTAAGTGGGAAAACAAATAGCGATTACGACCTGATCCTTTTGGGTTTACTGTTCGGTCACCCTATCGAAGCGACATTTGCAAGACTTGTCGGAACTATGGTATACAACAACATGCCCTAATCACTTCTTGGGGTTTCTTCTATCGATGCTTAAAGAACAGCACAATAACATTCGATCCTAATCAATTTATTCAAACGGAGGAATTTACAATGAAATATTACGTCTATGCAAGAAGTGCAATGCAATTCCCTGATGCAATCATAGCCCAAGTCAAAAAGTGCATGCAGTATGCCAATGAAAAAGGGTTTCTCATTGAAGAAGTATTCATCGATGACGGGTTTAGCGGCTTAGACGATGATCGACCAGGCTACAAAAAGCTCTTGAAGACCGCCCTGAACGGAGATACAATCATTGTTGCTTTAGCGGGATCTTTGACCCGAGATTTTGCTAAGGTATCAGAGCTAGGTAATCGGTACAGTTTAGTGTTGTTGGATAAAATCGCGTTATAAGGGGTAAGCAGAGCCGCCAACTAATTTGGCGGCTTTTCTGTATTAGGTTTACCCGATTTTCAATACGAACTGTCCTACACAGCTTACCCACTTATCCACCTTCCCCATGTAAGAAGTCACAATTTTTATTGAGAACAAACATTCGCTGACAGACTCATGTCAAAATTCACTTGTAAAATAAGAAGCGTAAGCAGTACCTTAGCATCAATGCAAATTTTTGCAGTATCACATAATGAAGCAGGCAGGTATTTATTGCAGATTGTCGAATTGGTACAATATACCTATAACCATTCGTTCGAAAGGGATATTTCTATGGGCGATAAAGATAAGAAAAAAGGTCATAACGGTTTAATTGATTCGACTATTGGAGCAGCAACAACAGAAAATATTGAGCGTTATGGTCGTGCAGCATCGGAGTTTATCAAGGGGTATAAAGGATCTGTCGATGCCGATGGAGACATCATTAGAAAAGGACTCAAGCAGATGTCCGAATCGAAGGTGCATCCTGATTTTAAGTATCAGAATATAAAGCAGCAAGCTGGATTTTCAGCCGAGATCCATTATGTTGATAAAACGAACGCCGAAAATATTATCAATAAGAACGACACTCGAGTCTACCGATCTAATGATATCGGTAGAGGAAATGACCCGCAATTCGACGTCTTATCTATTGATGATTCGGGCAACCCTACGTGGGGTGCTCAAATGAAGTTTTATGGGAAGTTTGAGACTCCGGAAGAAATAAAGAAGAGTTCAGAAGAATTGGTAAGGAAAATGACGAAAGATGATTGGAATAGATATCGTGGGAATGATGTCTTAGTCCCACAAGAGCAGTACGAAATTGCAAAGAAGTACGCCGAGGATAAAGCAAGGGACTTGACTGAGCAAGCTGAAAAACTTAGAACACAAGGGCAGTTCGATAAAGCTGGTATCTTAGAAGAGAAGGCAGAGAGGTATCGTCAAGTTTCGAGTGACTTAAAGGATAGCGGAATTACTTCAAAAGAAGCCATATTCCTGCGCGAACATCCCAAATTAGCAACTGCAAAATATGTGTTAGAAACTGCACATCAATCGGGTCTTGAAAATGCAAAGAGCGCAGCTGTAATTTCTGTAGCGATCTCAACTGCCCAAAACGTAACTAGTCTCATTAGAGGTAAGAAGCGTGTCGGAGAGGCGATTGTGGATGTAGCCAAGGATACTGCGGCAGGAGCTGCTACTGCATATGTCATAGGTGCTACTGATACTGCCATCAGGGGTTTCATGGCAGCAAGTAAGGAAAGTGTCTTTGTTAACCTATCAAAGAGCAACATGCCTGCTATGATCGCCACTGCCACAGTTCAAGTGGGTAAATCGCTAATTCGATATGCCAAAGGTGAAATAGATAGCCTTCAGCTTGTTGAAGAATTAGGTGAAAAAGGTACCGGCATGATGGCAGCCAGCTTTGGTGCGGCAATAGGAACAGCAGTATTCCCAGGCGTAGGAACAGTCATTGGGGGTATGGTTGGATATTTAGCAAGCTCATCAATCTATAATGCATGTATGCAGACCCTTCGAGAGGAACGATTTTCAGCAGAAAGAAGGGCAAAGATAAGTGCAATTGCATCAGCCGCTATAGAAGCGATGAATAAACAGGGTAATGAACTACAGGAAATGGTTGAAAGATTTTACGCTGAAAGACAGAAGGTTTTTACTGAATCACTTTCTATGATTGAAACTGCAAGTCGGTTTGAAAATATTGAGTTATTCACGCAAGGGCTAAGTAATATTGCGATTGAAATGGGTGGAGCCTTAAAATTTAAGAATTTCACAGAGTTTGATACTTTTATGTCCGACAAGAATGCGGTCTTAGAATTTTAATTTTATCAAGGAGGAGTATACATGCCATTACCATTAATACCTGCAATTGCAGCAGGGATAGCGGCTATTACTGCCGCGGCAGGAGTCAAGAAAGGCTTCGAAGCAAAGAGGGATATGGATAGAGCTAAATCCATTAACCAGACGTCCCAGGACATTGCAAAAGAGTCGGAAGACTTTATTGCAATGGCAAGGGAAAGTACAAATGAAGCCATTACAGAGCTTGGACAGGAGAAAATTCGAATTCTTACAACGTCGATCAATGACTTTGTATTGAATTTTGAAAAAATTAAGAATATCGATCTTAAAAACAGCCAAGGGATCGATGAACTCAAAAACTTCAATCCGACAAGTGAGAGTTTTAAGCAATTAAAGGAGGCATCATTTGAAGCGAAGAAAATTGCGATTAACGGATTAGCGGCAATCGGGTCTGGGGCTTTACTTGCCTACGGTACATACAGTGTTGTTATGAGTGGACTTGGTGGGCTTATAGTTACAGCTACGACTGGTACGGCATTAGGTACCCTTTCAGGTGTAGCCGCGACAAACGCGACACTGGCGTGGCTTGGTGGAGGGGCTTTAACCGCAGGCGGTTTAGGAGTAACAGGCGGTATGGTTGTTCTTGGGGGTATTGTGGCTGGACCAGCACTTGCCATTGGTGGAGCTATTTTTGCGAGCCAAGCTAAATCCGCTTTAAACGATGCATACGGCAACTATGATAAAGCCAAGGCTTTTAAGAAGCAGGCAAGGAACATCGGTATAGCCTTGAAAGCAATTTTTACTCGAGCGAATCAGCTAACTGAGCTATTAAAAAAGCTAGATGTCTTTTTTGCTTATCAAGTAGGAGTGTTACGCGATATTATTGATTCAAAAGGGGTTAACTGGCAGGATTATTCTAAGACAGAACAAGAAGAGATATACAAATGCGTCCAATTAGCTCAGGCTATTAAGGTTATTCTCGATTCGCCGCTTCTTAAGCAAGAGGGTCAATTGGATGAAGCGACAGAATATGTGCTTGAGAACGGTAATAAGTACCTCAATACGCTGATGAATCAATAAATGTTTAACTGTGATCAATGCGGATTGTGTTGTAAAAAGGTAGGGATGACCGAGCAATACAAACATTTGGATCGGGGCGATGGGGTATGTCTTCATTTTGACGTGGAGACGAATCTATGTAGTATTTACGAAACACGCCCCGTCATATGTAGAATAGATGAATCATACGAGTTGTTCTTTAAAGATCAAATGACTCTGGAACAATTCTACGCAATAAACTATAAGTCATGCGACATGCTTAAGAGATTGGAGAGTAATGGAATGAGTGATTTAAAGTCTGCACTGGTTGAAAAGTTTGAAGAGATCTTTGGCTATACACCCGGCGATGAATATGCACCAAGAGTTAAAAATGCCAGGGAAATTATTTGCCAAGGTCAATACAACAAGGATGAAATAATCGATATTACTGATACGAGCATTGGAAGCAATGGAAAGTCTGGATTAGTCTTAACGATTGACTCAGTTTGCGTGAAGGATTCGGCAAACTTCACTTCAAAATTCATAGCAAAATATGAGGATATTGATTATACAAGTATTAACGAAGATCGATTTTTAGGTTTAGATATTACTGCCCTAGAACTCCATATGAAGTATGGTACAAAATATCAAATCAGTATAGATAAAATTAGCAGGAGAAAATTGATGGATTTTATCGATTACGCAATCTCAATTTATCAAGAAGACGATGCGCTTGAATGGTAAGCTAGTAATTGATTCTTTAAAGCCAGGTGCAAATATATGCATCTGGCTTTTGTACTAAATGACGATAATCATTATAAGATTTTATCTTGGAGGAAACGACTATGACTTTAACTACTGATAAAAATGGCTGAACCAGTTCATTATAATGAACTTAAGACTTATCTCGAGGGGGCTAACCGGATGAAAGCATCGCTAGACTTTATTAAGCAATTGGAGTTATTGTATGAGCAGTACGAGCAAGAGGTAATCGAGAATCTGAAAGCCGGTCTTCTTAAAGAGAACACCGCCAAGACATACCTAACCCATTCAGCCAATTTTGTCAGGTGGTGTCGGAATGACTTTGTGCCTGGGGACAGAAATAAGTAGTGTAACAGTGTTTAGCCGCGGCGGATTAACAACATGTTGTTAGTCATGCCAAATCATCTGCAGACTACAGAACCATATGCTATGATGTGGAAAAAGACGGAATAAGGGGGTATTACAATGCCTGTTCCTGACAAGAAAATTGTTATTAACAAGTTGGAGAAAAAGTACGGCTGCTCCTTTTCTATGATAAAGGGGAAGAAAATTATGTATCAGGGAATTGCGGATGGAAAACGAATTGTCATTTGTACTCCACACTCCAAGATTCATACGATCGGTAGGGGTTGGTTCGACCTTACGACAAAACAGGTCGAACTTTTGGATGATGCGGAGATAGCAGTTTTAGTGGTTCGTTTGGAAGATGGTAATATCTATATTGTAGATTTCAAAGAACTGCGTAAAATGATGACTCTTGATAATCAGATTTTGAATCCTAGAGAAGGTGAGCATTGGAAGTTCTATATTTGGGGAAATAACATTCAGGTAAGGGGGTGCCCCGATAAGTTTCTAGCAGTACCTGAACGATTGATATCATAAACGACTTGAGGTAAATGGTATGACTAAATTATTTTTACATAGTCGAGAAATGAAAAGTGTATTTCATCTATTAGGTGAGAATGAGAACGATATAAGCTACAGTGTGGCATGGGGGTTGACGCAGTGCCCTTCATTTCTGAAGGTCTTTCTCCAAAATGTTCTTAAATGGAACGGTGATGTTAATGAAGTTGAAATTCGGATGCAGGAATATGAAAAGGGCAAAGGATTCACTGATATAGAAATTGAGTTGACCCAAGAATTTCACTTAATTATTGAGGCGAAGAGAGGCTGGAACCTTCCAGACATCACACAGCTCCTAAAGTATGCAACCAGAACATCCTTCATGCAAAATTCTTGCCATGATAAGCGACTGATTGTATTGAGCGAATGCAGTAGAGATTATGCCAAGCACCGTGTCCCAGATCAAGTAAATGGTTTTCCGGTTGAGGTATTATCATGGAAAGACTTTTACCAATTCTCCAAGCTGGCACATCCACTCGGAACACATGCTGAGAAGCGGTTATTGCAAGAATTGAATGTTTATTTGGGGAGTTTGATGACAATGCAGAAGCAAGACTCGAATATGGTGTATGTAGTATCTGTTGGAGCTGGATCTCCTGATGGTTGGTCAATTTCATGGAGAGACATTATTAGCAAGAAGAGGAGATACTTTCACCCAGTCGGTGGTAATGGATGGGTAAAAGAGCCACCTAACTACATTGCATTTCGTTATGATGGAAAACTGCAATCGATTCATCACATAGAAGGGTATGAGGTTGTCACTAACATGTCTAAAGTTTTTTCGGAGGCTAAAGACGAGGAGTGGAAACCAAGTTTCGTATATCACTTAGGAGTTCCATTTGCTCCAAGTAATGAAGTTAAGACCGGAAACATATATCCCAATGGCAGAGTGTGGTGTATGTTGGATACATTGTTCACTTGCTCAACGATATCCGAAGCGAGGGATCTCACTAAGTCGCGTCAAAATAGTTAAAGGAATGGTCATGCTGGTTTCATCTCAAGAGCATTTAGGCAAATGAAAAGAACCGAATCGATGTGGTATGGATGCACATTGATTCGGTTCTTTTTGTAGCTACAGCTTTCTGTACATCTGCTGATTTTGCGGCGTTTTCCCTAATATTTCAAGGGAGTTACTCGCATGGTTCTCGGCGTAGTTTAAGAACATGGAGCCAAGCTTAGTACGATTGCCCTTAGCGATCCGGTTCCATTCAAAGCCCCGAAACAGGTCTTTGACAAGGAACTCCTCACCTTGATCCAGACTTGGAACAGTTGCTTTGGCAATGTTCATCAAGTCTTCCAGAGAAGTGTTTTTATCGATTCTCATTTGACATTCTCCTTTCTGTTCGAGATTTACTCATAGTAGCTAATAGCGAGTAGCTAGTAGCTTATAGTTAAATAGTACATCTGCTTTCTATATCCGTCAAGTTGTATTTATTTGGGGTATGCTCAACAATTACTTGCATTAAATCACCGTCCAAGTTAGAACTACAACAACCTCAATGAAAGGCGGTAACGCCTATCTCATTGAAGATGTAAATTCTAATTGGAGGTTGTTATGGACAGAAAAGAAATCATAAAGACGTTAGGCGATCATTTTGGAGTAAAGCCTAAGTATATGGGGGTTCCGAGCTTTATTTATCAGATTGAGACTGACACGGAGATTTACTCGATTGACAGAGCGGGCAAGATCACGAATTCGAATGGCATGGAGGTTGATCTCGACAGCGTATTAACTGGACAGGTTGCTGCCATACAAGACGAACCACGCGAACCCAATGACCAAGTTGAACCAGTCATTCAAGTTGAATCAGGCGATCCGGTCGAGCTCACGGCAAGCTCAAACTCCCCACTTGAAGTAGCTGTACCGCTGGAAGGTCATACAGGGGTATCCCTAAGAAATTTGGTTAATTTGCTTTACAGCAAACAAGTACTTGTAAAAAGATCACTTGATATTGAATCGAATATTATCGAAGATGATTTTGCTAAAGCCATCAATGAAGCTAATGTCGATACACTGGAAAGTTTCAAGACAGTGATATCTGAAATCGGTGAACAATATTGCCCAGGCATAGCCTTCAACTTCGACAGCAGTATGGTCATCTTTAAGTTTTTCCAAGCTGAACGTAGTCCCGAAGAGATGCATGCCTATACGCACCTTGTCGGATTGCTGAACCAGACCGCGATGAAGCTAAAGTATACTTCACCCAAAGGCAAGGACACCGACAATGATAAGTTTACTTTCAGACTTTTCCTGATCCGGCTCGGTATGGTGGGAGATAAGTACAAAACGTCCCGAAAAATATTGTTGGCGAATCTAGATGGTCACTCTGCATTCAGGGGTGGCAAAAAACCAGAGAGGGTTTAGGTTGATACATTAGAGGCTTAATTGTAGCGAAGCTGAAAGCTAAGACATGACTTCAAGTATCAGGAAGGGATAAATGCTCCAACTGTCGAATTTTTATCAAGGAATTCGTCAGGTGGGGTATTATTATTTGATGGTTTTCTGTTGTACGAATTAAAAAAGAAAGTAAAAAATGAACCTTAAGTTGATGTGCTACATAGTTTAGGTTGCCCACTGTCTGATAGCAAATGAATCAACCCTGTCAAAGTCGAATGACAGGGTTGATTTTTGCGAAATATTAACTGGCAGGCTTCCGTTTTCTTTTGACTTTATCTGCCTTTAGTTCTTCAACAACCTCAGCGATTGATAAATCATATTTCTTGATGGCAAAATCGACCACCAACATCAATTCCTCGTAAGTCCACATTACGACTTTCTTTTTGTACCTTCCGGCAAGATCCTGCAACACGGCTACAAAACCCTGTTCAAGTTCCCCTGCTACCACAATTCCTAAACAATTGACAGTAGTGTCCTTACATTTATAAACAAACTGTTGAAGCATCTCATAAGCTTTTGTGTCTGTTGGTTTTATCGGTTTCTTCTCATAACTCTTGGCTATCCCTACAAATACGGCATCGTCCATACCAAGCATCTGGATGGTAAAGCTGATATCACCGTATTCTTGTCCATGATGCGGATGTAATTTATGATCAGTAAACGTTACAAAAGGTTTCATTATGCAGCGGACGCTTTTTTCATGCTGACAGGCTTGGCAGGCATCGACACTATGTTTAGAACATTTTTCTGTAAGTAAGCTCAACACTTCGGCAAGTTCTTCGCGGCGTTTAGGGGTAATTCTCCGATCCCAAACGGGCTTAAATTGTTGAAGTTCCCTTACTTTGAACATGACTTTCGAAGAAACTCTAGATGAATAGTGAACGACATTGTTTTGAAGATAGAAGGATTCTTCCTCATGTGAAAATCCTTCATCCGGGAAATACTTGTTTAGGATTTTTTCGGTAAGTTCGACTAAAGTTGATTTAGGATTAATTACGACTCCATCATACCAGGAGTCTATTCTGACCTTATGATCCATTAAGCAGCGAACGTTATCCTGTTGAAGTTCGGTGTAACAGAATGAACATACGACCTTTGGAACCTGTCCTCTTTTTACGGAAACCGTTAACAAGTCGGTGTTTCCGCAGTTATTACAGGTGATATCTGCATAATGGTCGCAACTATCGCAGTAAGGATAGAAGTGGGTAATGGTATGCTTCTTCAGTGAACCTACAATTTTATCAACATTTAAGTCGTGGAGCTTGAAGCTATCAATCTTTTTTACCTTACAGGTGACAACTGCCTTAATGACTTCCAAAATAACTTTTTTCTCGTCATTTGTAGTTGTGAAGGCAACAAGATCGGGATCTTCATCAAGTCCAAATGATTCGAACTTATCGTCGATTTCACCATTTTCCTGAATGGAGTTAATGTAATTCATGATCTGTCCGATTCGCCAAATCCCCCAACGTCTCATTTCAGAGGCTTTAAGCTGACGGGTAAGATAAATCTTGCCTTTGTCATTGTTGACCCCAAGAGTTGAGAAGAAGTCTCCGTCCTCGTCGATTGCTTCTTGATAAACTGAACTTGGCGAGTCGTACCCATCGAATTCAGTAAGTTGACCAACCTTATTACCAAGATCACTGTCAGCCAAAGTAACTTTGCTTGGCTTACCTGATTCGGGGTCAGGATTGCTCAAAGTGGTTCTTTTCATTGACTCTTTGCTAAACACACTGTCGACAATCTTTTTGGTGATGTTTACAGGTGAAACAAAGCAATCAAAGGCTCTTTCAAGAGTTTTGGATATTGTTCCAACCAGTGACTCAGTAGGTATACTAATGCTCACAAAGCGTTGATCAAAGTTGATCCATAAGAAGCCGAACTTCAATTCGTAAATAAAATCGGACTGTTCGGTTTCAGGATTGATGTAATTATATCTTTCTTGATATTGTAATGAGATTTCTACCGTTTCGTGATTGACAACTGTTTGGTCAATAGCAAGTAGTCCAAATATGTTGTCATTGGGGTAAGTGATTGGCTTGAGGAGCTCATTCATTTTGGACACACCAGTATTATTCTTGTGATCTGCAATGAATGAGGATGAACTAAGTTGAGGGTTATGCGGACGCAGCATATACAGCCGAAAATTGGGTCTGCGGCTGTATCGATTATCTTCAAAACAGGTTTCGATATCAGATTCAGTTATCTCTGGTGAGATAGCCACAATCTCCACTAGTTTTTGCTTGTCAAGTCGCTCCAAAGCCACTTTTAAATCTCGTTTAACTTCACGTTTGACAACTACACGATAACGGTTGATTAAATCCTGCTCGTCTACCTTTGAATATAACAGGTGACGTATAACTCCGTTCTGGACATGAAGTAATTTATCTGCGTGTTTTTCCGACATAATAACCCCCCTCTAAGGAACATTGAATATTAAGACTATTGTATCACATTTCCAGAATTGTGATGAAGAATGTCGCAAAAGGAAGAATTAGACCCGGTTTATTGATTTCGACTAGTTTAGGGCTGTAAGTCAGACAGAGGATTTTTAAAGAAATCTCCGGGATTTGGGGCTCTAGAAGGATATCGGCTGGGAAATGTAGAATATTGTAAGACTCCTGTGTATGAGTGGGGTAAAGAACACCTGAGGAGGTTTTACATTTGTCTTATCAGTCGGAAGCCCAGCTTGAGAAAAATCTGATCGAGCAACTTGTTCGTCAGGGCTACGAGCGAGTAACAATAAATGATTATGATTCGCTTTTAGGAAACTTTAAACAGCAACTGAATAAATTCAATGAGAAGAAATTAAATGGTCAGCCACTGACGGATTCGGAGTTCAGCCGATTCCTAACTCAGATTGATGGGAAAAGCATTTTTGACTCCGCAAAGATTCTTAGGGATAAACAGGTGTTCCAGCGTGATGATGGAACAGAGGTCTATCTTGAGCTGATGAATACCCGTGATTGGTGTAAAAATATTTTTCAGGTCACCAATCAGACAACAGTCGAAGGGACGTATAAAAACCGTTATGATGTAACAATCTTCATTAACGGCTTACCTGTAGTACAGATCGAGTTAAAGCGCCGCGGCTTAGATTTTAAAGAGGCATTTAATCAGATCCAACGGTATCGAAAACACTCCTTCAGGGGGTTATATCGCTATCTGCAGATGTTTGTTGTCAGCAATGGGGTTGATACGAAATATTTTGCAAACTCTGATGGTGACATCTTGTTTTCGCACACCTTCTTCTGGTCGGATGCAGAAAATAATCGTATCACCAATCTAAGCGATTTCACGTCCAACTTTCTAGAAAAGTGCCACATGGCTAAGATGATAGCCCGGTACATGGTATTGAATGAGACCGAGAAGCTATTAATGGTCATGCGACCATATCAGGTCTATGCAGTTGAAGCACTTATTAAGCGTGCCTTGGAAACCAAGAACAACGGTTATATCTGGCATACAACTGGTAGCGGAAAGACATTAACTTCATTTAAGTCGAGTCAAATCCTTGCGAACGAACCACATATAAAGAAGGTCTTCTTCCTTGTTGACCGTAAGGATTTGGATAGTCAGACTTTAGCGGAATTTAACAAGTTTGAACCAGATTCGGTGGACATGACAGATGATACAGAAAAACTGGTAGCGCAAATTTCGGACTTAACGAAGCCGTTGATCGTTACTACAATTCAAAAGATGGCGAACGCTATAAAAAATCCTCGATATGAGCAGATCATGAAGCCGTATCAACAGGAGCGGGTTGTCTTCATTATTGATGAGTGTCATCGCAGTCAATTTGGTAAGATGAAAAGACTCGTTGACAATCATTTTAAAGAGGCACAGTATTTTGGTTTCACGGGAACACCTTTGTTCGAGGAAAACAAAAGCCAAGACGGTCGGGTAACCGCCGATATTTTTGAGAAATGTCTACATACGTATCTGATTAAAGATGCGATCCATGATGGCAATGTCTTGGGGTTTTCGGTGGATTACATCCAAACGGTTGATGTTTCGATTAACGAAAAGGATCAGACCCGCGTAAAAGGAATTCTGACTGATGAAGTCTGGATGCATGATGATCGTATTCGCTTGATCGCTGAGAACATTATAACCCATCATGATCGGAAGTCGCGCAGTAAGGGGTATACAGGACTATTCACTGTGGACAGCATCCCGATGCTGATTAAGTACTACGACACCTTCAAGTCCATGTCACATAACTTGAAGATTGCTGGTATTTTCACCTATGGTCAGAATGAGGACAGTGAGAGCGATGGACAAGACGAGCATTCTCGGGACAGCCTTGAACGAATCATTAAGGACTATAATGCTATGTATGGTACCAATTTCTCAACAGATAAGTACCAGGGGTATTTTGCCGATGTTTCTCGTAAAGTCAAGACTGCCCAGATCGATATACTGTTAGTGGTGAACATCTTTTTGACAGGATTCGATAGCAAGACCTTGAATATCCTCTACATGGACCGCTTCCTGAAATATCATAATTTGATTCAAGCCTTCTCCCGTACCAATCGGACAGAGAAAGCGACCAAACCTTATGGGAATATTGTATGCTTCCGCAATCTAAAGGAAGATACGGACGAGGCAATTAAGTTATTCTCGAAAACGGACAGTGTCGATGATGTCCTGATGAAGAGTTATGAAGAGTACCTTCAAATGTTTAGGGCAGCTCTGGTGAAAGTAAAAGCTCTTGCCCCTACGCCAGCGGAAGTGGATGCCTTGGAGCGAGAGGAAGAAAAACAGGAGTTTGTGATTAGCTTCCGAGAGCTAACCAAGTATCTGACTCGACTCCAAACTTTTACCGAGTTTGAATTCGATCCGGCTCGATTGGGTATCTCTGAACAGGAGTACCAAGATTACAAGAGTAAATATCTCCGTATTTATGATGAAGTTAAGCGCGGCGGGGGTAAAGAATCGATCTTGGCGAACGTTGATTTCCTAATCGAGCTGATGCATACTGATCGGATTAATGTTAGTTACATTATGAATCTGATCCGAAACATTGATTTCGATAATCAGGATGCGCGAGACAAGTCGATTAAAGACATTGAAGATGAAATTGATCGTGCCGATAACGAGCAGCTCCGACTCAAAGCGAATTTGTTAAAGGAATTCTTGCGTAAAGTAGTACCGACGTTAACCAATGCAGATTCGGTAGATGATAACTACAATGCCTTCGAACAAGAAGAACGTATGAAGGAAATTGAAGCATTTGCCGGTGAAGTGGGATTATCGCCTGAATTGATTCAAAGTTTTGTGCAGGAATATGAGTATGGTGGACTTGTTAATCAACAAGAGATAAGTGATGCGGTCAAGTTGCCATTCCTTCAAAAACGAGCGATGATTCAACGGATTATAGAGTTCATCACAGAGCACACCAAACGTTTTTCGTAGTGCTATTTATAGAAATAGCAGAAAAGCACTTGCCTTTTCTGCTATTTTTTATTATCATGAAATTGTTGGTTTTAATGCTATTTTTATAAATAGCAAAGGGGAGGGCTGGTTTGAATCTAGAAAAATGTGCATCGGTGGTGCAAGGGGCGTTTCTTTCTCGTATCCAGACGTCACCTTCATTGGAGGCAGTTAAGCTTCCGGTCTACACAATGAAAGAAATGAATGAGTGGTTAAGTCCTGATCCCACATCATCGGTAGAAAATCAGCAAGATGTTCATGTAGATCATGATCGTTTGGGGTCTTTACCACTCGCTAAAGAAGGGTTAGTCTTAATTAGTTTGATTGGACAACGAGCAGTAGCTTTGAAGCAGGAACATGTCGGAAAGTTGATTCCTTCTAACTTTGCCATAATTGAGCCTACAAGTGAATTACATCCTGACTATCTGGAGTGGTTTATAAACGATCATCCAGACTGTCGAAAACAATTGAAGATCGCTACGCAAGGTTCCAGTATAGCAGCTTTGTCGATTCAAATGCTTAGGACTTTGGAAATTATTTTGCCATCTATGGACGATCAAGTGAAGATTGGTAGCGTCCACAGATTATTACATCGAAAAAATCGTCTACTTCAGGAGAGAATCGTATGGGAACAGCAATATATCAAACAGCAATTGATAGGTTATCTAAAGGAGGAGATAAACAGATGACAACGACTGAGTTACAACGTCATCAACAAGCTGAGTTACATAAGAAGCTTTGGGATATGGCGAATGATCTTCGGGGACAACTTGAAGCATACGAATTCAAAAACTATATTCTTGGTCTGATCTTTTACCGTTACTTGTCGGACAAAACGGAAGATCGGGTTAATAGCCTACTTCAGGAAGACAATATTTCTTACAGAGATGCTTGGATGGATCAAGCATATCGAGATGCCTTAAAAGATCAGCTTATTCAGGAAATTGGCTACGTTATCGAACCAGATTACCTGTTTTCAAGCATGATTGAAGAAATTGGTAGGGGTGAGCAAGGGAAGTTCGATATTGAAATGCTGCAAGCAGCAATCAACAAAGTAACCGAATCTACACTCGGAGCGACGAGTCAAGATGACTTCCAACACCTTTTCGATGACATGGACTTGGCTTCCTCGAAATTGGGTCGTGATGTAAAGTCTCGTTCCAAGCTGATCGCTAAGGTCATGGTCAATATCAATGATATTCCTTTCTTACATGATGATGTGGACATTGACGTTCTGGGCGATGCTTATGAGTATTTGATCGGACAGTTTGCTGCCAATGCGGGGAAAAAAGCTGGTGAGTTCTATACTCCACCACAAGTTTCCAAAATCATTGCTAAGATAGTTACACTGGGTAAGAATGACTTAAGAAATGTCTATGACCCGACTTGCGGTTCAGGATCGTTGCTCTTGAGGGTTGCCAAGGAAGCGAGAGTCAGAAAGTTTTACGGTCAAGAGAAAACCTCAACTACTTATAACTTGGCTCGTATGAACATGCTCCTGCATGATGTGTCCTATCATAACTTCGATATTCAAAATGCCGATAGTTTGGATGAGCCGCGGCATCTTGATATGCGATTTGAAGCCGTAGTAGCAAATCCTCCATACTCAGCAAAATGGAGTTCTGATGAAAAGTTCCTGCAAGATGAGCGATTTAGTGCCTACGGT
Organism: Paenibacillus humicus NBRC 102415; assembly: GCF_004000905.1. Classification (GTDB taxonomy): domain Bacteria; phylum Bacillota; class Bacilli; order Paenibacillales; family Paenibacillaceae; genus Paenibacillus_O; species Paenibacillus_O humicus. The sequence goes on from NZ_BIMD01000002.1 coordinate 147,769, forward strand.
AAACTAGCTCCCGCATCCAAAGCCGATTTCGCTTTTGTTCAACATATGATTCATCATCTTGATGATAACGGAACAATGGCAGTTGTCCTTCCTCATGGGGTATTGTTCCGTGGCGCGGCAGAAGGGGCTATACGTAAGTACATGATTGAGGAAAAGAACTACTTGGATGCGGTGATCGGCTTACCACCCAATGTTTTCTTTGGAACATCGATCCCGACTTGTATATTGGTATTCAAGAAATGTCGAGAAGCGAATGACAACATTCTTTTTATTGATGCTTCCAACGACTTCGAGAAAGGGAAGAACCAAAATCGTCTTCGTGATGAAGATGTTGAGAGGATTGTTGAAACATATAAGGTTCGTCAGTCCATCGAGAAATATTCGTATGCCGCTAGTATTGATGAAGTCAGAGCGAATGACTATAACATAAATATCCCTCGTTATGTAGACACCTTCGAGGAAGAAGAGCCTGTAGACATTGAAGCAGTGCGTGTAAGGTTGAAAGAGATTGATGATGAGATAGCTGAAATAGATACCGAATTAACGAGGTATCTCGAGGAGTTGGGGGTGTAAGGGATGGATAACAATATACAGCAGGCTACGCCAAACTTGCGTTTTGCTGGATTTAAAGAACCTTGGAAAAGCACGACATTAGGTCATCACATAAAAGAGTACAAGCAACTAAAGAACGGAGGTGGCAGTGTTCCTATTGCTACATCATCAAGGAGAGGACTCTTCTTGCAAGGTGAATACTATAGTGGAGATCGGTCTTATGTAAGTGAGGACATACAGTTTAAGATTGTTCCTAGAGGTTATATGACATATCGCCATATGAGTGACGACTCTATATTTCATTTTAACATTAATAATATTGCTGATGAGGTTCTTGTCAGTCCTGAATACCCTGTTTTTACAACAAACGATACTTTGAGTACAGTGTTTATCCATAAATATCTTAATTCTTCCAAACGATTTAGGAAGTTTTGTGAGATGCAGAAATTAGGAGGAACAAGAACAAGGCTTTACTTCAATAAATTGGTTCAATTTAGTTTATGCTTACCTTCAATGGAAGAGCAACAAAAAATTGCTTCCTTTTTCTCTCTCCTTGATCAAAAGATCGAGAAACAGCAGGAGAAGATCGAACAATTGGAGTTGTTCAAGAAAGGCATGCTCCAGAAGATTTTCTTACAGGAGATTCGGTTCAGAAATGAGAATGGGCAGGAATTTCCCGATTGGGATTCATCGGTCTTAGAGGAAATAGGTTCGTTTATTAGAAACTACAGCTTTTCACGCAGTGTTGAGGGAGAAGGGGAATATCAACATATTCATTACGGTGATATTCATTCTAAATTATCGGGAGTGATTACGTTACAGACGGGGCTTCCGTCATTAAGTATTGATACAGAAACAACAACATACACACTTCTTAAAGACGGAGACGTAGTATTTGCTGATGCATCTGAAGATACTTCTGATCTTGGTAAAAGCGTTGTTCTTCTCGAGGGTGGCAATAGAAAAATAATTGGCGGGTTACATACCCATTGTTTTAGACCAGATAGCCGGTTAGACTCGTTGTTTTTGCACTACTTTACACAGACTACTGAATTCAGGAAGTTTATTAATGTAAATGCAAATGGGGTATCAGTTTTTGGACTGTCAAAGCCAGCATTATCAAGTCTAGAAGTTCCACTTCCTGATATTAAAGAGCAAAGAAAGATATCGAGTTTTCTCTACAAGTTATCTCAGAAGATTGAATTGCTTAAAAAGAAAAAGTCCGAGTTAGAAGCTATGAAAAAGGGTTTTATGAATCAGATATTCGTATAGAGCAAGGGGAATGACTCCCTTGCTTTTTATTTCTATTTGTTGTTATTTATCACCCAACAATGCCCCTTAACATCCACATAGAAATCCCATGTTTCCGGATCGAAATCGATCCCATTTTTCTTTGCTCCAAGAAAGCTCACTGCTTCAAGAACCATCCCATCATATCCAGAGCGCAATTCCTCAAATTCAGACATCAACTGTTCAATCTGTTTTTTCTTTAGTTCCATCAAATCGATTATTTCCCGTAGCGTCTCAGTTCTTTGTTTAGTAAGCACTCCAATGTATTTGCCGTGTTGTTCGATAATCCTATCGTTTTGCTCATAGTTGTGTTGCTTGAGCTTATTGAGTGGTTGACGAGAAAGAAAATCATAAATCTGAGCCAATTCAACATCTCCCTGTTTTATGATCATTATACACATGCATCCTGTGAAATTCTAAAGCCGCCAACACTGGCGGCTTTAAGCTTTAGCTTGTATCAAGTCATTCCCGTTTATGTCGAGCAACTCGTATGCTTTCCCTATCATGTCTTTGTCGCGGTCGAACAAGTGAATCGACTTATCATGAATACCACTCGTCGCAGTGACAAAATTCATTTGCTGTACCATGAATTCAGAATTACAGAGTACAACTACTTTATTGCTATATGTAGCTAGCTGTTGCTGAAATAATACTGCTTTTTCCGCCACTTCCACAGAGTAAACGGCTGGCTTTGAATCGGCAGCCTTCATATCTCGATGGTCGACAAAGACGCTAAGTTCTTCTTTTTGAAATGCGTTGCATATCCCCAACAGGGTTTTTGACATATGTTCTACATGTTGTCCGTTCAGCAAGCCACTAACTTGAAAGGACAGAATCCGTTTATCACTGTCCAAATGATACTTGAACCGTTCAGAGAGTGGAACGGTAAAGTCATGCGGTTGATATGCAGGGGTATCGGAAAGCCTTTCGACTGCAAACATATACGAAATCGATACATTCAATGCTTTAGCAAGTCGTTCGATATTATCCAAGCTGATATTACGAAGTCCTCTTTCTACACCGCTGAGATAGCTCCGATCCATTCCTGCTCGGTGAGCCAAGACTTCTTGAGACATGCCACTTCTTGCACGAAGTTCACGTATTCTATTTCCGAACTCTGTTCTTACACTCACGAAATCCACCTCAAACTAATGCATTTTAATTAAGTCATTCCCGTTAATACCAAGCAGCTCGTATGCCTGTCCGACCATATCTTTATCACGACCGAAAAGAGGAACTGTAGGAATGCCACTTTCTTGGGTAATTCTTTTTAATTGGTGCACTTGAAATTCCGAATTACAGAGAACTACGGCTTTACTGCTATATAAAAGCAAGTTCCGTTGAAAAGCTATAGCTCTATCGGCAACTATTGGCGAGTAAACTACCGGGTCGCCGTCAGAAGCTTTCATATCACGGTGATCAACAAAAACGTTCAGTTCACCCTTTCCAAAGGAACTACAAATCCTCATAAGGGTCTTAGACATAAAATCAACATTATCTCCTGTAAGTAGCCCATAAACTTGAAAGGCGAGAATCTTTCGGTCACCATCGAGTTGATATTTAAACCGCTCTGTAAATGGTATCGTGAAGTCATTAGGTTGATATGCAGGGGTTGACGAGAAGCGTTCGCTTGAAAACATATATTCAACCGATACAGAAAGCGCCGCGGCGATCTTTTCGATATTAACCAGGCTAACATTGCGTTCTCCTCGTTCCACACCACTTAAATATGTACGATCTAGCCCCGCGCGATAGGCAAGTATCTCCTGAGACATACCACTTCTCGCCCGCAGCTCTCTTACTCTTTGACCAAATTGGTTTCTTATGTCCACAAACAAAAAGACCTCCTACCCATATTCTTCTTAATAAGTATATCGGGATAGTAGGTCAAAAGTTATAGATGTGATGGATAATTTTGTCGAGGTTGTGTTTCGATGTGACTTAAAGTCAACTGACTAAGGAGTAGGTTCTAAATATCATGATCTAAGGGGGTATCTGCTTTAAACAGGCGGACGTCTGTCTTTCCACTCATCAATTTTTCGTGGATCAACCTTAAGTACTTCGCAGATATGATGAGCGATATTCACCGCAGGGATGGTTATACCACCTTCAATGTTTTGATAATGTCGTAAGGATATATTAACAGCGCGGCTAACGCTTTCTTGGCTGAGCTTCTTCTTTTCCCTTGCTTCTTTCAATTTCATTAAAGGAAACACCACCTTGCATTCGTTTCCTTTATGTTAGGGAATTCGCGAACTTTTGATAACGACTAATACTTCACGAAGTATAGTTCGTATATTATAATCAAAAATATATGTCGAAATGCCTACTTTGATTAGGGATAAAGGGTCTTTGACCGAAGTGCAGTGAGACATTGTTTAATTAAAAATCAAAAAGGAGGAGAAGCACTTGTCGAGTTCAGCACCACAATTAATCATCACATTCTTTTTAATCGTGATTATTGTTCCACCGCTAATTGCATTCTTTAAAGTCTCAGCTGAGGGAAAGTTAGGTCGAGGTGCAATTTTATCGGAAGAAGTAATGAAAAAGTTCAGGGAAGTATTCGCAGAACCAACGGAGAGATATATTGCTTCAATTGGTAATGGTTACATCATTAACTTCCTATCAGGGGGTTCGCTTGCCAGTGGGTTTTCCGTTATAAGCAATAGGCGGGTTTACTTCAAAGGCAAGTGTTACTACAAAGAAGCCGGTAAGTTGAAAAAGTCTTTTGAAGAGCGAATGGTAGACCTGAAGGATGTGACCGGAACAGGTTACACCAGGGTTAATCCGATATCACTGTTAATTACTTCTTTATCTTCATTAGTTTTATCAATCATTCTTTTCGGTGTTCTGAGTAGCTTAGGAAGTAGTGATCAGGCAACGGTTATGAACATTTTGACATTTGTATTGATCGCTTCTATATTAAGCTTCTCAATCACATTAACTGCGTACATACTGAAACGCAAAAATTTATTCGAGATCTCCTTCGCAGGGGGGATGATTGCCTTCAACATCAATTTGTATGATAAAGCAGAGATCGATGACTTCCAGAAGCAGCTCAGAAGAGCAAAAGACCATGTTGTTGAATCAGCATCTTCTCAGGTTGCAGCAGCCGCGCCACAAGCGCCCGCTGAGACTAACTCTAAACTTGGTATTGCGGACGAGATAAAGAAATACTCCGAACTATTGCAACAGAAGCTTATCACCCAAGAAGAGTTTGACGAAGCTAAAAAGAATCTCCTATCTAATGGCAACAAATGAGTATTGTCGTTAAAGGATTAACCTTGAGCAATGGTGAGGAGATCAGAGCGGTATTAGGTGAGGGGCATATAGGGAACAACGACAAGAAGCCTGTAATAGTTCTGACCAATAAGTACATCCACTTTTCTGGTGAGCATTACCGATATGATAATGGCGACACTTCCAGAAAAATATTCGAACCCGAATCGATACTGCTTCAAGATTTCATTGGTGCTGGCTACATACGTAAGAGATCGAGACGTAATCTCTACTACCTTGTAACGGTCGGGGTATTAATCACGATCCTGATGCAGATCTCTAGAGGAATGAAGAAATTTGGTGTGCAATTTAGCCAAATTAAGCTTTATGGCTCAATAATGGCAGGAACCTTTGTCATCGTCTTGGTTCTTTACCTGTTTAAGAGGTACAAGCTGTTCGAAATCGCCTTTATAGGGAAGAGGATTTGTATTAGCGAAAGCCATTTTGAAAAATCAGATATCCAGTTATTTATCCAATCGATGTATCAGGCGAAGAGAACAGTTCAATAACTTGGCTTTTAGAGCAATTGCTCATGATAAGCATACAACAATGAAAATGGAGTGATGGAAAATGAAGAAGATATCTATGATGTTGGTCTTGTCTTTGGTTATTTCCCTGTTTACTTCACTAACGGCTATGGCTGAGAGTGGAGCGAAAGTTGAGACGAAGCAAGGAGGTTATGTTTCAATCTCAAACGTAACTGATAAAAAGCAGTTTATTGATGAAGGATCAGGTGTTGGAGATACGGTTTTTGTATCCGACAAGCCAGTAACGCTTACTATTACCGGAAAAGACCCGCATCCGAGTATCAGTTTCCTGCCTGACGCGAAGCTTGATGGTGAGTCCTTCATTATGGGAGAAGCTTCCGAAGATATCGCTGTAAAAGGCAATACCGTAAGTCTCAGCAAGAAGGGCTATTATGGGGTGAACGTGCGCTTCGGCAGCGAGTTTTCACCTGATACTGTTGCCGAATTTGTTATTCAGATTGTTGGCGAAGGAACTGCCAGTAATGATTCCAAGGCTAACTCCGAATCCGGTAATAAAACAGCGGAACAAGGTATGTCGACAGTAAATGTTCTTAATGAAAATTCGGGGTATAAGATTAAATTCCCAAGCAGTTCTTTGAAGCTCCAGACAGTTAAGGGAAATGACGATGAGATCGGTGGTTTTGAAGTCTCTGCGATCACATTGAAGAATCCGAAATTTGAGAAGGACTCTAACGTATTTTTGTTTGATCTGGTTACTACAAATCAAAAGGCACATTCAGTTTATGTGAGTGTCGACAGCTATTTTGGTGGTCAAATGAAATATGTAGACGAGGAATTTAAAGACGGTAAGGTTTCCGTATATATGCCTAGTGTTACATTTGAATCTGTTGTTACAGACGATGTTTTGGTTGTGTCGATTGAGGTTTATGATAAAGATCGTAATGTGATCGACTCGTTTAAGAATATTTACTTCATGTATGAAGGTTTCAATCGTTACAAAGTGGTTGATGCAGATACAAATCAGTCGAGCAAGCCTGTGTCTGCCAAGCCAACAGCATCCAAGGTAATTGTCAACGGCAAAGAAGTATCCTTTGAAGCCTATAACATCAATAATAACAACTTCTTTAAACTTCGCGACATCGCTTCAGTTGTGAATGGCACCGAGAAGCAATTTGAAGTAAAGTGGGATGGAGCAAAGAATGCAATCAGCCTTCTTTCTGGTAAAGCGTACACTCCAGCGGGCGGAGAACTCAAAGTATCTGCTAAGCCAGCTACAAAAGAAGCCAAGCCAACTTCTTCCACCTTATATATTGACGGCAAGGAAGTAAGCTTGGTCGCCTACACAATTGATGGTAATAACTACTTCAAGCTCCGCGACATCGCAAAAGCGTTTAACATTGGCGTAACATGGGATAGCAAAACAAATACAGTTGGAATCGATACGAAGATTGATTACAAAGACGAAGAGTAATTGATCGTTGGGGTTCCGTTTTGGATGGTGTCTGTAACAGGCACCATCTTTTATTTTGCCCTTGTTGTATTTGGGGGCATCGAGGGAAGCGGATTTCAGTCGCATTATTTCTTTTGTTGAGCCATAGGAGCCATTCGAGATACAATTAGTGGATAAGGATTCCATTTTCATAACGGGGGTAAATGATGAGCTTAACTTACGATAGAGAAGCGGAGTTAAAAGAACGATTCAACCAGTTCATAGCCAATAAAATAACCGGCTCCAATGAAGATTACTATTCTCGGATGTCAGTTGAAGACTTCGAAGACATAAAGACTACGTTGAAGGACATCCATAACATCATTACATACAAAACGACCATCCGATTTATTGACTGGGTTAGTGATCGCTTCCCTTATGTGAAGGAGAATTATCAAGTCTACTTGGAACAAGTTCTTAAAAGCAGACCGAATGATAATGGATACGATCTCATCGTTACTGGAGAGGTCAATATTATTGCTGAGATCAAATGTAACAAGCCGATCAATAATGGTTACAAATTTGGTTCAGCTCAAAGAAACGGAATCGTAAAAGATATTCTGGGGCTACTTGAAGGGAAATCAAAAGTAAAATCGAATCCCGCGGCAGCGTTTAAATTTTTGGTGATCTATGATTTTGGCGACCATACTTTATCCGCCGCGCAGCACTTAATAAAGAATTTGCAGGCTGATCTTAAGGAGAAGGTCGAAATTTATGAAGATAGTAACCTGCTAACGACAGATAAGGTGTATGTCGTATTCATTAAGTAAAGATTGGAAACAGGTCGTAACCACTTATCCGATTGGAAGGTGGTTTTTCTATAATTGAGCCAAAACTATCGATGGGTTAAAATATAGAGAATACTACCAATGATTGCTTCATGTGAGGAGAATTGAAAATGGATATCATAAGATTAAACGAATTATTACCTTTAGACAAGAAAGTAACCACTATTTATACAGGTTCGGAGCTTCTGCTTGCCTATGAACTCGACAAGTATGCCCAAACCTTGCTTAAGAAGAAATTGGTTTTGTCCGATGTAACAATTTCAGAGGAATTGCTCATCGGTGAACACTTCAGTTTCGTGGTAACAAACGGGCTTGATGTGGGGTTCAAACCAATCGGGACATTGAAACCTTACTCCGATAGGAACTTCTTTACAAAATCGGTTGAGGGAGTCTACTTTAAGAAAGATACCGATGATGAAGTAGTGTTTGAACTGCAATCAGATATTATGGCTAATCAAGTCTTGAATGCTTCAAGTAAAAAATCTGCAGGATACATCAGCTTAATTGCTTATATCATGGTAAGAAGTGCTAAGGTCAACAAACCTATTCCGAAATTAATAATTGATCATGGGGCAGTTTATCCTGATGGTTTCGAATATGTGGATCTTTACATCCTTATGCGATTCGGAAATAGTTTGCTCGATGGATTAGTCGAGATAAGGTATCTTGAAGAATCGAGCACAGATAAAATACAACTTGATAAATTCTATAATGAAGCCGCAGATGGTCCATCCGAAATTAAAGAGCATCAATTTGATTGGATAGCTTTCGTTATGCAATTCAGACAGCGGGGATGGATGAACCGATTCTACAATAAAGCAGAAAAGTTTCAATATCTTACAAGCGAATTCGAGATAGGTGATGTCGTACTGCTGTATGAACGTATAGGTGCAACGGAGTCCAATCCGGGTAAACTTTCTGAGTGCTACCCTGCAGTAATTGAAGGGTTTGATGAAGACTCTATCTCATTAACATACTATCCAAGAGTCAAGACGCGATTGACAGAGGAAATTGAAATTGAAGCCATAAATTCAATTCCCGAAGAATTGCGTGTAGCCCAAAAGATACCTACGTATGTAAGGGAAAAAGGGAATCGAACTCTTATAAGTCATCGAGAAGATAAAATTATGAGATACGATCAAGAGACTTACTTTTTTGGAAAGACAGTAAAGTTCAATCTAAATGATTTTGGTGTAGAGCGGTATACATATAATGAAAATAATTTTCTTCAACAATTATTTGAAACAGATGGAAGCTATCAGTTCATTCCCACAAATGAAGGAGACAAACTAGCCTTCTTCTCAACAATTGATACGGTCTATCATGTGTTCGAAGATTACAATGTTGAGTATAAAAAAGATAGGTTCCTAGAGAAGTATTATTATTCAAAAAACAGAAAGCCAGGATACTCGATTAAATTATTAGATCCGAAGGAGGGGTAAAATGGGTGCTGGTAAGAAAACAAAATATAATTCAAGATTTCTAGAAATCGGTCATCAGATAATAGCGGATATGCCAAAGAGTCGAAAAGAGAATTTATGTTCATTGTCTCATACTCTACATTTTATTACTTTACTCGGATTTCAATCATTTAAGTCAAAGCGTAATGTCGCAGATGGTGTGAGGAAATCTAAACCATGTCCTACAAAGGTAGGTATCACCTTGATCTCTGATGTAGATATTGACGATGTTCCTGTCATTGATGTTCGTTTGGATAAGTATACGGGAATAAGTAAAGATCAGATCGGAAAACGTAAAGTAAAAGCAAATGAAAAGTTTGATCTTACCTATTACGAGTTTATGTTCTTGATGTTAAGGGATGAGTACGCTGGTTTTTTTGAAGCTAATGATGATCCTAGAGGTGGCTATGTTTCCTTATATTTGAAAGCATTTGAAAAAGGAGACGCCAAGTTACCCACACCATCGATTCAATTTAAGAGAAATAAGCCCAAGAACAAATCAGGTTATAGAGAAGATGTTGTTCCAATTACTGAACAGATCATCCCAATCGACAAGAAAGTTCAAGGTGAATGGAAGGTAATACCGAAGTACGCAGATAAGTATGGTCCATTACTGGAGCATCTACTGAAAAAGAGAGAAGAAGGCAAGAAGCGGATAGCACAAAGCATGAGGGAACTGCATTTAACATCCAAATAAAAACCTGACTACAGTGTAGAATGCCTTTGGTGGTCTACACTGTTTTTATTCATCCAAAATAAATTAGGGTCATTTTTTTTTTTTATGCAGGAGTTGAGACGAAAATTGGGAAAGTGCTCAAGAGTCTCGGAGAGTGATATACAAACCCGAGAAAGGTGTGCTTAAAATGGCAGCATCATATCAAACTCTTGAAGTCATGAAATCCTGTGTTTCACCAATTGTAGAACAGCTCGATGAGCGGCTGGCTCTTAAGGAACGGGGAATAACTTATGGAAAGAAAGATTTAGAAATGAACGCAAATACCTTTGCCACTTACACATTAAGTCGAATGCATCTCGTTCAGCTAGGTAACGCGCAGATTTATACCTATTGCAGTAAGGGGTATTACATCGAAATGAACGATAGGATGTTAAAGGCAATCTGCCGCGGTATTATTCATGAAGCAAAAACGGATATCTGGTGTCGGAAATGGGAGGGTGAGTACTTCGAGGCTTTAAGGAGAGAGATACCATTTGTTGAAGAAATGAATCCCGAAAAGGGGCTTATAAACTTAACCAATGGCATGTTAAATCTTTATTCGATGGAATTTGTTAATCATGACCCAAGCTACTTATCCACCATACAAATACCGATTGAGTACAACAAAACTGCATCATGTCCGAAGTTTGAAGAGTTCCTATTCGACATCTTTGAAGGTGATGGTGAACGTATCAGGCTTGTTCAGGAAATAATGGGTTACTGCTTTATACCGGACATTAAGATTCAAAAGGCGTTTTTCTTCATTGGTTCGGGATCAAACGGTAAGAGTGTATTATCAGAAGTCATCCGTCACCTTATCGGAATTGAAAATGTGTCAAATGTCTCGTTGAAAGATCTCGGTGGTCGTTTTGGTATGCAAAACCTGCCGGGAAAGCTGGTGAATGTTTCGACCGAGAATGAATTTGATCGGAAATTCAACACTCAGAACTTCAAAATCTTAACTGGTGGAGATGCGGTAAACGTCGAGCAGAAATTCAAAGCTTCTTTCAACACAAGATTGTTTGCTAAGACGATTGTATTGCTGAACAGCATGATGGATTCAAATGATTCAACAAATGGGTATTTCCGAAGACTTCAAATCATTCCTTTCAACAAAATTTATCGGGAGTTGCGAGCGGACGAAGCCCCTATTGAGGGGGTAAGCTACATGGACAAGACTTTGCTCGATAAGCTGCTTACAGAATTACCAGGCATACTGAATTTTGCATTGAAAGGCTTAGCTCGTTTAATCGAAAACAACTTTAATTTGACCGAGAGCAAAGTGTGTGAAAAAGCATTAGAGGACTATAAGGTTAGTCAAAACCCAGTTCCCGAGTATTTCAATGCACGGGTATTTTGGGCTGAAGGTGAACAGACCTTAAGATCAGATTTCAAGCGTGATTTTTCTAGATGGGCAGAGATTAACGGTTTGGACAATGTAAAGTCTATAGGCTCCACAAAGTTTTGGGAAATGTTCAGCAGAGTTCTCATCGAGCAAGGCATTAAAGTTCGCGAGAAGAAAATCAATGGTGATTATTATGTCGAGGGGCTTGGGATTTACTTTTAGGGATTCAGTTTTCGTTTTACTGAGCAAAGTTTCTTTTGTTGTGAAATAAAAATTATCAATCTAGGAGGAATATGTAATGTCTGCAGCGATTATGAAAGATATTGAAACACTAAAGAAAATTGGTTATACAGTTATGACGGGTTACAAAACCCAGGAGGATCTAATGATGCTTAAGACACATCCATTTTTCGATAAGGAGTTGGTTTACTTTAAATTGTGGTATTCAAACCCGTTTACAACTGGTCCTAAAACATGCATATGTGATTTTAATAGGAGTGGAGCGAGGTTAGTGGTTAGGAAAATACAAAAACTTTACGAGATGGGGTTAACACCGAAACATATGCAGCTTGTTTGCGGACTTAAACATCAAAGATCCAGAATGTAGAATTTTCAATTACTGAGCACTTATTTCTCTGACTGTTTTAGTCAGGAAGTAGGTGCTTTTTTTTATTTTGACTCTAATTGATCTTTACCTGTATGGAGTTGAGTTCGTGTTACTGATATTTTTCAAGAGTCCTTAACAAGCAGGCATGGAGTTACCGCTCCAAATATCTTGAGGGGTTGTGAATCGCATGCCTGTTACAAGAAGTTTGAAAGCCAAGGTTGATAAAGAGAACAAATTGATCTTTGTTTGGATGCTTGAACAACAAAAAGATTCAGACGAATTTGTAGAATTGAAGGCATTTGCAAAATCCAGCAAATTTAAGGTTGTAACATTTATCTCAGGAAAGGACGATCTTAATTTGGCTTTGGAGAATCTAATCCTTGACAATGCACTAATAAACAGTGTTGATTCGACTGGTTAAGCAGAGTTAAGATAACAACTACTAAATTTTGGGTGAGTGGAATCTAGTAGTCGAACTAATTTATGTACAGTTTTAGAAAGTATAAAAATATGAATGAGGTGCGTATAAATGATTGTCAAAATCAGCGAGAAAAATGAGTTAACATCTAATACCGTATATCTTGGTTACACACGTTTAAGCCGGGACGAGGACAAGTCAAACTATACTTCAATAATCGGGCAGAAGAAAATGATTAAGTCTCATATCAAGGAAAAGTTCAATAGTACAATTACCGACGAGGCAATCTATGAAGATGATAATGTCAGCGGCTATACATTCGACAGACCTGATTACAATCGACTTATAAAGGATATTGATAGTGCTGTTGAAACTGGAAAGCAGGTAGTTCTTGTAGTTAAAGATTTATCTCGGATCGGAAGGAACAATCCGTTAACATTACTTTTCCTTCAGGAAATGAAAAGTAAAGGAGTGCGAATAGTCCTACTGGGTGATAATTATGACTCATTCGTTGATGATGATTCGATGCTCGGTATCAAATCGTGGTATAATGAGTTGTATGTTAAGGATATAAGTCGAAAAGTAAAAGACGGTATTAAATCCAGGATGAAAGATGGCAATTATCTGGCACCTGTCCCTTACGGTTATAAGAGGAACCCACTCAATCGTAAAGAGATTATTATTGACGATGAAACAGCTCCAATTATTAGAAAGATATTTCAGATGTATTTGCAAGGTGATGGATACAGGAAAATATGTATCTATTTAACGTCAAACAAGATACCAACACCTTCAATGATTATCCAACGGGATAGGGCATCCGTGGGGAAAGCTTACAAAAAAGATGTGACAGATGTTTGGGTTCAGAGAATGGTTCAGCGAATCATCCGGAATGATTTCTATATTGGGGTATTGAGACAGGGGAAGTACAAGCTAAACGGAATCAATGGCAAAATACTTAAGACAGATTTGGGACAGCATCATGTATTTGAAAATAACCATGAACCAATTATCAGTAAAGCTGATTTTGACTTGGCTCAAGCCATTGCTGAAAAAAGACTTGAGAGCAATTTTAGAGGCACTGGTTATAGGCATCTCAATGTCTTTTCCGGATTTTTGGTTTGTGAAGATTGTGGGAAGGGAATGGTTGCTCTTAATAAAGAGGGTAAACACAAGTCGTATATTTGTGGGACATATAGAAGAGTTGGGGGAATAGCTTGCACTACACATTATATCCTTGACAGAACCTTAATGCTTGCTATAAAAGCCCACTTAGTATTAATACGTGAGAACTTAAGTATGGCAATACAACAATTCAATAGTAAGGTGCAAGAAAGTGTTAAAAAAGCCGAAAAGACAAATAAGTTTGAAACTTCAATGGCAAGGCTAAAGGCACAGCATAGTCAGCTATCAGATGAATTAAAGATCACTGTCAGGCAGAAAATTAAGGAAATGGCTTTGAACCCTGCAACCGCAGATATCAAGGAAAAAACCTACGCTTTAGTGGAGGCTGACCTTGAGCAACAAATTGTTGAAGTCAACCGTCAAATTAAAGAAATAACTTCAATTAAGGAACAGACAACTTTGTTTCAAGAAGGGGCAAAAACCGCACTAAGTGTCTTTGATGCTATAATTGCAAAAGAAAGTCTAGATAGGAAAGACTTAGAATTGTTGGTTGACAAAATAACCGTCAGCGCAGATAAATCACCAACAATATATTTAAAGGCAAATATCGAGCAGTTACTTCAACTTGACAATGGTGATGATCCTGATGGTAACGGTAGAGGTAACAAAGCCACTGTAACTTACAAAGCGGGGGCAGTCACCAAATCGTTCATGTCGACAGTGGCTATAAATGAAAATTCTGGACAGTCCACTTCGCCAACGCCAGTAAATGGGTATACTAAGCCATTAAAAGAACCATTGAGCACTACAAGGCGGGCTCCTACGGCATTCAAGGCGTGGGCGGCGTGCTGGTGGAGAAGATCGAAGGCTGTTATACCAATGTCGTCGGCTTGCCGCTGCCGCTGCTTGCGGACATGCTGGCCGAATTCGGCATACACGTCATTTAATTCTGCTGCTCCCGTGCCTGCGCGCTGCGCCAGGACGGGGGCTTGAAGGCGGTCGGGTCCAATGTCGGTTCCATCAAAAGGATTAAGCCTGCGCGAGCTTCCAAGCGAAGAACGTCCGAGAGAGCGCATGATCAAGTACGGAGCGGAAGCGCTCAGCCATGCCGAGCTGCTGGCGATCCTTCTGCGGACGGGAACGGCGTCGGAGACGGCGGTGCATCTGGCCTCGCGTATTCTGGCCCAGAGCGGCAGCCTGCGCGGACTGGTGGACATGGGGACGACGGAGCTGACGCGGATCAAGGGCATCGGTCCGGCCAAGGCGCTGCAGATCCGGGCCGGCATCGAGCTCGGCAGGCGGCTTTCCCAGAGCCGCCGCGGAGAGGCCGTCGTCGTGCGGAGGCCGCAGGACGCGGCGGATTACCTGATGGAAGACCTTCGCTATCATAAGGTGGAGCATTTCGTCTGCCTGTTTCTCAACACCAAAAATCATATCGTCGCGCGCGAGACCATATCGGTAGGAACGCTGAATGCATCGCTTGTCCATCCGCGGGAAGTATTCCGCGAGGCGATACGGCATGGCGCGGCTTCGATCGTCTGCGCCCACAACCATCCGAGCGGAGATCCGACCCCGAGCACCGAGGATGCGGCGCTGACGCGCAGGCTGGCAGAGGCGGGAGAACTGGTCGGAATCGACGTGCTGGATCATATTGTCATCGGCGATGGAGTCTTCATTAGTTTGAAGGAACAAGGCCTCTTGTAATATAATGAATAGGATTGCCGCATTTCAGAAGGGAGTTTGACCATGTTCGGAGGCTCTAAGGATTTAGGGATTGACCTGGGTACCGCCAATACGCTCGTGTATGTCAAAGGAAAAGGAATCGCTGTCAGGGAGCCGTCTGTGGTGGCCCTGCGTACGGATACAAAAACGATTGAAGCTGTCGGCGAGCATGCCAAGAAAATGATCGGCCGCACGCCCGGCAACATCCGCGCTGTCCGTCCGATGAAGGATGGCGTCATCGCGGATTTTGAGACGACAGCCACTATGATCAAATATTTCATTCGCCAGGCGCAGAAGCAGCGCGCCCTGTTCCCGCGCCATCCAAACGTCATGATATGCGTGCCTTCGGGAATTACATCCGTCGAGAAGCGCGCCGTCGAAGACGCGGCCAAGCAAGCAGGAGCGCGCGAGGCGTTCACGATCGAGGAGCCGTTCGCGGCGGCGATCGGAGCCGACCTGCCCGTATGGGAGCCGACCGGCAGCATGGTCGTCGATATCGGCGGCGGCACGACGGAAGTCGCGGTCATTTCGCTCGGAGGCATCGTGACGAGCCGTTCGGTCCGCATCGCCGGAGACGAGATGGATGAGGCCGTCATCCAGTACATCAAGCGGCTGTACAATCTGATGATCGGCGAGCGCACGGCCGAGCAGCTGAAGATGGAGATCGGCACGGCGATGGCGCTGGAGCAGTCGGAGACGATGGAAATCCGCGGCCGCGACCTCGTGACGGGGCTGCCCAAGACGCTGTCGATCACTTCGGACGAGATTACGGAAGCTCTCGCGGATACGATCGCGGCTATTATCGACGCCGTGAAGATCACGCTCGAGAAATGCCCGCCGGAGCTGTCTGCGGACATCATGGACCGCGGCATCGTGCTTACCGGCGGCGGAGCGCTGCTGCGCAACCTGGACAAGCTGCTCTCCCGCGAGACCGGCATGCCGGTCATCGTAGCCGAGAATCCCCTTGACTGCGTAGCGATCGGCACGGGCCGCTCGCTCGACAACTTGCATTTATTCAAAAACAGAGGCGGCTCCAGGTCCAAGCGCTAAGTCGCAGGAGGAGCGGATGAATGAGACGGGCGGGTGAACGGTTTGTTTAAGCATTTGCGGAACAGGCGGCTCTTCGTTCTCATGATCAGCTTCATTCTTTTCATCGCGGTCATCGGCGTGTCGATCAGCAACCGCTCGGGGCTGACCGCGCCGGAGAAGTTCCTTCGGGATACGACCGGATTCGTGCAGCAATGGTTCTACAAGCCCGCTGGCTATATGGCGGGCTTCTTCCAGGATATCGGAAACTTGCGCGCCATGCATGAAGAGAATGAGCAGCTGCGCATGACAGTAGCCGCCTATACGAGGGACAAGGTGAAATTCAATGCGATGGAGCAGACGAACCAGAGCTTGCAGGAGCTGCTGCACTTCACCGAAGCCCAGAAGAAGATCAACGATTACAAATTCCTGTTCGCCCAGGTCATCGCGGTCAGTCCGGATCCATACAACCAGACGCTGACGATCAACCTCGGCTCCAAGAACGGGATCAAGGAAAAGATGGCCGTCATAACCGACGAGGGCATGGTCGGCATCATCAGCAAAGTGTCCGAGGTCACCTCCACGATCATGCCGCTGCTTGAACTGAACGACCAGGCGCCGGGAATATCGGCGACGGCGCTCGGCAAGCAGAAGCAGTCGTTCGGCATCGTCAGCAGCTACAACAAGGAGACGCAGATGCTCCAGATGACGAAGATCGCGGCGGACGACCCGATGACGAAGGGCGATACGATCCTGACCTCCGGACTGAACAATGTCTATCCGGAGGGGCTGGTCATCGGGACCGTAGAGTCCATTCAGGACAGCGACTTCGGCCTGACCAAGACGGCCAGCATCAAGCTGGCTGCTGATTTCGATCATCTGAACGAGGTGCTTGTCGTCCAGAAGCCCGAGGCGATCCAATGAGGATGCAAGGCATCGTAGGCTTGACCTTCCTGGCCTTCGTCGTGCAGTCGACGATCGTGCCGTGGATCATTCCGGGCGAGTTCGCCGGGCGAATCGTTCCTCATTTCACGCTTGCCGTCGTGCTCTTCGCGGCCATGTACCACAGCCGGCACTCCGCTCTGCTGCTCGGAGCGGGCTTCGGGCTGCTGCAGGATGTCGTCTTCCGCGGGCATCTGCTCGGCCTGCATGCCTATGCGATGGCTCTCATCGGCTACCTGTTCGGGCTGCTGCTCGAGAGGCGCCGCAGCACGATGATGATGGCGCTTGTCGTCGTCGCGTTCGGCACGCTCTTATATGAACTTGCCCTTTATTATGTCTACAAGGTGTTCCAGTTCACGCAGGAGTCCCTGTCCTGGGCGCTGGTCGACCATATTCTTCCCAGCCTGTTCCTTCAGCTGGCATTCGCACTGGCGGTGTATATCCCGCTGCGGAGATGGTTCCAGAACTTGGCCATGAACCGGTACAGCAAGAAAGAGCCTGAATGAAGCCATGCATGAAGGAAGCAGGAAACCGCCTTCCGCAAGCCGAATTGAGTACGTCAAGGAGGGACGGATGTGACCGACAAACAGCGTATTACGATTAAGGGAGTCAAGGACGGTCTCATCTTCCTCTTTGACGATCAATGCGAGCTTTCGGAATTGATGGAAGAGCTCCAGTTCAAGCTGGAAAAATCCCACCAGCAGCTGCTTTCCGGGCCGCTGGTGCATGTGCATGTGAGGCTGGGCGCGCGCAGCCTGGAGGAGGAAGACAAGGAGAGAATCCGTTCCTTGATCCGCCAGAAGGGGAACCTGCTTGTCCAGTCGATTGAATCCGAAGCTGCCGCCGAAGAAGGCGATGAGGCCGGAAAGCAGGCGTTCAAGCTTATGACGGGAATGATCCGTTCCGGGCAGACAGTGGAGCATGATGGAAGCCTGCTGCTGCTCGGCGACGTGAACCCCGGCGGCACGGTCCGCTGCACCGGGGATATATATGTGCTCGGCGCTCTTCGCGGAATGGCCCATGCGGGCTGCGAGGGCCGTGAAGAAGCCATTATCGCCGCGTCGCTGCTGCGGCCGACGCAGCTGCGCATTGCGGATGTCATCAGCCGTCCTCCCGAGGAATGGATGTCGGGAGACGCCTCCATGGAGTATGCCTACCTGGAGGACGGGCGGATGCAGATCGACAAGATGAACCAGCTCGCGCGGATGCGCAAGGAGACGATGCTGTTCAAAGGGGTGTAAAGGCATGGGAGAAGCAATCGTCATCACATCGGGCAAAGGCGGAGTCGGCAAGACGACGACATCGGCCAATCTGGGCACCGCCCTTGCTCTGCTGGGCAAAAAAGTGGCCATGGTCGATACCGATATCGGCCTGCGCAATCTGGACGTCGTCATGGGGCTTGAGAACCGGATCATCTACGATCTCGTGGACGTTGCGGAAGGGCGCTGCCGCCTGCAGCAGGCGCTCGTCAAGGACAAGCGGTTCGAGGAGCTGTACATGCTGCCCGCCGCCCAGACGAAGGACAAGTCCGACGTCACGCCGGAGCAGGTCAAGGACATCGTCCTGGAGCTGAAGCGGGAGTACGATTATGTCATCATCGACTGTCCGGCCGGCATCGAGCAGGGCTTCCGCAACGCGGTAGCCGGCGCCGACCGGGCGATCGTCGTCACGACCCCCGAGAATGCCGCCGTGAGGGACGCCGACCGGGTGATCGGCCTGCTGGAGGGCTCCAAGGTTCCGGCCAAGCTGGTCGTCAACCGCATCCGCCCCGCGATGGTCAAGAGCGGGGAAATGCTGGACATCGACGAGATTTGCCAGGTGCTGGCCGTCGACCTGCTCGGCATCGTTCCGGACGATGAGAGAGTCATCAAGGCTGCCAACTCCGGCGAACCGACCGTCATGGATCCGAGCTCGCGGGCTGCGATCGCTTACCGCAACATCGCCAGGCGCATACTGGGGGACATGGTTCCGCTGATGCAGCTGGAAGAGAGGCCGGGTAGGCTGCGCAGGCTCGTGAAGTTTCTGGGAATGGGATGAACGTAAGTGCTCAATAGACTCAAAAAAATGGATGTCGGCATCCTGACGCTGCTAGTGTGCTTCATGGTGGTCAGCGCGGTGCTGCTCTACAGCGTCGGCGACGGGGATCCGAAGTATGCCGGCTACTATAAGAAGATGCTGCAGTTTTATGTCGCGGGCTACATTCTGGTGACTTTCGTCACCTTGGTGGACTACCGCATTATTCTCAAGTTCTGGTATTATTTTTACGCCGTCGGCATCGCGCTGCTCGTCGCCGTCTTCTTCCTCGGCTCCAAGGTGAACGGCGCGACCGGGTGGTTCAAGCTGCCGGGCGGATTCAGCTTCCAGCCGGCCGAGGCGTTCAAGATCATCATGATCATCGTCGTGGCCTACATGCTGGGACGAAGGCAGGGTGACAAGCTGCTGTTTACGCAGGATCTCCTGCCGATCGCGGTGTTGGTCGGGCTGCCCTTCATGCTTGTCGTCGTCCAGCCCGATCTCGGCAATGCCGTCATTTATCTGGTCATCCTGCTCGGCATGCTGTGGATCGGCAACGTAAAGTACTCGCATGTCCTGATCGGGCTTGTATCCGTCATCGGCGGCGCTCTTCTGTTCGTGACGCTGTTCACTTCCTTCAATGCCGAAATCAAGGACTACGCGGAGAAGCATGGCGTCAAGCACTGGTATGAGCGGATCAACACCTTCGTCGATCCGACCAATGCGGACAAGGACGAGGCTTACCAGGCGCGCAACGCCAAGATCGCCGTCGGCAGCGGAGGCTTGACGGGAGACGGCTTCCTTCAGGGCGATTCCAAAAATCGCGGCGCAGTTCCATATACGTATTCGGATTCCATCTTTGTCGTCATCGGCGAGGAGTTCGGCTTCCAGGGCTCGGCCGTGCTGCTGCTCCTGTACTTCCTGCTTATCTACCGGATGATCATCATCGCCTTCCAGTGCCTGGACCTGAAGGGCTCGTTCATCATCATCGGGATTGTGTGCATGTACGTGTTCCAGGTGTTCCAGAACGTAGGCATGATGATCGGCATCATGCCGATCACCGGCATCACGCTGCCGTTCGTCAGCTACGGCGGTACGTCTCTGATGCTGAATATGCTCAGCATCGGCATTGTTTTCAGCGTTCGGGCGCATCAGGAGAAATATCAGCTCGAGTAGCCGAAAAAAGAAAAACTCGCAAATCTTGCATAGAGATTCCCTTGAGAATGTCGGAGAAGGAGCTGCTGAGCTTCTGGCCGGCATTCTTTTTCTTTTTCTCGATGACATGCTTGTTTGGCCGGGAAAAAACGGCCGAATGCGTACAAAGCCGTGATCGATTGGAAAGCATTCTTGGGCACCTCTCCTTTCCGAAGGGAGCCGCCACAAGTTGAGCCGTACGGGACAATCAAACCAGCACTAGAGTCTTCCGCAGACGGGAGGCTCTTTTTATTTTGCCCGCTCGCCTTGTGCCTGATCCTGCTGCAGCCAGGGGGTCGCCAAGTCCGTCCCGCACCGTCCGCATACTTGGATAAGCCCGCTCATAAGGATAAGGAACAAGCCTCCGTCATCTTATCCGGCGGCGGAGATTCCGAAGGGAGCGGGACAAGGATGGATGCGGGAAACAAGGGACGGTTCGATGCCGATTATTCGACCCGGCGCCGCTTGAACGGCGGCCGCAGGCATGAGGAAGCGGAGGCGATCGGGACGGGCAACCGCGAGCGCCGCCAGGAAAGGATCCGGGAGTTGACGGAGAGCGGTCCCGGCGCGGGGATGCGTCCGGCTCCCTCTCGGTATGAAAAGGATACCGAGGCTGGGCGCGCCTCGTCCGGCTCGCCTCGAAAGCAAGGGGCGTTCGGCTCCGGCCCATCCGCCCAAAACAACGGAGGCGCAGGCGGCGCAGGACCGTACGGCACCCGCGTGTATGCTCCGCCGCCGGAAGCGTTTGACGCCGAGCCGGACGAGCTGTGGCAGGAAGCCTGGCCGCTCCCTTCCGAGAAGGATCCCGAGCTGGAATGGAAGCGCAGCGCCAACCCGTGGCAGCGGCTGGAGGAGGCGAGCGGCAGCCTTTCGGCTCCTTTCCGCAAGCAGGAAGGGAGGACGCCTTCATCCGGGCGCCGCTCCGGTTCCGGCGGAAGCCGCCAAGGAGGCGGCGGGACCAGCGGCTTCCGCCAGGAGCTCCAGGTGAAGCTGCTGCTCTCCGTCGCCTTGTTCGGGGCGGTATGGGGGCTGTTCCAGCTCAGCGGCGGAGCCGCGAGGCAAGGGCAGGCGCTGGTGACCGAAGCGCTGACCGAGCAGATGGATTTCACGCGGATAGCGGGCTGGTACAACCAGGTATTCGCAGGAGCGCCGTCCTTCATTCCCGGCTTCGGCATCCGTGACGGGGAGCAGACGGCAAGCGTAGGAGGGACGGTCAAGCCCGAAACGGTATCGCCGCTTGAAGGCGGCGCCGTCGTGAAGACGTTCGCCGAGTCGCTGGGCGGCGTGGAGATGGCGGGGCAGGCCGGAGGAGCGGTAAGGGCGGCCGAGCAGGGACGGGTCCAGGTCGTCTCGGCCGACGACGCCAAGGGACCGACGATCGTCATCCAGCATGCCGACGGCCGTACGACCTATTACGGCCAGCTGGGCGAGGCAGGCGTGCAGGTGAACGATTGGGTGACGGCCGGACAGGTGATCGGCAAGATGGGATCCGCGGCAGCGGACGGAAGCTTGCCCCTGCTCTATTTTGCGGTGAAGGACAACGACCGCTACGTCGACCCGGCGGAAGTGGTTCCGCTTGATTAACATCCGGGGAGTGAGGTGGAGCCTTCATCCCTTGTTCGCGGTGCTGATGCTGCTGTCGGTGATGACAGGCTATCTTGCCGAGCTCCTTACCCTTTTCACGCTCGTTTTCGTCCATGAGCTGGGACACGCGGCGGCAGCCTATGGGTACGGATGGACGATCAGGGAGATCAAGCTGCTGCCGTTCGGAGGCGTAGCCGAGCTCGAGGAGAAGCCGGGAGCGCCGGCGCGCGAGGAGGCGGTCATCGCGCTGGCAGGACCGCTCCAGAATGTATGGATGGCGGCAGCGGCCTGGGGGCTGGGCTCGCTTGGATGGATGGACGCGGGCTGGGCGGACTATCTGCTGCGCGCGAACCTGCTCCTGCTCGCCTTCAATCTGCTGCCGATCTATCCGCTGGACGGCGGCAGGCTGCTCCGGATCGCCTGCGGGCTTCGCTTTACCTTTTATTCGACGCTGAGGCTGACCGCATGGACCGGAATGGCGTTCAGCCTCGTCATGATCGGCTACGCGCTGCTGCCGCAGCTTCACCGGAGCAGCGGCATCCAGGCCAATCTGCTGGCGGTAGGGCTGTTTCTGCTGGCGACCAACTGGACCTACCGGAAGCACATTCCGTTTCTATTCCTGCGTTTTCTCGTGAACAGGGATCGCGGGGCGAGAAGGCGGATTCGGGAAGGCGTCCGGGCGAGGCCGATTGTCGTGACGCAGCGGCATCCGGTCTGGACGACGGCGAGGCTGTTCCTGCGGGACCATTATCATCTCGTCTACGTGATGGAAGAGCGGGGCCGGATCGTCAAGGTGCTGCCGGAGCAGAGGATCATCGAAGGATATTTGACGGGAGACCGTGCAGTTTCCGACCTTTTGAGGTAGAATAAGAGGCAAATCGAACGGTCTTGCAAAGACCGCGGGGGGCAGGTGTCACCGTCATATCATGAGAACAATGCTGATTCAGGCGAACGGTGCGCTGCTGCAGACGGCGGTGCTTCAGGGCGGGCGCGTCATGGAGTTTTTCATGGAGGATGCATCGGAAGGCGGTTTGGTCGGCAATATGTACAAAGGTCGCGTCGTCAACGTGCTGCCTGGCATGCAGGCGGCATTCGTCGATATCGGCCTGGCCAAAAACGCGTTTCTGTATATCGACGAGCTGCTCCATCCTGCAGCCGATCACGGCAAGGACAAGCCGGCCATCGCGGACCTGGTCCGTGTCGGCCAGGAGCTGCTCGTGCAGGTCATCAAGGAGCCGATCGGCGGCAAAGGAGCGCGGGTAACGACCCAGTTTTCCTTGCCGGGAAGATGGCTTGTCTACATGCCGGGCGCGGATTATGTCGGCGTATCCAAGAAGATCGGAGCCGAGAGCGAGCGCAGCAGGCTCCGAGGCGTCGGCGAGGAGCTGCGCAGAGGCAGCGAGGGCATCATCATGCGGACCGTGGCGGCCGGCGAGAGCCTGCATTCGCTGCGCCATGACCTGATGCAGCTCAGGGAAAGCTGGGAAGCGGTGGTGAAGAAGGCCAAAGGGCTCAAGCCGCCCCAGCCGGTCCTTCGCGAGGCGGCCTTGATGAGGCGGACGTTCCGCGACGTCTTCACGCCGGGCACCGAGGTGTACTTCGACGATCGGTCCCGGTACGAGGAGGCGCTGGGACTGGTCCGGGAGCTGGCGCCGGGCAGCGAGGCGCGGCTTCACCTGGCGGACAGGCAGGGCGGCAAGACCCTCTTCGAGCAGCATGGAATCGCCGAGCAGCTGAGCGCGGCCTTCCAGACGCGGATCTGGCTGCCGAGCGGCGGCTACCTCGTCTGGGAGCAGACCGAGGCGCTTACGGTCATCGATGTCAACACGGGCAAGTTCACCGGAACAAGCGGCTTGGAGGATACGGTGTTCCGCACGAACATGGAGGCGGCCCGCGAGATCGCCCGCCTGCTCCGGCTGCGCGACGTGGGCGGCATCATCATCGTGGATTTCATCGATATGGAAGACGGCATCCATCGGGAGAAGGTGCGCCATCAGCTCGAGGACGCCTCGCGGGACGACCGGAGCAAATGCCAGGTTCACGGCTGGACCCGGCTCGGCCTGCTCGAGATTACCCGCAAGAAAACGCGCAAGAGCATCGGGCCCAAGTTCCATGAGATCTGCGGCAGCTGCGGCGGGAGCGGGCAACGGTACGTCGGGCTCTCTCCGCGCGCCAAGGGCGGTCAGGATGGACGAGCTTCGACATAGCTATTGTATGAGCGCCTAGGATATGGTACACTACTTTGGTGTATGTCCCCCGAGGACATATATGGTACCGCACCGGACGGGTTTTCAAGCCGGGATCTCGCTCGTCGATTTCCCCACCTTTTCCAGGCGAGTCTTCGACTATAAGGAGGTGCACCATCCATGTTCGCAATTATCGAAACAGGCGGCAAGCAGTACAAAGTTCAGCAAGGCGACGTTCTCTACATCGAGAAGCTGAACGCCGGCGAAGGCGATACGGTAACGTTTGATCGCGTCCTGGCCGTATCCAAGGACGGAGGTCTCGTGACGGGTTCCCCGATCGTTTCCGGAGCTACGGTTTCCGGCAAGGTCGAGAAAATCGGCAGAGGCAAGAAGATCATCGTGTACAAGTACAAAGCCAAGAAGAACTACCGCCGCAAGCAAGGCCACCGTCAGCCGTACACGAAAGTCACGATCGAAAGCATCCAAGCGTAAGCTGGTGCTCTCATGATCGAGGTTACGTTCATCCGGCGGTCCGGTGACCGGCATATTACCGCCTTCTCCGTCAAGGGGCACGCGAAATATGCCAAAGCGGGCAAAGATATCGTATGCGCAGGTGTATCCGCCGTTACGGTGGGCACCGTGAATTCTATTGAGGCGTTGGCAGGCGTCGCCCTGCCGGCCGTCATGAAGAATGGATGGCTCCAATCGGAAATTCCAGCTCTGCAGGACGAAACGGCCGACGGCCGGGTCCAGCTGCTTCTGGAATCCATGGTGGTGATGCTGAGCGGAATCGCCGATTCCTACAGCAAATTCGTCACCTTGAACGAAGAGCTAGTTTAACGAGAAGGGAGGACACCGACATGTTGAAACTGAATCTTCAGTTGTTCGCTTCCAAAAAGGGCGTAGGCTCCACGAAGAACGGACGCGACAGCCAATCGAAGCGCCTCGGCGCCAAGCGTGCTGACGGTCAAGTCGTAAGCGCGGGCAGCATCCTGTTCCGTCAACGCGGAACGAAGATCCACCCGGGCAACAACGTGGGCATCGGCAAGGATGACACGCTGTACGCTCTGATCGACGGCGTCGTCAAGTTCGAGCGTTGGGGACGCGACCGCAAGAAAGCCAGCGTTTATCCCGTTGATCTGGCTCCGGTAGCTGCAGCAGTAGAAGCTTAAGTTCACGAGAGACGCGACCCGGCCTGATTTGAACAGGCCGGGTT
This sequence comes from Paenibacillus humicus NBRC 102415, assembly GCF_004000905.1. Taxonomy (GTDB): domain Bacteria; phylum Bacillota; class Bacilli; order Paenibacillales; family Paenibacillaceae; genus Paenibacillus_O; species Paenibacillus_O humicus. The sequence continues at coordinate 173,208 of NZ_BIMD01000002.1, forward strand.
TTTTTGTCAACAAATTGCCGGCTGCATACGGAGTTGGCTGGCCAGGGCATCCTTAAGGCAGAAAGTGGGATAAACGTATGAATCGCATCGGATCGGCTAAGCTGTATGCAGCGGGGTCTGTCCTGCTGCCTGCAGCAGGCGTGATCATTCGGCCTTCCTTGCTATGGACGCATATTTTGTTCATTCTATGGGCCGTTGCCGCAGCTGCCTTCTGGATTGTCCAGGAGCGCAAGGAGCATGAGGAACGCGCCAGGCGCGCCTCCGCGCTCCAGCAGCAAGCCTCCATCCGTACGCTGAATCATCACCGGCATGACTGGATGAACGATTTGCAGGTGCTGTACGGCTATATCCGCATCGGCAAGCTGGATAGGGCTGCTGCCAGCGTGGAACGGATCCGGGACAAGATGGCGGTGGAGAGCAAGATCGCTCACCTGGGCATTCCTTCTCTCGTCGCCTATCTGCAATCTTTCCGCACGCTCAGCCACAATCTGGTGCTTGAAGTGGACGTCGAGGACAACCTCACGCTGGAGGATTTCCAGCTTGACCGAGACCGGACCGCGGATGCCCTGATCGAAGTCATTAACGCTTATCGCTTCGGCGTCAAGCCGGGAATCGGCGATCCTGCCGTCCTGGTGCTGAAGCTGTCCCGCGCAGCCGATGAGCTGATGGTGGAGCTGGAGTTCGCCGGCGAGCTGCGCGACGGCGATGAGCTGGTAGATAAATTGGAGCAGCGTCTGCGCGGAACCCCGCTGCAGGCCGTCAGCCTGAAGCAGTTCCGCCATGTGCTGCTTAAGGCTCCGCTCTGCGCATAATTGGAGGCTAATCATGTTTGTCGATAAAGCAAAAATATTTGTCAAAGGCGGAGACGGCGGAGACGGCATCGTATCGTTCCGGAGGGAGAAATACGTGCCCGAGGGCGGTCCAGCAGGCGGGGACGGCGGCCGTGGAGGCAATGTCATCTTCCGTGTGGACGAGGGCTTGCGCACGCTGATGGACTTCCGCTATCAGAAGCACTTCAAGGGCGAACGCGGCGAGCGGGGCCGTCCGAAGAGCATGCATGGAGCCGGAGCCGAGGATACGATCGTGCGCATTCCCCCGGGAACGATCATCATTGATGACGATACCGGCGAAATTGTCGGGGATATGACCCGCCACGGACAACAGGTCATCGTCGGCAAAGGCGGACGGGGCGGACGGGGCAACCCGCGCTTCGCGACGATCAGCAACCCCGCTCCCGAAATCGCGGAGAAGGGCGAGGAGGGCCAGGAGCGCTGGCTCGTGCTGGAGCTCAAGGTCATGGCCGATGTCGGGCTCGTCGGTTTCCCGAGCGTGGGCAAATCGACGCTGCTGTCGATCGTATCCGCCGCCAGACCGAAGATCGGCGCCTACCATTTTACGACGATCACGCCCAATCTTGGTGTTGTCGATGTCGAAGAGGGCCGCAGCTTCGTCATGGCCGACTTGCCGGGCTTGATTGAAGGCGCACATGAAGGCATCGGCCTTGGCCATGAATTCCTGCGCCATGTCGAGCGCACCCGAGTCATCATCCATGTCGTCGACATGTCGGGCACCGAAGGACGCGATCCGTTCGAGGACTGGCTGAAGATCAACGAAGAGCTCGTGCTCTACAACGCCAAGCTCGCCGAGCGTCCGCAGATCATCGCAGCCAACAAGATGGACATGCCCGAATCCGCCGCGAATCTGGAGCTGTTCCGCCAGAAGCTGGCGGAACGCGAAGAGGAAGGCCAGACCTACGACATCGTTCCCATCTCCTCGCTGACCAAGGAAGGCATTCAGGAGCTGCTCTACAAGGCAGCCGCAAAGCTGGATGAAATTCCGGAAGCGCCTGAACTCGAGGAGGTAAAGGAAGTCGAGGAGCGGAAAATTTACCGTCATGCCGAGAAGAAGGAAGAGCCGTTCCGCGTGTACCGCGAGAACGACTACTATGTCGTGGAGAGCGAATCGTTCGAGCGTCAGCTCAAGCGGATTCACCTCAACTCGTATGACGCCGTGAACCGCTTCGGCCGCATGCTGCGCAAGATGGGCGTCGATTCCGCTCTGCGGAAAATCGGAGCCAAGGATGGAGATACGGTGCATCTCGGCGAATTCGTGTTCGAATTTTTCGAGGGAAGCGAATACTCCCCGGAATAAGAGGCAAGCAGGGGGAGTCGGGCCGGGAGAAATCCGGGCCTTTTCCTTTGTCTTTTTATAGATAACTCCTATAAAGTGATGGTTATTTTATATTTCAAAATAATAATGAATTCCCTTATGATGAGACTAAGAAAAGAAACGGGGTGGCAGCGATGGGAGATCGGGTTCAGCAGCAATTCGATGCGGTTTCGTCTCGATATGACGCACAGCGGAGAATGCTGATTCCTTGCTTCGACGACTTTTACGGAATGGCGGCCTGGGCCGCCGACAGCGCCGCAGCGGAGCCGAGGATATTGGATTTAGGGGCGGGAACGGGGCTGATGTCCTCCTTTATGAGGCAGCGTTATCCGAGAGCGCATATTACGCTGACGGATTTCACGGCAAGCATGCTGGACAAGGCGAGAGAACGATTTGCGGGCGACAGCCGAGTCGATTTCGTGCAAGCGGATATGACGGGCGAGCTTCCCGAAGGGCCTTACGACCTGATCGTTTCCTCGCTGGCCATCCATCATCTGCGGCATGAGGATAAGCGGTTGTTGTTCGGCAGCGTGATGGCGCGGCTTGAAGACGGAGGCCGCTTCGTCAATGCCGATCAAGCCGCGGCGGAGTCCCCGTTGTTCGACCGGCTGTACCGGGAGCAGTGGCAGAGGGATATTTATGACGGCCGCTTGGCCGCGGAGGAGGCGGACGCCTCCGTGCTTCGAAGGGAAGTCGACATCAACGCGAAAGTGTCCGAGCAGCTTCGCTGGATGGAGGAAGCGGGCTTCTCCAGCGTCGATTGCGTCTATAAATATCGGGATTTTGCCGTGTTCTGCGCCGTGAAATAAAGGGCCGCAAAACGATGTTCCGCTTAGAAACAGGTGAATAGATAGAGAGAGCAACACAGCTGCCGGATGATTGTCGATCGGGCAGCTTTTCTGATGGCAGTTTATGCGTTATAATGTACATAAATTCGTTAAAACGAACATTGGGCATGAAATCAACGGTTGCCGAAAGGATCGGTTTTCCGTATAATGTCCTCTATGGGAGTACATCTGTCTACGCTGGGAGGACGAAATGTTGACAGAGCGATATTATGTCGTCCGCGAGGATTTGCTGCCCGAAGCCATCATCAAGACGATCGCGGTCAAGGAGATGCTGGCGCGCGGCGAAGCGGCCACCATCCATGAGGCGGTGGAGAAGGCGGATCTGTCGCGCAGCGCGTTTTATAAGTATCGGGAAGGCGTGTTGACGCTGGGGGAGCTGGAGCGGGGGTCGATCATTACGGTGTCCATCGATTTGGAGCATCGGGCCGGCATTTTGTCCCAAGTGCTCAGCATGTTCGCGGCCCGAGGCGGCAACGTGCTGACGATCCATCAGAGCATCCCGCTGCAAGGCTCCGCCAATGTGGTGCTGTCGGTAGATACGGCTCCGATGAAGGATGAAGTGTTCGCATTCGTGGACGAACTTCGCTTGGTGCCAGGCGTCAAGCGGGCTTCGGTCATCGGCCAGGGATAGAAAAGCGCTGCGTCCGGTGCTGTGAATGCCGGATCGGCCTAAGCATGTCGACTAGGAACAGGAACGGGGGAATGGCGATGAAGCCGGTTAAGGTAGGGTTGCTCGGACTAGGAACGGTGGGCACGGGAGTCGTGCGGATCGTGGAGGGCCATCAGGCGGATTTGCGCAGCCAGGTCGGATCTCCGATCGAGATTGAGAAGGTGCTCGTGCAGAACGTGGAGAAGACGAGGACGATCGGCATCGATGCGGCGAAGCTGACGACCGATCCGTGGGAGATCATCCGCAATCCGGAGATCGATGTCATCGTAGAAGTCATGGGCGGCATCGAGAACACGAAGGAGTATATTCTCGAAGCTCTCTCGCGCGGCAAGCATATCGTCACGGCCAACAAGGATCTGATGGCGCTGCATGGCCGCGAGATTCTGGCCAGGGCCAGCGAGCAGCGCTGCGACGTTCTGTACGAAGCCAGCGTGGCTGGCGGCATTCCGATCATCCGCACGCTCAACGAAGGCTTCTCCTCGGACCGCATTACCAAAATCATGGGCATCGTCAACGGCACGACCAACTACATCCTGACGAAAATGAGCCAGGAGGGGGCGTCCTACGCCGACGTGCTGAAGGAGGCCCAGGATCTCGGCTACGCCGAAGCCGATCCGACCTCCGATGTGGAAGGGCTTGATGCCGCCCGCAAAATGACCATTCTCTCCCGGCTCGGCTTCCGCTCGGAAGTCAATCTGGAAGACGTGTCGGTCAAGGGCATCTCCTCCGTCTCCAAGGAAGACATCGCCTACGCGAAGCGGCTCGGCTACGAGGTCAAGCTGCTCGGCATCGCCGAGCGCCGGGACGAGTCGATCAGCGTCAGCGTGCAGCCGACGATGGTGAAGACGACCCATCCGATCGCCTCGGTCAACGGGGTGTTCAACGCCGTGTACGTCCACGGCGAAGCTGTCGGGGAAACGATGTTCTACGGCGCGGGCGCCGGAGAGCTGCCGACGGCGACCTCGGTCGTCGCGGATCTCGTGTCCGTGGTGAAAAACCTGAAGATCGGCGTCAACGGCCAGCAGGGCGTCATTTCCTACAACGAGAAGCGGCTCAAGACCGACGAGCAGATCTCGTCCAAGAACTTCCTCCGGCTCCATGTCGCGGACAAAGCCGGCGTTCTCGCCCGGATTACGCAGGTGTTCGCCGAATACGAAGTCAGCCTCGAATCCGTCATCCAGCAGCCGAATGCGGATCTGAAGGAAGCGGAGATCATCGTGATTACCCATAATGCCAGCAAGGCCGCGATGAATAAAGTGCTGGACGCCTTCCAGACGCTGGATGTCATCCAGAACGTGCAGAGCGTCTACCGGGTGGAAGGCTGATGGGCATGCGAAGCGTGCTGGTGCGAGTCCCGGCCAGCACGGCGAATCTGGGACCCGGCTTCGACTGTCTGGGCATGGCGCTGTCGCTCTATACATGGATCGAGATGAAGCCGGCGGACAAGGCTACGGTCATCCGGCTGCATGGGGAAGGGCTTGAAGGCATCCCGCTGGACAAAAGCAATTTGATCTACAAGACAGCCCAGCTCGTCTTTCAGGAAACGGGAACCGATCTGCCGGAGCTGGAAATCGACATGTACAGCGATATCCCGCTCACCCGCGGCCTCGGCAGCAGCGCGAGCGCCATCGTCGGCGCCCTGACGGCCGCAAGCGAGCTGACAGGCGGCGGCCTCGACCGCGATGCCCTGCTCCAGATCGCCAGCCGCCTGGAAGGGCATCCGGACAACGTCGGAGCCTCGCTGTTCGGCGGCATCGTCGCGGCGGCCTGGGACGGCACGCGGGCGGACTGCCTGCGCATCGAGCCGCCGGCCGGACTAGCCGCGCTTGTGGCGATTCCGCGCTTCCAGCTCTCGACCGAGAAAGCCCGGCATGCGCTGCCGGAGCAGCTGGCGCTGAGCGACGCCGTGCACAACATCGGCCGCAGCTCGCTGCTTGTGGCCGCTCTCGCCGGCGGCCGGCTCGACATGATCCGCCATGCGATGAAGGACAAGCTGCATCAGCCTTACCGGGCAGCGCTCATTCCGGGCATGGCCGAGGTTCTTGAGGGCGCGTCGGATCACGGAGCGCTCGGAGCTGCGCTGAGCGGCGCCGGCCCGACGCTGCTCGCCCTGATCGAGAACGGAAGCCCGCGAATGAGAGAGCTGGAGGCGTTCCTGCTCTCGACCTTGTCGGCTGCCGGAGTCGATGCGGATCTCCTGCTGCTGCAGCCCGATCCCGCCGGCGCGGTCGTCCTTGAGGGCGCCGATCCCGCACTGCCTTTCGCAGAGCGAATCAAAGGAGAAGTTCATTCATGATCAAAGTCGCCTTGCTTCCCGTCGTCTCCACCTCCGACGAGGCTGCCCGCAGCCTGTGCGGAGACAACGCCGAGAGAGTTTATTACCCGATGATATCCGATGTCTTCCTTGCCACGGCGGAGGGAAGGACCGATTACAGCGTCATTCCGATCGAGAATACGATCGAGGGCTCTGTCAACCTCCATATGGACTGGCTTCTGCACGAAGTGGATTTGCCGATCCAGGCGGAATGGATCTATCCGTCCCGCCAGCAGCTGATCGGCCGCAAGGACGAGCTGCTCGGAGCGGGAGGAGAGCCGGAGTACGGCCGCATCGTCAAGGTGTTCAGCCATCCCGTCGCGCTGGCCCAGTGCCAGAGCTTCCTGCGCGGCCATCTCCAGCATGCCCAATGGGAGCCGGTCAGCAGCACCGCGGAGGCGGTTCGGATCGTATCCGAGAATCCGGGCCAGGGCTGGGCTGCGATCGGGCTTACGCTGGCGGCGGCCCACTACGGCCTTGACGTGCTGCGCGAACGGGTGACGGATCACGACAACAACTACACCCGCTTCCTGCTGGCCGGTCCGAAGCCGTTCGAGCTGCGCCAGTCCCCTGTCCGCAAGACGTCCATTCTCGTCACCTTGCCGGAAGATTACCCGGGAGCGCTCCATCAGGTGCTGTCCGCCTTCGCCTGGCGAAGGATCAACCTCGGGAGGATCGAATCCCGTCCGACCAAAAAACGTCTGGGCACGTACCATTTCGTCATCGACATCGAGATGGCTCTGGACACGGTCCTCCTCCCGGCGGCGCTGCAGGAGATCGAAGCGATCGGCTGCCAGGTAAGGGTGCTCGGCACCTATCCGAGCTTCGGCAGCACGGCGGATTGATCCGTTTTGAAGCGCCGAGCATCATTGTTTTCTGCCGATACCGAATAAGTGAAGGGTCTGTCCTTAGTCGTTTCGTGACTAGCGGGACAGCCCTTCTTCGCGTTCAGGACCAAGCCGCAGGAATACGAGCCAGCTGTCATTCGTACGGATATTCGGTACGCTTCCCGGCAGGGCTTGTATTTTTTTGCTGAAAAGGGAGACAGACGCCCAGTCGCTGCATACGATGTAACGACGGGCAGATAGGCTGCAGTCCTGCCGCTGCGCACAGCACGCGAAGAGGAGGGAGTCGGCTAGTGAAAATCCATATTGTCAAAGAGGGAGAATCATTCTACCTCATCGGCCAGAAATACGGGGTGACGGTGGAGGAGCTGAAGAAGCTCAACCCATCCGTGACCGATGACAAGAATCTGCAGATCGGCGCCAAAATCAAGGTTCCTTCGGAAGAGGAAAAGCCGTGGAGCGGCGGCTTGATCCACAAGTACACGGTGAAAGAGGGGGATACGCTCTGGAAGCTCTCGAAGGCTTGGGGAGTGCCCCTGAACGAGCTCATCAAGGCCAACTCGCAGCTGACGAATCCGGATGCGCTGAATGTCGGCGATACGGTCAATATTCCAAAGCTAAAGGAATCGACCGGATTATCCCCCGAGCATAAATCCGATCATCACGGCCACGCGGGAGGAAAAGCGTTCACGGGACCGGTCGTCGACGGCAAAAAGAACACGGCGCCCATCGAGGAGAAGCCGCCTACGGCGGTGAAGCCTCCAACGGCTGTGAAGCCTCCAACGGCTGTGAAGCCGCCCGAGCCGGTTCCTGTGCCGCCGCCCGCCCCTCCTGTGCCGCCGGCGCTTCCGGCCGAGGAGAAGGCATATGGGAAGCCTTATCAATCCCATTATACGGAGAAGGCGATCCATCCTTTCGCACAGGAGAAGCTTCCGGCCGTCGAAGCGATCGCTCCGCTGTTTGAGCTTCCCAAAATGCCGGAATATGCTCCGTCCCCATCCTATGGAAGCGGGTATGCGAATACGGAAGCAGGGTCTTACGGCGTCCAGGGCACAGGGTACGGGAACGCCTACTCGCAGGGCGGGCATGCCGCGGGATACGGGCAGGAGCTCCCTGGACTAGGCGGCCAGATGGATGGCTACGGCGCATTTAACGTCTGGCCGGCGGCCGCCGGAGCTTCCGTCGAACAGCCCTATGCCGCCGCTTCCCCTTGGATGGCCGGCTATCCGGCCGGTTATGGAGTCGCGGGGCATCAGCAAGGGTACGGTTACCCGGGAGGCGCGGTGCAGGGAGCCGCGCAGATGCCGGGAGACGGCTATGGTTCCCAGGCGGGAAGCCCGGGGCATGACGGCTATGGAGCTGCCGCAGCAGGCATGCAGGATTGTTACCCGCCGGGATACGGCGGATACGGCCATGGCGGATACGGCCATCACGGCTATGCAGCGGGAGCGCAAGGATACGGCGGATACGGCCATCCCGGCTATGCAGCGGAAGCGCAAGGATACGGCGGATACGGCCATCACGGCTACGCAGCGGAAGCGCAAGGGTACGGCGGATACGGCCATCCCGGCTATGCAGCGGAAGCGCAAGGGTACGGCGGATACGGCCATCACGGCTACGCAGCGGAAGCTCAAGGCTATGGCGGATACGGCCATCCGGGTTACGCCGCCGAAGCGCAAGGGTATGGCGGATACGGCCATCAAGGATACGGCGCCCAGAACAACGGAGCGCATGTGTACGGCGGGGGAGGTTATCCTCAGGGCATCATGCCGGCCGCAGGAGCGGCTGCTCCCGGTTCGTACAATTACGACGGCGGCGGCCAGTGGAATGCAGCTGGAGCAGTCGCCGGCGCCGCCAGTCCTGCCCAGTGGCCTGGATACCAAGGCTGGGGCGCGGAAGCTCAAGGGTATCCCGCCTCTCCGGGAGGCTGGCCGCAGACGGCCGCCGTACAGGGCTACGGCGTGAATCCGGGGTATGGAGGAGCGCCGCCGGATGAAGCTGCTCCGGTAGCGGTCCAGCCTTCCTGCTGCGGAGACAGGGACGAGGAGGAGGCGCAGGCGGCTGAGAAGGCAGTCAAGCCGGAGACCAAATCGAAGGCTGAAGCCAAGCCGGCGAAAACGGGCACGGCAGCCGCGCGCAAGCAGCCAAAAAAAGCGGTTATACGCAGCGCTTCCCGGCCGGCTCCCCGCGCCTCCAAGGGCAGCAAGCCCTGGATCAACCGCTGACGGAAGCCGAGCATGGGGAATGGCCATAGAGCCGAGCCGGGCTGAACTCGCAGCCCGGTTCTTTTTTATGCTTGCATAATTCATCCAGCCGGAAGGCAGACTAGCCGAAACTGCCAAGAAGGGGCTATGGATGACCATGTTGTCAATCAGCATCTGGAACCATCTGAAACGGAAATATTTGAGGCGCAGGCGCGGCCGCTCGCCGCTCAGCCTGGCCTGCGCGCTTCTGCTTCCTGCAGCGCTTCTGCTGGGCTCTTCCGCAGCCGAAGCGGCCGCTCGGAGCGGGCCGGACCTTACACAGGAGGGGATCTCTTCCTTTCTGGAAGGAAGCGCATCTGCCGCGGTCACGATGAAAAGAGTCTATCTATGCGGAGAGGAAATCCGTCCGCTCGGCGTCATGGATCCTCCTTCCGTGCTGAAGCTGCTCGGCAGCCATCCCGGCTGGGAAGCCGGATTCGATGATAAGGGCGGCGTCGTCGTGACCGAGCGGATCGACGATCTGTCCGAGGCCTGCAAGCAGAGCGCGACTTTCGGGGTGGATGACGGGGGAAGCCTGACGTTGTTCGAAGGTCCTCCGAGCGACGAGAAGGTCATGAAGACGTTTTTTCAGCTCGACCTGCAGTACATGGAAAGCGCGCTGCCCAAGCAGGAACGGGACAGGCTGCTGAGCGGCATCCGCGTCCAGGACAGGGACGAGTTCAACAGCGTCTTGTCGACGTACAACGATTTTGCCCTGGAGAGATCCAGAGGAGCGATGAAGCGCGCCTACTGATTCCGTTCGGATATCAGCAGACTGCGCTTCCGCCGACAGCATGTCTTCCCGTCCGGTTCCAGTCCGGCAAGCCCATTCTCCGAGCGCCTTTGCGAAAAGGCGTTTTTTGCTTTTCGGCGAGCGGTCTGAAACGCTTGTTCTCATGTCATCCACTTCCTGTTATAATAGATAGAGTCTGTTTTTCGCTACATAGAGATAGATTTCATTGTCCAGCTTTCATACAAGGAGAGTGCGCGATGCGGATTTTAGGGATCGACCCCGGCATCGCCATCGCGGGATTCGGGTTCATCGACAAGGACGGCATGAAGCTTACGCCGGTCCAATACGGCTCCATCGAGACGGAAGCCGGCACCCCTCACGAGGTGCGGCTCAAGCAGGTCTACGAGTCTGCTTCGGCTCTGATGGACAAATACAAGCCGGACTCCGTTGCCGTCGAGAAGCTGTTCTTCAACCGCAACGTGACGACGGCCTTCACGGTCGGCGAAGCCCGAGGCGTCATTATTTTGGCCGCCGCGCAGAGGGGGCTTCCCATTACGGAATATACGCCGATGCAGGTCAAGCAGGCCGTCGTCGGCTACGGCAAGGCCGAGAAGCGCCAGGTGCAGGAGATGGTGCGGATGTTCCTCAAGCTGGCCAAGGTGCCCAAGCCCGACGACGTCGCCGATGCGCTTGCGGTTGCCGTCTGCCATGCCCACGCTTCCGGCATGATGTCCAAGATAAACGAGGTGCGCCGCAGATGATCGATTTTGTAAAAGGCCGTGTGGCCTATGTGGATACGGATTATATCGTCGTCGACGTTCGGGATGTCGGGTACCAGGTCTACACGCCGAATCCTTACGCGTTCGCCCGGGGGGAGGAGCCGGTAACCGTCTACTGCCACCACCATGTGCGCGAGGACGCGGCGCAGCTGTTCGGCTTCCAGACGAGGGAGGAGCAGGCGCTCTTCCGCAAGCTGCTGGAGGTATCCGGCATCGGGCCGAGGGTCGCGGTCGGAATTCTGGCCGGCGGCCGCCCGGAGGCGGTCATCTCGGCCATCCACCGCGAGGATCTGAGCTTCCTCACCCGGCTGCCCGGCATCGGCAAGAAGACGGCCCAGCGGATGATTCTGGACCTCAAGGACAAGCTGCAGATCACGTCGGCTTCCATCGAGCTTGTATGGGAAGCCGAAGCCGCCGGCGGAGCGGCAGTCGCCGCCGCCGGCGAGGACAGCTGGGGCGAGGCGAGGGAAGCCCTCGGAGCCCTCGGTTATACGGCGTCGGAGCTGGACCGCGCCTGGGCGGGCATGGGCGGCTCGCAGCAGCCCGGAGAGACCGTGGACGCGCTCATGAAGCGGGCGCTGCAGCAGCTGTTCAAGGGATAGCGGAAAGGGAGGTTTTGCATGGAAGACGATCGCATCATTTCCGCCAATCTGATGATGGAGGACCAGGCTGTCGAATACAGCCTGCGTCCGAGGTATCTCGCCGAGTACATCGGCCAGTCCCAGGTGAAGGACAACCTCAAGGTATTCATCGAGGCGGCCAAGCTCCGCAAGGAGGCTCTCGACCATGTGCTGCTCTACGGCCCGCCGGGACTCGGCAAGACGACTCTCTCGAACATCATCGCCAACGAGCTCGGCGTCAACCTGCGCACGACCTCCGGCCCGGCGATCGAGCGTCCGGGAGATCTGGCCGCCCTGCTCACGAACCTGCAGGAGGGCGATGTGCTGTTCATCGACGAAATCCACCGCTTGAACCGCTCCGTGGAGGAAGTGCTGTACCCGGCGATGGAGGATTTCTGCCTGGACATCATGATCGGCAAAGGTCCCAGCGCGCGCTCCGTGCGGCTTGACCTGCCCCCGTTCACGCTGATCGGAGCCACGACCCGCGCCGGGCTGCTCAGCGCCCCTCTGCGCGACCGCTTCGGAGTCGTCAGCAGGCTGGAGTATTACGGCACGGACGAGCTGGCGTTCATCATCTCCCGCTCCGCCGAGATTCTGGAGGTCGGCATGGTCGGCGATGCGGCCTCCGAGATCGCACTGCGCTCGCGGGGAACGCCGCGGATCGCCAACCGGCTTCTCAAGCGGGTTCGCGATTTCGCGCAGGTCCGCGGCAACGGCATCATTACGAACGAGCTCGCCCAGCAGGCGCTGTCGCTGATCGCGGTGGATCCGCTCGGACTCGACCGGATCGACCACAAGATGCTGCAGGCGATGATCGCCAACTATCGCGGCGGCCCCGTAGGCCTGGACACGATCGCAGCGACGATCGGCGAGGAAAGCCAGACGATCGAGGATGTGTACGAGCCGTATCTCATGCAGATCGGCTTCCTGCAGCGGACTCCGCGAGGGCGTGTCGTCACTCCTCTTGCCTACCGCCATCTGGGCTTGCCCGTACCGGAATAATGGCCGCGGCAGACAAGCCGCATGGCCTAAGGGAGGATCCGCCGATGAAGGAGCAACGGTCCGGAGCCGCTGAAGACAGCGCGCTCACCGTCATCTACGACGGCCAGTGCAACCTCTGCCTCGCCTCGGTCGACAGGCTGGGCCGACTGGGCTCGCGGGCGGAGCTGAAGTTTGTTCCGTTGCAGAATCTGGACCGGCTCCAGGGCCGGGCCGCCGAGCGGTTACTGGACATCGACGCGGAAGCGCTGAGGGACAGGATGCATGTCGTTGACGGCGCAGGGCGCTTGTATGCGGGCAGCGACGCCGTCGTGCGCATCCTGCGCACGGTTCCTGGCTTCGGTCCGGCAGGCTGGCTGTACCGGCTGCCGGGCATGAGCCGTCTTGGAGACCGGATTTATCGCTACATCGCCAAACGCCGCTATGACTGGTTCGGGAAGGCGGACGAAGCCTGTTCCCCGGATGGATGCCGCATTCCCCCCGAGGACCGTACCGACAAGACCCTGTAAGGTGCCCGCCTGCACGCCGGCCGACGGCCGCGAGCCGGCGGAGCACACGGAAGGAGAGAACCATGAACAGACCGATAGCCCGAATTCTCCCCAAAGGCCTGCTGGCAGCCGCCGTTCTGGGCGGCTGCCTCTACTTGCCTCCCAAGGCGGAAGCGGACGGGATCGAGGTCATGGACACGATTCGCGTCGGCTTGTTCATCACCGTACCGAACAAATATACGCTGTCGATTCCGGCCGCAACGTTCAGCTCCGACGGCGGGATAGCCATCGGCGTCAGCCAAGGGGGAACGGCCAAACCTCTGGCTTTCGCTGTCGGCGGCGCGACTGCCCGGGTAGCCGTGGAGAACTATTCCGTCCTGCTGGGAGAGAACAGCTCCTTCGCGGCCGCGCTGGCAGTATTCAAAGCCGTGCAGACTGCCGGAGGAAACGCCGTGCTGGAGGCGGTGGACCGCGGGGGCGGCACTTCCTACCAAGTGTCGGAAGGCTCCTACTCCTCTGCGGCTGCGGCAGGGACCGCTCTTGCCAAATGGAACGCGAACGCGACGGTGAAGGCATTCGGCGGCGGCGCCTCCGTGCGCGGACCGCTTCACCTGGAGACGGCCGCGTACGCGTCCGAGCAGGAGGCGCGGCTCGCGATGGCCTCGTTCAGCGCTTCCGGAACGGATACATTCCTTGCGCTGCGCCCATCGGATTCCGGAACCCGTTATTCCGTCATGGTGGGAGCGGCGGCGGACAGCGCTTCGCTGGAAGCCGTGAAGCTCAAGCTGGCCGGAATCGCGGAGGCGGCCGGGCTGAAGCAGGCTGCGGCGGGCGATTATCTGCTGCAGCGGAGGGATTTGTCCGTCACCCAGAAGGAAGCGGCGCCCGGCATGCTGCTGACTTTCCCGGCGGGCACGAAGGCTGTCGTGTTGCCGTCCTCGACCCAAGGCGTGAAACTTGCCGAGCGCTATGCCCGTACATACAGAGGCCAGTTCGAGTTAAGCAGCTACAACAACGCTCTTGCCGTCATCAACGAGCTTCCGTTCGAGCAGTATCTGTATTCCGTCGTCGGCGGGGAAATGCCCGGCTCCTGGCCGATCGAGGCGCTCAAGGCGCAAGCCGTGGCCGCCCGCTCGTACGCCGTCTACCAGGGGACCGGCTTCGGCATCGCCCAGGTCGTCGACACGACGCTCAGCCAGGCGTACAACGGTGTCGCCTCCGAGAAGGCGACGACCATCAAGGCGGTCGACGATACCAAGGGGCAGGTCATGCTCAGCGGGGGCAAGCCTGTCGAGGCGGTATTCTCTTCCAGCGCCGGAGGGTACACAGCGGATCCATCCGAAGTATGGGGAAGCAAGGTGCCGTATCTGGCTCCGGTCCAAAGCCCGGACGATTCTTCCGAGAACGGCCTGTTCAAATGGTACCGGGTCATGGCTCCGAGCGGCGGCACCGGCTTCATCCGGTCCGACACGGCTGACCTGACCGGCGAGAAGAACGCAGCAGGGGCTGTCATCGCGCGCATCAAGTCCGCCGCTACCAATGTGAGGCCGCTGCCTCTCATCCAGGACGGCGTGAATCCGGTGGACAAGCTGGACGCCGGGGCTAAGGTGACGGTGCTGGAGACAGTCGCGCAGTCCAATGAATTCAACTGGATGCGCGGCCCGTTCACCTCGGCCCAGCTGCTGGATGCCATGAAGGGCAAGACGACCTCGGCCGTATCGGGACCGATTCAGTCGCTGGAGGTCGCCTCGCGCGGACCTTCAGGGCGGGTCATGCAGGTGAACGTGAACGGCAAAGCCGTTCCGGTCAAGTATCCGGACTCCCTGCGCACCGCGCTTGGCAGCTTGCCGAGCACGCGGTTCGCCATCGAGCCGGCCGGGCAGGTGTCGCTTCTCGGCGCCGGCGGCGCCTCGGCGGTCAAGGAAACGGGAGCCGCCGTCCAAGTGCTGGGAGCCGGCGGAGCCAAAGCATCGCCATCGGGCGGAGCGGGCCTGACGGTCATGAACGCCTCCGGAGCCATCCGGCCCGTCTCCGCTTCGCAGACGTGGCTCATCCGGGGAACCGGCAACGGGCACGGCCTCGGAATGTCGCAATACGGCGCCAAGGGCCTGGCCGATACCGGGTATGATTACCAACGCATTCTGAAATACTACTACAAAGAGATTGAACTCGCTAAGGACGGAAGCTGAAGCCATGAACGTAGAAGATTATGATTTTCACCTGCCGGAAGAGCTGATCGCCCAGACCCCTTTGACGGACCGGACCTCCTCGCGCCTGCTCGCTTTGGACAAGCGCACGGGAGAGATCGCCCATCATCGGTTCACGGATCTGAAGCAGTATTTGCGCGAGGGAGACACGCTGGTCGTCAACGATAGCCGCGTGCTTCCCGCCCGCCTGCTAGGCGTCAAGGAGGATACCGGAGCGAAGGCGGAGCTGCTGCTGCTCCGCCAGCTCGAAGGCGATTGCTGGGAGACGCTGGCGAAGCCGGCCAAGAAGCTGAAGGCCGGCACGGTCATCGCTTTCGGCGCCGGCGAAGGCGGCGAGCCGCTGCTGCGCGCAGTCGTGGAAAGCGAAGGCGATATGGGCGGACGCATCGTCCGGTTCCAGTACAGCGGAATATTCCAGGAGCTGCTGGACAGACTGGGCGAGATGCCGCTGCCGCCGTATATCAAGGAACGCCTGGACGACCGGGAGCGGTATCAGACTGTTTATTCCCGCCAGGCGGGATCCGCAGCGGCTCCGACCGCGGGGCTGCATTTCACGCAGCAGTTCCTCCAGGAGCTGCGGGATAGGGGAGTCGGAATCGCTCCGCTGACGCTTCATGTCGGTCTCGGCACATTCCGGCCGATGTCCACGGACACGATTGAAGAGCATGTGATGCACTCCGAGTATTACGAGCTCAGCGAGGAATCCGCCGCGATGATCCGCGCCGCCAAGGAACGCGGCGGCCGAATCGTTGCCGTCGGCACCACGTCGGCCCGCACGCTGGAGACAGCGGCTCAGCGGTATCCGGACGGGCTTCAGGCTTGCAGCGGCTGGACGGATATTTTCATTTATCCCGGATATGAGTTCCGGGCTGTCGACGCCCTGCTGACGAATTTCCATCTGCCCAAGTCGACGCTGGTCATGCTGGTCAGCGCGCTTGCCGGGCGCGAGCATGTCCTGCACGCCTATGCAGAGGCAGTCAACGAGAAGTACCGGTTTTTCAGCTTCGGCGACGCGATGTTTATCTACTAGGAATGGAAGAGTGAACTGTGGCTGTAACTTACGAACTGATCAAAGTATGCAAGCAATCCGGGGCGCGGCTCGGCCGCGTCCATACCCCTCACGGCGTCATCGAGACGCCGGCGTTCATGCCCGTCGGCACCCAGGCTACCGTCAAGACGATGAGCCCGGAAGAGCTCAAGGAAATGGACGCCCATATCATTCTCAGCAACACCTATCACCTGTGGCTCCGTCCGGGCCACGACCTGATCCGCAATGCCGGCGGCCTGCACAAGTTCATGAATTGGGACCGCCCGATTCTGACGGACAGCGGCGGCTTCCAGGTGTTCTCGCTGAGCAACATGCGCAAGATCACCGAGGAAGGCGTCGAATTCCGCTCCCATCTCAACGGCGACCGCTTGTTCCTGTCGCCGGAGAAGGCGATGGAGATCCAGAACTCGCTCGGCTCCGATATCATGATGGCGTTCGACGAGTGCCCTCCGTATCCGGCCGAATACGAATACATCAAAAACTCGCTCGAGCGGACGACCCGCTGGGCGGAGCGCTGCCTCAAAGCCCATGCCCGTCCGCAGGACCAAGGGCTGTTCGCGATCGTCCAGGGAGGCATGCATGCCGACCTGCGCAAGCAGAGCGCGGCGGATTTGACTTCCATGGATTTCCCGGGGTATGCTATTGGTGGTTTGAGCGTCGGGGAACCGAAGCATCTCATGTATGAGGTGCTGGAGGAGACGATTCCGCTCCTGCCGACAGGCAAGCCGCGTTATTTGATGGGCGTCGGATCTCCCGACGCGCTTCTCGAAGGAGCGATTCGCGGAGTCGACATGTTCGACTGCGTGCTTCCGACCCGCATTGCCCGCAACGGCACGACGATGACGAGCGGAGGACGGGTGAACATCCGCAATGCCAAGTACGCGGAGGACCTCGGACCGCTTGATCCGGACTGCGGCTGCTACACCTGCCGCAATTATTCCCGCGCTTATCTGCGGCATCTCATCAAGGCCGACGAGACGTTCGGCATCAGGCTGACGACCTACCATAACCTGCATTTCCTGCTGGAGATGATGCGCGGCGTGCGCCAGGCGATCATGGAGGACAGGCTGCTTGATTTCCGGGACGAATTCTTCACCCAATACGGCCTGCATGACAACGACAAAGGGTTTTAACCAGAATCTCGTTCCGATATTGAAAGGGGTATACACCTATGTTTCTGGCTTCCGGTAGCGCCGGCGGTGGCGGCATGTCCATGCTGCTCATGTTCGGCCTCATGTTCATCGTCTTCTACTTCCTTCTGATCCGTCCTCAGCAGAAGAAGCAAAAGCAGCGCAACGCCCTGCTCGGCTCGCTCAAGAAAGGCGACAAAATCGCGACCATCGGCGGCATGCACGGCACGATCGTGGAGCTGACCGACGACACGGTCGTTCTGCGCGTCAACGATACGACGAGAGTGACGTTCGAACGCAGCGCCATCGCATCCGTCCTGAACAGCGCTCCGGCTCCTGTCGAAGCCAAGACGGAAGAAAAGCTTGAAGTCAAAAGCGACAAAGTGGATCCTGAAGGCACACTCTAAGCAGCCCGACGCTCCAAAAACCCTTCGGAGAGCAGCTCTCCAAAGGGTTTTTTTATGCGTTGCGGTGCATCTCCAGAGCTGCTTCGGCGAGCTCGCATACCCGCTGCCGCAGCTCCGGAGGATCGACAGCCTCGACGGCGGGTGCGAGCGAGAGCACGACGCCGGCCGCATAGTCCAGCGTATCGAAGCGGACGTCGACGAGCTTCAAGACGGGGGTTGCTTCCGTCTCCTCCCTTTCTGCCGAAGCCGCCTCGCTTTCAGGGGAATAGGCGCCTACAATCCGCGTATATCTCATTTTTTGCAGCCTGTCGATGGCATCCGGAGAAGCCTTCAATCGAACAAGAGTGGAAGGCAGCCCTTCAAGGAAGCGGCTCACTGAAGTCCGCCACCACGCCGCCAGGCTGAATGAGGCAGGACGCTCAAAGGGCTCTCCCGTCAAGCGGATATCCGACAGCTTGGACGTCCGAAAGCTTTTAACGGCATCTCCCTCGCTGGCCGCCAAATACCAGCCGCTCCCCTTCATGACGAGACCGAGCGGCATCAGGCAGCGCGGGGAGGCAGCCTGAGGGGCGTTCCGCGATTCATAATAAGCTTCGATCCGCTGTTCGGTCAGGACGGCTTCGAACAAGAGGGCGAGCTTCGGCTGCGGCTCCCGGCATTCATGCCAGCCGTCCGCATCGACATGAAGCTTGGAGGACAGGCTCGCGGCGACGGCAGGCTTGCCCGGCATCCCCGCCGCCCGCAGCTTGAGCAGCGCCGAGTCGAGCGCATCCGCCAGACCGAGGTCGCGGGCCGCCCGGCTGCCCGCCGACAGGAGGAGAGCTTTCCATTCCTCTCCGGTCATGCCGGTGGCATCCGTCCGGTACCCCTCCATCAGCCTCCAGCCGCCGGCGCTTCCCCGTTCGGATACGACTGGAATCCCCGCCGAGCCCAAGGCATCCATATCCCTTTGAATCGTTCTTTCGGACACCTCCAGCCTTCGGGCAAGCTCCCGCTGCGACAGCTTTCCTTCGGCCTGGAGCGTCAGCAGGATGGCAAGCAGCCGGTCTCCGCGCATGGAACAGACCTCCTACAATGGATGGTTCATCCTACAAGACAGAGGATGTCGTGTATGGCACTATATGATTATACCTGAACTTAGTGCCGCTGAGCGGCCCCTATTGAAAAGGAGAGATGGTTCATGACGCAGAACAAGCCGTTGAAGGACAAGATTGCCCTCGTAGCCGGAGGAACGAGGGGAGCCGGCCGCGGAATCGCGATGGCGCTCGGAGAAGCCGGTGCGACGGTATACGTGACAGGGCGGACGACGCGAATGTCCTCTTCCCCCATCGGACGCAAGGAGACGATCGAGGAAACCGCTGAAAGGGTTGAAAGCCGCGGCGGTATCGGGATTGCTGTCCGAGTCGACCATTCGGTGCCGGAGGAAGTGGAGGCGCTGATGAAGCGGATCGAAATGGCCCATGGACGTCTGGATATCCTCGTGAACGATATTTGGGGAGGAGAAAGGCTGACTCATTGGGGCAAGCCTTTCTGGGCGTCACCGCTGAAGGATGGGCTGGCGATGCAGCACGGAGTGCTCGACACCCATTACATGACGGCACATTACGCGATGCCTCTGCTCATCCGCAGCGAGTCCGGCCTCCTCGCGGAAATAACCGACGGCGTCGACTACAAGTATCGGGGCAATCTGCCCTATAGCTTGTCCAAGATATGGGGAATCCATATGGCTGCAGGGCTGTCCGAGGAGCTGAAGCCATATGGAATTTGCGCGGTTTCGTTGACCCCGGGATTTTTGCGCTCGGAGGAGATGCTGGCCCATTTCGGCGTGACGGAAGCGAACTGGAGAGACGCCGGCGAGAAGGATCCTAATTTTCTTCAATCGGAGACACCGCTTTATGTAGGCAGGGCGCTGGCCTGTCTGGCGGCCGACCCCGGGAAGGGAAGCTTGTCGGGATGGCATCTTAGCTCATGGGAGCTGTCGGAACGTTACGGATTTGTGGATGAGGACGGAACGCAGCCTCATTGGGGCCGGCACGAGCAAAAGCTGCTGAGTCAGCCGTAAAGGCAAAAAAAAGGAGCCGCGAAGGCTCTTTTTTTGCGCTATTGCCGGAAGGGGGAGCGATTCAACGCCGGGAAGGAGTTCAGCGTGAAGGATGAACGGACGGAATTGGTTTGGCCAGCGATTTCAAATCCGCCAGCTTGTAGCCCATGTACACGGCGAAGGTCGCCAGGCAGAGGCCTCCGAGCATATCGGTCAGCCAGTGGATGCCCATATAGAAGATGGTGAAAATAATGATTGCCGCCGTCACGCCGGTCAGCCAGGCCCAGCGCTTGATGCCGGAACGGGCTCCCAGCAAGGCAAGCGTCACGGAGATGGAAGTATGAAGGCTCGGGAAACAGTTGTCCAGGCCGGACAAGCCGCGGTATACCGTTTCAAAAGCCGGAAAAGCCTCCAGCATATAAAAATGAACGTTTGGATTATAGGCCCAAACTTCCTTGACGGGCATGAACAAATAAAAAGGAATCGCAATCAGGTAGTTGAGCATGATCGCGTAGCAGGTCGCGGAGAATTGCCGTCCGGTCTTGTCGCGGTACATGTAGACAGCGAGCGATGCGACCAGCAGCGACTGGAAGACGACAACGTAGAAAAAGGCCAGCACCGGCGTCAGCCATGCGGCATGGAACAGCTGCTGGAATCCTTCCACGAAGCCGCCTTCGAGCCGCTGGACAAATGGGGTGAAGTCGGTCTGATGCTTCATCTTGCTTTCGATGATCAGCTCGAGCTTGTTCATGAAGAGGATGGCGAGCAGCGAGCCGAACAGCAGCAAGTATCTGGGATTGACGGCTAGATTGCGGGCAAAGACGCCTGCGGCGCGCAGCGGATTGCGGCCGGTTCCGAAACTGATCAATACGGCGGACGTCAACACCGTGTACAGCGTAATTTGATTCATGGATGTCAAGATTGCCACTATGGTTCCCCCTAAGCTTGCCCCTGATACACCGGAAGATGACAGTTCCAGATGTTTACCAGTTCGATTACCGAGAACAAGTATAGCATACCCGAGACAAGTTTACACAGGGGGTCATTTCCGCAGATTGACGCCGATCATGCCCCCGAATGCGCCTGCGAGAGCGACGATGAGGAAAAGGATGCCGGTTTTGGACGACATGCCTGCATCGGCTGCCAGAAAGCCGATCACGAGCACCAGAAGGCCGTAAACGAGACCGAGCAGGCCGCCATGGTACCAGCCTTTGGCTCCGCTGCGCTTGCCGGACGTGAAGCCTCCGCACAGGGAAGCGGTGCCGTGAATGCCAAGCGCCCAGGCCGGAAGCGAATCCTCGCTGAGATTTCCCGCGTACAGCATGAGCGACAGAAGCAGGGCTCCCAGAGCGAGCCATAAGCCGGAGTAAGCCAGCCCTCCTAGCATGGGGGAGCCGATACGCACTTTTTGCACATTTTTAATGGGGTTCATGCGGGAATCACCCTCCAGTGATGGTATGGTATTTAGTTCACCATATGGTCAAGCCGCGGGAATTAGTACAGCCCTGCCGATGGGAAGGACAAATCCTCGTTTCGCCTTTATTGCCAACATTTCATTGCGTCATGCTGTGCATGGCTGCGGACAGGGGGGGCGACAATACCATCTGACGCTTGATGATTGGGCCAAGGGGGGCGAAAGCATGGAATATGGGTCGCTGCTGCTGCGGACCGTCCTGATTTATTTTGTCGTGTTCCTGATCATGAGATTGATGGGAAAGCGGGAAATCGGCAAAATGAGCGTGTTCGACCTCGTCATCTCGTTCATGATTGCCGAAATTGCGGTTCTTGTCATCGAGGATACGAAACGGCCGGTTATCGAGGGCATCGTTCCGATGGCCGTGCTGATGATCATTCAGGTGCTGATCGCTTATATCGGCCTGAAAAACCGCAAGCTCCGGCTGCTGTTCGACGGCAAGCCCAGCGTCATTATCGCGGACGGCAAGCTCAATCAGAAGGAAATGAAGAAACAGCGCTACAACCTGGACGATCTCATGCTTCAGCTGAGGGAAAACCAGGTTGCGAGGGTGGCGGACGTGGAATTCGCGATTCTCGAGACGAGCGGCAAGCTGTCCGTCATCCCGAAGGAAAGCCAGTCCCAGTCTTCCGGCCAGAGCCAGCAAGGACAACAAGGCCAGCAGAACCGGCAAAGCGGGCAGCAGCAAAGCGGACAGGGAAGCTCTTCCGGCGGAGAACAAAAACAGGGAAAGCATGGAAAGCAAGACAAGCAAGACAAGCAAGACAAGAACAATGAGCAGCAGGATTCATCGTCAAGCGACATAACGTTTCCTTCGGCTTATCGATTCGAAACGCTGCCGGTTCCGCTCATCATGGATGGCAGAGTCATGGATCATAATCTGGAGAAGCTGGAAAAAAACCGTCTCTGGCTGAAGCAGCAGCTTCGCAAAAGAGGGCTTACGGAGTGGAATCAGGTGTTCTTCTGCACGATCGACCACAAAGGCGAGCTGTTCGTCGATGAGAACCGCCGAAAAAAATAAAAAGCGGGCAGCTGCGATGCAGCTGCCTTTTCGCTTTGTCTCCATACATGCCGGCTTCACCCGAACCAGCGCCCGATGCCCGGTATTCGGGACAAGTCATGTCTGTCGACAATTCCCATGGCTCCCATCAAAAATAAATAAACCGCGGCGCCGGCTGCGCAAGAAACGATCAGATTGAGCCATTCGGCTGGCAGCGGCCCTCTGCTCATCAGCCACCTGCAGCAGGCTCCCATGATGATCATGGCGCTTCCGACCTTGATGAAGTCGGGCAGCTTCATGCGGTACCCGGCGCAGCGCATGACGCTGATGCCGTGGAGGGCAGTGACGAGGATGATGTTGACGACGATCGCGATGACAGCGCCATAGATTCCGAGCTCGGGACGAGATGCGAGCTCGACGATCAGATACAGCTTCACGCAAGCGCCTACGGTCGTATTGAACAGAGCCGTTCCGGGTTTGTCTAGCGCCTGCAGGGCTGCCTGGAGCGGTCCTTGCAAGTAGATGAAGATGCCGGCGGGAGCGAGCAGGGCAAGCAGCGGGGCGATTTCCCCGTGGTTGTACATCAGCCGGCACAGCGGCTCCGCGAGCAGTCCCATGACGACGACAAAGGGGGCGCCGCTGACGAGAGCGAGGCGGAGGGACTGATGGAGACGCTTGTGGATCGAGGCCATGTCTCCTCTGGCCGCTGCGGCCGACAGGGATGGAATCAGAGACACGGACAGGGAGTAGGTCAGAGCCGTCGGCAGCAGCAGCAGCGGAATGATCATCCCTTGAAGGGCGCCGTATTGCGCGGTGGCGGCACCGGTCGCGATGCCTGCGGCGGCGAGGCTGCGGGCGGTCAGAATCGATTCCAGCAGATAGGACAGGGAGCCGACCAGCCGGCTGCCGGTAACTGGGATGGAAAGGCGCAGCAGCTTTTTCAGCACGGGAACGCGGTCTTCGTTCTTGAAGTCTTGAGAAAAAGGTGGAGCGCCGGCAGGGGGGGCGGGAACTGCCGCAGCGGACTTTCCCTTGTCTCTGGCTGCATGCCAGAACAAGATCAGCAAGCCGGCGATCTCCCCGATGACGGTTCCCATCATCGCGCCTGCGGCTGCCCACTCGAGTCCGTACGGGAGCAGAAGGAAAGCCAGCAGCAATTGCCCGGCAATCCGCAGCACCGTCTCCACGACCTGGGACTGGGCGGTCGGGATCATGTTCTGCTTGCCTTGGAAATAGCCTCTGTATACGGACGATACCCCGATGATGAGAAGCATCGGCGCCATCATGACGAACGGCCGGTACACGCGGCTGTCGGTCAGGACGCGGGTCGTGATCCATTCGGCGCCGAGCAGCATCAGAGCCGTCATCGCGAGGGCAAGGGCGATCGTCAGCAGCATGGCGGTGCGGAAAATCTGCTTGACGCGGTGGCCCTCCCCCTTGGAGTCGGCTTCCGCGATCCATTTGGCGACGGCCAGCGGGATGCCGCCTGTAATGAGAGTCAGCAGCACGCCGAGGAACGGGTAGCTGAGCTGGTAGATGCCGACCCCTTCGGCTCCGATGACGCGGGGAAGGGCGATGCGGGGGACGAAACCGAGAATCCGGTTGATGACGCCCGCCGCAAGCAGGATCATGGCTCCCTTGATAAAGGTTTGCTTGGTTGGTTTGTTCGGCTTCGTCATAGATTCCTTCCTCTTCCCTAACGGTGTTCATTGTGCTGGCCCGGCAGCGGGCGGGCACGTCCGTACAGCATGTTTATGCGGCATCCGGCACCCGGCATGTCTATGTTTTTTGGGAAGAAGCCGGATCGAGGGAGGAAAGCGGGCCTCTGCGTCGAATGAAATCAGTTCGACGGCTTGAGGCGGATAGTCAACAGGGGAGGCGAGTTGCCGCATGACGGAAAAGGAAATGAGCGAGGAGATCTTCGCCCTGTGCGAGAGCAAGGCGGAGGAGTTCCGCTGGATCGGTTACGAGCAGGTGACGGGGACCGATGTATGGGAATGCGTTCAAGCCCGGTATATCAAGTCGGGAGAGCCGCTGCTGCACAAGCTCGTAAATGACATCTTGTCCCTTAAGGCGACCCAGCTCATGAACCATCTGACGATGAGCGCGTGGAAAGAACCCTGATTTTGACAAGGGTTTCTTTTTTTTGACTCAAATTTCCGTCATCGTTATAATAGAAACGATTGTGAACTTAAGGAGGAACATCAGGAATTATGAAACGGATGCTAGCATTCCTGATCATTGTCGTCGTCAGTTTCGGCGTCATTGGTTGGACAAGCCCCGCCCTCTTGGATAAGACCCGGTTAGGTCTAGACCTCAAAGGCGGATTCGAAATCCTCTACCAGGCCAAGCCTTTGAACGAAGGCAGCAAAGTGACGCGCGAGTCGTTGACGGAGACGGCAAAAAGCCTCGAGAAGCGCGTCAACAAAGACGGCGTGTCCGAGCCTGAAGTCACGACGGAAGGCACGGACCGCATCCGCATCCGCATCGCGGGCATGGACGAAGCCAAGGAAGCCAAGCTGCGCGAGGATCTCGTCAAGCCGGCGAACCTGACCTTCCGCAGCGCCATCGGCTGCGCCAAGGAGGCCGGCTACTGCAAGGTCGAATTGACCGGCAGCGACTTCAAGGAAGGCGGCGCATCGGTCCAGCGCGATGACTTCGGACGCTATCAGATCAACATCAAGCTCAAGGATGCCGCCCAGTTCGCCAAGGTGACGGCCGAGGTGGCCAAGCTGGCCGTGACCGGAAACAACCAGCTCGCCATTTATCTCGACGAGAACCAGCTTTCGGCTCCGGCCGTGTCCTCGACGATCAACAGCAGCGACGCCCAGATCACCGGGGGCTACACGCAAGAAGAAGCGATGAATATCCGCGACACGATCAACCTCGGCGCCCTGCCGCTGAAGCTCGAAGTGAAATACACGCAATCCGTAGGCGCCTCGCTCGGCAAGCAGTCGCTCGACGACACGATTTTCGCCGGTCTCGTCGGCACGATCTTCATCGTGCTCTTCATGCTCGTGTTCTATCGGGTGCCGGGCATCGCGGCCAGCGTATCCCTGATCATCTATACGTGGCTGCTGCTTGCGGCGCATATCGCGCTCAACGCGACGCTTACGCTTCCCGGCATCGCGGCTTTCATTCTCGGCATCGGCATCGCCGTCGACGCCAATATCCTGACGGCGGAGCGGATCAAGGAAGAGATGCGTTCCGGCAAGAGCCTGCTGAGCGCTTTCCGCGCCGGCTCCAAAACTTCCCTGCGCACGATCATCGACTCCCATGTCACGACGATCATCGCCGCCGGCGTTCTGTTCTTCATCGGTGTCGGATCCGTCAAAGGATTCGCCATCACGCTGCTTCTGAGCATCATCATCAGCCTGATCTCCAACGTAGTCGTTTCCCGCTACCTGCTCTGGCTGATGATCAAGAGCGGCAAATTCAACAAGCCGGGCTATTACGGCGTGAAGGAGAGTGAAATCCGTGCGCTCTAAGGAATCCCGGATCGATTTTGTCCATTACAGCAAGTATTTCTACATCTTCTCGATCGTCATCACGATCGCCGGCATCGTGGCGCTCGCGGCTCTGGGACTCAACTACGGCGTCGATTTCAAGTCGGGCTCCAGCGTGGACGTCAAGTCGACCAAGGACTTGTCCGCCCAGCGCCAGGAGATCGAATCCTATCTCCAGGCCGGAGAATTCGGCAAGCACAACGCGCCGACCTTCGGCGACAACCGGATGACGATCCGATTCGACGAAGTGCTCAGCCAGAGCAAGGAGGAGCAGCTCAAAACGGATCTTAAAGCGAAGTTCGATCCCGGCTCTTCGGTCGAGGTCAACACGGTCGATGTCGAGATCGCCCGCGAGCTGCAGTGGAACGCGCTGAAGGCGATGCTGCTGGCTTGCATCGGCATCATTATCTATATCGCCATCCGCTTTGAATGGCGCTTCGGCCTTGCGGCCGTCGTGGCTCTCGTCCACGATGCCTTCATCGTCATCAGCGTCTTCTCGATATTCCGCCTGGAAGTCAATCTGCCGTTCATCGTCGCGATTCTGACGATCATCGGCTACTCCATCAACGATACGATCGTCATCTTCGACCGGATCCGCGAAAACCTGCGATTCGCGAAGATCAAGACATTCAAGGACTATATCAAGGTCGTAAACGACAGCGTATGGCAGACGATGACGCGCTCCATCAACACGGCGCTTACGGTGCTGTTCGCCGCTTTGGCGCTGTTCATTTTCGGCAGCGAATCGATCCGCCTGTTCTCGCTGGCCATGCTGGTCGGCCTGTTCAGCGGAGCGTATTCCTCCATCTTCATCGCAAGCCCGCTGTGGCTGCTCATGAAGAAGAATTCCAAGTCGAAGCCGGCTTCCGCCGGCAATCCGGCAGCTTCATAACGGGAGGCTGAAGCCATGGCCGACAAGCTACCGCAATCCGGCCAAGCTGCGGCCGGCCGGCGGAGGGAGACCGGAGTCCATATCGGGCTCGCCGTCATCAAGGGAACGGCCGGTTCCCTCTTCGGCAGTTCCGTTCTGCTGTCCGATGCTTTCCGTTCCGCTTCGGACGCATGCTCCTCCTATGCGGCGCAAGCATCCGGCAAGGAGCACAGCCGCCGCAGCGGGGACAACGTGCAGCGTATGGGCAGGGAGCATACATTCGCTTATGTGTTCTCCATTTTTCTCATCGTCATCGGCCTGCAGATGGCCGTACTCGCTCTCAACCGCATGATGGAGCCGCTTGACGGCTATCCGCAGCTGCCGGCTGCCTTCGTCATTCCGATCTGCCTTGCCTTGCGGCTTCTGTTCGTAAGAGGCCCCATTCCCGGATGGGAATGGGCGGTCTCGCTGACGGCGGCCGCCGGAGCCGCCGGCGCTTGGGCCGGAGGCGAGAGCGGATGGACCTGGATGACTTATCTGGATCCTGCCGCATCGGTCCTCATCGGGGCTTTCATCGTCTACAAGGGCTATCTTCTTTTTCTTGGAACCGGCAAAAAGAAGGAACCGGCACCCGCAGACCATTCCGGTCTCGCCGAGGACATGACGGAGATCATCCAAAGAGTCGACGGCGTCGTGACGGTTGAAGCGGTCCAGCCGCATATGAGCGGAGGCAGGATATCCGCCGAAATCGTCATCAGCGTCAATCCGCGGATTTCCGTTCTCGAAGGGGCGGACATCGGGCGGCGGGTCAAGCAGCTGGTCCTCAAGCGATTCATGCATATCCATGACGTCAAAATCTGCGTAGAGCCTTATAATCCCGGCTATCCGTACAAATCCAATCATGATCCCAATCAGGAGCATATGCCGACGCTGCTTCAGTAAGAGCCGGCTGGTCCGTCCTGGGCATAACGCTGCCGCCGCCTGCTGCGGGCTGATCCGGTCTTCCGGAACGGCCAGCAGCCGCAGAGGGCAGCGTTTCTCTGCTTGGATTTCGTTTTGAGAACCAGCCTGTGGCGGCAAGCGGCAGATATAAGCAGCAAGCTACACACCGAATGGCAAGGATGGAGGCGGGTACAACGTGATCGGGTCCAAAACCCGCTGGAACATAAGAAAGCTGAATGAAGAGGAAAACCAGGCCGCGCAATCGATTCAGGCTGCCCTTGGCCTGAATCCGCTGGCGGCGAGACTGCTCGTCCAAAGAGGGTGCATGACGCCGGAAACGGCCCATGACTTCATGGGAGCGGGAATCGAGTCGATGCATGATCCCTATCTGCTCAAGGGAATGGAGGAAGCGGCCGCCCGCATCCGGAAGGCCGCGGCAGACGGGGAGAAAGTGCTGGTGTACGGAGATTACGATGCGGACGGGGTTTCCTCCACCGCCTTGATGATCCTTCTGATGCGCGAGCTGGGCATTCGCCATGACTATTATATTCCGCATCGTACCCGGGAAGGATATGGCATGAACATCCCGGCCGTGGACAAGGCTGCGAGAGAGGGATTCACGCTTATCGTCACGGTCGACAACGGAATCAGCGCCGTCGAGCCGATCGCGCATGCCCGCAAGCTGGGCTTGTCGGTCGTCGTTACGGATCATCACGAGCCTCCCGACGTTCTTCCCGATGCCGATGCCATCGTGAACCCCAAGCAGCCTGGCTGCGCTTATCCGTTCAAGGGACTGTGCGGCGCGGGAGTCGCATTCAAGCTCGCCCAGTGCCTGCTGGGCCGCATTCCCCTGGAATGGAGCGATATCGCCGCTCTGGGAACGATTGCGGACTTGATGCCATTGGCCGACGAGAACCGCATTATCGTTCGCTCCGGCCTGCATGTCATTCGAACTTCGCCTCGCCCCGGCTTCGCGGCTTTGGCCGAAGCGGGCGGCATCAAGACGGAGGCGGTCACGGCTTCCGATATCGGCTTCCAGATGGGGCCGAGAGTCAACGCCGCCGGCCGGCTCGATCATGCCGCTCCGGCCGTAGTCCTTCTTGTCACCGATAATCGGGAGGAAGCCGAGGAAATCGCCTCGAGCCTGGACGAGCTCAATATCGAGCGCCGCGAGGTTGTCGCCGATATCGCCAAGGAAGCCGAAGCCATGTGGCAGGAACGCTGCCGCCGGGCCGACGAGCAAGGCGCTCCCCGCCCCGGAGTGATCGTGCTCGCCGGTGCGGGCTGGAATCCCGGCGTTGTCGGCATCGTAGCTTCCAAGCTGCTGGAGAAGCATTACCGTCCGACCGTGCTGCTCGGACTTGACGAGCAATCGGGAATGTGCAAAGGATCGGCAAGGTCGATTCCGGGTTATGATCTGTTCGAAGCTCTGAGTTCCTGCAAGGAACTGATGGAGCATTACGGAGGCCACGCGGCCGCAGCGGGCATGACGCTGCACCGCACCCGTCTGGACGAGCTGGAAGAAGCCCTTTGCGCGCAAGCGGAGCTTCAGCTGCGTCCGGAGGACTACATTCCGGTCTGCGACATCGATTTGGTCTGTCCCATCGAGGAGGCGTCGATCGAGACTGCCGGCGAGCTGGCGCTGCTTGAGCCTTACGGCAGCGGCAATCCGGTGCCGAAGCTGCTGATCAGCGTAGCGGGCATCGGCGATGTCCGCCTGCTCGGCAAGGAAAAGACGCATCTCAAGCTCGCTCTGAGCAGCGGCATCACCCCGGCGAAGCTGGACGCGATCGGATTCGGCATGGGCGAATTCGCCGATCCGCTCGCCGCTTCCTTGAGGGCGGACATCGTAGGGGAGCTGACGGTGAACGAATGGAACGGGAAGCGGAAGCCGCAGCTGATGATCCGCGATTTGAGGGTCAGAGAGCCGAGGGTGTACGACTTCCGAGGGACAAGGGATCCGGTCGGCCGCCTCGCCTCGATCATCGAGAGGCTCCGGCAGGAAAAGAGAACGGCCGTCATCGTGACGAGGGAAAGGCTTCATTTGTCCAGCGCTCTCGAGATCGCAGCAGGAAGCGAAGGAAGCGGCAATCCCGGATGGACTCATTGCCTTCCCGAAGAGGTTCCGGCAGGAGGCTTCTCCTGCCAGGAAATCATCCTTTATGGAAGTCCGTCATCCTGCATCAGGCTGGAGAAAGCTCTTCGGCTCAGCCATGGGCTGGAGGCGCTGCATCTGCTCTATCCGGCCGATCAGAAAGGCTCCGCGGATTGGCTGGAGCGGCCGGGCATGGGCAGGCTGTACGCCTGGATCCGCAAGCTGTCTCCGCTGCCTGCCGGGCAGGCGGGACGGAGGCTGGCCGAGGCTGCGGGCTGCCCGCCGGAGCGAGCCTCTCTGGCATTGGAAGTGTTTCATCAGCTGGGCTTCATCGAGCGGCGCGACGAGGGCTGGACAGCCGCCGAAGCCCCGGCCCGCAGGGACCTCTCGGAATCCGCGCTTTACTTGGAGGCGCTGGAAGAAGAGAAGATCATGTCCAGGCTCTTTTCCGCCACCGAAGACATCAAATCTTGGATAGCCGGCTTGCCGGCATCAAGCCATCATACCGAACTACCCGCATAGGGAATAAAAGGAGCTCGACAATCATGAACTTCAAAGAATATATCCGCGTTATCGAAGATTTTCCTCAGCCAGGCATCCGCTTCAAGGACATTACGACGCTGCTGAACAACGGCGAAGTATACCGTGCGGCGATCGATGAGCTCAAAAAAGCGGCCCACGGCAAAGAGATCGACCTGATCGCCGGTCCGGAGGCGCGCGGCTTCGTCGTCGGAGCTCCGCTTGCGATCGCTCTCGGAGTCGGCTTCGTGCCGATCCGCAAAAGCGGCAAGCTTCCGGGAGAGACCGTCGAGGCCGGTTATGATCTCGAATACGGCAAAGACACGCTCGCCGTCCACAAGGATGCCATCAAGCCGGGACAGCGCGTGCTTATCGCCGACGATCTGCTCGCCACCGGCGGTACGATCGCGACGACGATCAACCTCATCGAACAGCTCGGCGGCGAGGTGGTAGGAGCTTCGTTCCTGATCGAGCTCGGCTATTTGGACGGACGCGCCAAGCTTGGCGGATTGGACATCTTCTCCCTGATGAAATACTAAATGCTTCATGGGTAATTATTTCTCAGGAAATAATGACGGCCGGTCATCGGCCGTCTTTTTTTGTCGATCTAGAGACATTTCCGCCAAATGAATAACAGAATAAGGAATTTGAACCATTGTTTATGGTGGACCTGTGTGCCGCGTTCGGAGGGAGGACCGTATCGCTTCAAGTTCAGTTGACGCAGCCCGTATTGTAGGGGCATAATAGGAGTTAAACTTATTTCATAGGTACTGGGACACGGTAGAAGTCGAACGATGACATTTGGATGGAAAGGGACGTTTCATGGGCATAGAGCAATTACTCGCTAAGGCGTCGACTTATATGAGGGACCAGGATCTGAACAGGATCCGGGAAGCCTATGAATTTGCCGACCAGGCCCATCACGGGCAGGTGCGCAAATCGGGAGAGCCCTATATTCTCCATCCGGTGGCCGTGGCGGAAATCCTGGTCAATATGGAGATGGACGTGACTTCCATCATAGCGGCGCTGCTGCATGACGTTGTGGAGGATACGACTGTCGAGGTGGAACAGGTCCGAGCGAGGTTCGGAGATACCTGCGCCATGCTGGTCGACGGCCTCACCAAGCTGGAAAAGATCAAATTCCGGTCCAAGGAAGAACAGCAGAACGAGAACTACCGCAAGATGTTCGTGGCGATGGCTCAGGACATCCGCGTCATTCTCATCAAGCTTGCGGACCGGCTTCATAATATGCGCACGCTGAAGTTCCAATCGGAGGAGGCGCAGCGCCGCATCGCCTACGAGACCCTGGAGATTTTCTGTCCGATCGCCCACAGGCTCGGCATCTCCGCGATCAAGTGGGAGATGGAGGATATCGCCCTGCGCTATCTCAATCCGCAGCAGTATTACCGGATCGCCAATTTGATGAAGAAAAAGCGTGCGGAGCGGGAGCAGTACATCGCTGTCGTCATCGGCCGGATCACGGAAAAGCTGGAGGAAATGGGCATCGACGGCGATATTTCGGGGCGCCCCAAGCATATTTACAGCATTTACCGCAAGATGACGATGCGCAACAAGCAGTTCAATGAAATCTATGATCTGATGGCGATCCGCATCATCGTGGACAACATCAAGGACTGCTACGCGACGCTCGGCATCATCCATACGCTGTGGAAGCCGATGCCGGGCCGCTTCAAGGACTATGTCGCGATGCCGAAGGCCAACATGTACCAATCGCTGCATACGACCGTCGTGGGACCGAACGGCGAGCCGACCGAGGTCCAGATCCGCACCTGGGAGATGCACCGCACGAGCGAGTACGGCGTCGCGGCCCACTGGGCCTATAAGGAAGGATCGGCGGGACCGAGCGGCAATATCGAGGACAAGATGGGCTGGTTCCGCGAAATTCTGGAGCTGCAGAACGAGGCCGAGGACGCCTCCGAGTTCATGGAGTCGCTCAAGATGGACTTCTTCTCGGATCTGGTGTTCGTGTTCACCCCCAAAGGCGAAGTGATCGAGCTGCCGGCCGGTTCCGTTCCGCTTGATTTTGCGTACCGGATCCATACGGAGGTCGGCAACCGGACGATCGGGGCCAAGGTGAACGGCCGGATCGTGCCGCTCGACCATAAGCTCAAGACCGGCGACATCGTGGAGATTCTGACCTCGAAGCATTCCTACGGCCCGAGCCAGGACTGGATCAAGATCACGAAATCCTCGCATGCCCGGACCAAGATCAAAGCCTGGTTCAAAAAAGAGCGGCGCGAGGAAAACGTCATCAAGGGCCGCGACATGCTGGAGCGCGAGCTGAAGCGGCTCGGCCTCGAGCCGTCCGCCTGGATGGCCGAGGACAAGCTCATGGAGGCCGCGTCCAAGTTCAGCTTCCACGATGTCGAGGACATGATGTCCGCGATCGGCTTCGGCGGCATCACCGCCGCGCAGATCTGCACCAAGCTGACCGAGAAGATGCGGCGGGAAGCCGAAGCCGCGCAGCTGATCGAGCTTACGAACGAGCCGACCGAGGTGAAGTCTCCGGGGACCCGCAAGAAGGCGGCGACCGGCGGCGTGACCGTCAAAGGCATCGACAACCTGCTCGTCCGCTTCGCCCGCTGCTGCAATCCGGTTCCCGGCGATGAAATCGTAGGTTATATTACGCGCGGACGCGGAGTGTCCGTTCACCGGCAGGATTGCCCGAATCTTCCTGTCGAAGGCAAGGAGGACGACGCGGAGCGCGTCATCGAGGTCGAATGGGAAGAGTCGACGGAGTCGAACTACAGCGTCGATATCGAGATTACCGGCTACGACCATCGCGGCCTGCTCAACGAGGTTCTGCAGGCAGTCGCGGAGAGCAAGACGAATATTTCCGCCGTCACGGGACGCACGGGCAAGAACAAGATGGTCATCATCCATATGACCATCCTGATCCGCAACATCGAGCATTTGCAGTCTGTCGTGGACAAGATCAAGCGCGTCAAGGACATCTACTCGGTTCAGCGCATCATGCAATAGATAGAGGACGGTGGCCCATCGTGAAAGTCGTCGTTCAGCGCTGCTCCAGCGCATCGGTCTCTGTCGGGGGCGCAGTCGTCGGCAGCATCGGCCAGGGACTGATGCTGCTTGTCGGACTTACCCATGAGGACACCGAAGTCGATATCACCTGGATGGCGGACAAGGTCGCGAACCTGCGCATCTTCGAGGACGGGGACGGGAAGATGAACCTGAGCGTGCTCGACGCGGGCGGCGCCGTGCTTTCGGTGTCCCAGTTCACCCTGTACGGCGATTGCCGAAAGGGAAGGCGTCCCAACTTCATGTCCGCAGCCCGGCCGGAGCATGCCGAGCCGCTCTACGAAGCGTTCAACGGAGCGCTGCGCGCGCTGGGGCTCCAGGTGGAGACGGGCCGTTTCGGGGCCATGATGGATGTATCCCTCGTCAACGACGGTCCGGTTACGCTGATCGTGGACAGCCGCGATTAATCCCTGCTTCCCGGACTAACGAAGACGTTATGCGGCAACACTACTTACCGGAACCTCGACAGACGCTTCATAAGCGATTTGACGGCGAGAAAGGAAGTGGCCGCCATGCGGCAGGGACGCAAAATGCAGATGCTGAGCCGCGCTTCCAGCCGGATTCTCCAGGCGGACAGACGGGAAGCGCTGCTGCTGGACGATCTGGAGGACGATCTGGAGTTCGCGGAAGACTGGGCTGGGGGCGGACCCGCTCCCAAAAAGGAAGATCGGGAAGATAGCTGACCTTTCATGCCGGCAGAAGCGATTTTGTCATCCAATTGTAATCTGGGCAACATCATCGCTTAACACAGCCGGGCTATACTTGATCTCGACCCCCTTTTTAATATGGCAAGACTTCAGAGCCCGCTTGCCGGGCTCTTTTTTTTGTTCCTGCGAGGAGAGCGGCTTGACTTGATCCCTTTACAGCGGTAGAATGAATCTCAATTGAAACCAACCTTTGATGATGGGAAGAAGTACTCTGCGCGCACGTATCCAGAGAGGGACGCCGTTACGGCTGCAAGCGTCCTTATGGTGGCGGGAGGAATGACATCCCGGAGAACATCCGGCGAAGAAGGCTTTTGCGCGCATGACGGCGCAGCCTTTGCGTAGACGGCATGCGTGTGACGGGCGTTAACCGTTCTTTGAAGCGGATGGACCGGCCTTAGGCCTCTTGTCCGGAATCAGGGTGGCACCACGGGAGATCGAGCTCTCGTCCCTGACGACCTTACGGGGTCGTCAGCGGACGAGAGCTTTTTTTGTCGATGAACATAGGTTGGAATGCGATGATAGCGAGCAAAAGCAAGGAGGGGCGGTTATGGGATTTCAAAAAATGCCGGGAACGCAGGATCTGCTGCCCGGACAAGTCGAGAGATGGCAGTTCGTCGAAAGCAAGGCGAGGGAAATATGCCGCAGATTCAACTTTCGCGAAATTCGTACGCCGATGTTCGAGTCGACGGACTTGTTCCGGCGCGGCGTTGGGGAGACGACGGATATCGTCGAGAAGGAAATGTACACGTTCGAGGACCGCGGCGGGCGCAGCCTGACGCTGCGTCCGGAAGGAACGGCCGGCGTCGTGCGCGCTTATGTCGAAAACAAGATGTACGGCGAACCCGATCTGACGAAGCTGTATTACATCGGGCCGATGTTCCGCTATGAGCGCCAGCAGGCCGGACGTTACCGCCAGTTCCACCAATTCGGCGTGGAAGCGCTCGGGTCGGTCGATCCGGCGCTCGATGCGGAGGTCATCGCGCTTGGATATACCTTCTACACGGAGGTCGGCCTGAGAGACGTGCGCGTGGAGATCAACTCCGTCGGGACGCCCGAGGTGCGCGCGGCGTTCCGCGGCAAGCTGCTTGAGTTCCTGGAGCCCAAGCGCAGCGTTCTATGCAAGGACTGCCAGTCCCGCATGGACCGCAATCCGCTGCGGGTACTGGACTGCAAGCACGACCAGCATCACTTCGAAGGCGCTCCGTCGATTCTCGATAGCCTGGACGAAGCCAGCAGCCGGCATTTCGAAAAGGTGAAGCAGCATCTGAGCGATATGGACATCCCGTATGACATCAACTCCCGGCTCGTGCGCGGACTTGATTATTACACGAATACCGCCTTCGAGTTCAAAGCGGAGGGCATCGGCGCCATCGACACGATCGGCGGCGGAGGCCGCTACAACGGCCTCGTCGGCGAAATCGGCGGGCCGGACCAGCCCGGCGTCGGATTCGGCCTCGGAATCGAGCGCACCGTCATGATTCTGGAGCACCAGCAGGGCGGCGAGGCGGCCAAGCCGCGCATCGACGTGTATCTGGTCGCTCTCGGCGAAGCGGCGGAGCGTGAGACGGTCAAGCAGCTTCAGCTGCTTCGCCAAGCCGGCTTGTCCGCAGAACGCGACTATCAGGGACGCAAGATGAAGGCGCAGATGAAATCGGCCGACCGTTACGCCGCGCGTTATACGGCGATTCTGGGCGACGACGAGCTGGCGGCCGGCCAGATTTCCCTTAAGGAGATGGATACCGGCGAGCAGCGCATGGTTCCTCTCGCAAGCTTGGCTTCCGAAATCAAAGGCTGATCCGCATTCGGAATCCAACTGTCGACCGCATCCTTGAAAGTTCGGCCTTAGCCGCGGAATCGGAATTTCCAGCGATTTCAAGGCTACTCAAATAGAGCATGGGAACCCGTGCCAATCATCCGAAGGAGTGACAGAAATGAGCGAACAAGCTTATCAATGCGGCCGGCTGACCAAAGCCGACGTAGGCAAGACCGTGGAACTGAAAGGATGGGTGCAGCGCCGGCGCGACCTCGGCGGCGTGCTGTTCATCGACCTGCGCGACCGCACGGGCATCGTACAGATCGTCTTCAATCCGGCTTATTCGGGCGACGCGCTCGGCATCGCCGACCGCGCGCGCAGCGAGTATGTGCTCGCTGTGAAGGGAACCGTCGTTGAACGCGACGCGGAAACTCGCAATCCGAACCTGGCCACCGGCGAGATCGAAGTCCGCATCACCGAGATCGAGATTCTCAATGCCGCCAAAACGCCGCCGTTTCCGATCGAGGACGGCATCGAGGTCGACGAGCCTCTCCGCCTGAAGTACCGCTACCTGGACCTGCGCCGTCCGGAGATGCAGCGCACGCTGCTGCTCCGCTCCAAGGCGTCCAAAATCTTCCGCGACTTCCTCGACGGAGAGGAATTCGTCGAAGTGGAAACGCCGATCCTCACCAAGAGCACGCCGGAGGGAGCGCGCGACTATCTCGTGCCGAGCCGCGTGCATCCGGAGGAGTTCTACGCGCTGCCGCAATCGCCGCAGCTCTTCAAGCAGCTGCTCATGGTCGGCGGCGTCGAGCGCTACTACCAGATCGCCCGCTGCTTCCGCGATGAGGATCTTCGCGCCGACCGCCAGCCGGAATTCACCCAGGTCGACATCGAGACTTCCTTCCTGACGCAAGACCAGCTGCTCGCGATGATGGAGAAGCTGGCCCAGCGCCTGTTCAAGGAAACGGTAGGCGCCGACATAACTGCCCCGTTCCAGCGCATCACCTATGCGGATGCCATGGACAAATACGGCTCCGACAAGCCGGATCTGCGCTTCGGTCTGGAAATTGAAGATATTACGGACATCGTGAAGGACAGCGACGTGAAGGTGTTCGCGAGCGTAGCTGCTTCCGGCGGCGTCGTACGCGTCCTGAACGCCAAAGGCTGCGCAGGATGGAGCCGCAAGGAGCTTGACGACCTGCAGCCGTTCGCGGCCCGCTACGGCGGCAAGGGACTTGCCTGGATTACGGTGAAGGAAGGCGAATGGCGCGGTCCGATCGTGAAATTCCTCAAGCCGGAGGAGATTCAGGCGCTGACCGGGCGTCTCGGCGTTGAAGAAGGGGATCTGCTGATGTTCTCCGCCGACAAGAAAAAGGTCGCAGCCGACGTTCTCGGCAACCTGCGGCTGAAGGTCGGACGCCAGCTGAACCTGATCGACGACTCCGTCTTCAAGTTCGCCTGGGTCGTGGACTTCCCGCTGCTCGGCTGGGACGAGGAAGCGAAGCGTTATGTCGCCGAGCATCATCCGTTCACCCGTCCGAAGGATGAGGATCTGCATCTGTTCGACACCGATCCCGGAGCGATCCGCGCTCAAGCCTACGATCTGGTGCTCAACGGATACGAGGTCGGCGGCGGCTCGATGCGGATCTACAAGCGGGATATCCAGGAGAAGATGTTCGCGGCGCTCGGCTTCAGCATGGAGGAGGCGCATGAGCAGTTCGGCTTCCTGCTGGACGCTTTCGAATACGGCACGCCTCCGCATGGCGGCATCGCTTTCGGCCTGGACCGCCTCATCATGCTGCTGGCCGGCCGCACCAACCTGCGCGAGACGATCGCCTTCCCGAAAACGGCGAGCGCGACCGACCTGCTGACGGCGGCTCCGTCTCCGGTGGATATCGCCCAGCTTCAGCAGCTGCATATCCGCACGGTTGCGAAAGCGGGCTCGAAGCCGGCTCCGGGAACGGCGCCGGCTCCAGCCACGGCCGTTCAATCGTAGTCGAGGGACCCCTGCAAATTACAGGCATGGAAGCAGGCCGCACCGGAACCGGTGCGGTTTTGCCCTGCCTGAAAGGATAACGAAAAGGATAAAGGAGGAAATGCCCATGCTCAATCAATTTTCCCGAACGGAGCTTGCCTTCGGGCCTGAAGGCATCGAAGCCATGAAGCGGAGCACCGTCGCCGTGCTCGGCATCGGCGGCGTCGGCTCGATCGCGGCCGAGGCTCTGGCCCGTACCGGCGTCGGCCGGATCATCCTGATCGACAAGGATGTCGTGGACATCACCAATATCAACCGGCAGATCCACGCCTTGACGACGACGGTCGGCGAGCCGAAGGCGGATCTCATGCGGGACCGCATCAAGCTGATCAATCCCGAGTGCGACGTCGTCAGCCTGAGAATGTTCTATACCGAGGAGACGTACGAGAAGCTGTTCGAATACCCGCTCGATTATGTGCTCGACGCATCCGACACGATTTCCTACAAGGTCCACCTCATCAAGCAGTGCCTGGAGCGGAACATTCCGATCATCTCCAGCATGGGGGCTGCGAACAAGGTCGATCCGACCAAGTTTCAGGTGACGGATATTTCCAAGACCCATACGGATCCCGTCGCGCGCGTCGTCCGGCAGAAGCTGCGCCGCGAAGGCGTGAAGAAAGGGGTCCAGGTCGTCTTTTCGTCGGAAGAGCCTAAAAAGCCGCGCGAGGACGTCACCCAGCGGATCGTGCCGGACAACGCTCCGGAAATCCGCAAAGCCCAGCAGCCGCCTGCCAGCAATGCCTTCGTGCCGCCGGTAGCGGGACTGATCATGGTCAGCGTCGCCGTTCGGGAGCTGCTCGCCAAATCCGGAATTTCTCTGTAAGCTTTCCTGTTCAATAGACAAAGGCGGATCTCGATTAGAGGCCGCCTTTGTTTTATATCTATTCATAATATTACATATTAAGTTATGTATAGGGTAGATATGCAATTGAAAAGGCCTATTTTGCGTAATCTATATTGACATAAAGCTTCAAATTGGATACCATCATCTCTAATTAATCTACGGGATGGTGCATATCATGGTCACGACGAATCTGATGAGGCGTTTGCCGAAAATCGAATTGCACTGCCATCTCGACGGAAGCGTCAGGCCGGCGACAGCCGCGGAGATCGCCGAGGAGGAAGGAATCGAGCTGAGCTGCCGCGATTTGCGGGATTTGACGGACCGCATGACCGCGCCTCCTTCCTGCAGCAGTCTGGTGGAATATTTGGAGCGGTTCGAGCTTCCGCTGCTGCTGATGCAGTCGGCATCCTCGCTGTCGCGCATCGCATTCGAGGCCGCAGAGGATGCGGCTCTGGACAACGTCCGCTACCTGGAAGTGCGCTTCGCGCCGCATCTTCATACCCGCCGGGGGCTGACGGTCGAGGAGGTCATCGAGTCCGTCGGCTCCGGCCTTCGCGCCGCGGAGCAGAAATACGGCCACTGCGTGCGCATGATTCTGATCTGCATGCGGCATCATGGACAGATGGACAACGAGGAGATCGTGAGGGCCGCCGCACGCTATTATGGGCAAGGAGTTGTCGGGGTCGATTTGGCCGGCGACGAGGCCGGCTATCCGAACGAGCTGCATGCGGAAGTATTCGAGCTGGCCGACCGCCTCGGGCTGCCGATCACGATCCATGCCGGCGAGGCGGCGGGGGCATGCAGCATCCGCTGCGCGGTCGAGAAGCTCCGGGCGCGCCGGATCGGACACGGGGTCAGGCTGCAGGAGGATGCCGAGGTGACGGAGCTCATCCGCGTCAAGGGAATTCCCCTCGAGCTGTGCGTCATCAGCAATGTGCAGACGAAGGCGGTATCCTGCATGGAGGCGCATCCGATCCGCAGCTACCTGGACAGCGGCCTGCTGGTGACAGTCAATACGGATAATCCGACCGTCTCGGGAACGAACCAGACGCGGGAGTACGAAAATCTGACTCGCCGGTTCCGCTTCTCCGCCGGAGATATCCGCAAGGTCGCCGGCCATGCGATCAATGCGGCTTTTGTCGACGAGGACCGGAAGCGCCAGCTGCGGGAGCTGTTCGAGCGCGAATGGTCCGAGCTTGGGCTGGCGGCGGAGGCCTGAGATTGCCGGGCAGAGCGATCCGCAACCGGAGGATTTCCAGGCGAAGGAATTGATTGCCAAAGACCTGAATGGGATTGAAACAGCAGGCGTG
Organism: Paenibacillus humicus NBRC 102415; assembly: GCF_004000905.1. GTDB lineage: Bacteria > Bacillota > Bacilli > Paenibacillales > Paenibacillaceae > Paenibacillus_O > Paenibacillus_O humicus. Next base: position 212,868 of record NZ_BIMD01000002.1, read on the forward strand.
AAGGAAAGGCAATTCCGGATTGAAAAGGGGACAGACTTTGTGTCTGTCCTTTTTCTCGTGCGTCGGAGGTTCAGCTGTCGGCCGCGCAGGGGAATCCCGGCTTCGCCGTAATGCTCCAGGAGCGGAACGGGCGGAGCCAGGTTCAGCTTCGGCTCAAGCGCGATGGATTTCATGGCGAACGTTTGTGCCCTATCCGCAGCTGTGATACACTTTTTCTAAAGGAATCCGGCTGTCCGGGAACCGGCTGCGGCCTTCCCGGACATCCCTCAGTCCAGCATAGTACAGGGGATGTTGCGAGATGGACTTATTTGATTATAAAGAAGAAAAGGAGCAGCCGCGGGCGCGGCTGCTTGCGGACCGCATGCGTCCGCGGACGCTGGACGAATATATCGGCCAAGAGGATGTCGTCGGCCCCGGAACGCTGCTGAGGCGCGCGATCGAAGGCGACCAGGTCAGCTCGCTGCTCCTGTTCGGCCCTCCGGGCAGCGGCAAAACGACGCTGGCGAACATCATTTCCAACCGTACCGAGGGGGAGTTCGTGAAGCTCAATGCCGTCGACGCGTCGGTCAAGGATGTGCGGGACGTCATCGAGCGGGCAAAGAGCGCCAAGTCCCTGTACGGGCGCAAGACGATTCTCTTTCTCGACGAGGTGCACCGCTTCAACTCTTCGCGCCAGGATGCGCTGCTTCCGGCGGTCGAGCAGGGAATCATCATTTTCATCGGGGCGACGACCGAGAACCCGTTCCATTCCGTCAACGGCGCCTTGCTGTCCCGCTCGACGCTGTTCCGTCTCCACGCGCTGGAGAGCAGGCATGCGCTGGAGGCGATGTCCCGGGCGATCGCGGACAAGGAGCGCGGGCTCGGATTCATGAAGCTGGATGTGGAGCACGAAGCTCTCGAGCATATCGCAGGCATGGCGGGAGGAGATATCCGCCGCGCGCTCAACGCCCTTGAGCTGGCGGCCGTGACAACCCCGTCGGAGCCGGACGGCACGGTCGTGGTCACGCTGGAGGTCGCCCAGGAATCGATCCGCAGCCGGGCGGTCCAAGCGGATGAATCGACCCAATACGACGTGCTGTCGGCTTTCCACAAAAGCATCCGGGGTTCGAGCGATGCGGCCTTGTTCTGGTTTCTGTACGCGGTGGAGAAGCTCGGGATGGACCCGATGGTGTTCATCCGCAGGCTGATCGTCGCTTGCAGCGAGGATATCGGACTTGCGAATCCGCAGGCGATGGTGCAGGCGGTGACGAGCATGGACGCCTATCACAAGATCGGCTGGCCGGAAGCCAAGTACAATGTGGCGCAGGCGATCCTTTTCGCTGTAGAGAGTCCCAAGTCCAACGCGGCCGCCATGGCGATATCCAGAGCGACGCAGAAGATCGAAGCGGTAGGAACGGCGGAGGTGCCGATGCACTTGAGGGATACCCACTACAAGGGCGCCGGGAAGCTCGGCCACAAAGGGTACAAATACCCGCATGATTTCCCCGGCCACTACGTCGTGCAGCAGTATTATCCGGATCGGCTGGCCGGCTCGTCCGTGTATGAAGCGACCCGCCAGGGCATGGAGGACAAGATTCGCCAGAACCAGGACCGGCGTCCCAAATAGACGGAGCGATATGTCCGGCAAGCGCCGTGCGGCCCGGTAAATTCAGGGCGGTTACAACGGAAAGGAAAGATCGGAGGGACCGGTCCTTCCTTTTTTTGTTTCTTGTGTTTTGAAACGAGAAAAAAAGGCTATTCAAATAAAAAGGTTAGTGCTAAGATTTAAGCATAGGAACATTTGCGGAGATGGGTTCATATACAAGTAAGACAGGATCAAGATCGAATGGCTCTTTTTTTTGGCTCAAAAGTTTCCCTAGGTCAACATATATGGATGGATACAAGTTTAGGAGGAGAGACATCATGAACGAGGAAAGCGCCCTGATCACTACCCGGGATAAAGGCTGGAACCGCGCATCCGGCAGGCCTTCGCTCGCTGAAGTGAACGGCTCCCTGAGCGTTCCGACGAAAGGCGGATGGTTCCGGAAGCTGCTCGCCTTTATGGGACCGGGATATCTGGTTGCCGTCGGATACATGGATCCCGGCAACTGGGCGACGGATCTGGCCGGAGGCTCGCTGTTCGGCTACACGCTGCTGTCGGTCGTCCTGCTGTCCAATCTTATCGCGATCCTGCTGCAAGCGCTGGCCGGCAAGCTCGGCATCGTCACCGGCAGGGATTTGGCGCAAGCCTGCCGCGACCATTACAGCAAGCCTGTATCCGTCGCGCTGTGGGTGCTGTGCGAGCTGGCGATCGCGGCTTGCGATCTGGCGGAGCTGATCGGCACCGCCATCGCCCTCAATCTTCTATTCGGCATGCCGCTCCTGTGGGGCGTCATCCTGACGGCATTCGACGTCATCATCGTCCTGATGCTGCAGAACAAAGGCTTCCGCTACATGGAGGCGCTCGTCATTACGTTGATCGGCACGATCGGCCTCTGCTTCCTGATCGAGCTGTTGTGGGCGCAGCCGGTCATGGCCGATGTCATGAAGGGCTTCATCCCCCGGGCGGAAATCGTCTCCAACCCGGCCATGCTCTATATCGCGATCGGCATCCTGGGAGCAACCGTCATGCCGCATAATCTGTATCTGCATTCTTCCATCGTCCAGACGAGGAAATTCGAGCAGACTCCGCTCGGCAAGCGCGAAGCGATCCGCTACGCGACCTGGGATTCGACGATCGCCCTTTTTCTGGCCCTGTTCATCAATGCGGCCATCCTCATCGTAGCCGGAGCGGTCTTCCATACTTCCGGCCATACCGATATCGCGGATATCGGCGATGCGTACCATCTGCTGACGCCTCTCATGGGCGGGGCGCTCGCCAGCATCCTGTTCGGCGTCGCTCTGCTGGCGGCCGGACAGAACTCGACCTTGACGGGAACGCTGGCCGGACAGATCGTCATGGAAGGCTTTCTGAACATCCGCATGAAGGCTTGGCTGCGGAGGCTGATCACCCGTCTCATCGCAGTCGTGCCGGCCGTCATCGTGACCTTCATGTACGGGGAGAAAGGGACGACCGACCTGCTCATTTTCAGCCAGGTGGTGCTGAGCTTCCAACTGAGCTTTGCCGTATTCCCGCTCGTGCTGTTCACGGGAGACCGCAAGAAGATGGGCGAGTTCGCCAACAAGCCGGCAACCAAAGTTCTGGCTTGGACGTGCGGCTGCCTGATCGCCGTGCTCAACCTGTACCTGCTCGGCGCTACGATCTACAGCTGGATTTGAACGGAGATTCCAGGATAGGCAGGATTCTTTGCCGGACCACGGCGGAAGGGTCCTTTTTTCTTCTTCTTGTTTGTCCCAAACGAGCTTCAACTGTCATATGGGGCTTCTGAGAGCCATAGTAATGGAAATAATCAGACAAATCGTCCTCATGCCGCCGATAACGGACTTATCGTGAGCCGCAGGCGGTTTGACCGGGAATGCCGTCATGGACTACAGTACTTCTTAATAGATTTGATGCCGGGGAGGTGCGCCTGTCCTTGAGCTTGCCGAACATCGGCGCCGGGAGACAGGCAAATGAGTGAGTGACGACCCGTTACCGCTGAGTCTAAGCATTATCGTGGTTCTTGTATTGGTTTTCCTGAACGGTTTTTTCGTGGCGGCCGAATTCGCCATGGTGAAAGTCCGCGGCAGCCGGATCGGCTCCCTTGTCTCGGAGGGCAACGGCAGAGCCCGTTTCGCGATGCGCCTGACGGACAATCTCGATGCTTTCCTTTCGGCTTGCCAGCTCGGCATCACGCTTGCCTCCCTCGGTCTCGGGTGGGTCGGGGAGCCTGCCGTCGCCCGCCTGCTGGAGCCGCTTTTTTCCCGCTTCGGAATCGACGGCCTCGCCTTGAACACCGTCTCCTTCATCATCGCCTTCACCTTGATCACGCTGCTGCATATCGTCCTCGGCGAGCTGGCTCCCAAGACGATCGCCATCCGCAAGGCGGAGCAGGTGACGCTGTTGACGGCCGCTCCGCTCGTCCTGTTCCATCGGATCATGTACCCCTTTATCTGGGCGCTGAACGGCATGGCGAACCTGCTGCTGAAGTGGATCGGAATCGAGCCTGCTTCGGAGCATGAATCCGCCCATACGGAGGAAGAGATCCGCATCCTCATGAAGGAAAGCCACAAAAGCGGGCTGATCGACAACACCGAGCTGACTCTGGTCGACAACATCTTCGATTTTGCGGACACGCATGCCCATGAGATCATGATCCCCCGCACGGAGATGATCTGCCTTTCCATCCAAGCCCCCTTTGCCGAGAACAGGGACATCGCCCTGGAGCAGATGCATACCAGGTATCCCGTCTGCGACGGGGACAAGGACAACATCATCGGATTCGTCCATATCAAGGATCTGCTCAAGGCGGGTCCCGACCTTCACGATCTGCGGCAGATTCTGCGGCCCATGACGACGGTTCCGGAATCGATGCAGATCAGCTCGCTGCTGAAGCTGATGCAGAAGCGCAGAACTCAGATCGCGATTCTGATCGACGAGTACGGAGGCACTTCCGGCCTTGTGACGCTGGAGGACATCATGGAGGAGATCGTCGGAGAAATCCAGGATGAATTCGACGAGGAGAGGCCCGATGTCGAGCAGACGGGGGAGGCCGCCTATTCGCTCAGCGGGCTGATGCAGCTCGAAGAGGTCGCCGCCCGCTTCGGGCTGGAGCTGGACTCGGAGGATTACGATACGCTCGGCGGCTGGCTTTATTCCCGGATCGAGATTCCGCCGACGCGGGGACAGAGAGTCGCCATGTCGGATGAGGCTGAGTTCGTCATCGAGGAAACCGACCATTTGCGCATTTCCAGAGTGGCTCTCCGGATGCTGAGGCCCGCGGGAGCGGAAGAAGAGGCCGCTGCCGCGAAGCGTCAGACAGCTGCCAGCTCCGAGCCGAATGCCGGAGCGACCTGGCCTTCCTGAATAAGCAACGATGCGAAAAAGCCCTGCAGTGCCGGATAACCGGCGCTGCAGGGCTTTTTTGGAGGCTGCGGATCAGCGGGCGGCAACGCCTTCCGGATAATCCGCCTCTCGGACGAGATGCACCTTGTCGATCGTGCCTCCGCCGAGGCAGGTGTCGCCGTCATAGAACACGACGGCTTGGCCTGGAGTGACCGCCTTCTGCGGTTCGTCGAAGACGACCTCCGCCGTCCCGTCGGCCGACAGCCTCAGCGTCACGCCTTGGTCGCGCTGGCGGTAGCGGAATTTGGCTGCGCAGCGGATCTCGCCGGCCGGCAGCTCGGGCGCGATCCAGTTGATGCCGCTTGCGGTTAGCGACGAGGAATAGAGGCGTGGATGCGATTCGCCCTGAACGACGTACAGGATATTGGATTCAAGATCCTTGTCGGCGACGAACCAAGGCTCTCCGTTGCCGGAGCCGCCGATGCCTAGTCCTTGGCGCTGACCAAGCGTGTAGTACATGAGTCCGTCATGGCGTCCTTTGGTCTCGCCGCTGCGCAGGTCGACCATCGGTCCGGGCTGCGCGGGAAGATAGCCGCTCAGGAACTGCTTGAAGTTCCGTTCGCCGATGAAGCAGACGCCGGTGCTGTCCTTTTTGCGGGCGGTCGCGAGGCCGTGCTCCTCGGCGATGCGGCGGACTTCCGGCTTCGGCAGATCGCCGATCGGGAACATCGCCGATGCCAGCTGTTCCTGGCTGAGCTGATGCAGGAAGTAGGTCTGGTCCTTGTTGGAATCGACTCCCCGCAGCAGACGGGTGACGCCGTTCCCGTCGCGCTCGACGCGGGCGTAATGGCCCGTGGCGAGATAATCCGCTCCGAGCGATTTGGCCTTGGCGAGGAATTCCCCGAACTTGATCTCGCGGTTGCACATCACGTCCGGGTTGGGCGTGCGGCCCCGGCGATACTCGTCCAGGAAATAGCTGAACACCTTGTCGAAATATTGGCGTTCAAAGTTCACCGTATAATAAGGGATTCCGATCTGCTCGCAGACCTTCCGCACATCCTCGGCGTCCTCGTCCGCGCTGCAGACGCCGTTTTCGTCGGTCTCGTCCCAATTTTTCATGAAAATGCCGATGACGTCGTATCCCTGCTGCTTGAGCAGCAGAGCCGTAACCGAGGAGTCGACTCCTCCGGACATGCCGACGACGACGCGTGCTCCCGTTTGTGCCATTTATCTCCACCACCTTGACAATCTTGCTCTTTCCCTGCTAATCTGACAACTTGTGTTCCATCCACTCAGGGCAAGGGGAGCGTAAAGCCCATTGTAGCATATTTCCTGCCCGCTTATCATGCATTCTGCGCGTATTTTAGCGGACGAATGGGGTGGAATATGTTAACATAGCAGTTAAATGGGAATACCTTGAATTAATCCACGCAGCCGTGAACCTGCAGAATAGAGATCGAGAGGCCGGAGGCCGCGGAGAAGACGGTGCTTTCCAGGCCCGTACTTTGGCAAATATCGCCTTGGACCGCATTTCAGAGGGCTAGAACGCGATATTAACGGCCATCCTGCCTCGAAGGTTAGTCTTCAACATCTGTCAAACAGGGAAAGAGGTGCAGCCTTGAAAATTTCAACCAAAGGCCGTTACGGCTTGACGATTATGATGGAGCTCGCCGCCAAATTCGGCGAAGGTCCGATTTCATTGAAGAGCATTGCGGAGAAGAACTCCCTCTCCGAGCATTATCTGGAGCAGCTGATCGCGCCCCTGCGCAACGCCGGGCTGGTCAAGAGCATCCGCGGAGCCTACGGCGGCTATATTCTGTCCAAGGATCCCGAGACGATCACCGCAGGCGACGTCATCCGCATCCTGGAGGGACCGATCTCGCCCGTCGACTTCACGGAGGAGGACGATCCGGCCAAGCGCAACCTGTGGCTGCGCATCCGCGACAGTATCGCGGAGGTGCTGGATTCCACGACGCTCCAGGATCTGATCCAGTATACGGAGAAGAGCGAGAACGACAGCTATATGTTCTATATCTGACCGGGAGAGAGGCCAATGGAACGCATCTATTACGACCATGCGGCGACGACCCCGCTGCATCCGCTTGCCGCTGAAGCGATGCTGGCCGTCATGCAGGGCCCGCCGGGCAATGCCTCCAGCATCCACAGCTTCGGCAGGGAGGCGCGGCGCCTCGTCAATGCTTCCCGCGAAGCCATCGCGGCTACGCTGGGCTGCAAGCCCGCCGAGATCGTCTTCACCTCCGGCGGCACGGAAGCCGACAATATGGCTGTCCGCGGCGTCATGGAGGCTCAGGCCGCGGCAGGCAGGCGCCATCTGATCACAAGCCGGGTGGAGCATCATGCCGTGCTCAGGGAATGCGAGCGCCTGGAGCGGACAGGCATCGAGGTGACGTATCTGCCCGTTGACGAATTCGGCCTCGTATCCGTGAACGACCTGAAGGAAGCGCTGCGGCCGGATACCGGACTCGTGAGCATCATCTATGCGAACAACGAGACGGGCACGGTGCAGCCGATCGCCGAGCTAGCCGCATTGGCGGGCGCGGCAGGAGTGCCTTTCCATACCGATGCGGTGCAAGCCTACGGCAAGCTGCCGATTGATCTGGCGGTCCTTCCCGTCCAGCTCCTCTCCGTCACGGCCCACAAGATCAACGGGCCGCATGGAGCGGGCGCCTTGTTCGTTCGCCAAGGAACCCTCATGCATCCGCTTCTCGTAGGCGGCTCGCAAGAGAAGAAGCGCCGCGGCGGCACGGAGAATCTGGCCGGCATCGCCGGGTTCGCCAAGGCCGCGAAGCTGGCTGCGGAGAAGCTGGAATCCGATGCGCTTCGTCTCGACGATCTTCGCCGGCAATGGATTTCTTTCATGGACGAGGCGGCCGAAGGGGGAGTCGTCGTCAACGGGCATGAGGAGAAGCGGGTGCCGGGAATCGTCAATCTGAGCTTTCCCGGCTTGGACAACGAAGCGCTGCTCATGAATCTCGACCTGGCGGGAATCGCCGCTTCGGCGGGCTCCGCCTGCACGGCTGGAGCGCTGGAGCCTTCCCATGTGCTGCAGGCGATGGGGCTTCCCCGGGAGCGTCTGCAGACCGCGATTAGATTCAGCTTCGGATTGGGCAATACTAAGGAGGAAATGGCGCTGGCGGCACGAAAGGTTGAAACTTTTCTGCGCCGTAATCGTAATTCTTCTTAGGAGGCGGATGCCGCATGGCGACTCCGGCCGTTCCCGTGATGAAGCTTCAGCATATCATCGGACTGCCTGTCCTGATCTCCCATACCGGCCGTATGGCCGGACGCATCAAGGATGCCTGGTTTGACGAGCATTGGAAGCTGAAGGGATTCGTCCTGGACGGCTGGTGCTGGAAGCCGCGTACCGTTCGGACCGTTCTCTGGGACGAGGTGCTGACCTGCGGTGAAGACTGCGTCTTCATCCGGGGCAGGGAATCCGTCCGCACGGCGAAAGTGTCCATCGCGCAGCGTTCATTCCTGAACGGATGCGTGAGGCTGAAGGATCTTCCGGTCGTCACGGCAGGCGGCAGCCAGCTTGGACGAGTGTCCGATGTTTATATCGACCCGTTCTTGGGTACACAGTTAGTAGGTTTTGAACTGACGGACGGTTTTGTCTCCGATCTCATGGATGGACGGAGATGGCTGAGAGCGCCCCGGGATTCCGACGTCTTCTTGCTTGGCGAAGATGCGATCATCGTCCCGACGATGGATGAGAGTTCCCTGGAGCGCGTCGCAGCTTCCGATCCGTACATGTAGGGAGAAATGACCAATGACATTGAAATGCCCCAACTGCAATTCCCGAGATATCGGCAAAATCGGCTCGCATCAGTTCTATTGCTGGAGCTGCTACATCGAGCTGACGGTGAACGGCGACAAGATGAGCGTCTACCAGGTGGAGGAAGACGGCACGCTGAGCTCGCTCGACGATCTGTTCTTCGAAGAGGATATCGCCTCCTCGGAGCTTCACGCCAACTGACGGCTGTCCAACCGGAATCCACGCCCCTGAGCGCTTTGCGCATCAGGGGCTTTTGCATTTAGGCGGCTTTCGGGAACTGCCCCAAGCTTGGAGCGGAATGCCTCGTTTCCCGCAGACGCCGGAATACGGACTGCCGACACGGGTGCAAGGTCAGGCGCGCATCCAGCCTGGGGCCGCGGAGCCGCCAAGCGGCTTGCTTGGCTGAGCGGGAAAGGTATGGAAGGCGGCAGAAGGACATATACTGTAACGACCTGCCGGGGAAGACAGGCCCTTTAGGCATCGCTCCCGGCCCGAGCAAGGCGCCAGGGGAGGACGGCAACATGGACAAGCTGAGGCAGAACCGCGTCCTGATGACGCTCATATACATCATTCTGGGGCTGCTGGCCCTGTTTTTGCTGCTTCTCATCAAGCCGATGCTGATGGATGCGTACCGGTTCGTCCGCGCGGTGCTGACCCCTTTCCTCATCGCGATGGTCATCTCGTACGTGCTTCATCCCGTCGTCAGCCTGCTCAGCGCCAGGCGGGTGCCGCGTACGATCGCCGTCCTGCTCATCTACGCCGTGTTCTGCACCGCTCTGACCGTCATCCTGATGAATCTCATCCCGATGGTGGCCGGCCAGGTGCAGGAGCTCGGAGAGCATGCGCCTGAGCTTACGATGAGAGCCAAAGGCATGATGGAGGATTTCAACAACACCTCCTTCCTGCCGGACAGCCTGCGCAGCGGCATCGAGCGCGCGCTGGTCACGATGGAGAAGAAGCTGACCGAGACGACCGCCGATTTCCTGAACAATATCGGCTCGATGCTGAATGTCGTTTTCCTGGCGTTCATCATTCCGTTTCTCGTTTTTTATATTCTGAAGGACTTCGACGTGATGGAGCGGACCGTCGTTACCTACATGCCCAAAGCGCACCGCAAACATCTGGTCCGGATGTTCAAGGACATCGACGAGGCGCTTGGAAGCTACATCCGCGGGCAGTTTCTCGTATGCGTCATCGTCGGGCTGCTGGCCTATGCCGGCTATCTGATCATCGGAATGCCCTATGCGCTGCTGCTGGCCTCGATTGTCGCCGTAACCAACATCATTCCGTATCTGGGCCCGTTCATCGGAGCGGCGCCGGCGCTGCTCATGGCATCCACCGTTTCGGTGAAAATGATGCTGCTCGTCGTCGTCGTCAACACGCTGTGCCAAATTCTGGAGGGCAACGTCATCTCTCCCCAGGTCGTGGGCAGGACGCTCCACATGCACCCGCTGTCGATTATTTTCGCCCTGCTGGTCGGAGGGGAGCTTGCCGGCATCGTCGGCATGATTTTGGCCGTTCCCGTCTTCGCTGCGCTGAAGGTCATCCTCCAGCATTTGTTCGCTTATTACATCCGGCGGCGCACCGTCTGAATCGAGGGGCGTCAATTTGACAAAAGGCTGTTTTTTTCTTATAATGCATGGCATATAGGTCTATTTTCAGCTTCCATACACACAGCGTTGATGAGATAACAAGTAAGCCGCAGCCCGGCATTCAGAGAGAGGATTCCTTCCGGCCTTGCGCCGGTCGGCTGCAAGAATCCCCGTGCCGAAGAGCGTGCCGAAGCTGGTCTCGGAGCGTGGATGAACTCCACCGGCAGCGGATCCGTTATCTTCCGCATCGAGGAGATTGCCCCCTTCGGTAGCCCAAGCGGCGGCTGGAGAGCGGCAGTAACCAGGGTGGTACCGCGATATGAATCGTCCCTGTCGGCTGACAGGGGCGTTTTTTACGTTTTTTCAGGCTTATCGACAAGCAAGACGAGTAGACCAAAATCCCTAGTGGAAGGCTGGAATTTTCCATGAAAGCTGCAGAAATCCGTTCCAAATGGCTGAAATTCTTTGAAAGCAAAGGCCACAAGGTCGAGCCGAGCGCTTCGCTCGTGCCGCATAACGATCCTTCCCTGCTGTGGATCAACGCGGGCATCGCTCCGCTCAAGCCTTACCTTGACGGACGCCAGATTCCGGACAATCCGCGCATCACGAACGCGCAGAAATGCATCCGTACGAACGATATCGAGAATGTCGGCAAAACCCGCCGCCACCATACGTTCTTCGAGATGCTCGGCAACTTCTCGATCGGCGACTACTTCAAGGACGAGGTCATCGTCTGGGCGTGGGAATTCCTGACCTCCAAGGAATGGATCGGCTTCGATCCGGAGCGTCTGTCGGTGACGGTCCATCCGGAGGATGAGGAAGCGTTCAAGCTCTGGAACGAAACCGTCGGACTGCCTGCCGAGCGCATCATCAAGCTGGAAGGAAACTTCTGGGAGATCGGCGAGGGGCCATGCGGACCTTGCACGGAGATCTTCTACGACCGCGGCGAGAAATACGGCAGCGATCCGTCCGATCCCGAGCTCTACCCCGGCGGCGAGAACGAGCGCTACCTGGAGGTTTGGAACCTCGTGTTCACCCAGTACAACCTGAACAAGGACGGCAGCTACACGCCGCTGCCGAACAAGAACATCGATACCGGAGCCGGGCTGGAGCGCTTCGCTTCCATCCTTCAGGATGTCGACTCCAACTTCGACACCGACCTGTTCGTGCCGATCATCGAGAAAGCCTGCTCCATCGCCGGCGTCAAATACAAGGAAAAAGAAGATACGGACGTTGCCCTCAAGGTCATCGCCGACCATGTCCGCACCGTCGTCTTCGCAGCCGGAGACGGCGTGCTGCCGTCCAATGAAGGACGCGGCTACGTCATCCGCCGCCTGCTCCGCCGCGCGGTGCGCTACGGCAAGTCGCTCGGCGTGGACCAGCCGTTCCTGTACCGCCTGACGGAGACGGTCGGTGACGTCATGGGCGTCTATTATCCGGAGATCGAGGCCAAGCGCGAATTCATCGAGAAGGTCATCCGCGGCGAGGAGGAGCAGTTCCACCGCACGCTCGACAGCGGCCTCGGCCTGCTCGGTCAGCTCGTGGAAGCGGCCAAAAAGGACGGACGCGCCGAAATCGGCGGCGAGGATGCCTTCAAGCTGTACGACACGTACGGCTTCCCGTTCGACCTTACGGAAGACTTTGCAGCCGAGAACGGCCTGTCGGTCGATCGAGGCGGCTTCGACCAGGCGATGGACGCCCAGCGCCAGCGCGCTCGCGCCGCGCGTCATGAAACGGGCGGAATGAGCGTTCAGGGCGGCGCTCTGTCCGAGTTCACCGAGCCGAGCAGCTTCATCGGCTATGACAGCCTGTCCGCTGAAGCGGTCGTGACGGGCATCTTCGTGGACGGAGAGACGGCGGACATCGCCGGCGAAGGCAGCCGCGTGCTGGTCGTTCTCGACCGCACGCCGTTTTACGCTGAAAGCGGCGGCCAGATCGGAGACAAGGGAATCATCAGCGCTCCGGGAATGAAGCTTGAGGTGGAGGATGTCACCAAAGCTCCTCACGGCCAATCGGTCCATCATGCCCTCGTCGTAGAGGGAACGCTCCATAAGGGCGCCAAGGTCCAGGCCGAAGTATCCGGAACGTCGCGCGGCGATACGGTGAAAAACCATACCGCGACCCATCTTCTGCACAAAGCGCTCAAAGACGTGCTCGGCGGCCATGTCAACCAGGCGGGCTCGCTGGTCGAGCCGGAGCGTCTGCGCTTCGATTTCTCCCATATCGGCTCCATTTCCGCGGAAGAGCTGGCCGATATCGAGCGCCGCGTCAACGAGCAGATCTGGAAGGGAACGGACGTCGTCATCGAAAGCAAGCCGATCGCCGAAGCGAAGGCGATGGGCGCGATGGCTCTCTTCGGAGAGAAATACGGCGACGTCGTGCGCGTCGTCCAGGTCGGCGACTACAGCCTCGAGCTGTGCGGCGGCTGCCATGTAGAGAACACGTCCCGGATCGGGCTGTTCAAGATCACCGGCGAGACGGGCATCGGCTCCGGCGTGCGCCGGATCGAGGCGGTCACCGGCCGGTTTGCCTACGCGTATACGGAAGGCCGGCTGGAGCTGCTGGAGCAGGCGGCCGGGCTCGTGAAGGCCGGCGTATCCGAGCTGCCGCGGCGCATCGAGGCGCTGCTCGGCCAGGTGCGCGAGCTGCAGCGGGACAACGAGTCGCTTCAAAGCAAGCTGTCCCGCATCGAGGCAGGCTCGCTGGAGAGCAAGGCCGTATCGGTCGGCGGCGTGACTGTGCTGGCCGCTCAGGTCAGCGCTCCGTCCATGGATGCGCTGCGCGGCATCGCCGACGAGCTGAAGCTCAAGCTGCCGGAAGCGGTCATCGCGCTCGGCGCGGCGGCCGAAGGCAAGGTCAATCTGGTCGTATCCGTGTCTCAGGATCTCGTGAAAAAGGGCTTCCATGCGGGCAAGCTCATCAAGGAAGCGGCGGCTGTATGCGGCGGCGGAGGCGGCGGAAGGCCCGATATGGCTCAAGCCGGCGGCAAGGATCCTTCCAAGCTGGAGGAAGCGCTCAAACTTGTCGAAGAACTGGTTCTCGCGCAGTCAAATGTGATATAGTAAGGATGTATCTCAAGCGGAGCCGGCTGTTCTGTCGAAGGACGGCCGGCGCTTGCGCAGGGAAGTAGAGAATTTCATTTAATTCTATACGACTCCGAAGAGCCTCCTGAGCGGGGGCGAGAGGAAAGCGAGGTGCTGGCGGTGAGCTCCATGGACAAGACAATGAAGTTTGACGTGGTTGCGGACGGTCCTGAGGCTTCCTCGAAGGATATCCTGCTGACGGTGTACGACGCGCTGGTGGACAAGGACTACAATCCGATCAACCAGATCGTCGGGTATCTCCTGTCCGGAGATCCCGCTTACATCCCGAGGCACAACAACGCAAGAAGCCTGATCCGCAAGAAGGAACGAGACGAGCTCATTGAGGAATTAGTGCGCTCCTATCTGGCCAATCACCGCTGATTGAACGGCAGGCTGGCGACTGGAGAGGGTAGCGGCAGATGAGATTGATGGGCTTGGATTACGGCGACCGCCGAATCGGCGTTGCCCTCAGCGACCCGATGGGCTGGACTGCCCAGGGGCTCGAAGTGGTGCAGCGCAGGGACGGCAGCGAGATGCAGCGTCTCGCCGCGCTTGCGGCTGAGCACGAAGTGGTTGGAATCGTTGTCGGGCTGCCCAAGAACATGAACGGCAGCATCGGTCCGCGTGGCGAAATTTGCATCGCATTTGCCGAGGAATTGGGGCAAGTACTGAACTTACCTGTACACCTATGGGACGAAAGACTTACGACGGTATCCGCAGAGCGGACGCTCATCGAGGCGGATGTCAGCCGCAAGAAACGAAAGCAGGTCGTGGATAAGATGGCGGCCGCGCTTATTTTGCAAAACTATCTCGACTCTAAGATGAAAAGGTGAGGGTAACGATGGCAAATGACGACATGCAGTACGAAGAGCCGGAAATCATCTATATTCCGGACGAAGACGGCAACGAAGAGGAATTCGAGGTAATCATGAAGTTCGAGGTTGACGGCTCGGACCAGAAATATATGATGGTCGTTCCCCTGAACTCCGAAGGCGGAGAAGAGGATGAAGAGGACGAGGTGTACGCCTTCCGTTACGAGGAGGATGGCGACGATCTCAAGCTGTACACGATCGAAGACGAAGAAGAGTGGAGCATGGTAGAGGAAACGTTCAATACCCTGCTCGGCGAACTGGAGGAAGAACAAGGTTAATGAGCACATCGCAGCCGGAGCGCATCACGCTCCTTAAAGAAACTTTCGGCCGGGAAGTTCTGCTCGTCGACGACAGCGGGCAGGAAATTCCTTATACGGTCCAAGCGGAATTCAGCCTCGGCGACCGCAGCTATGCGGCTCTCCAATCTCCTGCCCTGCGCAAGGAGGGCGAAGTGGAGATGTTCCTGATCGTGCTTGGCGAGGATGGAACTCCAGAGCTGGAGACGATCGAGGATGACGAAGAGTGGGAGCTTGCGGCCGAATCCTATGACGCCCTGCTTTTCGAAGGGTCGGACAACGAGGAATAGCAGTTGACGCAGGGGCGGCTGACACCGCCCCTTTTGGTTGTGTCATGAAAGCGCCGATGAAAGCGGAGTGCCGGCGACACTTGCGAAGCGGGGGACAGGGATAGAGATGCGGAACGAAGAGATGAGCGGCATGCCGGGCGGGCAGCCGTCCGGGCCGGCGAGAAGCCGGATTACGCTTTGGGTAGTACTTACGCTGCTTACCCTGCTGCTCGTGACGGCTGCAGGAATCGCAGGATATATTTGGAACGGCCTGCGGCCTGCGGCTGCGGGCGATATGAAGCGAGTGCAGATCGCCCGGGGCATGTCGCCGTTTCAGGTGGCCGACCTTCTGGAGCGCGAAGGCATTATTCGGAATGCCTTCATTTTCAAATATTACCTGAAATTCAAGGAACAGGGCGGCAGCTTCCAGGCTGGAACCTATGAGCTCGCGCCGGGCATGGAGCATGAAGCGATCATCCAGAAGCTGAACAGCGGCTCCACGGTGAAGGAAGCGGTCATCCGGTTCACGATTCCGGAAGGCTATACGCTGCTGCAGATTGCGGACAAGCTGTCGAAGGAAGGCATCATCGACAAGAACCGCTTCCTTGAACGGGCCGATTCCAGTAGTACCTGGGGCGACGCCGAAGCCGTCAAGACGATTCCGGAGGATTCCCGGATCCGCCATCGTCTGGAAGGCTATTTGTTCCCGGATACGTACGAGCTCAAGAAGGGCAGCACCGAGGAGGATATCCTCACCCGCATGGTGGAGGAGACCGATCGCAAGCTTGCCGAGCTGCCTGACCTCGACGAGACGCTGCAGGAGCGGGGAATGTCGCTGCATGAGCTGCTTACCGTCGCCTCTCTGGTCGAGCGCGAGGTCGTCGTCGACGCGGAGCGGGCTGCCGTCGCCGGCGTCATCTACAACCGTCTGGCCAAGCCGATGCGGCTGCAGATCGACGCCACCGTGCAATACTTGCTGGACAAGCCCAAGGAAAGGCTCTACGAGAAGGATCTCGAGGTCGAGAGCCCCTACAACACGTACCGGAGCGACGGCCTGCCGCCGGGACCGATCAGCAGTCCGAGCTTGAAGTCCATCGAAGCTGCGCTGCATCCGGAGAAGAACGAATACTACTATTATGTGACGAAGAAGGACGGCAGCAGCCGTCACCTGTTCGCCGTCACCTACGAGCAGCATCTGAACAACATCAAGCAGAGCGAGAAGTAAAAGGCAAGGAGGAACGACGCAACTTGAATACCAAACCGGAACTATTGACAACAGCTGCTTCCTTGGGCGAGCTCCGCAAGCTCATGGAAGCCGGAGCGGATGCGTTCATTATCGGAGAATCCAAATACGGAGCGAGGCTGCCGGGCGAATTCGGACTTCAGGAGATGGCCGAGGCCGTCGAGGCGGCGCATGGCTTCGTCCGCCCCGTGCGGATCTATGCCGCCGTCAACAACCTGATGGACAATGCGGCCGCAGACTCATTGCCGGAGTATCTCGGCTCTCTGGCGCAAATCGGCGTGGATGCGATCGTCTTCGGCGATCCGTCCGTTCTCGTGACCGCGCGCGAGGCGGCACCGGGCGTGGCGCTGCACTGGAACGCCGAGATGACCTCGACAAGCTACGCCCAAGCCGATTACTGGGGCCGCAGGGGAGCGTCGCGCATCGTGCTCGCGCGCGAGCTGAACATGGAGCAGATCATCGAGATCAAGCAGCGGACCTCTCTGGAGGTTCAGGTGCAGGTGCATGGCATGACGAACATCTACCATTCCAAGCGCTCTCTGGTCGACAGCTATATGGGCCATCTCGGCAAGGAGCCTTCGGAGCTTGACAGCCGTCTCGGCCAAGGGCTCTATCTGATGGAGGAGGAGCGCAGGGACGAGCGCTATCCGATCTACCAGGATGCCCATGGGACTTACATGATGAGCTCCGATGACGTCTGCATGATCGAGAACCTGCATGAGCTGATGGAAGCGGGAATCGACAGCCTGCGGGTCGAAGGCTTGATGAAAACGACGGCGTACAACGAGACCGTCATCCGCGCTTACCGGGCAGCGATCGACGCCTATGCGGCCGACCCGGCCGGCTACGAGTTCAAGGAAGAATGGCTGGACGCCATCCGCGCGCTTCAGGATCCCAGCCGGGAGCTAAGCTACGGCTTCTTCTTCAAAGAGCAAGTCTATTAATCCAAGCAAGCAGGAGGTGAATACATCATGTCTATGACTTCAATTAAACCCCTTCTCAAAGGAAAAAGGCATCGCCTGGACAGGCCCGAGCTGCTGGCTCCGGCCGGCAACCTGGAGAAGCTCAAGTTCGCCGTCCATTACGGCGCCGACGCCGTTTATATCGGTGGACAGAAGTACGGGCTCCGCTCGGGAGCGGACAATTTCAGCTTCGAGGAAATGCGCGAAGGCGTCGAATTTGCCGCCCGTTACGGAGCGAAGGTATTCGTCGCGACCAATATCTATGCCCACAACGAAGATATTGAAGGCCTGGAGGACTATTTGCGCGGCCTCGAAGCGGCCGGCATAGCCGCGATCATCGCGGCTGATCCCGCCATCGTCGAGACCGCCCAGCGGGTCGCGCCTGGACTGGAAGTCCATCTCAGCACCCAGCAGTCGGTGCTCAACTGGCGTACGGTCAAGTTCTGGAAGGACGAAGGGCTGCCGCGAGTCGTGCTTGCGCGGGAGACGAGCCTCGAGGAAATCGCGGAGATGAAAGCCCATGTCGACATCGAGATCGAGGCGTTCATCCACGGCGCGATGTGCTCCTCGTTCTCGGGCCGCTGCGTGCTCTCCAACCACTTCACCGACCGGGATTCCAACCGCGGCGGCTGCTGCCAGTCCTGCCGGTGGAAGTACGATCTGTACGTGGACGGCGATTCCGTCAACACCGAGCAGGACAGCCAGTTCACGATGGGCTCCAAGGATCTGTGCATGATCTCGCATCTGCCGGAGCTAATCGAGGTCGGGGTGGACAGCTTCAAGATCGAGGGCCGGATGAAAAGCCTTCATTATGTGGCTACCGTCGTCAACGCTTACCGCCAAGCCATCGACGCTTACTTTGCCGATCCCGAAGGGTATGAGCTGAAGCCGGAATGGGTGGATGAGATCAACAAGTCCGCCAACCGGCCGCTCAATACGGGCTTCTTCTTCGATACGCCGGGTACGGAAGACCATATTTACGAGCCGGAGCAAAAAGCCGCTCCGTACGACTTCGCCGGCGTTGTCCTCTCCTATGACGAGGCGACAGGCGAGGCGGTCATTCAGCAGCGCAACCATTTCAAGCCCGGAACCGAGGTGGAGTTCTTCGGGCCGGGAGGTACCTTCTTCAAACAGACGGTCGAGGAGATCCGCGACTTGGAAGGACAGCTGCTCGATGCCGCGCGGCATCCGCTGCAGCAGGTGCGGATCCGGACGGCTCAGCCTGTCCATCCGATGGATATGATGCGCAAGCGCATCCGCTAAAGCAATCGGCAAAAGCCTTCCATGAGCGTTTGGCGCCTGCGGCTGCCAATCTTTTCCGCAACATGGTTAAACGATATGAATTTAATCCCCCACTGGCCTCGGCTGGCGGGGGATTTTTTTGACATAAAAAACATAGTGCTCGAGTACAACCATAGTCCGAAAGACCCTCTGAAAGGCATGGTAAGGAGATCCTACCACTCGTTCCGCAAAGAGGTAAACATGGATTGTTTTCTTCCATATAGTTGATGCCAGAGGTCATCGAGTGAAGGTGGGCCATGTGATGCGGCGAACTGCTTGTTTGTGCCAAACGTCGCGGTCCTTTTTGCGGGAGCTTCGAATTCAGTCAGATCGTGAGCAAATCCATTGATGCCTGTTTACTGGTTCAGGAGGTCCGTGAAGAAATCGAATATCTGCTTCTGCGGCAGAGTCTCAGGGAGAGCTCTGCTTCGCGGCTTATCGAGGAGGCGGACACGGTCTGCTTATGCGTTGAGACGGGTCCAAGACATTCTTGCGGATGGCAACAAAATCGGCTCGAATCATGAGAGATTGCGCCATGAAAAGGATAAAGGAGAAGCTAAAGAAGACTGAAAAGGCAATTTTAGTTTCATGTTGTTTTTTTGACAAAACGTCATTCCTTTCCATTGCGATTCAAATATCTTCCATAAACTGACTATTCTATTCTCAAATTTTGATTATTCAAGAGCTTAAAACGAATCGAATCGATCGATAAGCATTGTAAAGAAAATATTTATCTGACATGAGACTAAAGACCCGTGCCCAGCATTCCGATAAGGATAAGAAAGAGATTGCGACCACAGGATGGTGAACGGTGATGGGGAATCGTTTGGCACAATGGAAAGAAAAGCGGAAAAACAAGGACAACGCCAACAGCGGCGACACAGGCGGTGAACAAGCCGCAGCAAAGGCCGGGAGAACCGGCAGGCTCTCCTTGAACATCGTAAGATCGGTCGGATTAAAGCTCTTTCTTACTTTTTTTGCAGGCATTTTGGCATGCGTGCTGCTCATGGGGTATTTCTCCTACCAAATTTCAAAGAGCGTCATCGAGAGCAAGGTGTCGGAATCCTCACAGGCGACGCTCAAGCAGCTCTCGGACAAGCTTGATCTCGTCTTCGACAAATTCAATGATTTCTCGCTGCAGTTCGTCGCGGACGTTACGCTGCAGAACATGATCGGCTCTACGATGTACGCCTCGGATGACAGCGCCCGGACCAATGCGGAGCGCGAGCTGAACAACAAGCTTCAGAGCATGGTGCTCGGCACATCGGGAGTGGAGAACCTCAATCTGATTCCGGTCAGCTCCAAGCTGAGCGAGCGGGTTCTTGGAACGGGCAAGCTGGAGCTGGAGAAGGTTCAACAGGCTGCCTGGTATCAGGAAGCGCTGAAAGACCTCAATCAAGGCGTCTGGATCCCCACACAGCCGACAGGATTCCAGAATGGGGGAAATCCGACGCTGGGGTTGGCCCGTGCGCTCCGAGAGCCCGGGGGGACGGATCCGATCTATGTCGTGCTCATCGAGATCCAGGACCGGGCCATCCAGGACCAGCTACAGGGCGCCCAGCTTGGCGAAGGCGGCACGGTATCGATCCTCGACAGCCAGGACGGAATTCTGCTGGATGCTTCCGGCAGGGATATGATCGGAGGTAAGTCGGCGGTAGCCTTCAGCACCCAAGCCAAGGACGGCGATTCAGGCATGTTCGTCACAGACGAGAGCGGAACGAAGTCGCTTGCGATCTACAACCGATTCAAGTCCAACCCATGGATGGCGGCGGGAACGATACCGGTGGGCGAGCTGGTGAAGGACGCGCGGAAAATCTACAATCTGACCGTATATGTTTCCATCGGCGCGATTGTGGTGGCGATTCTGCTTGGGTTTATCGTCATGAGGATGGTCGGAATACCGCTGCGCCGTCTCCGCAATCTGATGAACGAAGGAAAAAAAGGCAATCTGACGATACGCTCTCACCATCGTTCGCAGGACGAGATCGGACAGCTGTCTTCAAGCTTCAATGAGATGATGGAGCAGATCACCGGCCTCGTGCAGCAGGCGAGGGAAAGCGCGGAGCATG